>DATKND010000060.1:0-62490 GCA_035541475.1 Myxococcota bacterium | reverse complement strand
CGCAGCTCCTGCCCGAAGCCATCGCCAAGGGGCCGGCGCGCCCGACTGGCGCCCCCGGCCGCAGAAGGAGGAGACACCCATGACGGCGACTCCCGTCGAGACGCTTCCGACCTACGCAAGGCGGCGTCGCCGCGCGCGTCCGCAGTGGAGCCGCGCGTGGCGCGCGCTCCGCACCTTGCTCGACGATCCCGACGCGACCGAGAACGCCTTCGAGGTGATCGCGGCGCTCGAGCCGGACCAGATGGAGCGCGGTCTCGCGAGAATGCTCGCGCATCCGGAGGGAAGGCGGCTCTTTCTCGAGCGGCCCGCGCTGCTGCCGCGCCTCTGCGACCGCGACGCGCTCGCGGCGCTGCCCGAGGGAAGCCTCGGACGCGCCTACCTCGCGCACCTCGATCGCTTCGGCCTCGATCCGTCGAAGCTCGTGATGCTCGATCGCGGCTATGCGGGGGAGATGCGAACGGAAGGCGAGGCCGAGCGCTGGTTCGCCGAGCGCGCGTCGCTCTCCCACGACCTCTGGCACGTGCTGACGGGCTACGGCGCGGACGGGCACGGCGAGACGGCTCTGCTCTGGTTCACGTTCGGGCAATCCGGCGGACTCGGCATCGGCTTCCTGATGCTCGGTGCGGCGTGGCGCAGCGACGGCGGGCGCGGCTGGTGGCTCTACCTGCTGCGCGCCTGGCGACGCGGCCGGCACGCGGGATGCCTCGGCGCACTGCCCTGGGAGGATCTCCTCGCGGAGCCGCTCGCGAAGGTGCGGAGTCTGGCGGGCATCGAGCCGCCGGAGCGCGCGCACCGCGGTGGAATCCGCGTCGACCCGTCGTCGCAGTGCTGAGCTCAGCCCGCGCGCTGCCGGCGCGCTCGCAGCCTCGCACAGATCGCGAGCGCGACGACGCCGCTCGCGGCGAGCGAGATCGCGCCCGGCTCGGGCAGCGCGAGCACGCGGTCGACGCCGAGCGTCGCCACGATGTTGTCGCCGAAGGCCGACGGCACGGCCGAGTGCAGGATGCGGAGCGTGACCACGCCGCCGAGCACGGTCGCGTAGCTCGCGGTTCCCTGCGTGCGCGTGAGATCGTTGCTCCCGAGCGGGAAGACGACGAGCTGCCAGTCGCCCCCCGCCGGCAGCGAGACGGGATCGGTCGATGCGAACCAGGTGCCGCCCGCCGACGGAGCCGAGGTCGTCCCGAGCGCGACGCGGAGACTCAGATCGGTGTCGCCTAGGTTGCGGACGAACATGCCGATCGCCTCGACGCCGGCCGCGGTGTAGTTGCCCGCCCACTGGAGCTGGTTGTACGTCACGATCTTTCCGTTCTGCGAGACGCCGTCCGCGTGGAGCATCAGGAAGCCGTCGCTCGCGCCGTCCGGACCGCCCATCGCAGGCGTGCCCTGCGCCCATGCGTCGGTGACGCCGTCGAAGTCGTCCTGCTGGCCCTGCGTCACCGCGGCGGATGCCGCGTTGCCGACGAGAAGTGCGATCGACATCCCCGCGCCGAGCCACCACCGCATCCGCATCTCCTTCGCGACGCCACCACGACGTGTCGAGCCTAGCGCCGGCCGCCGCCGCCGAAGCCGCCGCCGCCACCGAAGCGCCCTCCGAAGCCGCCGCCGCCGAAGTGATCGCCCCAGCCGCCGCCGCCTCCGCCCCCGAATCCACCGCCGCCTCCGAAGCCACCGCCTCCGCCGAAGCCGCCACCGCCTCCACCGCCGCCGAAGCGATCGCCTCCGCCTTCGCCGCCGCCGAACCCGCCGCCGCCCCCGAAGCTGTTGCTCGCCGCGGCGGAGCGGCTGTCGCCGTCGCTGCGCGCCTGCTGCTCGCGGTCGGCCCACGACGAGTCCTGCGAGGAGAGCGACTGGCCCTGCGAGTTGGTCCAGCCGCTGCCGTCGTTGTGGTAGACGTTGCCGTCCGCGCCCGCGTAGCGGTCGTTGCCGTTCGATCCGAGGCTCGAGCCCGAGCTGTAGGTGTTCGTCTGGCCCGTGCGCGCGTTGTCGACCGTCGTCTGGCGGTTCACGGAATAGCCGCCGTTCGCGCCCTCCGACGCGCTGACGCTGCGGTCGACCGAGCTGCCGCCGGCTGTTTGCGTCGACATGTTCGAGTTGTACTCCGTCTTGCCGGTCTGCGCGTTGTAGGTCTCCTCGCGGTTCACGCTTCCGGTGGTACCGCCGGCCGTGTCGTAGGACCGATCGTATCCGCGCTGCGCCTGCCCGGTGTACGGGTTCACCCCGCGGTTCGCCGAGTAGGTGCCGGTCGTGCCCGTGCGGGTGTTGTCGTAGCTGCCGGTCTGCTTCTCGTTGTACCAGCCCTGCGAGTTCGACGAATAGGTGCGCGTCCCCGTCTCGACGGTGTTGCCCCAGTGCCCGTAGACGTTGGCGGAGGCCGAGCCGCAGCACGGATAGCCGTGGTAGTAGGACGTGTAGTAGGCGGGCTCTCCCCAGGAATCCATCATCGCGGCGGTCGTCATGCCGAGCGCGAAGCCGTAGCTCCAGCCGACCGCCGGGTTGTAGACGGGCTGCGCCATCACGTCGTAGGTCGGCGGCGGCGGGTAGTAGACCGTGCCGATCCACGGGTCGTACGCGTAGCCCGTGCCGTAGACGACGACGCCGTCCGGCTCGACGACCGTGCCGAGGTACCCCGGCGTGTAGCCCTCGTAGACCACGCCGGGTGCCGTGCCGTAGATCTGCGCGTAGGTGACATAGTGGAGCGGCGAGCTCGGCGGGATCGTGTAGATCACCGCCGGCACGGACGTCGCGATCATCCACGGACCCTGCGGCGACGTCGCGGTGAACCACACACCCGTCTGGAGCGCGTACCAGGTGTTCGCGTCGACGCGGATCACGGGCGTCGGCGAGTTGACGACATATTGCAGCGGCGTCCCGACGATCGGCGCGAGCTGCGGCGGTCCGTCGTAGAAGGGCGTGAACTGCGGGCCGTTCACCAGCGACACCGACGCGGTCTGCGGGATCGAGTTCTCGATGCGCGCCTCGCGCGCCTGCGGCGTGCCGGCGACCGACGCGAGCACGAGGCCCGCGGGCGAGCCGGGTGGGATGTTCTTGAAGTCGGCCGGCAGACTCTGGCTCGGCACGTAGCTCCAGGGCCCGTTCAGCGACGGCGCCGTGAACCAGCGCCCCGACGCCAGCACGTAGTAGGCGTTGTTGGTCGAGTCGACGAGCACGTCGGCCGTCGTGTTGGTGGCCCAGAGCAGGCTGGTCGTGCCGACGGGCTGGAGATTCGGCTGTCCCTTGAAGACGATCAGCTCGGACGGTCTCGTGCTGACGAAGATCGCCGGGGCGCCGTTCGCGAGCGACGGCTTCGGCTGCACGTTGCCGCCGTCCAGCATGTCGACGTGACCCTGCTGCGCGAGCGTGTTGGCCACCTCCTGGATCACCATGGGCGGATTGGTCGCGATCGCGTACGGGCCCGTGATCGCGCTCGCCTGGAGCCAGCCGTCGTAGACGTGCAGATACCAGGTGTTGCTGCCGAGCGGAGAGAGGATCGCGGCGCGCGTGTTGACGACGCGCTGGAAGTCGCTGTTCGGGACGGGCGTCAGCACCGGCTGGCCCGAGATCGGCACCAGGATCGCCGGCGAGTAGCTGACGAAGATCTGCGGCGGGTCGTTCTTCACGGCGACGCCAGCCGGCGCGAGCGGAGCGGCGGCCGCGAGCGAGGCCTCGAGCCGGTCGAGCGAGATCGGCTGCGCGCTGAGCGGAACCTGCTGCTGGAGCTCCGACAGATACCCCGCGCCCTTGTCGGGCAAGGTCGGGAAGTTGCTGCGCGTGAGCAGCACGTTGCTGAGCGAGACCATGCGCGCCTCGCGATTCACCTGCGTTTGCGCGCTGCCCCAGATCACGCCAAAAACCTTGTCGTTCGCGCCATTCGGGGTGACTCCGACGGCGCAGCGGAAGTTCAGCGAGTTGCCCTGCCAGCTCTCGACCTGCGGCTGATAGACGACGGCCTGTGCGTCCGCGAGCGCGAAGGTGCGCGGCCACGGATCGGGGTTGGGTGCCGGCGCGCCGGGCGCAGCCGCAGCGCCCTGTGGGCCGGCTGCCGGCGTCGACGAGAACTCCGTCCCGGTCTCGTCCGGCGCCGATCCGTTGCGGTTCGCGCACGCGAGCGCAGCGCTCGCCAGGCAGATCGCGACCAGGGCTCCCACGCTTCGCACACGACTCATCGAAGTCCCTCCTGAGGTCGTCGGGACGTTATCAGGTTGTGGCGCTTGCACGGACGCGGTATTCCGTGCGCCTCTCTCGTCCTTGGAGGCCGACCGGTGAGAACGCGCTTCGTCGTGGCGATCGGCGCGCTCGCGCTCGCGGGCTGCGTCAACCAGAACACCTGGACTCCGACGGTGGACACCTACAACGATCCGAACGCCTGGCGGCTCTCGCAGGACGAGGCGCAGTGCCGTCAGCTCGCGATGCACGCTTCGGGCAGCTCGCTGAAGCAGACGGCCGAGGGCACCGCGATCGGCGGCCTGCTCGGCGCCGCCGCGGGCGCGGCGATCGGCGCGGCCGTCGGGGTGCCGGGCATGGGCGCCGCCGTCGGCGCGGCCGCGGGCGGGTTCGGCGGCGGCGGCTACGAGAGCTTCGAGACCACCGACCAGTTCAAGCAGGCCTTCGACCAGTGCCTGCGCGAGCGCGGCCACCAGGTGATCCAGTGAGGAGACCTAACATGCCTGCGTCGGATCGGGGATGGAGCCGGACGCGCGCCGGACTCGCGCTGCTCGCGCTGGCGACACTCGCGCTCGCGGACTCCGGCTGCGCGAGTCTCGTCGGCAGGCGCTGGGGCGAGCAGGTGTCCGTCACGGAGATCGTGATGCTGAGCAAGCACGGCGTCGCCCCCGAGAAGATCATCGGGAAGATCCAGCGCGGCGGGACCATCTATCACCTGAGCGACGCGCAGTACGCGGATCTGCGCAAGCAGGGCGTGACGCCCGCGGTGATCAGCTACATGCAGCGCGTGCACGAGCAGGCGGTCAAGGAGTTCCCGAAGCTCGCCGCGGACGAGGACCTGAACTGCTGGAATCTCGGCTTCGACGGCTTCTGGTACGCCGGCGGACCCTTCGGTCTCCATCCCGATTGCTAGGCGTCACTCGACGACGAGCGTCGCCTTCAGCTGGCCCTGCGGGTTCATCCCCATCGAGCGCCCGCCGACGCCTTCGCCGCCCGAGGTGAGCTCGATCCGGTAGTCGTAGGTGCCGGGCATGAGCGGGCAGGGCAGCGCCACGGCCTCCATGTCGGCGCCCATCGCGATCGACACCAGCCGGTCGTCGGCGAGGAAGAACTGCGGGCGCAGGTCCTTGCAGGTGAAGCGATCGACGATCGCGGCGGGGAACGAGAGCGTGGGCCGGAAGCTGGTGGAGACGCTGACCCACGAGACGCGGCCGCCTTGCTTCACGCGCGCGACGGACGGAGCGACGTCCATGTCCCCGACCTGGATCACGACGTCCCGGCTCGGGGCGTTCGTCGTGGACGCGGAGGCATTCATGGTCGGGGTGCCCTGATCGGCGCAGCCCGCCGCGGCGAGCGCGAGCAGGCTCATCCGGAGCGCGAGTCGCATGGAGGTCTCCTTCGGCGCGCAATCGTGGCGACGCGGCGCGCCGATCTCAAGAGAAATCGCGGGCTCCGGGGTCTCATGTGCACAAGCCGGGGGGGCGTCGTGCCGATGGCAGCGGTGGAGGGAGTCCGCATGCAGACCGCCATCGCGCTCGGCTTCGGGGCCTTCTTCGTGTCGAGCCTCGCGATCGGGCTCAGGCTCGTGTGGCTCGCGCGGCGCAACCGAGGCCTGCCGGAGCTGCTGATCGGCCTCGGCATCCTCGGCATCGGGCCCGCGGGCTTCGCCCTGATGGTGCTCGCGATGCTCTTCGGCGCGAATCGTCCCGCCGTGGCCTTCGTCTTCCTCGCGACCGCGCAGCTCGCGATCGGGGCGGGCGGGCTCGCGGCCTACGTCTTCACCCGCACCGTCTTCCGACCCGACGCCGCCCTCGCGCGGGCTGTCGTCTGGATCGCCGCGCTCGTCTTCGCGGCGGCCTTCCTCGGCCGATTCGCGACAGGCACCTATTCGCTGCCGATGCAGCTCGACCTCTGGACGCAGATCGGGTCCTTCGACGTCATCGTGTGTCTGCTCTGGGGCTCGTTCGAGTCGCTCCACTACTACGGGCGCATGCGGCGCCGCGCGCGCCTCGGCCTCGCGGACGCCGTGCTCACGAACCGCTTCCTGCTGTGGGGGCTCGGCATCGGATCCGCGGGAGTCGGCTCGCTGATCGCGAATGTCGTGATGATGGCGCGCGGCACGGCGATGATGGAGCTCGACGCGCTCACGCTCAGCAATTCGATGTTCGGGCTCGCATCGGCGGTGCTGATGTGGATCGCGTTCCTGCCGCCGGCGGGCTACCGCCGCTGGATCGAGGCGCGCGCGCGCCGTGCGATGGCGGGTGTGCCGGCCTGAGCGGTCCGCGTCAGAATAGGGCCGCGCTCACCTCGAGGAGGCCCGGCCATGCTCCAGCCGAACGGCGTGCACCATCTCGCGATCTCCACCGCCGACATCAAGAAGCAGATCGAGTTCATGACCGACGTGCTCGGCATGCGACTCGTCGCGCTGTACTGGATGCACGGCGTCGACGGCGCCTGGCACGCGTTCCTCGAGCTGAACGAGCACTCGTACGTCGCGTTCGTGCAGATGCCCGCGATCGAGAAGATCGAGCGGGAGCTCGGTGTCACGCATGCGGGCAGCGGCGGCGGCGCGTCGGCCGGCGGCACGATGCAGCACGTGGCGTTCAACGTGGACACGCCGGCGCAGCTCCTCGCGCTGCGCGACCGCATCCGCTCGCGCGGCGTGACCGTCGTCGGTCCGATCCACCACGGGCTCTGCGATTCGATCTACTTCGCCGGTCCCGAGGACCTCTCGCTCGAGATCGCGACCTCGGAGCGCGCGATCGACGGGCGCGCCTGGATCGATCCCGAGGTCGTCGCGCTCGCGGGCATCTCGCCCGCCGAGCTCGATCGCTTCCGCGCGCCGGCGCCCTACGAGGGTCGCGGCGGAGCGGTCGCGCAGCCGCCGCTCGACAAGAAGCTCCCCTGGATGCGCGGCTTCCCGCCGGGCGTCTACGAGCACCTGGTCACCGTGCCCGACGACGAGTTCACCGCGCGCACGAGCCAGACGGAGCCGCCGGTCCGGTCGTGATCGTCGCACTGCTCGGACCGCTCACCGTCTACGCGGTCGTGCTCGCGCTGCACCTTGTGCTGCCGGGCCGCTGGATCGACGGCTACGTGCGCGACGAGGCGACCGGCCGCCTTCTCCGCTATCGCCTGAACGGCCTGCGCGTGCTCTTCGCCACGGTCGCGCTCTACGCGCTCGCGTGCTGGCAGGGAGTCGTGCCGTGGGACTTCTTCTACCTCCATCGCTGGGAGATGGTCTCGGGCGCGTGCGGGCTCGGGCTCCTCTTCACGCTCGCGATCGTGCTGCCCGCGCCGCGGCTCGCGGACTTCTACCTCGGACGCCTCGCCAATCCGCAGTGGGGCGGAGGGCGCGTCGACGCGAAGATGCTCCTCTATCTCGTCGGCGCCGTGATGCTCGAGCTGAACGTGCTCTCGTTCACGGCCCACCACCGGATGGTGTACCGCAGTGATGCCTCACCGGGCGTCCTCGTCTACACCGCGCTCTTCAGCTTCTTCGTGGTCGAGTACTTGAACTTCGAGGAGGTCCACCTCTACACCTACGACTTCATGGCCGAGCGCGTCGGCTTCAAGCTCGGCTGGGGCTGCCTCGTCTTCTACCCGTTCTTCTATCCGGTCGGCCTCTGGGCGCTCGCCGACCGCCCGAACCCCCATACGCCGGGGCCGCTGCTCGCGCTCTACGCCGGGATCTTCTTCGCGGGCTGGGTTCTGGCGCGCGGCGCGAATCTCCAGAAGTTCTGGTTCAAGCGCGATCCCTCCGCGAAGGCCTTCGGCCTGCTTGAGCCGCGCGCGATCTCGGATGGCGCGAGGCACGTGCTGGCGGGCGGCTTCTGGGGCCTCTCCCGTCACATCAACTATCTCGGCGAGATCCTGATGGCGACGGGCCTCGCGCTGTCGCTCGGCTACCCGACGGCGATCGGGCCATGGCTCTACCCGCTCTACTACGTCGCGCTGCTGCTGCCGCGTCAGATCGACGACGACCGCCGCTGCGCCGAGAAGTACGGCCCGCTCTGGGACGAGTACTGCCGGCGCGTGCCGAGCCGGATCATCCCGGGGATCTACTGAGTCGACCGTGGAGCGCGCCGAGTTCGCGACCCGATACGGGCCCTGCGCGCTGATCGCGGGCGCCTCCGAGGGAATCGGCGCGGCCTTCGCGCGCGAGCTCGCGCGCCGCGGTCTCGACCTCGTGCTCGTGGCGCGGCGTCCGGAGCCGCTCGCTGCGCTCGCTCGCGAGATCGCGGGCTACGCGTCCGTGCGCGTGCGCTGTCTGCCCCTCGATCTCGAGCGCGCCGACGCGGGCGCGACGATCGAGCGCGAGCTCGCGGGCGAGGAGCTCGGCCTCGTCGTCTACAACGCGGCGCTCGCGCCGGGTGGGCCGTTCCTCGAGCTCCCGCTCGAGCGCCAGCTCGCCGCGCTCGACGTCAACACGCGCGGTCCGCTCGAGCTCGCACACCGCTTCGGGCGGCGCATGGCTACGCGCGGCCGCGGCGGCCTGGTGCTGATGTCCTCGTTGACGGCCTTCCAGGGCTCGCCCTTCGTCACGACCTACGGCGCGACGAAATCGTTCCTGCTGTCCCTGGCCGAAGGGCTCTGGTACGAGCTGTCTCCGCACGGTGTCGACGTCCTGTGCGTGCTCGCGGGCGCGACGCGCACGCCGGGCTACCTGCGCCAGCGCGCGCAGGGCGGCGCGCCAGGAGAGCTCGAGCCGGAACAGGTCGCGCGCGAGGCGCTCGCGAAGCTCGGGCGCGAGTCGTCGATGATCCCGGGCCGCTTCAACCGCTTCGCGTCGCAGCTGCTGCGGCGCGTGCTGCCTCGCCGCACGGCGATCCGGATGATGGGCGCGCAGACGCAGAAGCTGAAACGCTGAGAGTCAGTGGAGGAGGCGGGTAGAGGTCGCCGAGGGGGAACAGATGGCCGCCACAGGCGACCTCTACCCGCCTCCGACCGGCGTTCGACGCTCGTCGCGCACCCAGCGCGGCACGACCACGTCGCCCGCGAGCGGCTCGAAGATCGCGCGCACGGGCTCGCCGATACGGATTGTCGCCGGATCGATCGAGTCGAGCGCGGCGCCGGGGCCCGCGACCAGGTTGCCCGCGAGGCGCACCGTCGGGTCTTCGTCGAGCGCGACGAGCACGACGTTGTAGGGCGCGCGCTCGCCGTACCAGGGGAGCAGCGGCGGGTGCGGCACGACGAAGGACCACACTGTCCCGCGGCCCGACACGCGCGTCCAGCGCGGCGCCGCGTGCGGAGCGAAGGGACTCATCGGCCGCGGCGGGAAGATCAGCCGCCCGGTCGCGGAGCACTGCTGCATGCGCAGCTCGCCGTGGCGACAGCCCTCGAAGAAGGGCGCCGAGTCCGCGTCGATCGGCGGCAGCAGGGGTCCCAGCGGGCTCTCGGATGCGGCCACGACTAGCGCCGCAGCATCAGCGCGGAGGTCGGCACCCCCTCGCCGCCGGTGACGAGACAGCTCTCGGCGTCCTTCACCTGGGACGTCGACGTTCCGCGCAGTTGGCGGACGCCTTCGAGAATCAGGTTGAAGCCGTGGACGTAGGCTTCGGAGAGGCCGCCGCCCGAGGTGTTGACGGGCAGGCGCCCGCCGAGCTCGAGACCTCCGTCCTCCGTGAAGGCCGGCGCCTCGCCGCGCTTGCAGAAGCCGTAGCCCTCGAGCGAGAGCAGGATCAGCGGGGTGAAGGCGTCGTAGAGCTGCGCGACGTCGACGTCCTCGGGGCGGATGTCCGAGTGGCGGAAGAGCTGTCGCGCGCAGGCCCAGGCCGGTCCGCGCAGCGGATCCTCGCACCAGTAGTTGACCATCGTGTGCGACTGCGCGGGCAGGCCCTGGCCGAAGGCGTGGAGATACACGGGCGGCTGTCGCAGGTCGCGCGCGCGCGCGGCCGAGACCACGACGCACGCCAGCGCGCCGTCGGTCTCGAGGCAGTTGTCGAAGAGGCAGAGCGGCTCGGAGATCCAGCGCGCTGCCATGTAGTCGTTGCGCGTCAGCTCCTTCTCGTACATCACGGCGTTCGGATTGCGGTTGGCCATGCCGCGCACCGCGAGCGCGACGTTCGCGAGATGCTCGCGCGTCGCGCCGTACTCGTGCATGTAGCGGCGCGTCAGCATCGCGACCTCGTCGACCGGACGCAGCAGCCCGTGCGGGCGCGTCCACAGCGCGTTCGCGGAGGCCTGCGCCGCGCCGGCCCACGGACGCTGGCCCGAGCCGCGCTTGCGCGAGCGCCAGGCGACGCCGACCCGGCACTGTCCGGTGGCGACCGCCATCGCGAGGTGTCCGACGCACGCGGGACCTGCGCCGCCGCCGTAGCCGACCTGCGAGAAGAAGGTGAGGTCGCCCGCGCCGACGTTCTTGGCGATCTCGACCTCGTCGTTCGATTCCATCGTGTAGGAGGCGAAGCCGTCGACCTCGGAGGGCGCGATGCCGGCATCCTCGAGCGCGGCCACGATCACCTGCGCGGCGAGCGCCTTCTCGGAGGGCTCGAGGCGCTTCGCGAACGGGGTCTGCGCGATGCCGACGATCGCGGCGGCGTCCTTCAACACGCGCGCAGCATACCCGCTGCGGGCGGCGTATCGTTTGACGTTCGCAAACCGAGGGACCCGTGGACTTCGAATTCTCGGCGGAGGAGCAGGCGTTCGCGGCGGAGCTCGAGGCCTTCCTCGACCTGCACGCGACTCCCGACGTCGCCGACGCCAACCCCGAGCAGCTCTCGCAGACCGTGGACACGCCGGCCAAGCGCGCCTTCATGCGCAAGCTCGCGGAGCGCGGTTGGCTCGGCATGTCGTGGCCGAAGTCGTACGGCGGTCAGGAGAAGAGCGGCATCTACGACTTCCTGCTGACCGAGGCGCTCTCGCGGCGCGGCTGCCCTCAGCCCGGCAAGGGCATCGGCATCGTCGGCAAGACCTTGATCCGACACGGCTCGGACGCGATGAAGGCCGAGTTCCTGCCGAAGATCATCCGCGGCGAGATCGAGTTTGCGATCGGCTACAGCGAGCCGCAGGCCGGCTCCGATGCGGCCAACATGCAGCTGCGCGCGACGAAGGTCGCGGGCGGATGGAAGCTCGAGGGTCGCAAGATCTGGACGACGTCTGCGCACTTCGCCGACTGGTACTGGGTCGGCGCGCGCACCGACCCGGCCTCGAAGCACAAGGGCATCACGCTCTTCCTGGTGCCGATGAAGCACCCGGGCCTCACGATCCATCCGACCTGGACGATCGGCGACGAGCGCACCAACGAGGTCTTCTTCGACGATGTGTTCGTGCCGGACGCCTACGTCGTCGGACAGGTGAACTCGGGCTGGACCTACATCTGCGAGGCGCTCGACCTCGAGCGCTTCGCGATGATGCCGGTCGGACCGCTCGAGATGAAGGTGAAGGCGCTCGTCGAGTACGTGCGCACGGCGACGCGCGACGGCGATCCGCTGCGCCGCGATCCGCGCGTGCGCCGCACGATCGCGCAGCTGCGCGCGCAGCTCGAGGTCGCGCGCATGCTCCAGCGGCGCGTGATCTCGGAGGCGCTGCGCGAACGCGTCCCGACCGTCGAGTCGAGCCGCTACAAGCTCTACATGAACGAGCTCGGGCAGCGCGTCGCCGACGCCGCGCTCGACCTGATGGGCCCGGCCGGCCAGCTGAAGGCCGGCCAGCCGGCCGCGCCGGTCGGCGGCCGCTTCGAGCGCTCGTACCGCTACACCGTCGTGGATACGATCGGCGGCGGCACGTCGGAGATCCAGAAGAACATCATCGCGCGCCGCGGACTGGGGCTGCCGAGCGCCTGATGTCCGGGCCGGCGGAACCGCACTCCGGTCGGTCCCCCGTTGCGCTCGCCTTGCTGCTGCTCGTCTACGTCGGCCTCGCGATCGCCTATCAGCGGGCGGTCCCGCTCTTCGAGGCGCCCGACGAGCCATCACACATCCAGTACGTGGCTTTCGTGAATCGGGAGGGACGGCTGCCCCACATGGTCGGGAAGCTCGACGTGCCCGGGGAAGGCATGGAGCCCCCGCTCTACTACCTGCTCCAGCAGCCGCTCTTCTCGGCCATCTCGTCCTACGACCCGATGCTGGTCGAGGATCTCGACCAGGCGAATCGATGGATCTATCGGCTCGCCGATCTGCGCGTGGTTACGGACGCGCGCATCCGCATGATCGGGACCACGCAGGGACCTGGACGCGTCCTGGCGGTCGACCCGGCGCTCGACTACCTGCGCGCGCTGCGCTGGGGAAGCCTGGCCTTCGGCGCGGTGACCGTTCTCCTCACGTTCGAGGCGGCGCGGCGCATCTCGGGAAGCCTGCCGTTCGCCTGTCTCGGCACCTCGCTGCTCGCGTTCTCGCCGCAGTTCCTGTTCGTGTCGAGCTACGTCAACAACGACGTGGCGTGTGCGGCGCTCGGCGCAGCGACGCTCCTTCTCTTCGCCGTCGCCGCGACGCGCGACCAGGTGGCACGGCGAGACTACCTGTGGGCGGCCGCGCTGATGGCCACGGCTCTTGCCACGAAGCTCTCGGCGCTGCCGGCCGTGACCGTCGCCGGCGTCGCGTTGTTCGCAGTGGATCGGCGTCCGCTGCGCGAGCGCCTGCGCGACGCGGGGTTCGCCGCCGCGCTCGGCGTCGTCCTCGCGCTGCCCTCTCTCTGGATGAACTGGCATCGCTTCGGTGGAGCTCTCGGCACTTCCGCGCTGGTCCAGTCGTCCGACTCGCTGGAAGACTTCGAGAAGTTCGGCGGCCGCCGCGCGTATTTCCTCGGTGTGTACCCCTTCGTCGTGTTCCGCAGCTACTGGGCGACCTTCGGCTGGCTGAACGTTCTGGCGCCGGACTGGATGTATCTCGTCTTCTTCGCCTTGTGCGGGCTGGGGCTCCTGGGTTTCGCGATCGGCTGGCGGACCGAGCGCGAGGTCGGACACCTCCGCTACTTCGTGCTCGCGACCCTGCTCGCGACCTTCGCCGCGCACCTCTGGCTGAATCTGCACATCGTCGCGGTCCAGGGCCGGCACCTCTTCGGCGCGGCGCCCGCCGTCGCGCTGCTGCTCGCGCTCGGCATCGGCACTCTCTTCGACGGCCGTGGGTTCGCCGTCGGCTGGCGCACCGCTGGAGTGATCTCGGCCGGCATGCTGGGAATCGCCGCCTATTGTCTCGGGCGGCTGCTGCTGCCGGTCTACGGCTGATCCGCGAGCTCGTGGGCCCGCCCGGCACCGCGTGACATTTACAAGACGCTCCGTCTCGTATATGCTCGGCCCGTCTCTGGACCCATTGGCCGCCTCCGCTCGGCGTGCGGCCCGGAGGACTTCCCATGGATTTCGAGTTCAGCGCCGAGGAGCGCGCGTTCGCGGAGGAGGTCGAGCGCTTCCTCGACGAGCACCACGACCCCGAGGTGATGGACCCGACCAAGGAGAACTTCGCGCAGCTCGTCGACACGCCCGCGCGTCGGCGCTTCATGAAGAAGCTCGCGGAGCGCGGCTGGCTCGGCATGACCTGGCCGAAGCAGTACGGCGGCCGCGAGATGGAGGGCGTCTACGAGTACATCCTGAACGAGGCGCTCGCGCGCCGCGGCGCGCCGCAGATCGGCAAGGGTGTCGGCATCATCGGCAAGACCTTGATCCGCCACGGCAGCGAGAAGCTGAAGCAGGAGTTCCTGCCGAAGATCATCCGCGCCGAGATCGAGTTCGCGGTCGGCTACAGCGAGCCGCAGGCCGGCTCCGACGCCGCCAACATGCAGCTGCGCGCGGAGAAGGTGCCGGGCGGCTGGAAGATGAACGGCCAGAAGATCTGGACCACCTCGGCGCACTTCGCGGACTGGTACTGGTTCGGCGCGCGCACCGACCCCGAGAAACCGCGCCACGACGGCATCAGCCTGTTCCTGCTGCCGATGAACGCGCCGGGCCTCGAGATCCAGGGCATGCCGACGATCGGCAAGGACATCACGAACCAGGTGTTCTTCACCGACGTGTTCGTTCCCGACGAGTATCTGGTGGGCAAGCAGGGAAGCGGCTTCAAGTACATCTCCGAGGCGCTCGACCTCGAGCGCTTCACGATGTTCACGTTCTCGCCGATCGCCGAGCGCGCGAAGCTGCTGATCGACTGGGTGCGCGGCGCGCGCGTAGACGGTCAGCCGCTCCGCAGCGATCCGGTCGTGCGCCAGCAGATCGCGCGGCTCGCGACCGACGTCGCGGTCGCGCGCGGACTCTCGCTGCGCTTCGTGTGGGAGTCGATCAAGTCCGAGCGCCATGGCAAGGCGGCGCCGACTTGCGAGTCTTCGCAGTACAAGCTCTTCGCCACGCAGCTCTCGCAGCGCGGCTGCAACGTCGCGCTCGACCTCCAGGGCGTGGCCGGCACCTTGCGCGTGGACCAGCCCGCGGCGCCGCTCTCGGGCCGCTTCGAGGGCGCCTACCGCGCGACGGTCGTCGAGACGATCGGCGGCGGGTCGTCCGAGATCCAGAAGAACATCCTGGCGCGGCGCAAGCTCGGGCTCCCGAAGAACTTCTGATGGCGGCGCTCGATGGCATCACGGTGCTCGATCTCTCGACGGTCGGCCCGGCGGCGCGCTGCACCCGCATCCTCGCCGACTACGGCGCGCGCGTGGTGAAGCTCGGCGCGCCCGCGAAGTCGGGCGTCAACACGGAGCCGCCGTTCTTCGCGTACTCGGGCTCGCGCGGCATGCAGCGCATGCGCCTCGACCTGAAGCAGCCGGAGGGCGTCGACGTGTTCCTGCGGCTGGCGGAGCGAGCGGACGCGATCGTCGAGAGCTTCCGCCCGGGCGTCGTCGCGCGCCTCGGGATCGGCTACGCCGACGTGCGTCGGCGCAACCCGCGCGTCGTCTACTGCTCGACCTCCGGCTACGGCCAGGACGGCCCGCGCGCGCGCTGGGCCGGCCACGACCTCAACTACCTCGCCGTCTCGGGCTTCCTCGACTGCTCGGGTCGCCGAGCCGACGGCGGGCCTCCGCTCCCGGGCGCCACGATCGCCGACGGCGCCGCCGGCGGCATGCACGCGGCGATCGCGATCCTGGCCGCGCTGCTGCGTCGAGAGCGGACGGGCGAGGGTGAGTACCTCGATGTCGCGGTCGCGGACGGCGCGCTCTCGCTGATGGCGCTCGCGGTGGACGAGCACCTCGCGACCGGCGCCGCCGTCGGCCCCGGACACGACATCCTGACCGGCCGCTATGCCTGCTACGACACCTACGCCGCGCGCGACGGTCGTTGGCTGGCCGTCGCGGCAATCGAGCCGGCCTTCTGGGCGAACCTCTGCAAGGCGCTCGGTCTCGAGCGCTGGATCGCCTTCCAGACCGACGACGCGCGCCAGGACGAGATCCGCCGCGATCTCCGCACGGCCTTCGCGACGCGCGATCGCGACGACTGGGTCGCCGAGCTCGCGCCGAACGACACCTGCGTCGCGCCGGTGCAGAGCGTCGCCGAGGTCGCGAGCGATCCGCAGTTCGCGGCTCGCGGTGCGCTCGCGGACGCGCTGCACCCGGAGCGCGGGCGGATGCGCCAGGTCGCGCCGGCGCTCGCCGGCATGTCGCGCGGGGACGTCGCGCCGACCTTGCCGCGTCCCGGTGTCACCGAGACCGGTGCGCTGCTCGCGGAGGCGGGCTTGGGCCCGGTCGAGATCGAGAAGCTTCGCTCACGCGGCGCGGTCGCCTGAGCGCGTCCCGGAGGAACGCGATGTCCGACGTTGCATCCGATCTGCCCCCCGAGATCCAGTCGTGGATCGGGCAGAAGCGTTACGAGGTAGAGGGCGAGTTCGAGGTCGAGCGCGGCTACGTCTTCACGAGCTGCGCGTCCGTCGAGAACGGCAATCCGCTCTTCTGGGACGAGAAGGTGGCGCAGGAGCTGACCGGCGGCTTCGTCGCGCCGCCGACCATGCTCTCGGTCTGGTTCCGACCCCACCACTGGGCGCCGGGCCGCACGCAGCAGGCGCTGCCGCTGCAGGTGCACTTCGACCTGAAGGAGAAGCTCGGGCTGCCGGAGGCGGTGATGACCGACAACACCGTGGTGTTTCGCGAGCCGGTGCGTCCCGGCGATCGCCTGCGCACCTGGCAGGTGCTGCGCTCGGTCTCGCCGGAGAAGCGCACCAAACTCGGCCTCGGGCGCTTCTGGGTGATCGACGTCGAGTACGTGAACCAGCACGGAGAGAGCGTCGGCATGGAGTCCTACACCGGCTTCGGTTATCGGAGGGATGCGTGATGGCGCAGACGGGTCTGCTCGCGAGCCAGGTGAAGATCGGCGCCTCGCTGCCAGAGCTCACCTGTGACGTGACCGCGACGACGGTCATCCTCGGCGCGCTCGCCACGCGCGACTGGCGGCCGATGCACCACGACAAGGACTTCGCACAGAAGCGCAACGGCGTGCGCGACGTCTTCATGAACACGCCGAACCAGGCGGCCTGGTTCGAGCGCTATGTGACCGACTGGACGGGGCCGAAGGGGCGCCTCGGGCGCATGCGCTTCCGCATGCACGATTCCGTGTTCCCGGGCGACCACATGGTGATGCGCGGCAAGGTGGCGGGCATCGGCAGCGACGACACCGGCTGCGCCTGGGCCGACCTCGACCTCCAGCTCTGTGTCGGCGACAAGGCGATGACGACCTGCCAGGTGCGCGTCGCGCTGCCGGTCGACGGTCACGACAACCCGTGGGTGCGCCGCGGCGCGCAGTGGAAGCCGTAGGGAGACTCCATGGACCTGGATTTCAACGAAGAGCAGACCCTCCTCCGAGACATGCTGCGCGGCGTGCTCGCCGAGCGCTCTTCGATCGAGGTGGTGCGCCGCACCGAGGACGATCCGATCGGCTTCCCGGAGGCTCTCTGGAAGCAGCTCGCCGAGGTCGGCGTGACGGGGATCCTGATCCCCGAGAGCTTCGGCGGCGCGGGGCAGAGCCTGATCGAGGCCGCGATCGTGTACGAGGAGCTCGGGCGCGCGCTCGCGCCGACGCCGCACTTCCCGAGCGCCGTGCTCGCGGCGTCGATCCTCCTCGACGGTGGCAGCGAGGCGCAGCAGAGAGCGTGGCTGCCGCGCATCGCGTCGGGCGAGGCGATCGTCACGCCGGCGTGGCTCGAGCCGGACGGCTCGTTCCGCGCGCGCGGCGTGCAGCTCCGGGCCACACGGGACGGAGACGGTTTCCGGCTCCACGGGAAGAAGCGCCACGTGGCCTTCGCGCGCTCCGCCACGCAGCTGCTGGTGCTCGCGCGCACCGGCTCGGGCGACGAGGAGATCGACCTCTTCCTGGTCGACCCCGCGGCGCCGGGCGTCTCGCAGGAGCAGCAGCTCTCGCTCGGCTCGGACGCCCAGTACGAGCTCGGCTTCGACGGGGTGCGCGTGCCGACATCGGCGCGCGTCGGCGCGGCGCGCAGCGGCTGGAAGATCTTCGAGCGCGCGATGGAGTCGGGCATCGTGCTACTGGCCGCGCAGGCGATGGGCGGCGCCGAGCGCGCGCTCGAGATCACGGTCCAGTACGCGAAGGAGCGCAAGCAGTTCGACAAGCCGCTCGGCGCCTTCCAGGCGATCTCGCACTACCTGGCGGACGCATCGACGAAGATCGACGGCGGCAAGAACCTCGTCTACGAGGCGGCCTGGGCGAAGAGCGCGCGCCGTGAGGTGGGACCGCTCGCCGCGATGGCGAAGCTCTTCGCCTGCCAGACCTACCGCGATGTCACGGCGATGTGCCAGCAGGTGTGGGGCGGCGTCGGCTTCACGATCGAGTACGACATCCAGCTCTTCTTCCGGCGCGCCAAGCAGCTCCAGCTCTCGTGGTGGGACTCGCGCGAGCTGGAGGAGCGGATCGCGTCGGCGGTGCTGGACGGAGCGCCGGCCTAGCGAAAGCCGCACACGCGGGGCCGCTGCCGGTGTAGGATGGCCGCGCGGACCGGAGTTTCCCGCGCGGCGATCCCTCGCGCTGGTGCTGCTGCTGCTCGTCCCCGCACTCTCGCGTGGTTCGGGCTGGCGGGCTGCGCCGTTCGTCCTCGCGTGCTCGTCGTCGGCACCGACGGCGGCAACTGGCATGTCAAGCCGGGCCGCGTGCTGGAGGAGGCCTTATGGCCCGCCTGGCTGAAGCACTGGCCGGTGCGGCACGTCACGAGCTGGCAGCTTCCGCGGCCCGCCGACTGGAAGCCGCCGGGCTGGCCTGATCTCGAGCCGCGCTAGGAGTCCCCCGGCATGTCGCGGCCCTGCACCGCGGCAGGGACCACGCCGGAGATCGGGCACAACCCTTCCTTCGTCACGACCGCGAAGGCCGGTGTGCCCGTGATCCGGAATTCCACGGTCGCAAATCCGTCGCGATCCGCGCCGGCGCAGTCTTCGGTGTGCGGCAGCAGCGCGATCACCTGATCGGTGCCGGGTCGCCAGCCGAGCAGTCCGATGATGCTGAAGCCGCCCTGCGCGTAGAGGTACTCCTCGTCGCGGTACACGATCGTGTAGCGAGTGCGCGAGCTGGTGATCGGCTTCATCGAGGTCGTGGCGCGACCGCGGACCTCGCGCCATTGGTCGAGGTCGCCGAGACCGGCGACGCGGCACGACGTCGTTCCCGCGCCGTCGGTCAGCGGGCCGAAGGGCTGCGAGCGCGCCCAGTCGACGCTCGCGCCCTCCTTCAAGAGCTCGCTGCAGTCGGGATCGTCGCCCCGCGCGAAGATGCGGCGGCTGAGGCTACCCGAGGAGAGCCGGGCATCGAGATAGCCGATGCGCTCGTGCACCGAGTCGACGCGGAAGGG
This sequence comes from Myxococcota bacterium, assembly GCA_035541475.1. GTDB lineage: Bacteria > Myxococcota_A > UBA9160 > UBA9160 > SMWR01 > DASUFZ01. The sequence goes on along the minus strand of DATKND010000060.1, from coordinate 43,633 downwards.
CGCGCTCACGCCGGGGATGTTCGCCTGCCAGGCAGTACGCCGGACGGTGTCGCATCCGTAGAGCGAGAGCACCGCGAGCCCGAGCGCCGCGACGGGTCTCACGTCAGCACCTCGGCCAGGCCCGCGAGCTCCGCGTCGTCGAGGGCCAGGATCTCGCGCAGGATCGCCTCGCCGTGCTCGCCGAGCCGGGGTCCCGGGCGGCGGTAGCCGCCCGGCGAGGCGGAGAGCCGGAAGCCGCTACGCTCGACCTGCAGCGGTCCGAGCTCCGCGTGCGGGACCGGGACGAAGTGGCCGCGGTGCGCGAGCTGCGGGTCGTCGAGCAGATCGCGCTCGCTGGCGACGAGGCCCGCCTCGATGCCTGCCGCCTGGAGCCGCTCCATCAGCGCGCGCGCCTCGTGCGCGCGCGTCCACTTCGCGAGCGCTTCGTCGAGCGCGTCGGCGCGCGCGAGCCGACCCTCTGCGGTGTCGAGCGCGGGATCGCGCGCCCAGTCCGGCTCGCCGAGCTCCGCGCGTAGCCGCCGCCAGGCCGCGTCGTCCGTCACCGCGACGGCGATCCAGCGGTCGTCGCCGCGGCACGGGTAGACGCCGTGCGGCGCCATGTGCTCGTCGCGGTTCCCGTGCCGGCCGAGGATCTCGCCGGCGGCGCTCGCGCGCGCGATGCCCTCCGCCTGAACGTAGACGGCCGCTTCGATCTGCGAGAGGTCGAGGTAGCGACCGCGGCCCGTGCGCCGCTTCTCGAGCAGAGCCGCCGCGATCCCGAGCGCGACGAAGCGCGGTGACATCGAGTCCGTGATCGTGTGCGCGGGGCCGTGCGCCTCGCGGTCGGGCCAGCCGCAGAGGTGATTGAAGCCGGAGATCGCCGAGCCCTGGCCGCCGAAGCCCGGATAGTGGCGCTGCGGCCCCGTCTGGCCGAAGAGGCAGGCGCTGCTCATCACGAGGTCGGGGCGCTCGCGCGCGAGGCTCGCGTGCGTGAGTCCCCACTTCTCCATCGGCCCCGGCGCGAAGTTCTCGCTGACGACGTCGGCCCACTCGAGCGCGAGGCGCCGCACCAGCGCGACACCCTCCGGACGCGTCAGGTCGACGGCGAGGCTCCGCTTGTCCGGGTTCAGCAGCAGGAACATCGGCGAGCCGTCGACGCCGAGCTTGCTGTCCGGCGTGAGGAAGAGCACGCGCAGGAAATCGGGGGCGCGGCGCGACTCGATCCGGATCACCTCGGCGCCGTGCTCGACGAAGTAGCGCGTCGCGACGGGACCCGCGGCGCCCGAGCCGAGCTCGAGCACGCGCAGGCCCGCGAGCGCGCTGGCGCCGCGACCCGCCGCCGTGTCGGGCGACGCGCCCGCGCGGAGCGGGAAGGGCGCGGGCGACGCCCACTCCTCCAGCACCGCCCGCTGGTGCTCGCCGAGGCGCGGAGCGCGGTGGCGGATGCGGATCGCGCGGTCGTGCGTCTTCGCGAAGAAGTCCGGCAGCTCGAGCGTCGCGCCGAGCTCCGGATGCGGCACCTCCGCGAACAGGTCGCGCGAGCGGAGCTGCTCGTGCGCGAGGATCTCGGCCGCGTCGTTGCAGGGAGCCAGCAGGATGCGGCGCGCCAGCGCGCCCGCGTAGAGCTCGCGCCGCGTGCGCTTCGCGAAGAAAGCGCCGAAGGCACCCTCGAGCCGCGCAATCTCGGCGTCGGAGACGGTGTTGTGGTTGTAGTGATCCCAGTCGTAGGCGGCGAGCCAGTCGGGCGCCTCGCCGCATTCCTGCATCCACTCGCCGGTGGCCTTCAGGTTGCGGATGCGGGTGGGCCCGCCGCGCAGACCGTAGGAGATGTCGCCGTCGGCGGCGGTCCAGATCTCGCGCAACCTCCCGAGGCGTCCGCCGCTACGCTTGGTCTCGCGGCGGTGCAGTGCGAACTGCGCCGGGAAGGAGAGCAAGGTCTGGAGCTGCGTCTCGTGCAGCGAGACGTCGATCTCCTGACCCTCTCCGGTGACGTCGCGCTGGAGCAGCGCGATCAGAACGGCGAGCGCCGCCTCCGCGCCGCCGTGGTAGTAGGCGGTCGGCACGCTACAGCGGACCGGCGGACGATCCGCCGGCCCGGTGAGGTGCGGATTGCCGCCGAGCGCGACCACCACGAGGTCGTGTGCGCGAAAGTGCGCGTACGGACCGGTTTGCCCGAAGGGAGTGACGGCGCAGTGGACGAGGCGCGGGTTCTCGCGGCGGAGCTCGCGTGCGCCGAGGCCGCGAGCGGCCATCGCGCCGGGCGCGTCGCTCTCGAGCAGCACGTCGGCGGTGCGCGCGAGGCGGCGCAAGGTCTCGCGGCCCGCCGCCGACTCGAGGTCGAGCGCGATGCCGCGCTTGCTCGCGTTGAGCGCGAGCCACGCGAGGCCGCGCTCCGGGTCGGCGACGCCCCCGAGCCACGGTCCCTGGCGCCGCAGCGGGTCGCCGCCCGGCGGCTCGACCTTCACGACGTCCGCGCCGAGGTCGGCGAGGATGCGGCCGGCGAGGTGCGCGCGCGCGTCGGTGAGGTCGAGAACGCGGAGTCCGTGGAGCATGAGGGGTCTCAGCATCGGAGAGACCCGGCCGAGCGTCAATTCATTCGTAAGGGGCTACGCTGCGCCGCCGATGGATGTCGGAATCACGATCTTCGCCACCGACCTCTCGATGGACCCGGTCGAGCTGGCCGTCGAGGCGGAGGCGCGCGGCTTCCACTCGCTCTACGTGCCGGAGCACACCCACATTCCGACTTCGCGTCGCACGCCGCCGCCGACCGGCGACGCGGTGCTGGCCGAGGAGTACAAGCGGACACTCGACCCCTACGTCGCGCTGGCCGCGGCGGCCTCGCGCACGAGCCGCATCCGGCTCGGTACTGGCATCGCGCTCGTCGCGCAGCACGACCCGATCGCGCTCGCCAAGCAGCTGGCCACGCTCGATCTGCTCTCGCGCGGGCGCCTCGTGCTCGGAGTCGGCTACGGCTGGAACAAGGAAGAGATGGAGAGCCACGGCATCGACACCAAACGGCGGCGCGCGCACGTGCGCGAGGTGATGCTCGCGATGCAGGCGCTGTGGTCGAACGAGGTGGCGGAGTACCGCGGAGAGTTCGTGCGCTTCGAGCCCTCGTGGCAGTGGCCGAAGCCCGTGCAGCGGCCGCGGCCCCCGGTGCTCCTCGGGGGCGCGCCGGGTCCGACCTTGTTCTCGCACATCGCCGAGTACGCCGACGGCTGGATCCCGATCGGCGGCGCCGGCATGCGCGAGGCGCTCGGCGCGCTGCGCCGCGCGATGGACGCGGCGGGCCGGGACTTTGCGGCTCTTCGCATCGTGCCGATGGGCGTGTTCCCCTCGGCCGAGAAGCTCGATTACTACCGCTCGCTCGGCGTCCACGAAGCGGTGCTGCGGGTGCCGTCGGCGCCGCGCGACGTCGTGATGCCGGTGCTCGACGAGTACGCGCGCTACGCGGGGCGCGGCTAGCGCGCTCCGCACTCGCGTCCGTCCGAAGGAGGGACCTCCCATGTCGACTTCGTTCCGGTTCACGTTGCTCTCGATCTTTGGCTGTATCGCGCTCGCCGCGATGGCGTCCGCCCAGTCGGTCCAGCCGCAGAAGGGGCAGACGCCGGAGCAGATGCAGAAAGACATCAGCGAGTGTCAGGCCAGCGCGAAGAGCTCCAGCGGCTACGACCCCGCGGCGCCGCCGCCCCAATCCGCCGAGGAGGAGAAGGAGCGCGGCGCGCGCGCGAAGGGCGCGGCCAAGGGCGCCGCGGTCGGCGCCGCGGCGGCCGGAGTGCAGGGCCGTCAGCACGACGCCTACGACAACGTCTCCGACGACGCGAAGCAGGAGTACCGCCAGGAGAATGCGAAGGACGCGGCGAAGGCCGGCGCCGCGGTCGCCGCCTCGCGACAGCGCCAGGACCGGCGCGACGATCGCCGCGACGACAAGCAGGCGGCGCAGGATCTGGAGGCGAAGAAGTCGGCCTATCAGAAGGCCTATTCGAGCTGCGTCAGCGGGCGCGGCTACAGCGTCACGCCGTAGCGGGCGCGATCTCGCGGGCGGCCGGGAGCAGGCTCGCGCCGACCTCGCGCACTCGCTCGCACCAGGCTCCGCGCGTCTTGGCAGGGAGCGAGAGCGCGAGCCAGGTGACGCCGAGGGCCGCGAGGCTGCGCGCCACCGCGGCGAAGCGCTGCGGTGTCGCCTCGTCGCGGCGGTGGAGCGGGACGCCGAGCGGCGCGAAGCAGATGTCGAGCGGCGCGCGGCGGCCGATCGCGCGCGCGTGCTCGCGCGCGTAGGCGACGCGCGCGGCGAGATCGCCCTCGCTCTGGATCGACGCGGTGCGGATGCGGTCGCTCGCGAGCCCGGCGGTGGGGAACGGGATCCAGCCGTCGCCCTTCTCGACCGCGCGTCGGATCGCGCGCCGGCTGTTGCCGCCGACCCAGATCGGCGGGTGCGGCCGCTGGAGCGGCGGCGGCAGCATGCTGTTGCCGCGCGCTGCGAAGTGCCGGCCCGCGTGCTCGACCCCGGTGCGGCTCCACGCGAGCCGCAGCGCGTCGATCGCCTCGTCGCAGAGATCGTTGCGCTCGTCGAAGTCGACGCCCAGCGCCTCGAACTCGCCGCGTAGATAGCCGGCCGCGACGCCGAGGATCATGCGGCCGCCGGAGAGGAGATCGAGCGACGCGACCGCCTTCGCCGTGAGGAACGGGTTGCGGTACGCGAGCACGGCGATGTTCGTCTGCACGCGCAGCCGGGTCGTCGCGGCGGCCGCGAACGAGAGCGCGACGTAGGGATCGAGCGCGTGGTGGCCGCCGGTCGCGAGCCAGCGATCGCTGGGGAACGGGTGCTCGGTCACGAAGCAGGCGTCGAAGCCCGCGGCCTCGGCCGCGCGCGCCATCTCGGCGACCGCGTCGCCGCGCACGAACTCCTCGGCGGCGTCGATGCGATCGGTCGGGAGCTGGAGCGTGAAGCGCACGGCCGGGGCAGGATACGCGCGTCGCTTCGCGGCCGAAACCACAATCGGCGCGCCATTGTAGGGGCCGTCGCGGCCGCCTATCGTTCCGCCCTTCGTGGACCTCCGCGACTCCCCCTCCGACGAGAAATTCCGCCGCGAGCTGCGAAGCTGGCTCGCCGCGGCGGTGCCCGCGCACGGCAGGCCGCCGGTGGCGGAGTCGGACTGGAGTGCGCGCCGCGAGTACGACGTCGCCTGGCAGCGCAAGCTCTTCGACGCCGGCTACGCGGGCATCAACTGGCCGAAGGAGTACGGCGGCCGCGACGCCTCGCTGACCGAGCAGCTCGTCTACTACGAGGAGATCGCGCGCGCGCGCGCGCCCTACGTCGGCGTGAACTTCGTCGGCCTGCTGCACGGCGGCCCGACGATCATGGCCGAGGGCACGCCCGAGCAGAAGGCGCGCCACATCGGGCCGATCATCCGCGGCGAGCAGGTCTGGTGTCAGGGCTTCTCGGAGCCCGGCGCCGGCTCGGACCTCGCGTCGCTGAAGACACGCGCCGAGCGCGACGGCGACTGCTACGTCGTCTCCGGCCACAAGATCTGGACGTCGTTCGCGCAGGTGGCCGACTACTGCGAGCTGCTCGTGCGCACCGATCCGAACGCGCCGAAGCACCGCGGCATCACGTGGCTCGCGATGCCGATGGATCTGCCGGGCATCGAGATCCGCCCGCTGCCGACGCTCATGGGCTCGGGCGAGTTCTCGGAGGTCTTCCTCGAGAGCGTGCGCGTCCCAGTCGAGTGCCGCGTCGGCGCCGAGAACGACGGCTGGCGCGTCACCAACGTGACCTTGTCGTTCGAGCGCGGCACCGCGTTCGCGAGCGACATGGTGATGCTGCAGCAGTCCGTGCGCGATCTCGCCGAGCTCGCGCGCAAGGTCACGCGCGGCGACGCGAGCGCGTGGGAAGACCGCGGGCTGCGCCGCGAGATCGGGCACCTCGCCGCCGAGCTCGACGCGCTCTGGGCGATGGTCAAGTACACGGTCTCGGAGGTCGGCAAGACCGGCGTGCCGCCGATGACCGGCTCCTGCATCAAGCTCTACTACTCGGAGCTGAAGCAGCGCCTCGGCGAGCTCGGCCTGCGTCTGCTCGGCCGCGCCGCGCTCTCGCGCGACGACGTGGCCGGTCTGCCGGCCGGCAGCGTCGTCTACTCGGCGCTGCAGTCGCTCTCGCTGACGATCGCGGCGGGCTCGTCGCAGATCCAGCGCAACATCATCTCGGAGCGGATCCTCCAGCTCCCGCGCGAGCCGCGCTGACGTGGATTTCCAGCGCAGCGACGACCAGCGAGCCCTGCAGGAAGGCATCCGCGCCTTCTGCGACGGCCGCGTCTCGCTCGAGGCGCTGCGCGCGCTCGAGGAGAAGTTCGACCGCGCGCTCTGGGGCGAGCTCGCCGAGATGGGCGTCTTTGCCCTGCGCCAGCCGGAGTCGCGCGGCGGTGTCGGCCTCGGCATGGCGGACGCGGTGCTCGTCTTCTCGGAGCTCGGGCGAAGGCTGGTGCCCGGCCCGCTGGCGTGGACGCACCTGCTCGCCGACCGCATCGACGGCGCGGGCAGCGGCGAGACGGTGGTCGGCGGCGTCGACGCGCTCGATCCGCGCGGCGGACCCGTGCTCGTCGAGCATCCCGGCGCGCTCGACGCGCTCGTCGTGTTGCGTGCCGACGGCGTCTTCCGCGTCGATCCCAAAGCGCTGCGCACGGAGCCGATCGAGATCCCGCTCGATCCGCACACGCCCGTGGCGCGCGTGGTGGAGCTGCCGCGCGGCGAGCGGATCGGCTCGGCCGACGACGCGCGCCGCCTGCGCCTCGAGGGCTCGGTGCTCGCCTCGGCGCAGCTCCTCGGCGTCGCCGAGATGAGTCAGGAGCTCGCGACGGCGTATGCGCGAGGCCGCGAGCAGTTCGGGCGCCCGATCGGATCGTTCCAGGCGATCAAGCACATCCTGGCCGACGCCTTCGTGCGTCAGGAGCTCGCGCGCGCGGCCGTCTATGCGGCGGGCGCGACCCTGGACCAGCCGGAGGTCGGGTCGGCCGAGCGCGCCGCCGCCGCGGCGCGCATCGCGGCCGGCGAGGCCGCGCTGAAGAACGCGCGCGCCTGCGTCCAGGTCCACGGCGGCATGGGCTACACGTGGGAGATTCCCGCGCACTACTACCTGAAGCGCGCGATCGTGCTCGAGAACGCCTTCGGCAGCGGCGAGGAGCAGTCCGAGCGCATGGCGGAGCTGCTGCAAGCCTGAGCGCAGCGAAGGCGCACAGCGAAGCTGCAGCCGAGCGAAGTTCAGAGGAGAGACGAGATGGGCATCGTCGTAGGCAAGGCGGGCTTCGTGACGGGCGGCGGGCGCGGAATCGGCCGCGGCCACTGCCTGCACCTGGCGGAGCACGGCGCGGCGGTCGTGGTGAACGACGTCGACCGCGAGGAGGCCGAGAAGGTCGTCGCCGAGATCAAGGCCAAGGGCGGGCGCGCGATCGCGAACAGCGCCGACATCGGCTCGCGCAAGGGCGCGCAGGAGCTGGTCGGCGCGTGTGTCGACGCGTTCGGCGGCATCCACTTTGCGGTCAACAACGCGGGCATCGTGCGAGACCGCTCCTTCCTCAAGATGACCGACGAGGACTGGGAGCTCGTGCTGCGCATCCACGCGGGCGGGACCTTCTGGTGCGCGCAGGAGGCTGCGCTGCGCATGCGCGATCAGGGGACGGGCGGCGCCATCGTCAATACGGTGTCGGCCGCGCACATGGGCAACTTCGGCCAGACGAACTACGGCGGCGCCAAGGGCGCGATCGCCTCGATGACCTACACGTGGGCGAACGAGCTCGCGCGCTACGGCATCCGCGTGAACGCGATCAGCCCGTCCGCGACGACGCGCATGTCGGCCTCCGCGAAGGGCGCCGACGGCCGGGTGATCGACACGCCGTTTCTCGACCCGAACCTGAACGGCCCGCTCGTCGTGTACCTCTGCAGCGAAGAGGGCAACTGGATCACGGGCCAGATCTTCGGCTCCGGCAGCGACCGCGTCGTCATCCTGGAGCAGCCGACCTACGGCACCGCGATGTTCAAGCCGGGTGGCTGGTCGGTGCAGGAGCTGCGCGAGTTCATGCCGAAGTTCTTCCAGGGCAAGCTCGAGCCCGTCGGCCTGTTCAAGAAACCGTATCCCTACTACGGCGGCGTGAAGCCGCAGGCCGAATAGCGTGCGCTTCGGGTCGATCCGCAGCGAGAAGTCCGACGGCGTCGCGACGCTCACGCTACACCGTCCCGAGCGCTTCAACGCGTTCGACACGGCGATGGCGCGCGAGCTGCGCGCGTTCTGGGAGCACGTCAAGGCCGATCCCGACGTCGTGTGCGTGATCGTCACCGGTGCGGGCGAGAAGGCCTTCTGCACGGGCGCCGACGTCACGGAGGTCGCGTCGAGCGACACCGAGGCGCGTGCCAGCGAGTCGATGGAGGACTCGCCCTTCCTGCACATGACGGCGATCCACAACCGCTGCTGGAAGCCCGTGATCGCGGCGCTGAACGGGATGGTCGTAGGCGGCGGCCTCCACTTCGTCGCCGACGCCGACCTCGTGCTCGCGGCCGAGCACGTGACCTTCCTCGACACGCACGTGAAGGTGGGCCTCGTCGCCGGCCTCGAGCCGGTCGGCCTCGCGCGGCGCATTCCGCTCGAGGCGGTGATGCGCCTCGCCCTGCTCGGCGGCAGCGAGCGCATGAGCGCGCAGGAGGCGCTGCGGCTCGGGCTCGTCGGGGAAGTGCTGCCGGCCGCGCAGCTGATGCCGCGCGCGCGGGAGCTCGCGGCGAAGATCGCACAGCACTCGCCAGCGGCGTTGATGCGCACCAAGCAGGCGATCTGGGAGAGCCTCGACGTGGGGCTCCACCAGGGCCTCGCGCGCGCCTGGGAGATCATCGGCCACCACGGCTCGCACCCGGACGTGAAGGAAGGCGCGACGGCCTTCGTCGAGAAGCGCAAGCCGAGGTGGCAAGCGCCGCGTTAGCGGCGCGGGTAGCGAGCCGCGGGCGAGCGAAGCTCGGAGAAACGACCCGGCTCGTTACTCCGTCGGCAGCCCCGAGTCGCGCCACGCCGACATGTGTCCCGCGAGCAGCCGGACGGACGTGAACCCCGCGGCCGCGAGCAGCTTCGCACCGCGGGCGGCCCGACCACCCTTCTCGCAGTAGACGACGACCGGACGATCACGCTCCGCGCCGAGCTCGCTCTCGCGGGCCGGTAGCTCATCGATCGAGATGTTCCGCGCTCCCGGCACGTGCCCGCTTGCGTACTCCTGCGGCGTCCGCACGTCGAGCAGCAACGGCGCATGGCCGTCGCGGATCGCGGCAGCCACCTCGGACTGCGGCGCATCCGGGGTGGACGCGGTGTCCGCGTGACAGGCGGCGAAGAATTCGACACAAATAAGAGTGGCGAAGACGACGTGGCAGCGAAGTCGCAGGCTCATCGGGCGGCTCCCTCCAGCTGTCGGGGTGCACTCTGCGCGCGCATCCAGGTGAACGCACGGTACCCTATGACGCCGGCCAGCATGGCGGCGACGAAGATCCCGATCTCCGCCGACACGCGGAAGAGATTCGCGAGCGCGGGTCCGGGGCAAAGGCCCACGAGCCCCCAGCCGACGCCGAAGAGCGCAGCGCCCGCGAGGAGGGAGCCATCGAGGTCGCGCCGCGTCGGGATGCCGAAAGCGTCGCCGAGCCAGGCACGCGGCCGGCGCCACGCGAGGCGATAGCCCGCCGCGCTGACGGCGAGGGCGCCGGCCATGACGAAAGCCAGCGTCGGATCCCAACGACCGAAGACGTCGAGGAAGGCCAGCACTTTCGCCGGATTCGTCATCCCGGCGAGGGCGAGGCCGACGCCGAAGGCGATCCCGCAGAGTCCCGCCACGACAGTCCTCATGGCGTGCCGCCCGACAGGTGACGCGTGACGTAGACCGTGATCGCCGCGCCGAGCATGAAGATCGCGGTCGCGACGATCGATCGCCGCGATCCGCGCGCGATGCCGCAGACGCCGTGCCCGCTAGTGCAGCCGCTGCCGAGTTGCGTGCCGACGCCGACGAGCAGTCCGGCGGCGACCAGGACTCGCGCATCCGCGGTGATCGCGAAACCCATCGCATCTCCAGTGACGCGCGTGGCGAGCCAGGCGCCGAGCGGCAGCCCGAGCAGGAACGCGAGGCGCCAGCCGCGATCTCCGCGCGCCGCGCCGAAGGCGTGCCCGAGGATTCCGCTGATTCCCGCGATGCGGCCGTTGGCCAGCAGCAGCGCCGCGCTGGCCAGACCGATCAGCGCGCCGCCGAGCAGGCCGGCGCCCGGCGTGAAGCTCGTCTCGGTTCCATTCATGGGTTGTCCGTTACTTTAGCCATACGGTGAGCGCGCGCGGGCCGTGGGCGCCGATGACCAGCGCCTGCTCGATGTCGGCGGTCTTGGACGGCCCGCAGACGAAGCAGCCGAAGGGCTCCGCGCCGAGGTCGATGCGCGCGTAGGCCTCGTGCAGATCGGCGACGAGCGCCGTGCGCGGCACGACGAGCACGACGCGCTCGGCGAGGAAGCCCGCCGCGCGCTCGAGCGCATCGCGCGGCGCCCACCAGACCGCGCCGCTCTCGGCGACACCGAGCGCGCCCCGCAGCAGAGCGACGTCGGTGCCGTCGAGGTCATGCGGCGCGCGCGGCGAACCGTCGGGATGTCGCGACGCGACCTCCGGGAGCGACGACCAGACGCGCGCGGCCGACGCGAACGCGAGATCCGCGGCGAGCGCGTCGGCGAGCGACTCGCCCGCTCGCAGCGCGCGCGCCTCGCCGCCCGCCGCCGCGAGGCTTGCAGCGAAGCGGGCGAAGAGATCGACGTCGAGGGCGCGCGTGGGCGCGTAGAGCGGCGGCGGTGCGTGCGGTGCGCGCGCTCCGCCGAGCGCGGCGAGGATCTCGTCGCGCGCGCTCATCGCCGTCGCCTCGCGAGCTCCGCGCGAAAGCTCCGCCGCGGGATGCGCGGGAGAGCGCGTCCGCCTCGGGTCCACGCATTCCAGCGACCCGAGAGCCAACGCTCGGGGAGTACGCGCGCGAGGAGCCGCGCGAGCGCACCGAGCGCCGCATACACGCGTGCGTGCTCGAAGGCGAAGCGCGCGGCGCGAAGCGCCGTGCGACGCGCGCCGGCGTGCGGCGTGTGAACGAGGAGCTCGCCGCGCCACGCGAGCAGCTGCTTCGGCAGGTCGATCCGCACCGGGCAGACGTCGCGGCACGAGCCGCAGAGCGTGCACGCCTGCGGCAGGCTCGCGTGCGCGGACGGCGCGCGCGCGGGCTCGAGCACCGAGCCGATCGGCCCGGGGATCACCGCGTCGTAGCTGTGGCCGCCGCTTCGCCGGAAGACGGGGCAGGTGTTCATGCAGGCGCCGCAGCGGATGCAGGCGAGCGCGTCGGCGAAGTCGGCGCGAGAGCGGAGAGCGCTGCGGCCGTTGTCGACGAGCACGATATGGAGCGCGCCGCCCGGCCGCGGTCCGTGGAGGTGCGAGGTGTAGGCCGTCTGCGCCTGACCCGTGGCCGAGCGCGCGAGCAGCCGCAGGAAGACCGGCAGATCCGCTGCGCGCGGGATCAGCTTCTCGATCCCCATGCAGGCGATGTGGAGCGGCGGCAGCGCGGTGCCGAGGTCGGCGTTGCCCTCGTTCGTGCAGACGACGATGCCGCCCGTCTCGGCGATCGCGAAGTTGACGCCCGTGATCCCGGCCTGCGCGCCGAGGAAGCGCCGGCGGAGATCCGTGCGCGCGGCGAGCGTGAGGCGCGCCGGGTCGTCGAGGCCTTCCGGCGTGCCGAGCTCCGCGTGGAAGAGCGCGCCGATCTCGGCGCGTCGCAGGTGGATCGCCGGCATCACGATGTGGCTCGGCCGCTCGCAGCGGAGCTGCACGATGCGCTCGCCGAGGTCGGTGTCGACGAGCTCGATGCCGCGCGCCTCGAGCCAGGGATTGAGGCCGCACTCCTCCGTCAGCATCGACTTGCTCTTCACGACGCGCGTAGCTCCCGCCTCGCGCAGCAGGCCCTCGACGATCGCGTTGTGCTCGGCCGCGTCGCGCGCCCAGTGGACGACCGCGCCGCGCGCGCGGGCGCGCTCCTCGAACCGAGCGAGATAGAAGGGAAGCGACGCGAGCGTGTGTCGCTTGATCGCGGCGGCGGCCTCGCGCAGCGCCTCCCAGTCCGGGACCGCCGTGGCCGCGCGGTCGCGCTTCTCGCGCAGCGACCAGAGCGAGGCGTCGTGCCAGCGCGCTCGCTCGGGGTCGCGCAGGAAATCCCCGGCGCGCTCGGCGTGGGTCACGCGGATTTCTCGCCGGCCAGGATCTGCGCGACGTGCAGCACGCGCAGCTCCGGCGCGTGGCGGCGCGCGAGCGACGCAAGGTGGAGCAGGCACGAGGGATCGCTGGACGTCACCACCTCGGCGCGTGCGGCGCGCTGGTCGGCGAGGCGATCGAGTCCCATGCGGCAGGAAACCGCGTCCTCCACCAGCGAGAAGACGCCGCCGAAGCCGCAGCACTCGTCGGCGCGCGCGAGCGACACGAGCTCGATGCTGCGAAGGCCCGAGAGCAGCGCGCGCACGGGATCCTCGCCGCGCGGCCCACCCTCGCTCGCGCGGCCGAGCCGCAGCTCGCGGAGCGCGTGGCAGCCCGCGTGCAGCGCGACGCGGTGCGGGAATGCGTGCGTCGGCGGCGCGACGCGCAACACGCCGTGCAGGAACTCGCAGAGCTCGTAGCAGCGCGCGGCGAACGCTTGGGCCTCGGCGCCGCCGAGGAGCAACGGGTGGTGCACGCGCAGCATGGCGGTGCAGCTCGCCGACGGTGCGACCACCGCGTCGTAGCGATCGAAGACGCGGGCGAAGCGCCTTGCCAGCGCGCGCGCCTCGTCGTGACCGCCGGCCGAGAGCAGCGCCTGGCCGCAGCAGGTCTGGTCGGTCGGGAACTCGACCCGGGCGCCCGCGCGCTCCAGCAGGTCGAGCGCCGCGAGGCCGACCTCGGGCCAGAGCTGATCGACGTGACAGGGGACGAAGAGCCCGACGCGCATGGCGCACCCGTGCCCGCATCTGCTTTCATGCGGCGCGTTCGAGAGGCGAGGAGTCTACGCGAGCCCGCCGCGCGAGGAGCCCCGTGAAGATCAGCATGGTCCTGCCGTCGATGGTCGCGGGAGTCGGCCGCGACGCGATCCTCGACTGGTGCCGCGGCATCGACGCCGGCCCCTTCGCGAGCCTCGCCTGCGGCGAGCGCATCACCTTCCACAATCTGGAGATGCGGGCGCTGCTCGCGGCCGGTGCGGCGCTCACTTCCCGCGTGCGGATCGTGCCCGCGCTCTACGTGCTGCCGATTCACCCGGCGGCGCTGGTCGCGAAGGAGGTCGCGACCTTGGACGTACTCTCGGGCGGTCGCGTCACCGTGTGCGTCGGCGTCGGCGGGCGCGAGCAGGACTACCGCGCGCTCGGCGTGCCCTTCGAGCGGCGCTTCGCCGTGCTCGACGCGCAGGTCGCCGAGCTGCGGCGCCTGTGGGCTTGCGAGCCGGCCTTCGACGGCGCGCCCGCGATCGGGCCCGAGTGCGTGCAGAAGGGCGGCCCGCCGATCTGGTCGGGCGCGATGGGACCGCGCTCGCTCGCGCGCGCGGTGCGCTGGGCCGACGCGGTGATGGGCTTCGCGACGACGGGCGATCCCGCCGAGGCGGAGCGTGGTTTCCGGGCGGTCGACACCGCCTGGCGTGACGCCGGCCGCAGCGACCGCGCGCGGCGCATTACGGGCTTCTGGTATGGCCTCGGACCCGGCGCCGAGGAGCAGCTCCAGCGCTACGTCTTCGACTACTTGCGCGTGTTCGGCGAGCGCGGCGCGCGCGCGATGGCTGCGAAGCAGCGCGTCCACTCGACGCAGAGCTTCCACGACACGCTCGATGCGATCGAAGGGCAGGGCTGCGACGAGCTCTTCCTGACCCCGTGCTCGGCCGACGCGGCACTGCTCGAACGGACCTGCGAGGCGCTCGCGGCGCGCTGAGCGGGCGGCAGGGCTCGGCGAGGACGAGGCCCCTGCGGCGGCCATCTGTTCCTCCTCGGGGCCTCGTCCTCGCCTCGTGCGAATCCGTGCGCGCGGCGGGCTACGCTGCGCCGGCCCGCGCCGGGACGCGCGCGGCGCGGAGACCCCGATGAAGTTCCTCGCCTCTCTCGCTTTCACCGAGCCGCGCGACTACTGCGAGCTCGCCCGCCTCGCCGAGGACTGCGGCTGGGACGGCCTCGTGCTCTCGGACCACGTCGTCCACCCGCGCGAGATCCGCTCGAAGTACCCGTACGCCGCAGACGGACGCCGGCCGTGGGAGGAGCCGGACCCATGGCCCGACGCCTGGGTCGCGATCGCAGCGATGGGCGCGGTCACCTCGCGCCTCGAGTTCCTCACCGGCGTGTACGTCGTGCCGATGCGCCATCCCTTCCACCTCGCGAAGGCGCTCGGCACGGCGGCGCTGATGACCGGATACCGCGTCTCGCTCGGCATGGGCCTCGGCTGGATGCGCGACGAGTTCGAGCTGCTCGGCGAGGACTTCGACACGCGCGCGGCGCGCGCCGAGGAGATGATCACCGTAATGCGTCGCCTCTGGACGGGCGAGATGGTCGAGCACCACGGCCGTTTCTACGACTTCGGCCCGCTGAACATGCGGCCGCCCGTGGAGAAGCCGATCCCGATCGTCGTCGGCGGCACGACCGACGCGGCCTATCGGCGCGTCGGCCGCTTCGGCGATGGCTGGATGCCGCACGCGCTGACGCTCGCCGAGGCGAAGGCGGGCCTCGAGCGCATCCGCCATTTCCGGCGCGAGGCCGGCCGCGCGAGCGCGCCGCTCACCGCCGTCGTGCCGCTGAAGGACGCCTTCGATCCCGACGGCTATCGGCGCGCGGAAGATGCGGGCATCACGCACGTGCTGACCGCGCCGTGGCTGATGTTCGGCGGCTCGCACCGGAGCCTCGAGGACAAGCGCAACGGGCTGCGTCGCTTCGCGGAGACGGTGATCGCAAAGGTGCGCTGAGCGGGCTCAGTGCCCGCGACCTCCAGCGCCGCCGTCGCCGAGACCGTTGATGCCTCCGCCCTGTACCGGGGCGTGACCGCCGCCGCTGCCGCGCGCGGGGCTCGCGGTGTGGCCGGGCGGCGCGCCGCGACTGCTGGGCCCGCTCGTGCCCGACCCGTGCATCTCGGGTCGACTGGCCGGCGGAGGCGGCGCCGCGTGCACGACCGGCGGCGCCCCGACACCGGAACGGGGCGGCTCCATCCGCGGCGCGCGCGGGACGGCGAAGCGAGTCGCCGGCGCGTGATCGCCTCGCAGCGAGCGCGTGCGATCGGGCATCCCGTTGCGCGGATTCGACGCACGCGGCGGAGGCGGGGTCGGGTGATCCACGCCGCTCGGTGCGACCTGGCGATCGCGCGGCGTGTGCGGGGGCGCAGGCGGCCGCGGAGGCCGCGCATCGTTGCCCGCGAAGCCCGGCGGATTGCGGTGCGCGCGGTCGCTGGCGCGAGGCGGCGCAGCCTGGCGGCCGCGCTCGAGGTTCTGGCGGTCGCTGTGGCGCGCGGCGCCCGGCCGCAAGTCGCCGCGACTCGACGGCGTGTCGAGCCGCGTCGCATCGCGCGGGACCGCCGGCGCTCCGCGCCGCACGTCGCGCTCGCCCGGACGCGCGTGCGTGTCGGGCAGCGCTGAGGCGACGTCGCGCACCGGCTCGAGATCCTCGCTTCTCGCGCGCCGGAAGTCCCTCGACGCGTCGGCCCGTCCGAACTCGTTGCGATCGACACTCACGATCGCGCCCTTCACGCGCGAGTTGTCGTAGACGTAGCGGCCGCCCTGATTGGTCCAGCGCTGGCGCTCCTGAGCCCAGCCGCCGCTACCGCCTTGGTGGCCGTCCCCGCCACCACCGCCGTGGCCGTCGCCGCCATGATTGTCGCCACCGTGGTTGTGATGGTCGTTGTGATCGTCGTGATGCGAGCCGCCCCAGCCGATCCAATACGGCTGCGCGCGGAACCAGCTCGGTCCCCACCAGGGGTACACCGGCTCGCCCCAGCCGAGTGCGACCCAACCGACGGTCGGCGCGCCGTAGCTGAGCGAGACGGGCGGGCTGCCGTAGAAGGCGACCAGCGCGGGGGCGTAGTAGGCGTGCGCGCGCGGGCCGGGGCACCAACCCCAGCGCCCGTTGATGTAGACCCAGCGACCGTAGTGGAAGGGAGCCCAGCCCCAGGGCGCGGCGTCCACCCAGGTCCAACCGTAGTAGGGGTCGGCCATCCATTGCCCGTTGCTGTAGGGCACCCAGCCCGGGCCGACGCCGCGCGCATACCAGACGGGTCCGTAGGTCGGCTCGACCTGCCAGTCGCCGTAGCGATCGAGGTCCTGGGCACCGTACACGTCGGAGGGTACGTAGTTGGCGGTCGGGCTCGTGACGCCTTCGCGCGGCTCGCTGCGCGCGTAGTTCCAGCGGTCCCAGGCGTCGAGGTCGGGCGCGGCGTAGGTCTGGACCTCGGGCTGCAAGGTCCCGTGCACCTGCAGCTGCTCGTTCGCGGCGATCTGCACGGTCTCGCCCGTCGCGACCGTCGCGCTCGCGAGACCGCCGCGGCGAGTCGTGAAAGCAGTGACGTCGTCGCCGACCGCGATCCGGTAGAAGCCCGGTTGCTCCACCTTGAAGGCCGCGTTCGGCGTGTCGAGCTCGAAGGTCTGTCCCGGCGAGAGCGTGCGGAGATCGAGCGCGACCGTGCCGGCGGTCACGCGGAGCTGGAGGAAGTCGGGCTCGAGCGTGGTCAGACCGACCTCGGCCTTCTCGCCGCCGCGCACGAACGCGCGCGGACCGACCTGGAGCTCGAAGTTCGAGCCCTCGTCGGCGTAGAGGAGATCGCCGGCCGCGAGCGGCGTGTTGATCTGCGCCGGTGTCCACGCGTCCGAGCCCGCGCGGAAGAAGGAGACCGCCCCATCGGTCAGGCTCAGTCGCGGCGGGGTGCGCTCGAAGCCGAGCACCTGCTCGTCGCCCGTGAGGGCCCGCGCCGGGTCGGATAACTGCGGTGCAGCACCCGCGGCCAGCGCGATCGCCAGCACGAATGCAATGCGCCACGACATCGTGATCTCCTTCGCGCGGCTACCAACCGCGAGATCGCAGCCCGGGGCCTTCGACGCAAGTGGCGGGGCCCATCATTCAGCCGCACGGATTGAGACGCATTCGAGCCGGAGGCGTCTTACGGACCCCGCGGGTACGCAGCCGGGCTCTCCAGCGCCTCGGGCACACGCGTCGAAACCGCGGGAATCTCCCGCCCCGCATGGGGGATCGGTTCCGCCCGCTCGACGCGCTCGGCTTCGGCAACGCGGTCGTCGCCGCGACCGCCGTCGCGCTCACCGCCGCCGCGAGCCGCGCCATGGAGCTCGTGCCGGATCCGTGGCTGCTCGTTCTCGCGGCCGGCGGAACGCTCGTGGTCTACGGGCTCGACCGACTGCGAGACGTGTTACACGACCGCGAGAAGTCGCCGCTTCGGACGGCATGGGTCGAGCGACACCATCGCGCGCTCCGGCTCACGATCGCACTCGGAGCGCTGCTCTCGCTCGTCGCGGGGGTTCGCTGCGGCATCCGCGTGCTGGCGGTCGCCGGCGGAGTCGCCGCGCTGGGGCTGGCGCACCGGCGCATCAAGCACCTGGTGTTCGGCAAGCCGATCTATCTGATCCTCTCCTGGACGGCAGTGGCAGTCGCACTGCCCTGGGCGCGCGACACGGGCGCGCGTCACGTGGCCTGGACCGGCGCCGTGGTGCTCTTCGCGATGTGGTCGAACGTGATCCTCTCCAACCTGAAGGATCGCGAGGCCGCCGCGAAGTTCTACCCGCGCCTGGCGCGGCGCGCGGCCTTCGTATGGGCCGTCGTCGGTACTGCGCTGGCGCTCGCAGGTCCGCCGAGCGTCGCGCGCCTCGCGCCGCTCCCCGCTGCGATGGTCCTGGCCGTGATCGGCTTCCGGCGCAGCGAGCGCTATGCGGTGTGGGGAACGGACGGCGCGCTGCTCGCGGGCGCGTTGTTGTCGTTCCTCGTGTAGATGCGCCGCGCCTCCGCGGGGGCGCCGATCCTACACCCGCTTCGCCGCTCAGGACTGGCGCTTGCGCTCGCGGATCAGGCGTTCGTAGGCGTCGCCGACCCGCGCGCAGATGGCGGTGAGGGCGGCGATGGAGGCGTCGCCCAGAGACTCGGGGCCGTTGTCGGCGTAGAGCAGGCTCACGGTGCGGCCGGCGACACGGATCGGCAGGAGCGCGATCTCCTGTACGTGCTCGCGACCGAGCGCGCGCAGCACGCGCGCGTCGAGTCCCTGCGCGGGCGGCGCGCCGCGGAAGAGCCGGCCGCTGTCGGCGATCGCGCCGAAGACGTTTGCAGCGCTGGCTGGAAACAGGATTGCGTCGGGACGGCCCGCGAGGCCTTCGCCGCACAGACCCTCGATCGTGTCGCGGCGCACGAGGAAGAGCGCGGCGACCGAGGCATAGCTGCGGGCGAGGTACACGGCGAGGCGCGCCACGGCCTCGCGGCTGTGCGAGCGGTCGATCTCCGCCTCGAGCGCCGCGGAGGCGGCCGGAGAGATGGGAGAGCGGGCGGCGAGGCGCTCGGGCTCGCGCGCGGCCGGAGGCGGACCGCTCACGACGCGAGCGCCGAGATCGGCGAGGTCGACGATCCGCGGGTCGGATTCGGGCGTGGGCTGCGGCTCCACGTGGCGCCAGTCGCTGCGAGCGGTGCGCGCGGAGACCTCGAAGAAGGACTCCGCGTCCATCAGCTCCTCGCCGGAGAACGGCGCAGCGAAGGGTCTCATCGAGCCGCGCCTCCGAGCGCGCGCTCGAGCTCCCGCAGAGAGCCCGGCGCCGGATCCTGGAGGCGCAGCGCCATCTCTGCGGGCGCGAGCTGCGCGAGGCTGAGCGGGGGCACGCGCGATCGGCATGCGGTGCCTCGGAGCACGACCGGCCGCCCCTGCGGCGAGTCGACGACCAGGATCACGGGCTTGCCGGCGGGCGCGGCGGCCTGCGTCTCCACGCGGACTCCAGCATGCGAGAGGTCGCGCACGATCCCGTCCCGGCACCGGCCTTCGATCCATACTTTGCACGCGAGTTGCCGCTTCACGCGGCGGTGCGCGCGGCGTTCGAGCGCCTCGAAGAGATCGGTCATCCGCAGAGCCTCGGGAAATGCAGGGCCTGCTCGTGGGTACCCCCGCGACGCGGGCGGGTGACGAGCTCTCTGCGGCGCTCGTCAGCTCGTGACGATCACCGAGCTGCCGTGGCCGAAGAGGCCCTGGTTCGCGGTGACACCCGCGCGCGCGCCCTGCACCTGGCGCTCGCCCGCCTGGCCGCGGATCTGCCACGTGAGCTCGCACACCTGCGCGATCGCCTGCGCGGGGATCGCTTCGCCGAAGCAGGCGAGCCCGCCCGACGGATTCACCGGGATGCGCCCACCGATCGCGGTGTCGCCGCTTCGCAGCAGGCGCTCCGCTTCGCCCGGCTTGCACAGCCCGATGTTCTCGTACCAGTCGAGCTCGAGCGCGGTCGAGAGGTCGTAGACCTCCGCTAGCTGCATGTCCTCGGGGCCGAGACCCGCCTGCTCGTAGGCGTGCTTCGCGATCGAGTCCTTGAAGCCGATGTCGGGCACGCGCGCCGAGACCGCCGAGTCGGTCGAGAAGTTCGGCATCTCGATCACGGTCTGCGGGAAGCGCGGGGTCACGGTCGAGACGGCCGCGATCTTCACCGGCTTCGACGTGCGCTTGCGCGCGAATTCCAGACTCGACAGCACGAGCGCGGCGCCGCCGTCGCTGGTCGCGCAGATGTCGAGGAGCCGCAGCGGATCGGAGACGACTGGCGACTTCATCACCTCGTCGAGCGTCACGGTCTTGTGGTAGCGCGCGTTCGGGTTCGAGAGGCCGTGGCGGCTGTTCTTCACCTTCACCTGCGCGAAGTCCTCGCGCGTCGCGCCGTACGCTTCCATGCGTCGGCGCGCGTAGAGGCCGAAGTAGATCGGGTTGGTCGCGCCGAGCAGGCGGAAGCGCAGCCAGTCGGGGTCGGCGCCGCGCTCGCCCTTCTGCGGCGCGAAGAAGCCCTTCGGCGTGGTGTCGGCGCCGACCACGAGCGCGACGTCGCAGAGCCCAGCCAGGATCTGCGCGCGCGCGACGCCGATCGCCTGCGCGCCGGACGCGCACGCGCCGTAGGTGCTCGTGACGTGCGCGCCGGTCCAGCCGAGCGCCTGCGCGAAGGTCGCGCCGGCGACGTAGCCGGGATAGCCGTTGCGGATCGTGTCCGCGCCGGCGACGAACTGGACCTGCCTCCAGTCGAGGCCCGCGTCGGCGAGCGCGGCGCGCGCGGCCGCGACGCCGTACTCGACGAAGTTGCGGCCCCACTTGCCCCAGGGATGCATGCCGACGCCCAGGATCGCGACTTCGTGGGACATGTTCTGATCTCCGCTCGCCGTCGCTGACTGCGCGCGGCGCTACGCGCCGCTTGCTAGGCGGGCCTCCACTTCCAGACGACGTACTCGGCGTCCGCGTCTTCGTACAGCGTCCCGAGCACGAGCTCCATCTGCATGCCCGCCTCGAGCTCGTCGACCGACGCGCCGTCCACCTGGCCGAGCACGACCATCCTTTCGGCCTCGAGCTCGACGGCCGCGACGGCGTAGGGCACGAACGGGTCGGGGGAGACGTACGGCTCGGGCGGCTGGTAGCAGTTGTTCGTGAACGACCAGAGGCGCCCGCGCGGCGAGAGCTCGGTCTCTGCGA
Organism: Myxococcota bacterium; assembly: GCA_035541475.1. Lineage (GTDB taxonomy): Bacteria > Myxococcota_A > UBA9160 > UBA9160 > SMWR01 > DASUFZ01. Next base: position 22,947 of record DATKND010000060.1, on the reverse strand, counting down.
ACTCGGTGCCCGCGCAGCCTGGATTGCGGCAGAAGCTCGTCTCCTTCGGGAAGTAGACCGTGCCGCACTTCGCGCAGCGCGTGCCGAGCAGGCGCGGCTTCGCCGCATCCATCGTGAACCAGCCCTCGATGGCGGGCTTGCGGGGCTTGGGAGGCATGCGGACTCCGAGAAAAGAAGGGCACACGCTAGCAGGCCGGAGTCGCACGACGAACTTCGATCGGCGCCCTCCGTTTCCCGTCGGTGGATTCCGATCGACCGGGACCCTGAGAGCGCAGAATTGCGTGCGAATCCTCGCGAATGGCTTCGTCCGGGTGTGCTGCGACACCTGTGCGCGCGAGCGGTTGGTGGCTTTCGCGTGCAAGGGTCGCGGCTTCTGTCCCCCCTGCGGCGGAGCTTCGTGTGCGTTCATCGCCCGCGCCCTGCGGGCCGGTGCGAGGCTCATCCCGGATTGTCGGGCGATCCGGATCCGGCACCGGGCGGCGGACGCGGCGTCCTGCATGATAGGGTGGGTGCCGGGGAATGCTTCGTCGTATCGCGATGCTTCGCTGGCTGATGGTCGGCACGCTGTCTCTCGCCGGGATCGCCTGCCACATGCGCCCGACACCGCTCTCGGTACAGGCGGGCTCCACCTTCGCCGTGATGCTCTACAGCGGCTCGCAGGTGGGATACGGCACCGGAGACGCGAGTGACCCTTGTGGGACGGCGCCTGATCCGGAGCGCGGTGCGCTGGCATTCACACTGGTCCACCCCGCGGGCGAGACCGGTGCAATCCCGCTGGGCACGCGTCTGACGACTTCGCTCCTTGCGCACCCGGCAGCGCTCCAGAGCATCGCACCGGCGCCGCGCGCGATCGTCGCGCTCGTCGACGTGCCGGCCGACACACCGCAAGGAACACATGCCCTGTACGTCCGCCATCAGGACTGTGAGGGTGCGCTGTCGCCGACTGATCCCGATCCGTACTACCCGTACACCGAGATCAGCGTGCTGCCCGCGAGCGTCAGCGTGCCTTCCGAGGCGCAACCTATCTCGGGCTCGCCATTCGCCTTCCAGGCCGTTCTGCAGCCCGGAACAGTCTTCGACATCGACCCGCTCTTTCGCCAGTCGGTCCCGGCGCCGAGCGTCGAGGTACGGCTCTCGGCGCCCGTCTGGTCTGCCGAGCTGAGGGTCACCTATCCCTATCAGACGATCGAGCTGGTCGACGCGGTGGCATGGGACCCGAACGGTCTGTTCGCGGAGAACCGGCCGCAGCAGGCATGGCTGCGCAAGACGGCGCCGGGCGCAGCCACTGTGAGCGCCGTCGCTCGCGACGCTCCGTTCCCGGTGATCTCGCTCGTCTTCGAACTACAGGGAACGGACCCCTTCAACTGTACCCAGTCCTCCTGTACGGGTCTGGTCGTCGACGGCGTCTTCGGCGACAGCAACGGCGCGACGATTTTGCCGGAGCCGAGCTTCACCCTGGTAGTCCAGTGAACCGCTGGCGTGGAACGCTGATCGCGCTCGCGGCGCTGTGTCTCGCGCACGCCGCGACTGCCCAGACTGCCCCGCTCGGCGACGTCGATGGCGACGGCTATCTCGGGGCCGGGGACGTGCTGCTCGTCCAACGCTGGCTGCAAAACGGACAGGCCTTGACTCCGCAGCAGGCTGCCGCCGCGAACGTCGTCGTCGACTACGCCAACGGAGCGCCGCTCGTCGACGTGCGCGATCTCGCCGTACTCATGCGCCGCATCGGCTGCCAGCCGGCGGTGTGCAAGGAGGGAGGTTCTGCCAACGTTCCGGATTGCAGCTACCAGCCCACGTACAAGTCCGGCCCACCCCCGGTCGGTGAGGCGCCGCTCTACGGGGTGTGCGCAGGGCCTCGCGTGTTGGTCGACTCGGGTCATTTCGCCTTGCACCAGATCGACAGAAGCTTCTCCGGCTTCGCCAAGCTGCTGATCGCAGACGGCTACGACGTCCGGTCGGTTCGCTGGACGAAGCCTTTCAACGGGCTTCCGCTGACGAGCTTCGGCGACGTGCTCGTGATCGTTACGCCCCGGGCTGAGGACCCGAATTCACCGAATTCACCGGCCTTCGATCCCGAGTCCCACGAGGCGAATGGGATCGCGAATTGGGTGGCCGCGGGCGGTTCCCTGCTCCTGATCGCAGACCATGCGCCTTACAATCACGTCAAGGATCTCGTGAACCTCTTCGGATTGAGCGTTACCTCCGATTCGTACCAGATCCCGGGCGACGGTGTGAGCGTCGAGGACGGCTCGATCAACACAACGGGCGATGTCGCGCTTGCGTTGTCCGAAGGTGTCGAGACGATTCGGATCCTGGACACAGTTGCGTTCAGTCCGACCGGGAACCCGCCCCCGGGCATCACACAGATTCCGATTCTCGTCGGGAAGTCGCCCGTACCGAACGGGGCGTGGATCGGAGTCGCGATCACGTCCGGCGCGGGGCGCGCCTACATATCCGGCGACGCCGCGCAGTTCACCGCACAATTTCAGCCTGGACTGAATGCGACAGACGCGGACAACCAGCGCTTCGTGCGGAACATCCTGCACTGGCTCGACGGAAGCCTGAGCCTGCGATGAGTCTACGCGCTTGCGCGTCTGCGCTGATCGCGGTGGTCCTCGCCGGCGCGCTTGCCTGTACGATGAATCCGCTCCCGCTGTCGGCACAAGCGGGATCCACCATCCTCGTGCCGATCGAGTTCCAGCAGGCGACGCTCGGCTTCGGTGGCACGCAGCTCGCCGATCCGCAGCGCGGCGTGCTCGTCTACTCGCTCGACAGCCCGCCGGGTCGGAACGTCTTCGAGCTCCAGACCCGGTTCACGCTGCTGGCGGAGCACGATCCCCGCTCCGCCAACGCGCGCGACGCCGTCACGTCGGGGCGAGCGCCCGCGATCTCGGTGGTCGACATTCCGGCGAATGCTCCGGTAGGGCGCCACTCCCTGTTCGTCGTGCGCCGCGATGCGACGGGCGATCATCCCGTATACGACGATCAGAACCTGGCCTCGCTGCCGATCCTCTCGATCGAGATCCTGCCGCAGACGCTCGGGAGCATCGCGGGCCAGTCGAGCCCGATCGATGTCTGGGATCCGATGGCCGGCGCGTTCGTCTCGAAGACCTCCAAAATCGAGGAGCTCGCGCCGCAGCCGATGCTCGAGATCTCGTTCGACGAAGGTTCGACTGGCCCGAGACATCTGCATGCCGTCGAGCTGCTCGTCGGCTATCCGGAATCCGTGATCAACGTCACGCGTGTGCTGCCCCCCGACGGTCTGCGCAACGCGAGCTTGTGGTTCAGATCGATCGCGCCTGGCGTGATCCGCGTCGAGGCCGCCGCCGGTGACCCCTTCGATCGCATCCGCCTCGCCTTCCAGCTCGATTCGCCGGGCACGACGCTCGACCCGAATGACGTCGTCGTGCTGATCTCCAAGAAGGGCGACCGCAACGGAGCGGACTTGCCGTTGCTGAGCGTCGCTGGGGTGCGCGTCCGTTAGGCGTTCATGCGATCGAGGGTTCGGGCCTGGGCTCCTCCCTCACCGCCCCCAGATCCCCGATCTGCACCTCGACCGGACGCCGAGGAACACCGTTGATTGGGCTGCGCGTACGGCACAGCGCTGCGTAGAGCCGCACGGTCAGATTGTCCATAGGGCCGCCCGGCCTACACAGACCGGACCCGACGAGCCGGGGACGGAAACGCCGTCACGAGGCTCAACCCCGCAATCACCGACGACGAAGCGAGTCTTGCCGAACGTCCTCGCCCACTTCTCACACGCGATAGGCGCGGCGCAAGCCGAACGCTCTTGCGGGCCGAAGACCTGTCCTTGCGTCGAGCCGACTCGAGGTCCCCGCACTAGGGACTCGACGACGCGCGCACTGGTCTGCGTCGCACCGCGACGCCGGCGAGGCCGAGCGTAAGAAGAGCGCCAGTCGAAGGCTCTGGGACGACGGTCCAAGTCCCTATGCTGTGGCTTTGCGCGAAGCTCTGACCTTGATTGATGCCTGCAACGTCATAGGCGTTGAAGATCGGGTAGTACGGGTTGAGGGTGGGATCCGACTGAGAAAGGAAAATTGTCTGACTACCTGGAGTCTGCAATCCGATGAGCCAAAGGACGATCTGGCCGCTGGCGTCGGTTGCCAGCTCGATACTGGATGGGGGGATCGCCAGAGAGGGCAGAGAGAGAGTGTCTACACCGTCGGTAAAGTCGAGGCTCAACAGGGAGCTCGTGATGTCCGCCAGGGGCATGTTCGCGGGCAGCGCAGCAGCGAGCTCGAACGTCCCAGACAGATTCGTGTAGGGCGGGTTGGTCAGCCCGCCCGAGAAGTCCGTGAAGGGACTGCCCGTGTATTGATAGATCGTGTTGCCTTTGGCGGGAGTGACAATGGCGAGAAGCAGCGCTGTTGCGAGGCAGCAGGTCGCGCTCTTCTGAATCACGCCAGCGAGCGCACGAAGCGCCATTTGGCTGCGCATGGACAGACCCCGATTCATTGCGGGGCCAGCCGCACGCGGCCATCGCGGCAAACCGCGTCCCCTTCCCGGCCCGCAGTCTGAGGTACTTCCATACCTCGCGCATTAAAGCCTTGTAACGGATCGACGTTCTATTCAGCGGAACTATTCGGCTTGTCGGCTTCTGAGCGCAGCCATGCTCCACCCCTCCCCCGTTGCGACGATCGCCTTGCTCGGCTTCTTCGCGATCGAGCTGTTCCTGCGCCGCGGCGCGGCCGCGCGCTCGTGGGAGCCCGGCGCGATGGACCGCGGCAGCACCCGCGCGATCGTCGCGGCGTACGTCGTGGTGGGCGTCGCTCTCGCGCTGCCGCTGCCGGGGCCGCGGCTCGGCCTCCGGCTCGCGTGGTGCGGCGCCGGCGCGGCGTGGCTCGGCCTGCTGCTGCGCGTCGTCGCCTTCCGCACGCTCGGCGCGAGCTACTCGCGCACGTTGCGTATCCAGGACGAGCAGGCGCTCGTCACCTCCGGCATCTACCGCCGGATCCGCCACCCCGGTTATCTGTCGGCGCTGCTCGTCTGGATCGGATCCGCGCTCGCCACGCGCTCGGCCGTGGCCGCCCCGCTCGCCGGCGGAGTGCTTCTCGTCGCGTACACGTACCGGATCCACACGGAGGAGCGTATGCTGCGCGAGGCATTCGGCGAGCGCTTCGCGGAGTATCAGCGCCGCTCCTGGCGGCTGTTGCCCTTCGTGTACTGAATGGGTCGGGGCGCACCGTGGCGGCGCGAGCTGACCGCTAGCCCGCCGCGCGCTCGAACGCGTGATACCAGGCCGGGAAGATTCCGAGCCGCTGAACGGTCTCGGAGTGCGCGTACTTGGGACGCAGCGCGACGCGTCGGTAGCCGAGCCGGTCGAGGACGTCGTCGTAGCGACTGCGCGAGAGATCGGACTCGAGGGCGTAGAGCTCGCGCTCGCCGTGCACGATCAGCAGACGGGGAACGGCGGCCGCCGCGATCCGCTCGAGCCACCAGACGACCGCCGCACGGGGTGCTTCGGCGAAGCTGTGGACGTTCACGGCCACGTCGAACCCACCGGCCTCGAGCACGGCCTGCGCCTCGTCGAGCGGCACCACCGAGGCGCGCGCACAGCCGCGGTAGCCGAGGTAGTACTCGCAGACGAACGTCGAGACGGGCACCGCGTCGGTCGAGACGACCTCGACGTCCCGCGACCACGTGCACAGCCGGTGAGCGAGTCGTCCGTAGCCGGCGCCGACGTCGAGGACGCGCGCCTTCGCCAGCCGGTCGGCACCGAGCCAGGACGCGAGGGCGTCGATCTCGAGCACCGAGTCGAGAAGATCGCGGCTCACGCGGCGACCCTCGATCTCGAACGTCAACGCGCCGAACGCGCCGTCTTCTTCGAGCGCGTCCAGCAGTCGCAGGCGGTCGTGGCGCGCGACGTAGCCCGCGCTCAGCGCGTACGCCGCCTCCGAGGTGCCGCGGCCCTGGTAGAGATACTGACTGTCGCCGCGGAAGTAGGCGAGGTTCAGCTGGCCCTCGAGCCGCAGGTCGGACCAGCCCGACAGTGCCGCGGCGGGATGGCCGCGGTAGCGCGCGCAAAGCTGAGCCAGTCGCGGATCGAGCGGATGGAGACGCTGCTCGGCGCCCTTGGGCAGCGCCACCGGCGTATGAGTCAGGCGATCGGCGCAGACCGTGTCGATCCACGACTGCCGGTAGAGCCCGAGATCGAAGCGGCGCAGCCAGCGGTTCAGTCGCAGACGCAACGCATTCGGGTTCGCGAGCTTTCGCAGGCGGCTCAAGGCGCCTCCGCGGCGGATCCAGGGAGCCTATCGACGCTTGGCCGAGCCGGGTTGAGACTCACCGCCCTGGCGGCTGCGCTCGAAACAGAGATACATCTCGCTGCCGTCGGGCTGCCGGGAGTGTCGGCGCCACTCGCGGTCAGCGCGCCGGATGCAGTATCGATCGACCGCCCGTCCGACCTGTCGAAGCCCGATCTGGAGCGCCGTGGAGACCGCCTGTCGGAGGCTGTGCGGACGCCGCGGCGCGCCGATCCGCCGCAGACGCGCGAGGCGTTGCAGCCGGGCGCGCAGTCGCTCGAGCTCGTTCCTCGCGGCGCTGTCGACCGCTCGGGTCGGGTCGGCGAAGTCGGCGATGAACCCGGCGCTGCTCGTCGAGACCCACTCGAGCGTTCCGTGGTATTGATTGGCATAACGCGCCTCGACCAGCCGGAAGCCGTACGCCGCCAGGTGTGACTCCATCTCCGGAGTGGTGAGTCTGCGGAGATGACCCTCGTCCTCGAACCAGAACCGATTTCCGCGCTCGGCGTCGACGCCACCAGCGCGCCAGCTCGCGACGCGATGCTCGAGGCTACCGGGGTTGCCGCACGGCAGGATGTGGAGCATCCGCGCCGAAGGGCCGGCAACACGGGCCATCTCATCGAACGTTCGGGAGAGGTCGACGACGTGCTCGAGCACGTGGTGAGAGAGCACGAGGTCGAAGCGATCCAGGTGGCGATCCCCGGACGGATGGAAGCGGCAACCGGGGAACCGCCGTGATGCCAGCTCGATCGCCACCGGACTGAGATCGCAGCCATGGACGTCCCATTCGGGGAGCGCCTCCTTCACCACCTGCGTGAAGACGCCCTGCCCACAGCCGAAGTCGAGCGCTCTTCCGGTGCGCGGCAGACCGAGCGCGCGGACCAGCTCTCCGATGCGGCGCTTCTTCCACGACGGCCAGTCCGTCATGTATCCGGTCTCGTAGCGATCGTCGTAGAAGCGCTCGACCTGGCCCGGATCGGCCGCATCGATCACCGGCACGGCACGCCTCCGGCTCTCGTATCGGTCGGTCCCGTGCTTCGGTAGAGAGATCGGGGTCCCAACTTCGAGGCAGGCAGTGTCACCGACGCGTGCATCAGCGATCGGCGCAGACCGTGCGCCGCCGTGCATCTTGCATGACCTCGCACCTCGGACCCTGCAAAACGCACCGGGTCGTCCTGCAGCCCGCAACCGACCACGGCGCTAAAGGGCGTTCGGGCCTGGCACACGGCGTGCCGAACGCAGGCGCGCTTGGCCGCATCCAACGACCCCGGACCCGCGCTCGATGCGGTCGACGCGCCGTCGCTGGCCGGACGTGTCTGGCGACTCCTGATCGGCGCGCCGCGCAGCCTCGGCGATCGGACGCTCTTCCATCGGCTGTCGCTGATCCCGTTCCTGGCGTGGGTCGGACTCGGCGCCGACGGCTTGTCGTCATCGGCCTACGGCCCGGAAGAGGCATTCCGCACGCTCGGCGAGCACACCTACCTCGCGGTCGCGCTCGCGAGCGTGATGACCGGCACCGTGATCATCATCTCGATGGCGTACAGCCGCATCATCGAGCAGTTCCCGCACGGCGGTGGCAGCTACCTGGTGGCGACCAAGCTGTTAGGCGATCGCGCCGGCGTGGTGTCGGGCTCTGCGCTGCTGGTCGACTACGTCCTCACCATCACGGTGTCGATCGCAGCGGCGGGCGATGCCCTCTTCAGCCTGCTGCCGATCGCCTGGCAGCCCGCGAAGCTCGTGGCCGAGGTGATCCTGATCCTGGGCCTCAGCACGCTCAACCTGCGCGGCGCGCGCGAGTCGGTGCTGACCCTGGCGCCGATCTTCCTGGTCTTCCTCGTGACCCACGCCCTGGTGATCGGCGGTGGGATCCTGGGCCGCGCCGCCGCGTTGCCCGAGACTGCGAGGGTGGTGTCCGGAGGCTTCGCCGGGGGCGCCACCACTCTGGGGATCGGCGGGCTGCTGCTGCTCTTCGTGCACGCCTACTCGCTAGGCGGCGGCACCTACACCGGGATCGAGGCCGTCTCCAACGGGCTCCCGATCATGCGCGAGCCGCGCGTCCAGACGGCCAAGCGGACCATGCTCTACATGGCGTCGTCGCTGGCCTTCACCGCGACGGGTCTCCTGCTCTGTTATCTGCTGTGGGACGTCGGTCACGAGGAAGGCAAGACCTTGAACGCGGTGCTGGTAGAGCGGCTCGCCGGCGGCGCGCCGCTAGGCGGGGCGTTCGTCGCGCTCTTCCTCGTCTCCGAGGGCGCGCTCCTCGTCGTCGCGGCGCAGGCCGGCTTCCTCGACGGCCCGCGCGTGCTCGCCAACATGGCGGTGGACTCGTGGGTGCCCCACCGCTTCGCGGCGCTCTCGGACCCGCCTCACGACACACAACGGGATCGTGCTCATGAGCCTCGCCTCGCTCGCGGCGCTGCTCTACACGGGCGGCGATGTGCGCCACATCGTCGTCATGTACAGCATCAACGTCTTCCTGACCTTCTCGTTGTCGATGTTCGGCATGGGCATCTCCTGGTTCCGCACGCGGCGCGAGAAGGAGCACTGGAGACGCCGCGCGTCTCTCTTCGCCCTGGGCTTCGGCCTGTGCGCGACGATCCTCGCCATCACCGTGATCGAGAAGTTCCGCGAGGGCGGCTGGATCACCTTGGCGGTCACCGGCTCGCTGGTCGGGTTCTGCTTCGTGATCCGACGGCACTATCGCGCCACGGCACAGGCGGTGTCGCGCCTCTACGACGAGCTCGGAGCGATTCCGGCGGCGCCGTCCGCCGACGCGGGCGAGCCGGATCCGAGCCAGCCGACGGCCGCGGTGCTGGTCGGCGACTACGGCGGCCTCGGCATCCACACCACGCTCAACATCTTCCGGGCCTTCCCGGGGCACTTCCGGAACCTGGTCTTCCTGTCGATCGGCGTGATCGACTCGGGCGGCTTCAAGGGCGGCGACTCGATCGACCAGCTGCGCGCGCGCACTCACGAGACGGTGCAGCGCTACATCGCGCTCGCCCACGGCCTCGGCATGCCGGCCACCGCGCGCATCGCGATCGGCACCGACGCGGTCGAGGAGGCCGGCAGGCTCGGCGCCGAGGTGCTGCTGCAGTTCAAGCAGACGACCTTCTTCGCCGGCAAGGTGATCTTCCAGCGCGAGCGCTGGTACCAGCGCCTGCTCCACAACGAGACCGCCTACGCGATCCAGAAACGCCTCCAGTGGGCGGGCCAGACGATGGTGATCATCCCGGCGCGACTCCGCTGACGCGGAGGCCCGAACGATCGAGCCCGAGCGGCCGAGCCCTCGGCGGGCGGCTAGGCGCGACCGCGACGTCGCGCGCTGGTACGATGCGGATCCCGCCGCAGAACCCTCGGGAGAGAACGCTCATGTCCGACGCGCTGCGCCTCGCGAAATCCCTGCGCCCGATCCTGGAAGCGCAGGCCGACGCGACCGACGACGAGCTCACGTTGACCAAGCCGTGCATCGAGGCCCTCACGCGAACGAACCTCTTCCACGTGATGGTCCCGAAGGAATTCGGCGGGTACGAGGCCGACACGGACACGATCATCGACGTCTTCGAGGAGCTCGCGCACCAGGACGGATCGATCGGCTGGACCCACATGGCGAACGCGAGCGCAACCGCCTTCTGCGCGTTCCTCGACCCGCAGGCGGCGCGAGAGATGGTGGGAGGCCAGCCGGGCTCCACCTTCGCAGGACAGTTCGCGCCGCGCGGATCGGCCCGGCGCGTGCCGGGTGGCTTCCGCGTGGGCGGCAGCTACTCGTTCGGGAGCGGCAGCGCGCACGCCTCGCATCTCGGCGGCGGCGGCTTCGTGCTCGGTGACAACAACGCTCCCGAGATGCTTCCGATCGGAATGCCCGCCTATCTCTGCTGGTTCGCGCGCAAGGACTCGATCGAGATGCAGGGCGGCTGGGACGTGATGGGCCTGCGCGGGACGGGCAGCTTCGACTACACGATCCCGGAGCAGCTGATCGAGAGCGGCCGCACCTTCTTCCTGTTCGACCCGCAGGTGCGCACGGGCGGCGCGCTGTTCCGCATGGGCGCGACGGCGCTCGCGGGGCTCGGCCACGCGGGCTGGGGGCTCGGCGTCGCGAAGCGCGCGCTCGACGAGATCGAGAAGCTCGCGGCGGGCGGACGCGCGCGCATGGTGGGCGGCGCGATCCGCGACCAGGCCATCTTCCAGCGCGGCCTCGGCGAGAAGTCTCTGGCGCTGCGCTCCGTGCGACTGCTCGTGCACGATGTGTTCGGCGGGATCGTCGACCGGCTCGCGAGCGGCGAGCCGATGTCGAAGGCGATGAACGACGACGTAATGGGATCGGTCGCCTACATGACCCAGGTGGCGCAGGACGTCGCGCTCTTCGCCTATCAATGGGCCGGCAGCCACGGGCTCCGCAACCCGAGCCTCGTCCAGCGCTGCTTCCGCGATCTCTTCACGGGTGGGCAACACATCTACGTCGACCGCAAGTCGTACGAAGAGGTGGCGAAGGGCCAGCTCGGAATCGCATAGCGTCCGCGCACGCCCGCGCCGCTCGAGGGGCTGCGCAGGAGTGTGTGACTACTCGCCGACCCGGTTCTGGATCGAGAGGATCGACGGGTCGCTGAGCAGCTTCTGGATGCGCGGATCCTGACCGAGCGTCGCATAGTCGCCGGCGCGGACCTTCGCCATCAGATCGGGGTCGGAGAGGATCTCCTTCATGAGATCGCTCTCCTGCAGCTCGCCGAGCTGCGCGAGCACCTCGGGATCCGTGGCCATGAGAGTCTGCAGCGTCGACGCCATTTCGCTCTGCGAGGTGCCGGCCGGAGCGGACGGCGCAGACGCCGCGAGCTTCGGCCCGTCACTCCACGGTGTCGCGGCGAGCGGCGTCATGCTCGCGATTCGGGCCTCGTCGAGGCGGACCCGGCCGAGCGACGAGGACTCGATGACCAATCGCCCGCTCTGCACCCCGACCAGCTCACCGATCACGACGCTGCCATCCTTCAGCACGACCCGCATCGGGTCCGCGGCGGCCGGAGACGAAGCCAGGCACGCCAGCACGAACGCGCCGGCGAGAACGAAGCGGCGTGACGCGAGTGACATGGTGTCTCCTCTGCTCGAGGCACTCCCTAGCTGTATCGTCCGCCCGCGGCGATCGCATGCGTGTGCGGGACGCGGCGCGCAGCGCACGGGGCAGGTCGTGCGCAGACACGAAGCTCGACCTCCTCCGCTACATGCGGCGCTGACGTTCAGGGGCCGCCGCCGGACTCCAGGCGGCGCGCCTCCTGCTCGTGCGCGGCTGCTTCCTCGCTGCGGCCCATCTGCGCGAGGATCGCCGCCAGATTCCGGTGCGCGGGCGCGTAGCCGGGGGTGTCCTCGACCACGGTGCGGAGCTCCGCGATTGCCTCGTCGGTGTGGCCCTGCCGGAGCAGCACACCCGCGAGGTTGTTGCGCGCGTCGGGAAAGTGGGGCTGGATGCGCAGCGCCTCCTCCAGGTGACCGCGCGCCTCTGCCAGTCGATCCTGCCTCATGAGCGCCGCGGCCAGGTTGTTGTGCGCCAGGAAGTTGTCGCGGGTCACGGCGATCGCGCGCTCGTAGAGCGTGAAATCATCGCGCCAGTAGCCGACCTGGATGCGCGTGAGGACGATGCACGCCATCCCCAGGGCGGCCACGAGGGGTGCCTGCGCGAGCCGGATGGAGGGACGCGCGGCGAAGAGATCGTGCGCGCCCCAGACGGCGGCGATGAAGATCCCGCACAGCGGCAGATAGGTGTAGCGATCGGCCATGGCCTGCATGCCGATCTGCACGAGCCCGATCACCGGCGCGACCGTCACCAGATACCAGAACCAGCCGACCGTCAGGTACGAACGCGTCGCGGCCGCGCGCAGCGCGCCCGCGCTCGCCGAGAGCAGCAGGAGCGCCGAGGCTCCGACCTTCCACAGCGAGAGCTCGCTCGGATACGGGTAGAAGAAGGCGAGGCCCTGCGGCCAGAGCGCCTTGCCGAGGTAGGCGACGAGGGCGACGAGCGCGTTCGCCGCGCGGAACGGGAGCGGCAGGGCGATGGTGGTCACTACCGCCCCCGAGCTGTGCTGCGCAAACCAGGCCAGCGCAATGAAGAGCGCGGTGAGCGCGAACAGCGGCAGCTTCTCCAGGACGAGGGGAAGCAGGCTCTCGCGGCGCACGCGCGCGAGCGGCCAGAGGTCGAGGAGCAGCAACACGATCGGCAGGCTGACGACCATCTCCTTCGACACGAGGCCACACGCGAAGGCAAGCGCGACTGCCGCGAAGCGCGCACGGCTCGGACGCTCGGCATGACGCGCATAGGCGTAGAGGGCGAGATTCCAGAAGAGGCCGGAGAGCGTGTCCTTGCGCTCCGACACCCACGCCACCGACTCGACGTGCAGAGGGTGGACGGCAAAGAGCAGGGCGACCATCGCCGAACGGCCCGGCGCTCCCGTCATACGAGCGAGCGCGGCGAGCAGCAGGAGCGCGCTCGCAGCGTGCAGCGCCACGTTGGTGCCGTGGTGCCAGCCCGCGTGGAGATCCGCCACCGTGACGTCGAGCATGTGCGAGAGCCAGGTGAGCGGATGCCAGTGGCCGTCGGTCAGCGTGGTGAAGGCCCACGTCACGCTCTCGACAGTGAGGCCCCGCTGCACCCACGGATTTGCTGTCACGCGGATCGGGTCGTCGAAGCTCACGAACCCGTTCCCGCAAACCGGCCAGTAGGCGATCAGCGTGGCCGCGAGCACGAGCAGGGCGTAGATGCGCACGCGCGCGGCGTCGGAGGAGCTCAGCGCGGCTCCTCCCGCGCGGCGCGCTCGGCGGAGGCGTCGAAGCGCTCCCACAAGAGGCAGGTGTCGAGAGGATCGGACATTCGAGCGGATATGAGTGTCCGAGAGACGTCGTTATGTCAAATTGCCGGGCCGATGCCGCCGGATGGTGCTCGGAGCTGGCGCCGAGGCGTCCAGCGTGGCGGCTTCGGGTCCGCTCGGGCTGGGGACTCGCGAGATGCTAGCCAGTGCGGCGCCCGCGCCGGATGGGCCCCGTGCACGCGAGACCGAGCGCGAGCAGCGCGGCCGTCCCGGGCTCGGGAACGGGAACGACGTTGATGGTCAGCGTGTACGAGAAGCCATCCGCGTTGAACAGAAGCGGGTTCGGAGGGGGTGGGAAGAAGCTATTGAGCCCAGGAGTCAATCCGAATGTGATCGTCGAGCCCGAAATCGTAAACGGGCTGATGCCTACCGTGCCGTTGCCGTTGAAGTTCTGGCTGCCCGAGCTCGGGCTCAGCACCGAGACCGAGCTGGAGGAGCCGCTCGCCGCGTCGAGGAAATTCGAGACCACCAGATCCATCGTCGCGATGGAGAGGGTGCCGGGAAGCGTCACCTTGAAGTAGTCGGAGTCTCCGGGAGTAGGATTGTTGATCGCAAACGGCAGCTGACCCGAAACCGTATTGGCGCCGACATCCAAGGTCCCGACCAGAAGCGCCGAGCCGCTGCTGTTCGGGAGATCCGACCCTTCCGTGAACGAGATCGGCGCCGCCATCGCCGCCCCCGCTACCCAGACACAGACCTCTGCGTGATGTATGCGGGTCAATCCCTTTCCTACCGATCCTTTGCTGGCCGGACGAGGCGATCCTGGAGGCTCGTGGACGCCGCCGCCCGTCGTGAAGGTGGATCGACTCCGGCGCCAGGTGCGCGATCCGGTGCATAATCGCGTCGATGAGCGACTACCAGGAGGTCACGGACGCGCTCTACGCCGACGCCGCGCAGACGCCGCAGCCAGCGCTGTGCTGCACGTCCGCGCCGGCGTGGAAGCTCCCCGGGCTGCGCGTCCCGCAGGGCATGCTCGAGCGCAACTACGGCTGCGGCTCGACGGTCAGCGCGCGCGACCTCGCCGACGCGACGCGCGTCCTCTACGTCGGCGTCGGCGCGGGCATGGAAGCGCTCCAGATGGCGTACTTCGTGCGGCGCCCCGGTGGCGTCGTCGCGATCGATCGCCTGGACGTGGTGCTCGACACGGCGCGCGCGCTGCTCGACGAGGCGGCGAGAGAGAACGACTGGCTCGGCGAGGGCTTCGTCGAGCTCCGCAAGGGCGACGCGCTCGCGCTGCCGGTGGACGGCGCGAGCGTCGACGTCGCGGCTCAGAACTGCCTCTTCAACATCTTCACGCGCGAGCACCTCGACGTCGCGCTCTCGGAGATGTTCCGCGTGCTGCGACCGCGCGGGCGGCTCGTGCTCAGCGATCCGATCGCCACGCGGCCCGTGCCCGCGCGCCTCGCGGACGACTCGCGACTTCGCGCGATGTGCCTCAGCGGCGCGCTGCCGCTCGACGACTACCTCGCTGCGATCGTGCGCGCCGGGTTCGGCACGATCGAGGTGCGCTCGCGTCGACCGTACCGGCTCCTCGACGCGCGACGCTACGGGCTCGACGAGGATCTACTGCTCGAGAGCGTCGAGGTGTGCGCGATCAAGGACCCGATCCCCGCCGACGGCGCGTGCATCTTCACGGGCCGCACCGCCATCTACACCGGCGACGGCGAGACGTTCGACGACCGCAAGGGCCACGTGCTCGTGCGCGACGTGCCTCTCGGCGTGTGCGACAAGACCGCTGCGGCGTTCGCGCGGCTCGAGCGCTCCGACCTCCGGCTGACGCCGCCTACGTGGCACTACGGCGGCGACGGCTGCTGTTGAAGCGCCCGACGAGAAGCGCGAATGAATCCGCTGACGCGCTCCGAGCCCGCCGGCCCCGATACGGCGATCGCGGTTCGTTCCTACGAGCCACGCGATCGCGCGGAGCTCCGCGCGATCTGCCACGCGACCGGCTTCATGGGCGAGCCAGCCGATTGGTACTGGCGCGATCGCGAGAGCTTCGCGGACGCCTGCACCGGCTACTACACCGATCAGGAGCCGGAATCGTCGTTCGTCGCGGTGCGCGATGGACGCGTCGTCGGCTACCTGACGGGCTGCGTCGACACCGCGCGCGCACCTAGCATGGCCGACGTCAGCGCCCGATTGGTTTTGCGTCGCGCCCTGCTGCTTCGGCCGGGCACAGCCGGGTTCTTCTGGCGAGCGCTGTTCGACACGCTGCGCGATCGGGGCTTACCGTCGGGCGATCTTCGCGATGCGCGTTGGCCGTCACATCTGCACATCAACCTGCTGCCCGAGGCGCGCGGCGCCGGGGCGGGAGCTTTGCTGATGCGCTCGTGGCTCGCTCGGCTCGCCTCGCTCGGATCGCCCGGCTGCCACCTCGGGACATTCGCAGAGAACCGCAACGCCATCGACTTCTTCGAGCGCATGGGCTTCGGTCATCACGGCCCGCCGACGCGCGTTCCCGGCATGCGCAATCGCGACGGCTCGCGCATGCACCTGCAGCTGATGGTCCGCGAGTGTCGGGCAGACCGCGCTGGCACCGATGGCACGAGGACCGCGGGGTAGGGCTGGCCGGCAGTCTCGGAGCGCAGACTATGCGCATCCGGACGAGCGGCCGGGCGGGCGCAGCCGCGCTCTTGCCACCCCGAGCAAGGACAGTCCGAACGCGCACAGCGCGCCGGTGGAAGGCTCCGGCGCGAGCGCCCAGCTGCCAGGAGTGCTCGTGTTGCTGGCCAGGCTGTTCGACCCGACGAAGTCCGTGGCCTGGTCGATCTGGTCGATCGGCCCGTTGTCGAAGGTGCCCATCACCCCGACTGCCGGACCGCCGGAGAAGTCGATGCTCCAGTTGACGATCCGACCGGTGGCATCCGTGCTCACCCGAGGCGAATCGACTGTGGAGTTCCCCGCGTCGAAGATCTTCAGGCCGTCGCCGAAGCTCCACGCTTCGAGCGTGATCGCGGCGTTCGTCAGATTCGCTGCGAGCGCCGAGGCAAGCTCGATCGTTCCCGATAGGGAGTCACTCGTGGTGTAGCGGCCCACTGCCATCTGGAAGGGATTACCGGTGTATTGGTAGATGGCCGTCGCCCGCGCATGTAGGGGCAGCTCCAGAAGGAGGAGGGCGAGGCCGATGGCCAGCCGAGTGAACGCCATCGAGCACGCTCCTTCCGCACCTTCCCCCTCTTGTGTCAGTGGCGCGTGCGCGTGGATTGTGGCAACCGATACGGTGAAACGCGAATGAACGCCAAGTCGATGGTGCTCGCCGCGCTCGCGCTGCTCGGCGTGGCGTTCCTCGCGTTCTGGGCGCGTGCGCTGCGCGGCCGCGCGCCGGGCCGGCCGAGCGCGACCGAGATCGCGATCGGCGCGCTCACCGATTTCCTCGACACGCTCGGCATCGGCTCGTTCGCGATCACGACCAGCCTGTACCGCGTCACGTCGGCCGTGCCCGATCGGCTGTTGCCGGGCACGCTCAACGTCGGCCACCTGCTGCCGACGATCGCGCAGGCGCTGATCTACATCGGCATCATCGAGGTCGACGCGACGACGCTCGTGCTGCTGATCGGGGCGTCGGTGCTCGGCGCGCTGCTCGGCGCCGAGCGCGTCGCGCGCTGGTCGGAGCGCAAGGTGCAGCTCGGCATGGGGCTCGCGCTGCTCGCCGCGTTCGCGCTGACGCTCGCGCGTTCGGTGCCGGCGCTCGGATGGCTGCCGCCCGGCGGCGACGCCAGCGCGCTGCGCGGCGGCCTGCTCTGGATCGGGGCGCTCGGCAACTTCGTGCTCGGCGCGCTGATGACGATGGGCGTCGGACTGTATGCGCCGTGCATGATCCTGGTTTCGCTACTGGGGATGAGCCCGAAGGCTGCGTTCCCGATCATGATGGGGTCGTGCGCGTTCCTGATGCCGGCGGCGGGTGTCCGCTTCGTGCGCCGCGACGCGTACGCGCCACGCGCCGCGCTCGGCCTGACGCTCGGCGGGACGCCCGCCGTGCTCGTCGCGGCGTACGTCGTGAAGGAGCTGCCGCTCGATCTGGTGCGCTGGCTCGTGCTCGCGATCGTGCTCTACACCGCAATCGCGCTGCTGCGCGCGGCGCGGCGTCCGCGCTGAGCGAGCTCCGCCTCGAAATGCGATCGAGATCGGTTCAGACCTGGCGCCGGCGCGCCACGGTGAAACCGAAGGAGGAGTTGTTGGTGCCGTCGGCGTTGCCGAAGCCACCCCCGGAGATGTTGGTCTCGGCCGCGTGGCGCATCGTGATGGTTGCGGTGGGACCCAGTGGCGGCGAAGGAAACGCCGCTGCCGTTCAGGGATGCCGCGCTCCAAAGAGTTCGAGCCACTCCCAGGGCTGGGCGACATCCGACCATGCCCGTCGTGTCGGTCAAGGACGTTCGACGGCGTCCGCCACGCGAGCCGCGACGCAGCCACTCTCTAAGGGGAAGCCCACCGGGCAGACGCAGACGCAGAAGCAGGACGCAGACGCAGAATGGGCCGGGCCGCTCTCCTCCTCTCGCGGGTTTTCGCCCTGACCGGCTTGCTGCTCCCCGTCTGGCTGTCCGCGGCCGCTGGGGCCGCCGTCCCGGACTGCAGCATCTACTCGACCCTGGAGGAGTGGAACGGCAAGGTCCACTACACCTGGTCGGCGCAGTACACGCTCGACACCACCATCGTCCAGCGAAACCACGACGCGAGCGTCAGCGTCCACCTCGCGCGTCAGACGCCAGACCTGCCGGGGGTGACGCAGATCGTCTTCGAGGGCCCGGGCGTCGGCACGGTCAGCATCCATGATCGCTACACGGATACGGCCACGGGAGACGTCACCTCCTTCGACGGCGCCGGAACACCCATCCACTCCGCGGGTCAGGGCGGCATCAACCTGGTCCTCGACCTGACCACCTGCCAGTACTCGTGGTTCTGGTCGGTGAACGTCGACGCGATCGTGACCACCAAGGACGGCAGCTCGCCCGCGCCGGCCCAGGGGCTCGGCAAGGTGCAGGTGCAGCCGCGCGATCTACCGGTCCCGAAGCTGGCGCCGGTCAAGGCGAACGCGAACCTGCCTGCGCGCGGACTGCTGTGGTTGCTCCAGGCTCTCCCCGACGACGCCTACATCGCGGCCGGCGACCTGAACGATCCGCCGGGCTCCGCCGGGACCGATTGGAGCTTCCTGCCGGGACCGCCCGAGGAGGAGGAGCTGATCGTCAGCATTCCCAGCTACACGACCTGGCTGCCCGAGGGCGGGCCGGACGAGGTGACGCGACCGTCGGGCAAGGAGCTCGAGATCCGCGGGACCGTGCAGAAGAAGGGCGGCGGCGCGCCGAAGTTCCCGCCCGACAGCATCACGTTCACCCTGCTCTCGCGCTCGAGCGAGCCCGGCGTGGCGATGAACTTCCCGCAGAAGTCGAAGCTCAAGAGCCCGGCCAAGCCCGACCTGCGCTTCGATCAGGACCTCAACACGCCGAAGAGTCTCCAGGTCCCCGACGAGGACGGCTCCAGCGCCCACACGAAGTCCGCACCGCAGGACGGGAAGGCGACGGCGCTGCTCTCGACCTACGACTGGGGCGGCTACGGAATCCTGCAGGTGACGGCGGTCGCCGCCGACGGCACGCAGCTGACCGGTGAGCTCGACACCGATCGCTCGAAGACCGAGATCGAGATTCCCAAGCGGACCTTGCCGTCGCAGATCGGTGACAGCTGGAAGAGCGACGAGGGCGTCCCGGACGGCGCGAGCGACCTCGACGACTCGGAGACGAATCCCGCCGGCTCGGGCGAGCCCGGGGACGGCCTCTCGCTGTACGAGGAGTACCGCGGCTTCATCCTGAACGGGACGCACTCGCGCAAGAGCCAGAACGACCACGTCGATCCGTTGCAGAAGGACGTCTTCGTCCGCAACTGCATCGGCGGTGCGGCAGACGGGGGCATCCGCCGCTTCAAGCAGGGCAGCGGGCTGCTCGTCCACTCGCGGATCCGCGACAGCGAGCTGCCGGGCGGGAAGGGATGTCCGGGCAACGTGCCTATCGACGACGCCGACCGCGTCATCAACTTCAACTCGAGCGGCGCCACGCACGTGGTCGACGAGCACGCGCTCGTGATGATCCAGGACAGCACGGCGGACGCCAACATCGCCGAGGGCGGGCCCGGTCTGCCGCGGCAGGTGAACCGGGTGATCATCAAGGACAACAACGGCATCGTGGGGACGACAGACGACGGCGAGCCGGTCGTCGACGGGGACGAGCGCGCCCGCTACGCGCGGACGGTCGCCCACGAGCTCGGCCACGGCGTCAACGTCCAGCACCACGGCGACGGCGACATGCGCCACGTCGAGTGGCGCGATGTGGGCGGCATCATCGTCGAGCAGGGCGTCGAGTATCAGGAGGACAAGTCCTACACCCCCGTCGGGCCGGCGCGAGAGATCGTCGTGTTCACCGAAGAGAACACGCCGCTCACGTCGGCGCAGCTCGGTCTCCCGCAGGTCGTCTACGTCGGCGTCCAGCACGGCGAGCACAGCGGACACGAGGACTGCTTCATGCGCTACGAGTCTGCCGAGGCGTTCGTGCCCGCGCCCCCGCTCTCCGACATCACGCCGCCGATCCGCTACTGGGTCGGCGCGGAGAAGGCCGGGCCCCAGATGTGCAGCGACAAGGAAGGGACAGGGGTCAACAGCAGCGACGATCGGCCGGTGCCGCCCGGTCCGCGCTACGGCGATGCGGCGAACGGGAACTGTCAGGGCCAGGTGCGCGTCAACGACCACCTGGCGGACAAATGAAGCGCGTGGACTCCGTGCACGAGCCCTTCGCGCCGCGAGCCCGGCTCGCCGTGCTGCTGCTCGCGGCGGGGCTCGCGCTCGGCGCGGGTCCGTCGATCTGCTCGACCCCGACCGCCAACAGTGTCGACCCTGCGCCGCCCGTCCCCGAGCCGGTGCTCGGCCTCTCGGCCAACCAGGCCGCCAGCGTCACGCTCCTGCAGGGCTCGCCGCTGCTGCTCGAGGTCGATCTCGCGCACCCCGATGAGTCCGATCCGAGCGCCGACGCTTCGCCGATCGTGATCCCGGCGGCACCCGCGAGCTGGGCGCAGAACGTGAGCATCGAGGTCACCACGGACACCGGCGACGTCGTCGCCTGGCCGATCGACTCGCCGCCGGCGCCTGCGGGCGATCTGCGCCTCGACGCCTCGACGCAGGGCACGCTCTTCTCCTCCATCTCTCCGTCGAGCTCTGCCGGGCTCGCGACGGGCGACTACGTGCTGACCGCGAGGCTCGACACGCAGAGCGCGACGGCCGCGGGCGCCTTCGTCGGTGTCGTCGAGGCGGTCCCCGTCGCGGTCCACCTGATCGCGCGGCCCGCTCAGCTCGCTCCGGCGGACGAGATCCGCGATCTCGAGTCGCTCGCGCGCTACGACGCCTTCACCGGCGACCTGGCCGCGGCGCGCACGACCGCGGAGAACCTGAGCCTGCTGCATCCGGAGAGTCCGCAAGGCTTCGCCCTGCTCGCTGACTTCGATGCCGCCGCCGGCGACATCTCCCAGGCGCTCGCCGACATCGAGCAGGCGCTGAGCGCGTTCTACGCGAAGAGCTCCGACAGCGACGAGCCGCCGGCGCAGCTGCTGTCGCAGCGCCGCCGGCTGCGAAACGAGCTTCTCAGCACGGCGCAGGGAGGCGGCGCTCCGAGCATCTCCGCCCGCACCGGCGGCAAGGGCGCGGGAGCGACGCAGGACGTCGTCTACGTCGACCTCCAGCTCACGAACGGGGGCAACGCCACGGCGGTGAGCACCGTGCTCGAGAGCGTCAGCCCGCGCGTCCTCGCCGGCAGCGGCAGTGTGAGCCTCGAGAGCACGCTCTCGCCGGCGCTGCCTCTCAGCCTGCCCTGGCTCGAGCCCGGCCAGACTACGACGGTGCGCCTCTACTTCACGGCGCCGTCCAGCGTGCAGCGCTTCGCGGTGTCGGAGAGCGGAACCACGCAGGGCGCGCTCGGCGGCGACTTCCACTTCTCCCTCTCGCAGGCGGTGCTGCGATGAGCGCGCTCGAAGGAGTCCCGATGCGCGGCGTCCGGCGAGCCTGCCTCGTCGCAACCCTGTGTCTGCTGGCGTTGCTCGACGCAGGTCGGGCCCGCGCCGTCGGCTTCGGCTTCGAGACGCTGCCGGCGAATGGCGAGCTCGACGCGGCCGCCGGCGCGACCGTCGGGTGGGGCTACCAGATCACGAACCCGACCAGCGATCGCTGGCTCTCTCTCGACGCGCTCGACTCGGGTGTCTTCGCGCTCGGCACTCCCGACGCGAGCCTCTTCGACTTCCCGATCCTCGCGCCCGGCGCGTCTCTCGACGTGCCCTTCGACGGGACGCACGGGCTCTTCGCTTTCACGTGGTCGGCGCTGGCGCCGCCCGGCTCCGTGAATCAGGGGCTCTTCACCCTGGCCGCAAGCTGGTATGACGGCGATCCGCTCGCGGGCGGCGCGTTCCTCGAGTCGGGCGACGATGCCACCGCGCCCTATCGCGTGACGGTCGTCCCGGAGCCTTGCAGCGGTCTGCTCCTGGGAGGTGGCCTCGCGGCGTTCGCGGCCTCGCGCCGCGGACGCGTTTCCGAATTCCCGGCTCGGCCGTACTAAGGTGTGCGCGCATCGAGCGCGCCTCATCCTAGGGAGCGACCCATGATCACGATCCATCATCTCGGCGTCTCCCAGTCCGATCGCATCGTCTGGCTGATGGAGGAGCTGGGACTGCCGTACACGCTGAAGTGGTACGACCGCAAGGACGGACTGGCACCGCCCGAGTACCTGGCGCTGCATCCTGCCGCGACCGCGCCGGTGATCACCGACGGCGATCTCGTGCTCGCGGAGTCCGCCGCGATCTGCGAGTACGTGAGCCAGCGCTACGGGAAAGGCCGGCTCTCGGTCGCGCCGGACGAGCCGAACTACCCGGACTATCTCTACTTCATGCACTGGAGCAACAACGTCCAGGGCATGTTCTTCTCGAAGCTCGCGGCGAACGCGGCTTCGGGCGGACAGCCCCAGACCGCGAATCCCATCATGACCGGCGTGCTCGCGCGCCGCGAGAACGGCTACTACCGCTACCTCGAGCAGCAGCTCGCGAAGAATCCGTTCGTGGCCGGCCCCGACTTCACCTGCGCCGACGTCATGATCCTCTTCAACCTGACGTCGCTCTCGCGCTTCGGCGGCCGCACCATCGACGACCTGCCGAACGTGCTGGCCTACGTCGATCGGATCACGAAGCGCCCCGCATACGTGAAGGCGATGGCGATCGCCGGGCCGACGGCCACGAAGCCGAGCAAGTAGCCAGCCGAAGCGCGGGTGCCGATCGCGGCGATGGTTCCCCGAGCGGCAGCCTTCTCGGCGAGCGCGTAGAAATCGCGGCGCACTCAGCAGCACCGGGTGACACCGAGATGCCGGCGCTCGACTCCGACACGGACTAGCGCCAGCCGGGAATCTCGTGCGGCCACACCGGAGGTTTTCGCCTCGTTGTAGCACGGCACCTGGATGATGAGGTTCATGGTGTCACCCCCGGCAGGTGCTGCGCCGCGACGCCGTCACCGATTTCCTTGCGCCGGAACACCACCAGGTAGTTCTCGGTGGTCGGCGCCTGCAGGGATGCCTGTTCGCTCCACTGGTAGTGCGCCGGCTGGTCCTGGAAGATCTCTACCATTCCCACCGGGTCGTAGTATTGCGGCAGGTAGCGTCCTATCCACTGCTCGAGCTGCGGGCGTGAGTCGAGCGGGTGCAGCCAGGAGGTCCACACTTTTGCGAGCACCAGGTACTTGGGGCGCGCCTCCTCGATCTGTGCGATCAGTTGCTGCTGCATCAGCCCGGCATACGGCTGGTCCTCCATGAGGCCGTACATGTAGA
>DATKND010000059.1:0-2018 GCA_035541475.1 Myxococcota bacterium | reverse complement strand
GGCCCGAGCGAGACGGCGACGACCTCGGTGTCGGAGTCGCCCTTGAGGCGCAGCGCCTCCTCGACCGCGTTCGCGTCGAAGTGGTTGAGCGCGCCCTCGCCGGAGCGGTCGAGGCGGAAGGTCTGAGAGTCGAGGCGGCTGAGCCCCTCGGGCACGTGCTTCACGCAGACGGCGATCTTCATCCCGGCGGGATGCTAGTGATGTGACCGGTGACGTCGCCCGGTCTGCGGTTCGCGAGCGCCAAGCGATGCGAGGACGCAGGGAGCGTTCATGGCTGAAGCCATCTCCGGTTACATCACTCGGTGGTGCGGCGACTCCTGCTGGCTCACATACGCGCCTGGAGCGCGAGCACGGCCTTCGCGAAGGTCTTGCTCACCTTGTAGACGCCATGGCTCCGGACCGCGCCCTCGCCCTGGTACCAGCCGGCGAGCGCGAGCCGCCGGTTGCCGTGGAAGTCGTGCAGCAGATGCGCGAGATAGGCGACGCCGGCGCGCACGTTGCCGTTCGCGTTGTGGTGCAGACGGTGGTGGATGAGGACGGTTTCGGCGAAACGGAAGGTGCTCGGGAGCAGCTGCATGACCCCGCGCGCCCCGACCGAGGAGACGAGGTGGTTGTTGTAGCCGGACTCCATCCACGCCAGCGCGCGCACGAGGTGGACGCTGACCCCGTAGTGCGCCGCCCAGTGGTCGAGGAGCGCGCGGACCGAGGCGACGCTCTGGGTGCGGTAGGCGACGTGCTGCGTCGTCGCGACGTGCCGCGGCTGGTGGGGAACCTTGAGGCGCGTCCCGATCAGCAGGAACTTGGACGGATCGAGGTGGTTGACCCGCGCTAGCCTGGCGACGGAGGTGTGGTAGCGGCGCGCGATCGAGGAGAGCGACTCCCCCGCGCGGACGACGTGGACCGCCAGCCTGCGGTGCTGGTGGTGGCGATGAGCAACGTGGCTGACGGCGACGGTGACGCCGTGCGCGAGCGGCACCGTGTCCTTCCGGGCGAGAGCGCCCAACGTGTGCGGGCCGACGACGCCGTCGGTGCGCAGATGGAGCCGCCGCTGCATGAGGCGCACGCCGTGCAGCGTCGGCCCGTCGTAGTACGCATTGATCGGAACGCTGATCCCCTGGCGGACGAGCAGGAACTGGAGCACCGCCACGTCCCAGCCGAACGCGCCCCGGTGCAGGGTGCGCGCGCCGAAGAGCGGGCCGCCGAGCGGCCCCATCGCGGCGCGCGTGCGCGCGTCGGCGAGACCCGTGGCTGGGAGCCCCTCCTGCCGCTGGAAGGCGCGTGTCGCAGCGACCGTTCCCGGGCCCGAGATCGCGTCGATCGGGCCGCGATAGAGGCCTTCTGCACGCAGCGCGACTTGCAGTCCGGCCGTCTGCGGGTTCAGCCCGCCCGAGGCGAGCGTGGCCGGGGTCGCGGCCATGGCGACCGTGAGAGCAGCTCCGACGAGGACGAGGCGCAAGCGCACGGGGTCCCCGAGTACGCGCCGCGCGCGGCGAATCCTCCTGAGTCGTGCGCCGTGTTACTTGCCGACGAAGCGGGGAGCGCGCTTCTCGACGAAGGCGGCGAGACCCTCCTTCGCGTCCTCGCTCGCGAACAGGTCGCCGAACTCCTCGGCCTCCCGCTCGAGCGCGCCCGGCGAGAGGTTGAGAAGCCGCTTCGCGACGCGCAGCGCGACGGGGCTCTTGGCCGCCAGCTTGCCGGCGACCTCGAGCGCGCGGTCGAGGACGGGATCCGCGATCGCGTTGACGAGGCCGATCCGCAGCGCCTCCTCCGCGTCGACCGGGCGGCCGGTGAGGATCAGCTCCTTCGCGACGCCGAGGCCGCAGACGCGCGCGAGCCGCTGCGTCCCTCCCCACCCGGGGACGATGCCGAGGTCGATCTCCGGCTGGCCGAGCCGCGCGTTGCTCGAGGCGTAGCGCAGGTCACAGGCGAGCGCGAGCTCGCAGCCGCCGCCGAGCGCGAATCCGTTGATCGCGGCGATGGTCGGCTTCGGCATCTCCTCGAGCAGGCGGGCCGCCTCG
>DATKND010000058.1:0-2294 GCA_035541475.1 Myxococcota bacterium | reverse complement strand
GCGTTCGGCGTCGCGCGCGAGTGCTTCAGGCTCGACCCGACGGTTCCCGAGGTGGCGCTGACGCTCGGGGTCGCGCTCGAGGAGCTGGGGATGGCCGAGGCGACGCCGGCGGTGCTCGGCGAGGCCGTCCGCGCGCATCCCGAGGTACGCGTGCTGAGCGAGGCGCTCGCGCTGTCGCTCGACGCCATGGTGAGCGAAGAGGACGCCGGTGACCCCGACGCGGCACGTCGCGCGTTCCGCGCGGCGCAGCCGGTGCTGGCGATCGCTTCGGACCGCATCGTCGCCGGGAAGGTGCATCCGAGCTCGGCTCGCGTGCGCGCGGCCATGGGCGAGATCGAGCTGCGCGAGGGGCGGATCGACGACGCGCGCACCTACTTCGAGCAATCGGTCGCCGACGAGAAGACCGGGAGCGTGCTTCTCGCGCTCGCCCGCATCGAGTGGCGCGACGGCAAGACGCAGGCGGCGCTCGGGCACCTCAGGGACGCGCTCGAGGCGAACGACGCGACGCACGATCCGGCGCTGCGGGGCGAGATCCTGCTCACCATCAGCGACGTGACGCGCGACAAGGGCGACGTGGCCGCGGCGCGCACGCCCCTGAACGACGCGCTCAAGGAGCTCGTGCAGTCCCGCAACGTCCAGAACGCCGATGCGCGCGCGCGTGTGGAGCGCGTGCTCTCGCGCGTGCTCGACCGCTTCGGCGCGGCGCAGCCGGCGCAGCGTGCGCTCGAGCGTGCCTACGCCGCGGCGCCCGGCGACAAGCGCCAGGTGACGCAGACGGTGGAGCTCGTGGTGGGCCGGGCTTTCGTGCGCGGGGACCTCGCGGCCGCGCGCGAGGGCCTGCAGCGCGCGCTCGCGGCGGATCTCGACGACGCGGACCTCGTTTACTTCGCGCTCTGGGTGCGGCTCCTCGAGCGACAGCTTCACGCGCCGACGGACGGCGCCGCCGAGCGCGTCTTCGCCTCCGTGCCCGACGACGGACGCTGGGTGGCGACGCTCGCGCGCTTCGGCGAGGGCAAGCTCAAGGGGGACGAGCTCATCGCCCGCGCGACGTCGCCCATCCAGAAGTACGAGGCGCTCTTCTACGACGCGATGGATCACCGCGCCGCCGGGGACACCAAGGGCGGCGACGATCTGCTGCGCCAGGTGGTCGCGGGCACGGGGCTCGAGCTGAGCGAGGTCACTCTCGCGCGCGACATGCTCGATTCGGGCAAGGCGCAGCTCGGCGGGCCGTTGCCTCCCGACGTGCAGGTGCCCTGAGGTGCCTTGAGCGAGCGGCTTCGGCCCATCCGTCGTGCCATCGACTGGGGCGAGCTCGGGCCGCTGCGGCTGCGCGCGAGGCTCGTGGCCGAGGGCGTGTACGCGGGACTGCACAGGAGCGCGCGCCGCGGCGCCGGCGTCGAGTTCGGCGGCTTCCGCGAGTACGTCGTGGGCGACGATCTGAGGTGGCTCGATCGCCGCTCGCTGCTGCGGCACGAGCGACTCGTCGTGCGGCAGTTCGAGACGGAGACCGATCGTGACCTGTGCTTGCTCGTCGACGCGTCGGCCTCCATGGGCTTCCGCGGCCCTCGCGCGCCCGGGGCAAAGCTCGCGTACGCGGCCGTCGTCGCGGCGGCGCTCGCGCGCATCGCGCTCGCCGGGGGCGATCCGGTGAGCCTCACGCTGTTCGGCGGCGGTGCGAACGCGCGCCCCGTGCCGCGCTCGAGCGGGCGCGAGCAGTTCGAGCGCATCGTGGCGGCGCTCGAGAGCGTCGAGGCGGGCGGCGACGCGCACGTCGACGCGGGCGCGCTCGATCGTGCGCTCCAGACGCTCGCGCGTGGCGCGAGGCGCGGGGCCATCGTGGTCGTGCTGAGCGACCTCGTCGACCTGCCGCCGGGCGCCGCGGAGCGGATCGCAGCCATCGGCACGGGCGGCCGCGTGCTGGCCGTGACGCAGGTGCTCGACCCGGCGGAGGCGGAGTTCCCCTACGGTGGTCACGTGAGGTTGCGCGCGCTCGAGGGGGGCTCGGTCGTCGAGACGGACGCCGACACGACGCGAGAGCAGTATCTCGCCGCGATGGCGGAGCTCACGCGGGAGTGGCGCGTGGAAGTGGTTCGCCACGGCGGGCGCTTTCTCGCCGCCACGAGCGCCGACGATGCGGTGGCTACGGTGAGGTCGGTCGTCGAAGCGGTCAGGTGACGGTTCGCCGGGGCAGTCGCAGCCAGGTGCCGATCGCTACGAGGAGAGCCCCCAGCGCTGCGCCGGCCGCGAACACGGCCGCCCACGCCGCGCCGGGCGCGTGAGGAACCGCCGTTTGC
>DATKND010000057.1:2500-63484 GCA_035541475.1 Myxococcota bacterium | reverse complement strand
CTCACGCTGGAAAGTGTCGAGGTCGCGGAAAGCGACTTTCGCGACGCGTTCCGCTCGGGCGCGAGGCTTCTCCGCCACGCCGATCCCTCCCCTCGCGCCGTATCGGCCGAACGGAGTTCGAGGTTTGCGGGCGGCCCCGAGGGGACTCAAGCCGCCTGACGGGTCCACCGACCTTCACCCATGGGTCGTCCCATGAAGGCAGTCGCGACCGATCGGGCCAGCGCAGGATCGGGGATCCCGCTCGAGGCCCTGCGAGACGACGCGCGCAGCATGTCCGCGCAGGAGTTCGAGGCGCGCCACGGCGACGCCTTCCTGCTGCTCTCGGCGATCTCCCAGCACGCCTCGAAGGACTCGTTCTCCACCCACCTCGCGCTGCTCGGCGAGGAGGAGGCGCAGACCGGCGCGCTCTCGACCTGGGTCTACCCGCTGCGCTCCGAGGTCCACGTCGTGACGCTCGGGCGCTCCCACGAGTGCGACGTCGTGATCCCCGACCGCAGCGTCTCGCGGCGCCACGCGCTGATCAAGCGCGAGGGCACGCGCTTCCTCGTCCTCGACGCCGGCTCGTCGAACGGCACCAGCATCAACGGGCGCAACGTGCTGACCCGCGGCGCCGGACCGCCCTCGCCGCTCGCGCCGGGCGACACGCTGCGCCTCGGCTCGCTCGAGTTCACCTTCGCGCCCGCGTCCGCCGTGCGCGAGATGGCCGTGAAGCGTTAGGCCGCGTTCGCGACGCGACCCGTCACGCGATCCGCGCCGGCTGCCGACGCCGGATCAGCATGAGCCCGGTCCCGGCGAAGAGCGCGAACCCGAGCGAGATCGCCCAGACCGGGAGCCCCGGCACCTCGATGTGATTGATCTCCTTCTTGGAGGGCACGCACAGCGCCACGTCGGCGGCCACGTTGATCAGCGTCTGCCCGCCGCCGGCCGGGCTGAACTGGTTGAGGATCGGGACCTGCCCGATCGGAGTGCCGGTCGGGTTCGTGCGGTAGCAGGCGAGGTGGTCGTCGACGTTGATGATGCCCTCGCCGTTCTTATCGGCCGGGTTGCAGAACAGGAACGGCTCGGCCACCTGGCGCGTGATCGCCGCCGGGTGGAACTGATCCAGCAGCGTGACACCGCGTCGGATCGACGTGCCCTGCGCGTCGTAGCAGGCGAAGTGATCGATCGTCACGTCGCCCTGCTGGCCGATTAGCTTCTGCGTCGGGACGAGCAGCTGTCGCGCCGCGCCGAGCCTGAGATTCCGCACTCCGAACTGGTTCGTCACGCGGACGAAGTTCATGGTCGCGGGCGGCGGGTTTCCCGGCATCACGTAGCCGGTCAGGTGGCTGACCGGGTCGACGAGGCCTTCGCTGTTCTTGTTGACCGGCACCAGGAACGAGACCACGGGGCCGAGATCGAGGCCGCTCGGCTGCGAGCCGAACTGATCCACCACGGTGACGGGCGGCCCGTCGGGCCCCGCGGCGTCGTAGTAGACGAAGTGATCGAGCGCCCCGGGCGGCGGAACGTTCTTGGTCGCGGGCAGGCACACCGCGCGCCGAACGCCGAGCGTGATCTCGTCGGAGCCGAACTGGTTCCGGATCGGGACCAGGCCGCCCGGTACCTGCGGCGGCGGGCCCTGCGGCGTGATGTTGAAGCAGACGAGGTGGCTCAGCGGATCTTCGACGAGGAAATGCTGACCGGTCGCCGGGAGCGTCTTCTCCGCCGGGGCGCAGAAGAGGAAGGGATCGAGCAGCGTGTGCGTGGCGGGGTAGAACTGATCCGTGAACAACGCGCCCGCCGGAATCGCGGTGCCGCTGGCCGCATAGCAGATGAAGTGGTCGATCGAGATCGGCTGCGGCGGGTACTTCTCGGTCGGGATGCAGCCGTAGAGCGCGGTGCCGAGGTTGAGGGTCTGCGTGCCGAACTGGTGGGTCGCCACGACCTGCGGAACGCCCTGCGGCGGCTGACCGGCCAGGTCGTAGCAGGTCAGGTGGCTCTGCGGGTCGAGCAGCGGCTCGGCGTTCTTCTGAGCCGGCACCAGGAAGAGGCGAGTCTGGCCGAGAGCGCCCCGCTGCAGCCCGAGCTGGTCCTGGAGCAGCACCGCAGGGGGGGTGAGATGGCCCACGGCGTCATACACCGTGAAGTGATCGAGCGCGGGAGGCGCGAACTGCGCGTTCGACGATCCCGGCACGCACACCAGAGCGAGAGCGCTTGCGAGCAGCAGACACGCGGGGCGAAGCGACATGGCAGGACCCTCCCGACCGCAGAGTGGACCCGAGGTGCAGAAAGTGCGAGAAGAATCCGTGGCATCTTCTGGTGGAGCGCGCGAATTCCGCGAGCCCCGACAGTCGCGAATACACTTCTGCGGAACACGGCCTCACGCATCTGAGGGACGTCGCGCACAAACCCCGAATCGCGACGACGCCGGAGGTCGCTAGATCCGCTCGAAGTAGCGCGCTCGCTCGACGTCGGAGACGCGCATCGCGACGGCGCGCTCCTCGGTCCGCGTGAAGTGGAGGTAGTGCTCCACCACGTCGGCGCCGAACACGGCGCGCGCGAACTCGCTCTTCTCGAGCTCGGCGGCCGCCTCGCCGAGGCTGTGCGGAACCTGCGGCAGGCCCTTCGACGCGTAGGCGTCGCCGGAGAAGCCGGGGCCCGGATCCAGCTTCCGCTCGACGCCGTCGAGACCGGCGGCGAGCAGCGCGGCGTAGGCGAGGTACGGGTTCGCGTCGGCGCCCGGGATGCGGCACTCGACCCGCAAGGACGGGCCGTCGCCGACGATCCGGAAGCCGGCCGTGCGGTTGTCGTAGCTCCAGGCGATGCCGGTCGGCGCGAAGGTGCCCGGGCGGTAGCGCTTGTAGGAGTTCGGGTTCGGCGCGAGGAAGAGCGCGATCTCGCGCACGTGCGCGAGCAGGCCGCCGAGGAAGCCGCGGAAGACCGGCGACACGCGAGCGGGCGAGCCCGGGAGCGCATCGTTGCCGGCGAACACCGGCTCGTTCTTCGCGTTCCAGAGCGAGAGGTGGATGTGGCACGAGCTGCCCGCGAGCGACTCGTCGAACTTCGCCATGAAGGTGAGCGAGGTGCCGGCGGCCGCCGCGATCTCCTTCGCCGCCTGCTTGTAGATCACGTGGCGGTCCGCCATCTCGAGCGCCGTCGCGTAGCGCAGGTTGATCTCGTGCTGGCCCGGTCCCCACTCGCCCTTCGAGAACTCGACCGGAATGCCCGACGCGTCGACACCACGGCGGATCGCCCCGATCACCGGCTCCGCGAAGGTGCCCGAGAGCAGGTGGTAGTCCTCGACGTAGCGCCCGAAGTGCGCGAGCCCGCGGAAGCCCTTCTGCTGCGCGACCTCGTAGTCGTCGCGCAGCAGGAAGAACTCGAGCTCCGAGCCCATGCGCGCCTCGAAGCCGCGCGCGGCCGCGCGCTCGATCTGGCGCTTCAGCATCTGGCGCGGCGCGACGGCCACCGGCTCGTCGCCGCGGAATGCGTCACAGACCACGAGCGCGCTGCGATCGAGCCAGGCCGCGCGCCGCAAGGTCGAGACGTCCGGAACGAGGTGGAGATCGCCGTAGCCCGTGTCCCAGCTCGCGAAGCGGTAGCCGGGCGTCGGGTCCATCTCCATGTCGACGGCCAGCAGGTAGTCGCACACGTGCATGCCGTGCGCGGCGACCTCCTCCTGGTAGAAGCGCGCCGTGATGCGCTTGCCGACGAGCCGGCCGAAGAGATCCGGCATCGCCGTGATCACCGTCTCGATGCGGCCCGCCTCCGCCTCGCGGGCGAGCTCCGCCGGCGTGAGCAGCCCGGCTGGCCGTTCAGGCATCGTCGTCTTCCACGCTGCGGAAGAGCGAGAGCTGCGGCGACGTCGCCGCGTCCTCGACCGCCACCGGGTACTGGTCCGAGAAGCAGGCGTCGCAGTAGCCGTGCTTCAGGGCGTCGCCGCAGCGGCGCAGCGAGTCGAGCGAGAGGTAGGCGAGCGAGTCCGCGCCCATCAGCTTGCGGATCTCGTCGACCGAGTAGCGGTACGCGATCAGCTCCTCGCGCGTCGGCGTGTCGATGCCGTAGTGGCAGGGCCCGACGATCGGCGGCGACGAGATGCGCAGGTGCACCTCGCGCGCGCCGGCGTTGCGGATCATCGTCACGATCTTCGTGAGCGTGGTGCCGCGCACGATCGAGTCGTCGACGAGCACCACGCGGCGCCCGGCGAGCGTCCCGCGCACGGCGTTGTGCTTCACCTTCACGCCGAAGTGGCGGATCGACTGCGCGGGCTCGATGAAGGTGCGCCGCACGTAGTGGTTGCGGATCAGCGCCTGCTCGTAGGGGATGCCCGCCTCCTCCGAGAACCCGAGCGCCGCGGTGTTGCCCGAGTCGAGGATCGGCACCACGACGTCGGCGCTGACGGGATGCTCGCGCGCCAGCGCGCGACCGAGCTCCTTGCGGAAGGCGTAGACGTTGTGCCCGTGGAGCTGCGAGTCGGGGCGCGCGAAGTAGATCTGCTCGAAGATGCAGAAGCGCATCGGCTCGCGGCGGAAGGGCCGCAGGCTGCGCAGCCGCCCGCGCCGGATCACCACCACCTCGCCCGGCTCGACGTCGCGCTCGAAGGTCGCGCCGATCAGGTCGAGCGCGCAGGTCTCGCTGGCCGCGACCCAGGCGCCGTCGAGGCGGCCGAGCGAGAGCGGCCGGAAGCCGTGCGGATCGCGCGCGGCGATCAGCGCGTCGCCCGCGAGCACCGCGAGGCTGAAGGCGCCCTTCACCCGCGAGAGCGAGTCGATCAGCCGCTCCTCCTGGCTGTGCTCGCGCGAGCGCGCGAGCAGCTGCACGATCACCTCGCTGTCGGCGGTGGTGCTGAAGATGGCGCCGCGGCCCTCGAGCTCGCGGCGGATCGCGACCGCGTTGACCAGGTTGCCGTTGTGCGCGATCGCGATCGGGCCGCCGTCGGTGGTCGCGCAGAAGGGCTGCGCGTTCGCGAGCAGGCTCCCGCCCGCGGTCGAGTAGCGCACGTGTCCGATCGCGTGTCGGCCGGGCAGCTTCGCGAGCGTCGACTCGCTGAAGACGTCGGCCACGAGCCCCATGCCGCGGTAGACGCACGGGTCGCCGCCCGGCGCGCCGGACGACGCGATGCCCGCGCTCTCCTGGCCGCGGTGCTGGAGCGCGTAGAGCCCGAGGTAGGTGAGGTGCGCGGCCTCGGCGTGCCCGTGGACGCCGAAGATCCCGCACTCGTCGTGGAAGCGGTCGGCGAGA
Source organism: Myxococcota bacterium (assembly GCA_035541475.1). Lineage (GTDB taxonomy): Bacteria > Myxococcota_A > UBA9160 > UBA9160 > SMWR01 > DASUFZ01. Next base: position 58,267 of record DATKND010000057.1, on the reverse strand, counting down.
TGCGCCTCGACGAGATCCGCAGCGAGCTCGTCCCGTTCGTGGTCTCGGATCACGGCTCCTCCAGTCGGCGCGGGATCGCGCGCGCGTGACACTCGCAGAGCGCCGCGACCGGCGCATCGATCCAGACTCCGCCCGACGCCCGCGCGATGCGGAGCCGGTCGCCGCCGGTCGTGCCGATCCGCCGCGCCGGGACGCCGTGCCGGGCCGCGAGCTCCTGCACGCGTTCGGGTGCGCTCGTCGCGCAGATCACGCGACCGGTCGACTCGCCGAAGAGCAGCGCGTCGGCGCGGATGGCGTCGCCGAGCTCGATCTCGGCGCCGATCTGCGCGCCGCCCGTGAAGCAGCACTCCGCCAGCGCGACGGCGAGCCCGCCGTCGGAGACGTCGTGCGCGGTCTCGATGAAGCCCGCGGCGACGCCGTCGGCCAGCAGCGCCGCGAGTCGGCGCTCGTGCGCGAGGTCGACACCCGGCGGGCGCCCCGCCTCGAGGCCGCGCCGCTCGGCCAGCCACGTGCTGCCGCCGAGCTCCTCGCGATTCTCTCCGAGCAGCACGACCGCGCGGCCGGCGGCACGGAAGTGCGACACGGCGTAGCGCGCGGAGTCGTCGAGCAGCCCGACCATCGCGATCGTCGGCGTCGGATGGATCGCGCGCCCGCTGGTCTCGTTGTAGAACGAGACGTTGCCCGAGACGACCGGCGTGCCGAGGGCACTCGCCGCGTCGGCGAGCCCGCGCGTCGCCTCCGCGAACTCCCACATGATCTCGGGCCGCTCGGGGTTGCCGAAGTTCAGGCAATTCGTCAGCGCCAGCGGACGCGCGCCCGTGCAGGCGACGTTGCGCGCGGCCTCGGCCACCGCCGCGACCGTGCCTGCGTACGGGTCGAGCCAGCACCAGCGCGGGTTGCAGTCGACCGCGAGCGCGACCGCCTTGCGGGTCGGCGTGCCGTCCATGCGCCGGACGCGCACGAGCGCCGCGTCGCCGCCCGGACCGATCCGCGTGTCGCCCTGCACGAGCTGGTCGTACTGGCGGTAGAGCCACGCCTTCGAGCCGAGGTTCGGTGAGTCGAGCAGACGAGCGAGCGCCTCGTTCCAGTCGCTCTCGGGCGCGATCGCCGCGGGGTCGAGCTTCTGCCGCTCGAGCAGGTCCGCGGGCTGGCGCGCGGGCCGGTCGAGCTCGGGCGAGAGACGCGCGACCGGATCGACGGGGATGTCGACGACCGTCTCGCCGTGCCAGCGCACGCGCATGCGTCCGTCGGCGATGACGCGCCCGACCACGACCGCCTCGAGTCCCCAGCGGCGGAAGACCTGGATCACCTCGTCCTCGCGGCCGGCCTGCGCCACGAGCAGCATGCGCTCCTGGCTCTCCGAGAGCAGCAGCTCGTAGGGTGTCATCGCCGACTCGCGCTGCGGCACGCGGTCGAGGTCGAGCTCGATGCCGGTGCCGGCGTGGCTCGCCATCTCGAACGACGAGCAGGTGAGCCCCGCCGCGCCCATGTCCTGGATGCCGACCACGGCGTCGCCCGACATCACCTCGAGGCAGGCCTCGATCAGACACTTCTCGGTGAAGGGATCGCCGACCTGCACAGTCGGCCGCTTGGTCGCGCTGGTGTCGTCGAACTCCGCGGAGGCCAGCAGGCTTGCACCGTGGATGCCGTCGCGGCCGGTGCGCGAGCCCGCGTAGACGACCGGGTTGCCGAGGCCCGAAGCGCGCGCGCGGAAGATGCGGTTCTGCTCGGCCACGCCGAGGTTGAACGCGTTGACGAGGATGTTGCCGCGGTAGCACTCGTGGAAGGTCGTCTCGCCGCCGACGGTCGCGACGCCGACCGCGTTGCCGTAGCCGCCGACGCCCTGCACGACGCCGCGCAGCAGGTGGCGGTGCTTCGCGTCGTCGAGCGGTCCGAAGCGCAGCGAGTCGAGCGAGGCGACCGGGCGCGCGCCCATCGTGAAGATGTCGCGCAGGATGCCGCCCACGCCGGTCGCCGCGCCCTGCACCGGCTCGATGAACGACGGGTGGTTGTGGCTCTCGATCTTGAAGACGACGGCGAGGCCGTCGCCGATGTCGACCGCGCCGGCGTTCTCGCCAGGACCCTGGAGCACGCAGGGCCCCTGCGTCGGAAGGCGCTTCAGGTAACGCTTGCTCGACTTGTAGGAGCAGTGCTCGGACCACATCACCGAGAAGATCCCGAGCTCGGGGAAGGACGGCGTGCGCCCGAGGATCGCGAGGATGTCGGCGTACTCGGCGTCCGAGAGCCCGTGCTCGCGTGCGAGCGCGAGGTCGACCGGCGGGTCGCGGCGCGCGCTCATCGCGCGGACCCGGCGACCGCGTCGACGAGCGAGCCGAGGATCGCGCGCCCGTCCTCGCCGCCGAACTCGGCCTCGACGGCGTGCTCCGGGTGCGGCATCAGCCCGAAGACGTTGCCGCGCGCGTTGCGGACGCCGGCCACGTTCGCGAGCGAGCCGTTCGGATTCGCGGCGGCGGTCACCTCGCCGCGCGCGTCGCAGTAGCGGAGCCCGATCTGGCCGTCGCGCTCGAGCCTCGCCAGCTCGTCGGGATGGGCGAAGTAGGCGCCCTCGCCGTGCTTGATCGGCAGCCGCAGCACGCTGCCCGCCGGCACGCGCGAGGTGAAGGGCGCGGCGCTGCGCTCGACGCGCACGTGCACGAAGTCGCAGATGAAGTGCAGGCCCTGGTTGCGCACGAGCGCGCCCGGCAGGAGCCCCGCCTCGCACAGCACCTGGAAGCCGTTGCAGATGCCGAGCACCGGTCCGCCCGCGTCGGCGAAGCGCCGCACCGCGGCCATCACCGGTGCATAGGCCGCCATCGCGCCCGCGCGCAGGTAGTCGCCGTAGGAGAAGCCGCCGGGGATGAGCACCGCGCGCGTGTCGGACGGGAGCTCCCTGCGCTCGTGCCACACGAGCTCAGCCGGGCAGCCGAGCACGCTCTTCAGTGCGAAGCGCAGATCGCGATCGTCGTTCGATCCCGGTAGCTGGATGACCGAGAACACGGGGGACCTCGGGAGCTGCACGAGACGAGGCGGGAGGGGGCGCCGCAGCGCAGCGGCGTTCGGAGACCGGCGGAGAATACCGGCGGCACTCCGCAGGAACAACCGACGCGCAAGCGAAGCGCGCAGCGAGCGGCAAGCCGTCCGGCGCGCAGTGAGGCGCAGCCGAACGAAGATCGGACGAGATTGCCGAGCGAAGATCAGAAAAACGACGCCGTGCGCCAGGCGGTCGTCTACGATCAGACCTCCCCCGGGCCGGCCGCGTTCGACGCGCCGGGATGGCGCTGCGAGGAGACACATGGGTACCGATCCGCGCCTGCTGCGCGAGCAGTGCGAGCGCACGCTCCAACGAACCGACCTTCCGGCACTCGGCACGAAGATCGAGGGCAAGGTGCGCGACAACTACGTCGCGGGCGATTGCCGCACGATCATCGTGACCGACCGCGTGAGCTGCTTCGACCGCGTCGTCGGCGCCTTGCCCTTCAAGGGCCAGGTGCTGAACCAGGTCGCGGCCTTCTGGTTCGAGAAGACCGCGGCGATCGCGGAGAACCATCTCGTCGCGGTGCCCGACCCGAACGTGTCGGTGGTGCGCGAGTGCCGCCCGCTGCCGATCGAGTTCGTCGTGCGCGGCTACCTCACCGGCTCGACCTCGACCTCGATCTGGACGGCCTACGCGAAAGGCGAGCGCACCTACTGCGGCCATCGGCTGCCGGAAGGCCTGCGCCGCCACGAGCGGCTGCCGCACCCGCTGCTCACGCCGACGACGAAGGCGGAGCACGGCGCGCACGACGAGCTGACCTCGCGCGCGGAGATCCTCGCGCGCGGCGTCGTCCCCGAGGCGCTTTACGACGAGTGCGAGCGCCTCGCGATGACGCTCTTCGCGGAGGGCTCGCGCCACGCCGAGCAGCGCGGCCTGATCCTGGTCGACACGAAGTACGAGCTCGCGCAGGACGCGCAGGGGCGCCTCGTCGTGATCGACGAGATCCACACGCCCGATTCGTCCCGCTACTGGTATCGCGACGCCTATCTGCGCGCGATGTCGGAGGGCCGCGACCCCGAGGCGCTCGACAAAGAGTTCGTGCGCCGCTGGCTCGGCGAGCGCGGCTACAAGGGCGAGGGGCCGATCCCCGAGATCCCCGTGGACGTGCGCTGCGAGGCCGCGCGCCGCTACATCGAGGCGTACGAGCAGATCACCGGCCGCGATTTCGAGCCCGACACCGAAGATCCCCTGCCCCGGATCCGCCGACACCTCGGGCTCGAGTAGTGGCGGAGCCTCGCGCGGCTCGGCCGCGCGAGCCGCGCGCCGCGCTGCGTGCCGGCGCGGTGTCGGGCGGAATCGTCTGCGCGCTCGTGCTCGCGCTGCGCGCGCTCGGCTGGCTCCAGCCGCTCGACCTCGCGCTCTACGATCAGGACCTGCGCCGCTTCGGATCGGCTCCGGCGGTCGCGTCGCCGCTGCTGCTCGTCGAGATCCGTGAGGAGGACATCCGCGAGCAGGGGCACTGGCCGATCAGCGACCGCACGCTCGCCACCGCACTGCGCACCTTGCTCGACGCGGACGTCGCGGCGATCGGCCTCGATCTCTACCGCGACCTCCCCGTGGCGCCGGGCGTGGCCGCGTTCGACCGGCTGCTGCGCGAGGAGCCGCGCGTCGTCGCGGTGCACAAGTTCGGCGCGCTCGACACCGAAGGCATCGGCGGGCCTTCCGATCTCGGCCCGGATCGGATCGGCTTCAACGATCTCCTGCTCGATCCCGACGGCGTCGTGCGCCGCGCGTTGCTCTATCAGGACGACGGGGTGGGCGACGTGCAGCCGTCGTTCGCGCTGGTGCTGGCGCTGCGCGCGCTCGCCGCGCAGGGCGTGCAGCCCGCGCCCGACCCGCAGCAGCCCGAGTGGCTGCGCCTCGGCGCCGCGACCTTGCGGCCGTTTGGCGCGCGCGACGGCGGCTACGCCGCGGTGGACGACTCGGGCTACCAGCTCCTGCTCGACCACGCGCGGCCGCCGCGCAGCTTCGAGTCCGTGAGCCTCGGGGAGTTGCTGCGCGGCGAGGTCGACCCCGCGAGACTGCGCGGCCGCGTCGTCGTGGTCGGCTCGAACGCGAAGAGCCTGCCCGACAACTTCCGCGTGCCCGGCGGCGCGATCGTGCCCGGGCTCGAGCTGCACGCGCACACGGTGGATCAGCTGCTGCGTCTCGCGTCGGGAGACGCCCGTCCGCTGGGCCTGCTGCCCGACTCGGTCGAGGCCGCGCTCGTGCTCGCGGTCGCCCTCGCGGGCTGCGCGCTCGGACTCGGCGTGCCGGGGCGTCCGGTGCTCGGCACCGGCGCGCTGATCGCGACGGTGGCCGCGGGCAGCAGCGCGCTCTGGCTGGCGGGCGCGCTGGCGTTCCGCGCCGGACTCTGGCTGCCGATGGCCGGGCCGCTGCTCGCCTGGGTCGGGTCGGTCGGGATCGTCACGAGCTGGGTCGCGCGGCGCGAGCAGCGCGAGCGCACGCAGGTGATGCGCCTCTTCGCTCGACACGTCTCCGCCGCCGTCGCCGACGAGATCTGGCGCCGCCGCGGCGAGTTCTTCGCCGCGGGCCGCCCGCGCCCGCAGCGCCTCACGGCGACCGTCCTCTTCGTGGATCTGCGCGGCTACACCGCGCAGGCCGAAAAGATGGAGCCCGAGCGGCTGATGGCCTGGTCCAACGAGTTCATGGACCGCATGGCCCGCAGCGTGGACGCGCACGGCGGCATCGTCGACGACTACTTCGGCGACGGCATCAAGGCCTGCTTCGGCGTCCCGATCCCGCGCGCGACGGGCGAGGAGATCGCCGCGGACGCGCGCGCCGCGGCGGCCTGCGCGCTCGCGATGGCGGACGAGGTGCCTCGGCTCAACGCGGATCTCGTGGGGCGCGGCCTGCCACGGTGCAGCGTGAAGATCGGTGTGCACACCGGTCCGGCGGTCGCGGGAAGCGTCGGCGAGGCGGACCGCATGAAGTACACGGTGGTCGGCGATGTGGCCGTCACCGCGCAGCGCCTCGAGAGCACGCGGGACGTCCCGCACGACTTCGAGTCCCTGCCCTGCCGCATCCTGATCTCCGAGGCGACGCGCCGGCTCGTGGCCAGGGCCTTCCGCACGGAGCGGGTCGGCGACGTGGCGCTCGAGGGCCGCGCCGAGCCGGTGGCGGCCCACCGCCTGCTCGGGGCGCGCGATTAGCCGGGTGTGAAGCGCTTCACAGCGGACCCGGCGGCCGCTGCCGATCTTCCTGTCATGGTGCACATCTCCTCGAAGTCCTCAGCCCGACGCGCCGGGATCGCCGCGGCGCTCGCCTTCCTCGTCCTGGCCTCGCCGGCCGCCGCGCAACGCGAGGAGGCGGTCTCGAAGGACGCCAGCCTGCGCGCCGCGGCGGCGACCTCCGAGGTCGTGAAGCGCTCGCGCGACGAGGCCGGTCAGCCGGTCGTGTACAAGCCGCCGCGGCGCGGCTCACCGCGCGGACGCGTGGCCGGCGGCTCGCGGAGCGCGAACGCGGCGCTGCCCGAGCCGCTCGCGCTCGCGCCCGATCACGTGGCCGAGACGATCTCGGCGTCGCCTTCGCTCTTCTGGCACCTCGACGGCACGCCGCCCGAGACCGCGCGCATCGTCTTCACCCTGATCGAGGCCAGTGCCGTCACCCCGATCGTCGAGCGCCAGCTGCCGCTGCCCGCGAGCGCCGGGATCCAGCGCGTGCGGCTCGCGGACCTCGGCATCACGCTCGATCGCGACGTCGAGTACGAATGGTCGATCTCGCTGCAGCCGCCGGGCGACGACCACACGAACGACGTGGTCTCGCAGAAATATCTGCGGCGCGTCGACCCGGCCGAGCTCTCCGGACGCCCGCCCTCCGCGCGCGCCTTCGCCGAGCAGGGCCTCTGGTACGACGCGCTCGAGGCGCTCAGCGACGCGATCGATCTCGCACCGGGCGACGTCGAGCTGCGCGCGCAGCGCGACTCGCTGCTGCGTCAGGCGGGCCTCGACGCGGCGCTCGCCTCGGCCGCGCAAGCACCTTAGCAGGGGTGCCGGGCAACAGGTCCCCGAAGAGGGCCGTTACTCGATCCTGACGATCTGGTAGTCCTCGATCACCGGATTCGCGAGCAGCTTGTCGCAGAGCTCCGCGACGAGCGCGCGCGGATCGGCGCCGGGCTGGGGCGTCAGCCGGATCTCGAACAGCTTGCCCTGACGGACCTCGTCGATCCCAACGTACCCGAGCGAGGCGCAGGCGTTGCGGATCGCCTTGCCCTGCGGATCGAGCACGTCCGGCTTCAGTGTCACGTGGATCAGCGCCTTCACGAGTCCTCTCCCTCCCTGGCGAGCGTGCGCGCGAAGATCGCGTCGACGTGGCGCAGCGCCTCCTCGAGGCTGAACGCCCGCTCGATCTCCTCCTTCGAGAGCAGCGCCCCGACGACCGGCTCCGCCAGGATGCGCTCGCGGAAGTCTCCGCCCTCGTCCCACGCCTCGAGCGCGTGACGCTGCACCACCGCGTAGGCGTCCTCGCGCGACGAGCCCTTCTCCGCCAGTCGCAGCAGCAAGGTGCCGCTGAAGGCGAGCCCGCGCGTCAGCTCGAGGTTCTCGCGCATGCGCTCCGGGAAGACGACCAGCGTGTCGATCAGGTGCGCCATGCGGTCGAGCATGAAGTCGAGGAGCGTGCAGGCGTCGGGGAAGACCACGCGTTCGACCGACGAGTTGCTGATGTCGCGCTCGTGCCAGAGCGCCTGGTTCTCGAGCGCCGCGCCGGCGTAGCCGCGCAGCACGCGCGCGAGACCCGACACGTTCTCGAGTCGCCACGGGTTGCGCTTGTGCGGCATCGCCGACGAGCCCTTCTGCCCGCGGCCGAATTCCTCCTGCACCTCGCGCACCTCTGTGCGCGCGAGGTGCCGGAGCTCCACGGCGATCTTGTCGAGGCTCGAGGCCACGAGCGCGAGCGTCGTGACGAAGGCGGCGTGGCGGTCGCGCTGCACGACCTGCGTCGCAGCCGGCTCGAAGCCGATGCCGAGGCGCGCGCACACGCGCTCCTCGAGCTCCGGCGGAAGGTGCGCGAAGGTGCCGACGGCGCCCGAGATCTTCCCGACGGCCGCCTCGTCCAGCGCGCGCGCGAGGCGCACGCGTTGCCTCCGCATCTCCTCGCAGAAGACGAGCAGCTTGAGCCCGAAGGTGGTCGGCTCGGCGTGGACACCGTGGGTGCGCCCGATGCAGGGCGTGTGGCGGAACTCGAGCGCGCGCCTGCGCAGCACCGCGCGCACGCGCTCGACGCCTTCGAGCAGCAGCCGGCCGGAGTCGCGGATCTGGAGCGCGAGCGCCGTGTCGATCACGTCGGAGGACGTCATGCCGTAGTGGACGAAGCGCGACGCGGGGCCGACGCGCTCGGCAACGTCGGTGAGGAAGGCGATCACGTCATGGCGCACCTTCGATTCGATCTCGGCGACGCGCGCCGGGTCGAAGGCCGCGCGCGCGCGGATCTGCGCCATCGCGTCCGCAGGGATATGGCCGCGCTCCGCCTGCACCTCGCAGACCGCGAGCTCGACCTCGAGCCAGCGCGAGAGCCGGCCCTCGTCGGTCCAGATTGCCTTCATCGCGGGCCGCGCGTAGCGGTCGATCACGGGGAGGCCCCCACTTGCAGCCAGACCCAGAAGAGCATCAAGTAGTACATCACCGGGATGCCGAGCAGCGGCGCGTCGATGCGGTCGAGGATTCCGCCCATGCCGGGGAGCAGCGCGCCGGCATCCTTCACCTTCGCGTCGCGCTTCAGCAGCGACTCGACCAGGTCGCCGATCATGCCCGCGATGGCGATCAGCGGACCGAAGGCGAAAACCAGCGGCCAGCCGAGCACGGTCGAGAGGCCGGGCCACAGCAGGTCGAAGATCCCCTTCATGACGCCGCCGCCGAGGGTACCGAGCACGAGCCCTCCGATCGCTCCCTCCACCGACTTGGACGGACTGATGCTCGGCGCGAGCTTGCGCTTCCCGTAGGCCCGGCCCACGAAGTAGGCGCCCGCGTCGCACCACACCACGACGGTGAGGCAGTAGACCAGCAGGAAGGCGCCGCTCTTCGGCAGGAGCCCGAGACGCGCCGCGGCGGCTGGACCTTCGGAAGAGACGATCCGCTCCGTGAAGAAGCGCAGCGGGATCGCGTGCGACAGCAGCCAGCCGACGTAGAAGATGCCGAAGAACGTGCCCGAGATGCTGGCCATCGCCTCCGTCACTTGACGGCGTCGGAGCTGCGCGATCATCACCGCGATCAGGCCGAAGGTCAGCAGCACGGTCGCGTGGTACTCGTTGCCGATGTACGCGACGACCGGCAGCGCCGCGCCTGCGGCGAGGCCGAAACCGACCACCGGGCGCGCGCCCTTGTCCTCGATCAGGCCGTAGAGCTCGCGCTGCGCGAGCACCACCAGGATCACGACGGTGCCGAGCACCCAGAGCCCGCCGCGCGCGATCACGAAGAGCACCGCGGGCACGAGGATCGACGCCGAGACCAGACGAGCCGGCAGGTCGCTTCGGCCCTTCGGCGGCGCTCCGCTCGGCGACGGCGGCAGCGGGTGCACGGGATCGCGCCCGGCGCGCACCGGCTCGCTCACGCGTCGCCCTCGCGCGCGCCGCGGCCGCTGTGGCCGAAGCCGCCGGCTCCGCGCATGGTGTCGTCGAGCTCCGCGACCTCCGACCACTCCGCGCGCAGCACCGGCGCGATCACGAGCTGCGCGATTCGATCGCCGCGTCGCACCGTGAACGGCTCCTGCCCCGCGTTCAGCAGGATCACCTGGATCTCGCCGCGGTAGTCGGAGTCGATCGTGCCCGGCGCATTCGGCAACACGATACCGTGACGCAACGCGAGACCGCTGCGCGGCCTCACCTGCGCCTCGCAGCCGGGCGGCAGCGCGATGCGCAAGCCGGTCGGCACCAGCGCTCGCCCGCCCGGCTCGATGCGGAGCTCTGCGACGACTGCCGCATGCAGGTCGAACCCCGAGGACCCGGAAGTCGCTCGCGACGGTAGCGGAAGATCCTCGGCGCCGCGCAGACGGGCGATGCGCACGCGCACGCTCGCATCGCCCGACATGCGCGCTTGCTAGGAGGCCGACTCGAGAGTCGGCCGACGCGCGCAAGCGCCGAAGGCGCGCGCAGCGAGCCGAAGGCGAGCGAAGGCGGGCCCCCGTGAAGACGAGCGAAGCCGAGCGGTGTTCATCCTGGCTATTCGCCGCCGGAGACCGCGTCCACCAGCGCCTCCTTGCGCGAGAGTCGGATCTTGCCGGACGGATCGATGTCGATGCACTTCGCGAGCACCTCGTCGCCCTCGCTCACTACGTCGGTGACCTTCTCCACCCGCCCCTCGGCGAGGTGCGAGATGTGGATCAGGCCGTCGGTGCCCGGGAAGATCTCGACGAAGGCTCCGAAGTCGGTGATGCGCTTCACCTTGCCGAGGTAGACGCGGTCGAGCTCGGCCTCCTGCGTCAGCTCGCGCACCATCGCCTCCGCGCGCTCGAGCGCCGCGGTGTCGGGCGAGAAGATCGTGACGAGGCCCGTGTCCTCGATGTCGACCTTCGTGTTGGTCGCCTCCTGGATGCCGCGGATCACCTTGCCGCCGGGCCCGATCACGTCGCGGATCCGATCGGGCTTGATCTGGATCACCTTCACGCGCGGCGCGTAGCGCGAGAGCTCCGCGCGCGGCTTGAAGTCGACGAAGTCGCCCGCGGTCTCCTTGGCCATGCAGTCGAGGATGTGGAGGCGCCCCTGGCGCGCCTGCTCGAGCGCGCGCTCCATCACCTGCCAGTCGACGCTGCGGATCTTGATGTCCATCTGCACCGCGGTGACTCCGCGGTGTGTTCCGGTCACCTTGAAGTCCATGTCGCCGAGGTGGTCCTCGTCGCCGAGGATGTCGGAGAGGACCGCCGTGCGGCTGCCCTCCTGGATCAGCCCCATCGCGATGCCGGCCACCGGCGCGCGCAGCGGCACGCCCGCGTCCATCAGCGAGAGCGTCCCGCCGCAGACCGAGGCCATCGACGACGAGCCGTTCGACTCGAGCGTCTCGGAGACGACCCGGATCGTGTACGGGAACTCCTCGGCGTCGGGCAGCACCGCGGCGAGCGCGCGCTCGGCCAGGTTGCCGTGCCCGACCTCCCGCCGTCCCGGGCCGCGCTGCATGCGGGCCTCGCCGACCGAGAAGGGCGGGAAGTTGTAGTGCAGGTAGAAGCGCTTGCTGGTGCGCGAGGTGAGCGCGTCGATCGTCTGCTCGTCGGCGCCGCCGCCGAGCGTCGTGAAGACCATCGCCTGCGTCTCGCCGCGCGTGAAGAGCGCCACGCCGTGCGGTCGCGGGACCGGGCGCACCTCGCACGCGATCGGCCGGATGTCGGTCGTGCCGCGGCCGTCGATGCGCTGGCCCGCCGTGAGGATGCGCTCGCGCATCAGCTCGGAGCGCAGGTCGTGCAGCGCGTGCTTGACGGTGTCGCCGAGCTCACGGAGTCCCTTCTCGCGCTCCTGCACCGCGGCGAGGCTCTCGAGCGGGACCTTCGCGTCGCGGTACGGCTTCACGAATTGATCGACCACCTCCTTGTCCGCGGCGGCGATCGCCGCGTAGCGCTCGTGCTTGCTGCGGATCCCGAGCGCCGACTCGAGCTTCGGCTTCGCCAGGGTCCTCACCTCGGCGACGAACGCCTTGCGGTCGGGCGGCGCCGGCACGGCGAGCTTCGGCACGCCGACGCGCGCGCGCAGCGATTCCTGCGCGTCGATCGCGCGCACGAGCTCCGCGTGCGCGAGCTTCAGCGCGTCGAGCAGGTCGGCCTCGGGCAGCTCCTTCGCGCCGCCCTCGACCATCACCAGCGCGCCGCGCGAGCCCGCGACCACGAGGTCGAGCTGGCTCTCCGCGAGCTGCTCGGGCGTCGGATTGATCACGAAGGCGCCGTCGACGCGGCCGACGCGCACCGCGCCGATCGGGCCGAGGAACGGGATCTCCGACATCGCGAGGGCGGCCGAGGCGCCGATGAAGGCCGGGATGTCCGGGGAGTTCACCGCGTCGGCCGAGAGCACCGTCGCGATGATCTGCGTCTCGTCGCGGTAGCCGTCCTCGAAGAGCGGGCGAATCGAGCGGTCGATGAAGCGCGAGACCAGCACCTCGCGGTCCGAGAGCCGTCCCTCGCGCTTGAAGAAACCGCCCGGGATCTTGCCCGCGGCGGACGTCTTCTCGACGAAGTCGACGGTGAGCGGGAAGAAGTCGATGCCGGGGCGCGGCTCGGCGCGCGTCGCGGTCACGAGCACCACGGTCTCGCCGTAGGTGACGAGCGCGGAGCCGGCCGCCTGCTTGGCGAGCCGCCCCGTCTCGATCTTCATCTCGCGGCCGCCGAGGTCGAAGGCGACCGTCTCCGGTTGGAACCAATAAGAAGCCATCGCGTCGTTGTCTCCGCTCCGGGCGCGCACTGCGCGCGGAGCCGTGGGAGCGACCCGGGGCCAGGGGGACGCGATGGAATGCGGAATCGGTGATGCGCGCAGTCGGGCTTCGCGCATGACGGACTTCCGCATCCCACGACGGCGTGCCCCGCGCCGCTCGGTGGTGGAGGAAGGATCCTCCGGATGTTCGAAGGGCCGCTCCCTCGAGCGGCCCCGCAGGCGCCGGCTAGCGGCGCAGCCCCAGGCGCTCGATCAGCGCCTGGTAGCGACTGGGTGCTGTTCTCCTCAGATACTCGAGCAGCCGGCGCCGCTGGCTCACCAGCCGGAGCAGCCCTCGCCGCGAGTGATGGTCCTTCTCGTGGACCTTGAAGTGCTCGGAGAGCCCGTTGATGCGGCCCGTCAGCAGCGCCACCTGCACTTCCGGCGAGCCCGTGTCGGTCTCGTGGAGTCGGAAGGATTCCTGGGTGGTGCGGGCAGCGGTCTGCGACAAGGGTTCGGGCTTCCTTTCAGTGAGGCCGGTTCGATCGGCCCTCGAGACGCGCATCGCGGAGGTTCTCGCCGCGGATCCTGGACCCGTGGCGGGCAATGCGAGGCCGCAGTCTGACAGAGCTAGCGAGCGCCCGCAAACCACTCGACCACGCGGAGCGCCTTGAGGCGTCGTCCGGGCCGCAGCTCCAGGATCGCGACCACCTCGCCCGAGCCGTCGTGGGCGGCCATGCGGGTGCCGGGAGCTTGCGGCGGACCGGAGGCCTCGATCTCGATGCCCGCCCGGACCTCGCGGACCTCGGCGTCGGACAGGCGCAGCGCGGGGAGACCGAGCACGCCGAGCGCCGGGATCAGCCGGCGCGCGAGCGTCCCGGCGGCGGCCTCGCGCTCGAGCTGCTCCGGCGTCGCGGCCTGCTCCATCCGGAACGGCCCGCTGCGCGTGCGGCGCAGGTCCGCGAGATGCGCGCCGCAGCCGAGCACGCGGCCGACCTCGGACGCGAGCACGCGCACGTAGGTGCCACCCGAGCAGTCCACGGCGATCTCGACGCGCGGCGGGTCGTACTTCAAGAGCTCGAGCCGATCGATCCGCACGCGCTTCGGCGAGCGCTCGACCTCCTGTCCTTCGCGCGCGAGCTTGTGCAGCGGCACGCCGCCCTTCTTGACCGCGCTGAACATCGGCGGGATCTGCTCGATCTCGCCGACGAAGCGCGCGAGCGCCGCGCGCACGGCCGCCTCGTCGGGCCACATACCCTCGTGACGGCGCAGCGCGCGCCCGTCGGCGTCGAGCGTGTCGGTCTCGACGCCGAGCGCGATCGCGCCGGAGTACGACTTGTCGTGGCTCGTGACGAAGGGCACGAGCTTCGTCGCGGATCGCACCGCGAGCGGCAGCACGCCGGTGGCGAGCGGATCGAGCGTCCCGAGGTGGCCGACGCGCCGCGTGCCGAGCCAGCGCCGCGCGGCGTCCACCACGTCGTGCGAGGTCCAGCCGCCCGGCTTGTCCACCACCAGGAAGCCGTGGGGCCCGGGCGCCTCCCGCTCTCTCCGATTGCGTCTAGTCATCGAGCCCGGTCTCGCCGTCCGCGTCGCGCGTCGCTTCGAGCTCGCGCAACAGATCGAGGGTTTCCTGGCCTCGCTGGAGCGACGGATCGTAGCGGAAGCGCAGCTCGGGCATGCGCTTCAGCGACAGCTCGCGCGCGGCGCGCCGACGCAGGAACGCGGCGGCGCTCTCGAGCCCTTCCTGGCTCTCGGCGGTCGCCTCCTCGCCGCGCTCTCCGAGCGCGCTCCAGAAGACGAGCGCGTGCGAGAGATCGGGAGCGACATCGACGCGCGTCAAGGTGACGAGGCCGATGCGCGGATCGGTGACCTCCTCGCGCAACAGGCGCGCGAGCAGCGCGCGCAGCTCCGACCCGACGCGCTCGGTGCGGCGCGTCACGCATCCTCCAGCGGGTCCGCGTCCTCCGGATCCCAGAGACCTTCCTCGTGCGGCAGGTCGAGCACCTCGACGTCGACGTTGCGCACCTCGGCGAGGTGCAGCTCCTCGATGAATGCGGCCGCGCGGTCGAGCACGCGCCGCACCGTGACGGCGTCGGAGCCCGCGGCGGCGAGGCCGAGGACCGCGCGCTGCCAGGTGTCCTGTCCGCCGACCTCCGACACCGCGAGGTTGAAGCGGTTGCGGACGCGCTGCGCGATCGATCGCACCACGCCGCGCTTGGCCTTCAGCGAGGAGCAGCCCTCGAGGTGGAGCTCGACGACCGAGGCTCCGACGATCATTCGAGCGAGGGCCGCTCTTCCTTCAGCGCGTAGGTCTCGATCACGTCGCCGACCTTGACGTCGTTGTAACCCTCGACGCCGATGCCGCACTCGAAGCCGGAGTTCACCTCGCGCGCGTCGTCCTTGAAGCGCTTGAGCGAGCCGACGCGACCCTCGTAGATCTGCACACCGTCGCGGATCAACCGACACTGGCTGCCGCGTCGGATCGTGCCCTCGGTGACGTACGAGCCGGCGATCGTGCCGATGCGCGGCACGCTGAAGGTCTGGCGCACCTCGGCGCGTCCGCCGAAGGTCTCGCTGATCGTCGGCGGTAGCAGGCCTTCCATCGCCTTCTTGATGTCGTCGGTGACCTCGTAGATGATCTGGTACACGCGCACGTCGACGCCCTGCCCTTCGGCCTCGCGCCGCGCGGCGGGCTCCGGGCGCACGTGGAAGGCGACGACGATCGCGCCGCTGGCCTTGGCCAGCATCACGTCCGACTCGGTGACGGCGCCGACGCCCGCGAGCAGCACGTCGACCTTCACCTCGTCGCGCGAGAGCTTCAGCAGCGCGTCGCGCAGCGCCTCGACCGAGCCGCGCGTGTCGGCCTTCAGCACGACCGCGAGCTCCTTCACGCCGCCGCCCTCGGCGGCCGCGAAGATCTCCTCGAGGCTGCGCTTCGGCCGCGACGCCTCGCCGCCGCTGTCGCGCCGCTGCGACTCGCGGTGCGCGATGATGTCCTTGGCCACGCGCTCGCTCTCGACGACATGCGCGAGCTCGCCGGCCTCGGGCACGGACGAGAGGCCCGTCACCTGCACGGGTACCGACGGGCCGGCCTCGTCGAGGCGCCGCCCGCGCTCGTCCTCCATCGCGCGCACGCGGCCGAAGGCGGTGCCCGCGACCAGCACGTCGCCGTTGTTCAGAGTCCCCTGCTGCACGAGCAAGGTCGCGACCGGACCGCGGCCCTTGTCGAGCTGCGCCTCGAGCACCACGCCCGACGCCCGCCGCGCGGGATCCGCGCGCAGCTCGAGCACCTCGGCCTGGAGCTGGACCATCTCGAGCAGCTTCGGGATGTTCGTGCCCTTCGTCGCCGAGACGTCGACGCAGATCGTGTCGCCGCCGAAGTCCTCGGGCACGAGCCCGTGCTCCATCAAGCGCTGTCGCGTCTGCGCGGAGTTCGCGCCGGGCAGGTCGATCTTGTTGATCGCGACGACGATCGGCACCTCGGCCGCCTTCGCGTGCTCGATCGCCTCGACCGTCTGCGGCATGATGCCTTCCGTCGCGGCCACGACGAGCACCACGATGTCGGTCACGCTCGCGCCGCGCGCGCGCATCTCGGTGAAGGCCGCGTGGCCCGGCGTGTCGATGAAGGTGATCACGTGGTCGCCGACGCGAGCCTGGTACGCGCCGATGTGCTGCGTGATGCCGCCCGCCTCGCCTTCGACGACGTTCGCGTGGCGGATCGCGTCGAGGAGCGACGTCTTGCCGTGGTCGACGTGACCCATCACGGTGACGACCGGCGGGCGCAGGGGCCACTCGGCGGCGCCCTCGTCGGCGGGCGCAGCCTCGAGGAAGGCCTCCTCCTTGAAGCCCACGTCCTGCACCACCGCGTCGTACTGGAGCGCGACCTTGCGCGCGGTCTCGACGTCGATCGACTGGTTGATCGAGACCATCGTGCCGAGCGCCATCAAGGTGCGCTGGACGTCGGGCGCCTTCGCGCCGAGCATGCGCGCAAGCTCGCCGACGGCGATCGCGCCCTCGATGCGGAGCGTGCGGCGCGACGCCTCCTTCGGCGCGGACGCCACGGGCGCCGCGCCACGCGCGGCGGTGTCGCGGCGCCGGCGGCGCGGCGAGGTCGCGGTGCGCGGATCGATGCCGGTCGGGCGGCGGACGACGGTGCGGCCGGTCGCCTGGCGCGCGAGGCGCTCCTGCTCGCGCAGATTCACCACCTCACGCACGAGCTTTCGCTGGCTGCGCCCCGGGCGCGCCGGCCCCGCCGCGCCGCGGTCCGAGAGCGCCGAGAGATCCTGCGCGGCCTCGCGCTGGCGCGGCGCACCCGGGCCAGCACCCGCGCCCGCAGAAGGTTGCGTCGCGGTCGACGTGGCCTGCGCGGCGAAGACCGGCTCCGGCTCGACCTCGTGCGTCGCCTCCGGCTCGGCCTCCGGCTCGGCCTCCAGCTCGACCAGCTCCACCGGCTCCGGCGCGACCGGAATCGCGTCTTCCACCACCGACGGCGGCGCGGGCGCCGGCTCCTCCACCTTCTTGCGTCGGCGGATCACCGCCGCACCACCGGTGGTCTGCTCGACTCGCCGCTCGGTGACGGCGCCGCGGTCCTTGCGACTGCCGAGCTTCTCGCGCAGCTCGTTGGCGACAGCGTCGTCGAGCGACGCCATCGCGCTCTTCAACACGAAGCCGAGCGCAGTCGCCTTCTCGACGAACTCGGCCCGGTCGATGCCGAGCTCTTCCGCCAGCTTGTAGGCCCTGATCGTCGCCATGCGCTCCCGTGCTGCGCGGCTGCCCGCGCGCTAGTTCCTCGGTCCGCGCGCCGGAGGGCCCGCGCCCTCGGCGCCGGCGGCCTCCGCCGCGGCGCGCGCCTCCTCGCTGCGCCGCCGCTCGACCGCGAGCTCGCCCGCGCGCTGCTGGATCGCGCGCGCGCTCTTCTCGTCCACGCCCGGCAGCTGCACCAGCATCTCGATGTCGCTGCGCGCGAGGTCCTCCAGCGAGGTGATCCCCTGCTGCATCAGCAGCTCGCCCTCGGGCTCGCCGCAGCCGGGCGCCACCGACATCGCCTCGCCGAGCCAGCGCGCGAGCTCGCGCATCTTCGACTCGCTCTTGATGTCGATCTTCCCGCCCGTGAGCTGCACCGCGAGGCGCACGTTCTGACCCTTGCGGCCGATCGCGAGCGAGAGCTGGTCGTCCGGCACGATCACGTCCATCGACTTGTCCCCGTCGTCGATGATCACGCGCGAGACCTGCGCGGGGGACAGCGCCGAGCAGACGTAGCGCGCGGGGTCCGCGCTCCACGGCACGATGTCGATGCGCTCGCCGCGCAGCTCCTGCACCACCGCCTGCACGCGGCTGCCCTTCATGCCGACGCAGGCGCCGACCGGATCGACGTCGCCGTCGCGCGACGCGACCGCGATCTTCGAGCGGCCGCCCGGCTCGCGCGCGGCGGACTTGATCGTGACGATGCCCTCGTAGATCTCCGGCACCTCCTGCTCGAAGAGCTTCGTCAGCATCTCGATGCAGGCGCGCGAGAGCACGATCTGCGAGCCCTTGACGTTCTTGTTCACCTCGAGGACGTAGGCGCGCACGCGGTCGTTCGGGCGATAGTTCTCGCGCGGCACCTGCTCCTTCGGCGGCAGCACCGCCTCCGCGCGCCCGAGGTCGACGATGATCGCGCCCTTCTCGAAGCGTCGGACGATGCCGTTCACGATCTCGCCCTGGCGATCCTTGTACTCCTCGTAGACGGTGTCGCGCTCCGCCTCGCGGATGCGCTGGATGATCACCTGCTTGGCGGTCTGCGCGAGGATGCGGCCGAACGCCGACGTGTCGATCTTCACGCCGATCTCGTCGCCGATCTCCGCGCCGGGATCGAAGGCGGACGCATCGGCCATCGCGATCTGGCGCTGCGCGTCCGTGACGGTCTCGACCACCTCGCGGAACTCGAACAGCTCGACCTCGCCGAGCTCCTCGTTGAAGCGCGCCTCGATCTCCGTGTCCTGGCCGCGCTCGCGCCGCGCCGCCTGCTTCATCGCCTCCTCGAGCGCGGAGACGATCTCGCGCGGATCGATGCCCTTGTCCTTCGCGACCTGATCGATCTCTCTCTTCAGTCCGAGCATTCCCACGCCTAGCCCCTCCCGCGGCGCTTCGCGCCTTCGCGAGAACTCCTGTCGTCGAAGTCGGCGGAGGTGAACCGGTAGATCGAGTGCGCCTTCGCCACCTCCGCGAAGGGCACCGGGTACTCGCGCCCGTCGACCCGCACGCGCGCCACGCCCGCCTCGAATCCGAGCAGCTCGCCGCGGAAGCGACGGCGCCCGTCGAGCGGGCGGCGTGTCTCGATCGACACCTCGGCGCCCTGCGCGCGCACGAAGTCGACCTCGCGCGCGAGGACGCGGTCGAGCCCCGGCGACGACACCTCGAGCTGATAGGCGCACGGCGCCCAGTCGGCCGCGTCGAGCGCGGTCCCGACCTCGCGCGAGACCTCGGCGCAGCGCTCGATCGACACGCGTCCGTCTCCCTGCGGCGTGTCGAGTGTGATGCGCACGTGCCACGGCGACCGGCCGCGGTGTAGGGCGACGTCGACGAGCTCGAAGCCGAAGTCCTGGACGATCGGTTCGATCAAGGCGCGTAGATCCTCCGGAATGTCCCGGTACATGACCGACCTGAACGCAAAAAAAAGAGCGGACGAGCCGCCCAACCGATCACCTGCCTCCGCCTCGCTTCGAGGCCACCGGAGTCGCCGCGCGTTCCATCGACGGTGCGTGCGGAGATGCCGGTGAGCCTCGAAACCGAATGCGGCTCGACGTGTAAGACCGCGTAACTTATCAAAATTGCCCGTGCACGCCAACGTGATTGCGCGAGGCGGCGGCGCGGCAGCCGGCGGGGCACCGCGAGCGCTAAGGACGGCGCATGTCGAGGGCACCGACCAGGTCGACGACCCGCGAGAAGCCGTGCCGCGCGCAGTAGGCGCGGATCCCGTCCACCACGCCCGCCGCCGCGGCGGGGTCGAGATAGTTCTGCGTGCCGACCTGGACCGCCGTCGCCCCGCACAGCAGGAACTTCACGGCGTCCTCCGCGCTGGCGATTCCCCCCATTCCGCAGATCGGCAGCTTCACGGCGCGCCGCGCCTGCCAGACCATGCGCAGCGCGATCGGACGGATCGCGGGACCCGACAGCCCGCCGAGCCCGTTCGAGAGCACGGGTCGGCGCCGCTCGACGTCGATCTCGAGCGCCTGCACCGAGTTGATCAGCGAGAGCCCGTCCGCTCCCTCCGCCTCGCATACGCGCGCCATCTCGCCGATGTCGGTCACGTTCGGCGAGAGCTTCACGAGCAGTGGCAAGGTGGTCGCGCGTCGCACGGCGCGCACGAGCGTCGCGAGCACGGCGGGATTCTGGCCGAACTCGATGCCGCCGCTCTTCACGTGCGGGCAGGAGGCGTTGAGCTCGAGGCCCGACACGCGCGCGACGCCCGAGAGCCGCTTGGCCACCTCGGCGTAGCGGTCGATCTCGGTCTCGAAGAGGCTCGCGACGACGACGACGCCCTCCGGCAGGGCGGGCAGCTTCTCGCGCACGAAGGCGTCGACCCCGACGTTCTCGAGGCTGATCGCGTTCAGCATCCCCGACGGCGCCTCCGCGATGCGGGGCGGCGGGTTCCCGCGCCGAGGCTCGAGCGTCAGGCTCTTGGCCACGAAGCCGCCGAGCCGGCGCAGGTCGAGGAACGGCGCGAACTCGGTGCCGTAGCCGAACGTCCCGGACGCGGTCAGCACCGGGTTGCGGAGCGGAATGCCCGCGAGCTCGACGCGCAGGTCGACGTCTTCCGCGTCGCTCACGGCATGCCCTCCCACGCAATCGCGGCCGCGTCGAAGACCGGGCCGTCGCGACACACGAGCGCGAAGCCCCCCGCGCGCAGCGGCGCGGCGCAGCCGAGGCAGACGCCGAAGCCGCAGGCCATCGGGTTCTCGAGCGACGCGCTGCAGGGCGCGCCGCGCGACGCGGCGATCTCGGCGCAGCGCCGCATCATCGCGGTCGGCCCGCAGGCGTAGACGTGCGCCGAGGCGTCGCGCGCGAGCTCGGCCTCGAGCAGATCCGTCACGAGACCGCGCCTCCCGAGACTCCCGTCCTCGGTCGCGATCTCGAGCGCGACGCCGAGGGCCTCGAAGTCCGAGACTCCCATCAGATCGGCGCCGGTGCGCGCGCCGAGCAGGACGCGCGCCGTGCCCGGCGCGCGCCCCTCCTGCCGCGCCGCGAGCTCGTACACCGACGCGATGCCGGTGCCACCCGCGACGAGCAGCGCGCGCTCGGAGGTCTGTCCGAAGCCTCGCCCGAGCGGCCCCACGACGCCGACCCGGTCGCCCGGCGCGCACGCGGCGAGCAGCGCGGTGCCGCGTCCGTGGCGCTTGAACAGGATCTCGATCTCCGACTCGCCGTTCGCGCGCCGCTCGCGATACACCGCCATGGGTCGGGGGAGCAGCGGGTCGCTGCGCGGGGCAGCGCCCCGCGGCCCCGGCGAGAGCATCACGAACTGCCCCGGTTCGAATCCCGGCCAGGCCGGCACGCGCAGCCAGAGGCGCCAGCTCGCGGTCCCTTCCTGCGAGAGCGAGGCGACCTGCGCGTCGACGCGGATCGGGGCGGGCATGGTCGTTTCTCTGATCTTCGCTCGCCTACGGCTCGCTGCGCGCGCCGCTTCGCGGCGCTTGCTGTTCGCGACCCGCCGGCTCGAGGCGATGCGATTTGATCTTGCGCGACAGGCTCTCGCGCGCGATGCCGATCGCCTCCGCCGTGCGTGAGATGTTCCAGCCGTGCTCGGCGAGCCGCGCGCGCAGGAACTCGCGCTCGAACTCGCGGCGCGCCTGCTCGAGCGAGCCGGCGGTGCGCCCGTTGCCCGGAGCCGTAGCGCCGAGCGTCGCCGGCAGATCGCTCGCCTCGATGCGCGGTCCGGGAGTCAGGATGACGACGCGCTCCATCAGGTTGCGCAGCTCGCGCACGTTGCCGGGCCAGGCGTGCCGGCGCAAGCGATCGAGCGCCGGCTCCGAGAGCTCCTTTCGCCGCGTGGCCGACTCGGCGCAGAACTCGTCCACGAACGAGCGCGCGAGCACCGCCACGTCCTCGCTGCGCTCGCGCAGCGGCGGCACGTGGAACGGGATCACGTTGAGCCGGTAGTAGAGATCCTCGCGGAAGCGGCCCTCCGCGATCTCCTGCTCGAGGTTCTTGTTGGTCGCCGCGATCACGCGCACGTCGACTTCGAGCGTCTCGGTGCCGCCGACGCGCTCGAAGGTCCGCTCCTGGAGCACGCGCAGGACCTTCGCCTGCGTCATCAGGCTCATGTCGGCGATCTCGTCGAGGAAGAGCGTGCCGCCGTGCGCGAGCTCGAAGCGCCCGCGCTTGGTCGCGACGGCGCCCGTGAACGCACCCTTCTCGTGCCCGAAGAGCTCCGACTCGATCAGCTCCTCGGGAATCGCGGCGCAGTTCACCTCGACGAAGGGACCGTTCGCGCGCTTGCTCTGGCAGTGGATCTGGCGCGCGACGAGCTCCTTGCCCGTGCCGTTCTCCCCGTGGATCAGGACCCAGCCGTTCGTGGGCGCGGCCACCGCGATCTGCTCCTTAAGCTTCCGCACGGCAGCCGAATCGCCGAGGATCTCGTGCGCGCGCAGCGCCTGCGAGCGCAGGTTCCGGTTCTCGCGCTCGAGCCGCACCTGCTCGAGCGCGTGCTGGATCGTGAGCAGCACCTTGTCGAGAGAGAGCGGCTTCTCGATGAAGTCGTAGGCGCCGTGGCGCGTGGTGCGGACCGCGGCCTCGACGCTGCCGTGTCCGCTCATCATCACGACCGGCAGCCCCGGCCAGCGCCGCGCGATTTCGACCAGGATCTCGACGCCGTCGCGCCCCGGCATCGCGATGTCGAGCAGCACGAGATCGGGCGCGCCTTCCTCCGCGATCGCCTGGATGGCGCTCTCGCCGTCGCTGACCGCGCTCGTCTCGAAGCCCTCGTCGGAGAGGATTCCCTGGAGCGAGCGCCGGATCGCGGCTTCGTCGTCGACAATCAGGATGCGGCTCACCGCGCGACCTCCGCCGCGCGCGCGAGCGCCGCGGCGCGCGGCGCGTCGGGACGCATCACCGGCAGCTCGATCACGAAGCGCGTGCCGCGCGGCGGATTGTCCTGCACGCGCACATAGCCGTGATGGTCGGCGACGATGCGCGAGACGATCGCGAGGCCGAGACCGGTGCCGTTCTCGCTGCGGGAGAAATACGGCTCGAAGACGCGGCGGCGGTCCTGCGGCGGGATGCCGACGCCGTCGTCCTCGACGACGAGCCGCACGCTCTGGAGCGCCGGGTCGAATTGCGACGAGAGCCGGATGCGGCCGCTGTCGCGGCCGGCGCGGATCGCCGCGATGGCGTTGTCGATCAGGTTGGTGAGCGCGCGCCGCATCTGCTCGCGGTCGAGCTCGACCTGCGGCAGTGCGGGATCGAGCTCCGTCTCGAGCGCGACGCCCTCCGTGCCGGTGTAGCTCGCGACGGCGTCGGCCACGATGCGATTCAGGTCGTCCGGTTTCGGGTCGGCGGAGGGCAGCCGCGCGAAGTTGGAGAACTCGTCCACCAGGCGCTTCAGGCTGTCGACCTGCGAGGTGATCGCGTCGGTGCACTCGTCGAGGATGCGGGCCGACACCGCGTCGCTGTCGAAGCGCCCCCGGAAGCGGCGGCGCAGCCGCTGTGCGGAGAGCTGGATCGGTGTGAGGGGATTCTTGATCTCGTGCGCGATACGGCGCGCGACCTCGCGCCAGGCGGCCATGCGCTGGACCTTCACCAGCTGCGTGTAGTCGTCGAAGACGACCACGCTGCCGAGCGACTCGCCGGCCTCGTCGTGCATCGCGGTCAAAGTGACGAAGAGCGTCGCGACGTCGTCGCCGAGCGGGATCTGCACCTGGCGCCGCACGCTCTCGCGCACGCCGGGCCGCAGCGCCGCGGTCATCTCGCCGATCACCTCGAGCAGCTCCGGGCGGCTGGCGACGTCCTCGAGGCGCTGTCCGAGCAGTCCCGTGCCGGCCGGGATGCCGAGGTAGCGCTGCGCCGACGGGTTGATCGCGGAGATGCGCCGGTCGGGGCCGACCGACACCACGCCGGCGCCGACGTTCCCGAGCACGATCTCCATGTAGCGTCGGCGCCGCTCGAGCTCGGTGGCCTTGCGCTCGTTGTCGGTCCGCGCGTCGCGCAGATCGCGGATCATCTGGTTGAAGGAGTCGACGAGCAGGCCCACCTCGTCGTCGGTGTCGACCTCGACCTGCACGTCGAGGTTTCCGCGCGCGACCTCGCCGGTGCCTTCGGCGAGCGCGCGCAGCGGTCCGGTGACGCCGCGCGCCAGCCGGAAGCCCATCCACAGCGCGAGCATCAACACCATCGTGAAGGCGAGCAGCAGCTGGAGCAGATAGGCGCCGCGCACGTGACCGGCCGTCGGCTGGAGCTTCCGGTACTCGTCGAGGGTCTCCCGGATGCTCGCCACCTTGCGCGCCTGCGAGAACGGGATCAGCACGTTCACGACCACCGCGCCCTCGCGCACGCCCGGCTTCGACGCCGACTCGATCGGCACGGCCCCTCGGATCACGTCGCCGCTGCCTACCTCGTCGACGTGCCAGTCCGGCTCGCGGCCGAGCGTCGCGCCGCGCACGATCTCGCTGTCGGGGCGCGCGAAGTTCGCGGCCGGGATCTCCGGATTGATCGCCGACACGAGCTCCTCGCCGCTCGCGCCGAAGACCTCGACGACGCCGAGGTTGTAGTCGCGCTGTTTCTCCTGCACGAGCGCCTCGAGCGCGGCGCGGTCGTTCTTCTCGAGCAGGCGGCGCTCGCGGATGCTGTCCGCGATGCGCCCGCCGTAGAAGAGTGCGTTGCGCGCGACGGTCTCGTAGTGGCTCTTCGCCACCTCGCCGCTCTCGTCGAGCGCGCGGTCCACCTGCATGCTGAACCAGGTGTCGATCGACTTCGTGATGAAGAAGGCCGACACCGCAAAGAGTCCAGAGGTCGTCACGAGCGTGATCAGCACGAACGCGGCGACGAACTTGAGGTTCAGATGGGAGCCGAGGATCCCGCGGCGCCGCTCGCCGACGAGCTTCCAGAAGTTGCGCGTCACCAGGAAGCCGAAGATCAGGATCAGGAGGACGGTGACGGCGCGCAGGAACAGGAAGAGGCCCGAGTCGCCGACGCCCTGCGTGAGGCCTGTGATCGGCGGCAGCAGCAGCAGCGCGCCCATCGCCGCGATCAGCACGACCGCGATCCAGAACTCGCGGATGCGCCGGCGCCGCTCGGCGGCGGGCAGCGGCGGCGGGGCGGGCGCGCGGGGAGGCGCGGGCTGGCTCGACTCGCTCTCGGGCATGGTCCGCGGCGAAGAGTAGTCGAAGGAGCGCGGGCATCCGCCGCGGACTCGCTCCGTCCCCTCGGGGCGAGCTGTGACGCCGAGTATAGAAGTATGGGCGGACGCGAACGAGGGTGGCACCCGGAAGCACGGCGGAAAACCACCGCGGCGCGGGTCGATGCGCCAGCGCGTTGCCGCATCAAGCCGACCTCGATTCCGGTCGATGAGCCGGTGAGACGGATCACGGGGCGCGACCGGAGGCGCAGTGGCGAGCGGAGGGGAGCGGCCGGGCCCGCGCGACCGGGCGGTCCAGGCGCGCGAACGCGAGCGAGGCGGGCAGCATGCGGAGGCGGCCGCGCTGTGGGCGCAGCTCGCGCTCCAGCGCGCGGTCGGCGCGCGGCGCGCGGAGGCGCTCGCCGAGCGCGCGCGGCTGCTGGCCGGTCCGCTCGCGCGGCCCGACGAGGCCTTCGAGACCTGGCGGCGCGCCTTCGTCAACGACCCGAGCCGCCCGGACGTGCTCGACGCGCTCGACGCAGAATCGCGTCGGCGCGGCGACTGGCTGCTGCTGGCCGCGGTCCTGCGCCGCAAGGTCGGCGGCGCGCACGATCCGGCGCGACGCGCCGACTCGGCCTGCGAGCTCGCCCGGCTCGAGCTCGAGGTCCTGCACGCGCCGGGCTCCGCGCGGCGCTGGCTCGAGGCGGGCCTCGCGCTGGCGCCCGGCCACCCCGGGCTCGCCGAGGCGCTCGCGCAGCTCGAGCCGCAGCGGGACGACTCCGCGCAACCGCTCGCGGCGTCCGAGAGGTCGATCCCGCCGCGTGGCTCGCAGACCGAGGCGGGCGAACGGCGGGGCGCCGCGATCGCCCCCGCGCAGCGCGGCGAGTCCGAGCGCGAGCTCGCGCAGCTGCAGCGCGCGGCCGCTCTCGCGCCCGAGGACACGCGCTTGCTCGAGGCGCTCGTCGAGGCGCTCGAATCGCAGGGACGCGCCGCCGAGCAGGCCGACATTCTCGCGCGTCTGGCCGCGCTGGCGGCGACGCCGACCCTGCGCGCGAGCTGGCTCGCGCGTCTCGGCACGCTCCACGAGGAGCGCCTGTTCGACCGCGACGCGGCGCTCGACGCCTATCAAGCGGCGTTCGCGGCGGATCCGGAAGCGCCTCGTGTCGCGGAGTGCGTCGCGCGCCTGCGCGCGAAGCGCGACGACGCCACGGCGCTGCCGAGCCCGACACCGGCGCCGCCTGCGCCCGCCGCGACCTCTCCCCCGCTCAAGCAGCTCGAGCGCGAGGCGCGCGTCACCAGCGATCGTGCACGCATCGCGTGGCTGGCCCGCGAGATCGAGGCCAGCTACACGCAGCGAGGTCAGCCGGACGGCGCGCTGCCGTTCGTGCAGCGCTGGGTCATGCTCGCCCCCGAGGATCCACAGGCGCTGCGCGCGCTCGCGCGCATGCACGAGGCGCTCGGCCGCGAGGCGGAGCTCTGCGCGACGCTCGAGATGCTCGATCCGCTGCTCGACCCGTCCGAGCAGGCCGCGAATCGCCGCCGCGTCGCGAGCCTGTACCTGCGTCGCGACCGACGCGACGAAGCGTCGCGCGCCTACGAACGCGCGCTCATGCTCGAGCCGCGCCACCTCGAGTCGCTCGAGGCGCTGGCTGGACTCCAGCGGGCGCGAGGACCCTCGCCCGAGCTGGTGCGGACGCTCTGGCGCATCGCGGAGCTGCTGGAGCCGCCGCGACGCGACGCATGCATCGCCGAGATCGCATCCGTCCAACAGGAGCAGGGCGATCTCGCCGCCGCGATCGACACCCTCGAGCAGCTCGAGCGCGCAGGCCAGGCGCCCGAGGACGTCCCCGATCGGATCGAGGCGCTGCTCGAGCGCACCGGGCGACAGGAGGAGCTCGAGGCGCGGCTGCGCGCCCGCGCCGCGAAGTACGAGCCGGACAGCGCGGAGGCGGTCGCGCTCGAGCTGCGGCGGGCGCGCCTGCTGCTCGAGTCGCTCGGCCGCAACGAGGAGGCGGCCGACGCCTTCCGCGTGGTGCTGCGTCACGCTCCCGAGGCGCCGGAGGCGCGCGCGGGACTCGAGCGCGCGCTGCGCGGGGGCTTCGACGCCGCGGGGCTCGCGGAGTTCCTGGCCGAACAGACCCGAACCGCGGCGGATCCGGCGCTGCGCGAGCGCAGCGCGCTCGAGCGCGCGGTGCTGCTCGACGAGGTGCTCGAGCGCGCGGACGAGGCGCGCGAGGTCTACCGACAGCTGGCGGCCGACGCGCGCGACCGCGAGATCCGCGAAGAGGCCGCCGACCGCTACGAGCGGCAGCTCGAGGCCGCCGGCGAGTGGCAGACCCTGCGCGAGCTGCTCGAGGCGCGGCTCGCCCGCGCGGAGGGCGCGGCGCGCTCGTCGTTGCACGAGAAGCTCGCGAGGCTGTGCGGCGAGAGGTTGCGCGACCGCGTCGCCGAGCTCTCACACTGGGAGCAGATCGCCGCCAGCGACCCCCGGCGCGGCGACGTCTGGCACCGGCTCGGCGAGCGCTACGAGCAGGACGACCGACTCGAGGACTCGCTGCGCGCGATGGAGTCCGAGCTCGCTTGTCAGCCGGAGCCCGCGCGCGCGCAGACCCTGCACGGCCGCCTTGCCGAGCTCGCGCTGCACGCGCAGGGCGACGAGGAACGCGCAGCGCGCCACTACGAGCGCCTGTTCGAGCTGAACCCCGCGCACCCGACGGCCGCGAGCTTCCTGATCGAGCGGCACCGGCGCGCCGAACGGCCGGAAGACGTGCTGCGCGTGCTCGAGTCGCGCCTCGCCACGCTCGAGTCGCGGCGCGGCGAGGGGCTCTCTCCGGAGTCGCTGCGGAGTCACCGCACGGCCTTGCGCGTCCACATCGCGCGCGTGCGCGAGGAGCAGGGCGACTACGAGGGCGCGATCTCGGCGCTCGAGGTCGCGCTCGGCGAGGAAGGCCCGGTGCCGCAGATCGCCGGCCCGCTCGCCGACACGTATCTGCGTGCGGGCTACGGACTCGACCTGATCGAGCTCTGCCGTGCGGCGGCCGCGGCGAGCGACGAGTCGACCGAGCGGGCCGGCTGGTTCGTGCGCCTCGGGGACGCCTATCTCGCGCGCGAGAAGCCGCGCGAGGCCGCCGACGCCTATCGGCAGGCGCTGTGCGAGCGACCGGAGGACCGCGCGCTGCAGGCCTGCCTGCGCCAGCTCCATCGCAAGCTCGGCGAGGCCGAGCCGCTCGCGCGCCTGCTCGACGCCGAGCTCGCGCACCTCGGCGGGCCCGACGAGATCCCCGTGCGCCTCGAGCTCGCGGAGCTGCTCTCGGGCCCGCTCGACCGGCCGGAGAGCGCGCTGCTGCACGCGCGCCGCGTGCTCCAGCTCGCGCCGTCGCATCCCGTCGCCTTCGAGAACGCGCAGGCGCTAGCGCTGCGGCTCGAGCGCTCGGACGTCGCGCTCGAGCTGCTCGACGCGCGACTCGCCGACGCGCGCAGCGATGTCGAGCGCGCCGCGCTGCTCGCGCGCCGCGCGCGGCTGCTGGCGGGTCCGCTCGCGCGACCCGAGGAGGCGGCACAGGCCTGCCGCGAGGCGTTGCGGCTCGATCCCGGCGCGCGCGAGGTCCAGGCCGACCTCGTGGCGCTGCTCGAGCGGCTCGCGCAATGGCCGGAGCTGCTCGACTGGCTCGGCCGCTCCGCTCGAGACGCGAAGGGCGAGGAGCGCGAAGCCGCGATCGAGCGCGCCCTGCGGATCGCGTGGGAGCGCCTCGGGCCCGACGCCGCCCTGCCCTGGCTCGAGCGGCTGCGGCTGCTGCGGCCGAAGGACGCGCGCGTGCTCGCGCAGATCGCGGAGGTGCACCGCCAGGCCGGGCGCCGCGAGCCGCTGCTCGCCGCGCTCGAGGCCGAGTGCGCGCTGTGCGCCGATCCGGCGCGCCGGCGCGACCTCCAGCTCGAGCGCGCGCGCCTGTTGGAGCGCTCGCAGCCCGCGCGCGCGCTCGCGGCCGTGCGGGCCGCGCGCGCCGCGACACCGGAAGACGTCGCGGTGCTGTGGCGCGCCGAAGATCTCGAGCGCCGGCTCGGACTGCACGCGGAGAGGGCCATCACCCTGGAGGCGCTGCTGCTCGCGCCCGGCGTCGATCGGATCGAGCTCCACTGCCGGCTGGCGGCCCTCTACGACGGCCCGCTCGGCAACGCGGCCGCCGCGGCGAAGAACTGGCGCGCCGCGCTGGCCCTCACCGCGCCCGGCGCGGCCGCGCGCGCGGAGATCCTGCGCTGCCTGTCCGAGACGCAGCGGCGCATGGACGACCGCGAGGGCTGGGCCGAGGCCGCGGAGGCCGAGCTCGCGGCGCTGCGCCCCGAGCCCGTCTTCGACGACCGCCGGCGCGAGCTGCGCCAGCAGCTCGCGGTCGCCTGGTTCACGCAGCTCGGCCGCCCCGACGCTGCACTGCGTCACCTGCGCGCGCTGCTCGATTCCGGCGAGGACGACTTGCTCGGCCGCGAGACGGTGGCGCGGCTCGAGCGCATCGCGCTGCGCGCCCTGCGCGCGGCGGATCTCCCGGTCGAGCTCGAGGCGCGCATGGCGCGACACCTCGCGCGCTGTCCGGACGACGTCGCGCTCTGGCTCGAGCTCGCGGCGCTGCGCGAGGATCGCCTGCAAGCGCCGTCGGCCGCGCTCGACGCGTATCGGCGCGCTCACGCTCTCGACCCCGGTAGCCTCACGGCGCTGCGCGGGCTCCGCCGCGTCGCCGAGCGACTCGAGCGCTGGCAGGACGTCGCGGACTCGATCGAGCGCGAGCTCGCCCATCCCGACACGGAGCGGGCGCGCGACCGCGGCGCGCTGCTGCGGCGCCTCGGCGACATCCACTGGCACCGGCTCGCCTCGACCACACGCGCGTCGCGCTGCTATGCGGCCGCGATCGAGGCGGACCCGCACGACCTCGCGGCGCTGCGCGCGCTCGAGCGGCTGCTCGAGGCGATGGAAGACTGGCGCGGCGTTCAGGGGCTCTACGAGAGCGAGATCGAAGTGCTCGGACCGCACGACGCGCCGCGACGGCGTGCGCTGTGGCTGCGGGTGGCCGAGCTCGCGCGCACGCGCACCGGAGAGATCGAGCGCGCGCGACGCGCCTACGCGCACGCGGCGGCCGAAGGGCCGCTCGAGCCGCCCGCGCAGCGCGACTGGGCGGAGCTGCACGCGCAGGCCGGCGACGCCCCGGCGTTCGCGGAGGCCTTCCGGGTATGGTGCGACTCGCCGGCCGCGAAGGCGACGCCCGGCGACCAGCTGCGACTCGCGCGGAGCCTCGCGGAGCTCGGCCGGCGCGAGGATGCGCTGGCTCGCGTGTCGCTCGCGCTGCGCGCGGCGCCGGGTCTGCCGGGCGCCTGGGACCTCGCCGCGGATCTGCGCGAGTCGCTCGGCGACGCGGTCGGCGCCGCGGCCGCGCTCTTCGAGGCCGCTGCCGCGCAGCGCCAGGACCGCGAGGCCAGCCCGCGCCTGCTGCGCGCGGCCTCGCTGCTCGCGGCGCGCGATCCCGAGCGCGCGCTCTCCGCCCTGCGCGACGCCGCCTCGCGCAGCCCCGGGCTGCGCGAGGCGCACGCCGCGCGGGCGCGCGTCGCCGCTTCGCTCTCGCGACACCAGGAGGCGTACGAGGCCGCGGGCCGCGCGCTGGATCTCGACGTCGGCGCGGGCCTCTCGCCCGCGGAGACCGCCGAGCTCGCGCTGCTGGCTGGCGACTCGGCGCGCGCCGCCGGACGTCTCGACGCGGCAGCCGGATTCTACGAGCGAGCGCGCGCGGCGCGTCCCGAGGACGCGGTCGCGCTCTCGCGGCTCGGCGAGACGTGGGTCGCGCTCGGCGACTACGCCGCTGGGCGCGAGGCGCTCGCCGCGCGCATCGAGCGCGGCGACTCCTATCCCGAGCGCCCCGCGCAGCGGGTGCTGCTCGGACGCTGCCTCGAGCACCTCGACGCGCTCGAGGAGGCGCAGGGCGTCTACCTAGCAGCGCTGGCCGAGGCGCCCGATCTCTCCGCCGCGCACGAGGCACTCGTCGGAGTCCACGAGGCGCTCGGCCAGGTCGACGAAGGCGTCGCGGCGCTCGAGCGCTGGTCGCGGACCCTGCACGACCCCGAGGCGCGCGGCCGCCTCTGGCTTCGCGCAGCGGAGTGGGAGCTCCGCTGCAGCGGGCGCGAGGCGTCGGCCGAGCGCCATCTGCGCGCCGCCGTCGCCGCCGACCCGAGCCTCGCCGCGGCGTGGCGCACGCTCGTCGCGCAGCTCCTCCACGCCGGACGTCTCGAGGACGCGATCGAGGCAGCCGATCGCGCGGCGTCGCGGCTCGCGGCGGGTGAGGAGCTCGCCGCCATCGCGCTGCTCCAGGCGCGAGCGCACGAGGAGCGCGGCGCGCGTCCGGAAGCCGCCGAGGTGTACGGCATCGCGGCCGAGATCGATCCGCGCTCGTGCGAGGCCGCGCTGGCGCAGGCGCGCCTGCTGCGCGGCTTCGGCGACTGGCGCGCCGCCGCCGACGCGCTGCGCGTCTTCCTCTCGCGCCATCCGCAGCCGGAGGAACGCGCGCTCGCCGAGGTGCACGAGCAGCTCGCGCGCCTGCTCGCCGGTCCGCTCGAGGACGTGGAAGGCGCCGTGCACGACTACCGGCGCGCGATCGCGTTGGTGCCGGAGCGCCTCTCTGCGCGCGCCGCACTGGCCGAGCTGCTGAGCCACCGCGCGCCCGACGCGGGCGAGGCGCTCGCGCACCTGCGCCCGCTGCTCGAGGCCAACCCGATCGACGCCGCCTGTCTGCGCGTGGCGCTGCGCATCGCGCGCGCCCGCGGCGCCGACACGCGGCCCGGCATCGCCGTGCTGCACGCGCTCGGCGTCGCGTCGAGCTACGAGGTCGACGAGGCGGGCGCCGCCGCGGACTGGCGGCCGGCTCCCGAGGACGGCCTCGACGACCCGCACTTCGAGACCTTACGCCGGCTCGCGCACGAGGGCGCGGATGCGCTGGCCGCCGCGCTCGGCGCGACCGAAGGCGGCGCCGGCGCTCCGGCCGCGGACGCGCCGCCCACCATCGCGGCCTTCCACGCGGCGCTGCGCCGCGCGGAGTGCGAGCTCGCCGCGCCGGCGCTGCTCGGTAGCTCGGCGGAGGAAATCGGATCGCTCCAGCGACTGCTCGTCAGCGTCGTGCTCGACCCGGACGCGGTGCACGGCGACGGCCGCCGCGTGAACGCCCTGGCGTCTGCGCTCTCGCGGCGCACGCGCCGGCGGCTGAAAAAGCTGCTCGAGGGAACGACGCAGCGAAGCGTCGCCGACACGGACTTCGCCGGCTGGCAGCGCGAGCTGCGCGCCTTTGCCGCCTCGAGCGTGCTCGCGTCGGGCGAGGGCGATCTGCGCACGGCGCTCTGCGCGCTGGTGCTCGAGGACGGCGCCGGCCCGCCGCTCGAGCCGCGCGACAGCGACGACCTCAGCGCGCGCGTGGCCGCGTCGCCGCTCGCGCTCGCGCTGGTGCGGCGCATCGTGCGCGGCTGGCTCACGCAGATCGGCGAGGCGCGGTGAACACGCGGGCGCGTCGTCGCTACCGGCGCATGACCGTCCGCATCCGCGCCGTGTACGAGCACGCGGGCCGCGAGCGCGAGGCCGTCGCGACGACTCTCGGCGCGGGCGGTCTGTTCGTCGCCACCGACGACCCGCCCGAGACCGGAAGCCTGCTCCGCATCCGCTTCCGCGTGCCGGGATCGGGCCGCGAGCACGCGCTCGCCGCGCGCGTGGTCTGGACGCACGGAGCGGGCGACCCGGGCGCGCAGGGCCACGGCATGGGCCTCTCGTTCACGAGCCCCGCAGACGTCGCCGCGGTTGCCGCGGATCTCGAAGCAAGCGCCGAAGGCACGCGCAGCGAGGCGAAGCCGAGCGAAGATCAGAACAGCGACCCGGCGCGCTGAAGCAGCGAAGAGCGCGGCCAGCGCGAAGAGCGAACGGTTGAGCTAGACCCGCGCGGACGCGGCGACCCGCGACAGGCTCACGCCGCGCACGAATCCGCGGTCCGGATCGTCGATCACCCACGCCTCGGGCCGCTCGAGGATCGCCTTCACCAGGCGCTGGTGCAGCGTGTGCCCGCCGCGCTCGACGTGCACGTAGCCGACGAGCGGCATGCCGAGCAGCGCGAGGTCGCCGCACAGATCGAGGATCTTGTGGCGCACGAACTCGTCGGGCCAGCGCAGTCCCTGCGGATTCACGACGCGCTTGTCATCGAGCAGCACCGCATTGTCGAGCGAGCCGCCGCGGGCGAGGCCGGACGTCCAGAGCGTTCGGACGTCGCGCAGGAAACCGAAGGTGCGTGCGGCCGAGATCTCGCGGTCGAAACGCTCGGCGTCGAGCGGGGCGAGCGAGAGCTCCTGGCGGCCGATCGCCGGATGATCGAAGTCCACCGCGTAGTGGACCCGGAAATCGCGCGCGGGCTCGACCGCAATGCGGCGATCGCCGTCGCGGATCTCGATCGGACGCCGGATGCGGAGCGCGCGCCGTCGCTCGCGCTGGCGGAACACGCCCGCCGAGCGGATCAGGTAGACGAAGGGGGCCGCGCTGCCGTCCATCACGGGCAGCTCGGGCCCGTCGACCTCGACGCGGACGTTGTCGATACCGAGCCCGAAAAGCGCCGCGAGCAGATGTTCGACGGTGCGGACGCTGACCGATCCCCGGCCGAGCGTCGTCGCGAGCTGCGTGGACACGAGCTCGCGGGCGCGAGCGGGAATCTCGACCGGCGCGCGTCCGTCCGTGCGGACGAACGTGATGCCTTCGTCGGCGCGTGCTGGATGCAGCGTGAGCTCCGTCGGCGCGCCGGAATGGAGTCCGATCCCCGTACAGGAGACCTTCTCCGCAAGCGTCTGCTGATACACCCGTCCCCTCCCCCTCGATCCAACCCCGGTGCGGGCCGCCCTCGATCGGCCCGGCGGCGTCAGGCGCACCGAGGATTTCATGAGCAAACGGCATGCCGACCCGGACCTTTTGGCTCCATTCAAGAGACTTCTTCGATTCCAGATGGTTAGAACGATGATCCGGATGGCGACGCCGACTCGCCCGACCTCGTTCGTGACTCAACCGTCACAAGTGTGACGAGTGCGTCACACGATCACACAGACTTCCGGCGGCCTCACGCGACGGACACGGCGCGGAGCTCCGCGAGGATCTCGCGCGCGGACTGGTACCTCTCCTCGGGATCCTTCCGCATGCAGCGCTCGATGATGTCGACGAGCACGGGCGGGAGGTCGGGCACGGTCTCGCGCGGATCGGGCGGCGGCGTATGGACGTGGTGATACGGCAGGTTGCCCTCGGTGAAGGGCAGCCCGCCGGTCGCCATCTCGAAGACCGACACGCCGAGCGAGTAGAGGTCGGTGCGGTGATCGACGTTCTTCCCGAGCGTCTGCTCGGGACTCATGTAGTAGGGCGTGCCGGAGACCACGGTCGTGTGGTTGCGCACCTCCTCGATGACCTTCGCGAGGCCGAAGTCCATGATCTTCGCCTTGCGGTCGACCGTCCACATCGCATTGGCCGTCTTGATGTCGCGGTGCACGATCTTCTTCTCGTGCGCGTAGGCGAGCGCCTCGCACATCTGCGAGACGACGTGCACGACGCCCTTGGGCGCGATCCGCCCGCGGCGTTTGATGATCTCCTTCAGCGTGTGGCCGTCGACGTACTCCATCGCGATGTAGAAGACGCCATCCTGCTCGCCAGCGTCGTAGACCATCACGATGTTCGGGTGGTTGAGCTGCGCGGCGCTCTTGGCCTCGCGCAGGAAGTTCTTCAGCGCCTGCGGGTTCTCGCGCAGCGCGTCGGGCAGGACCTTGAAGGCCACGGTCCGATCCAGCACGGTGTCGTCGGCCTTGTAGACGACCCCCATGCCGCCGCGCCCGAGCGTGCCGCGGATCGCGTAGCGGCCGGACTTCGCGCTCCCGGCGGCGGCGCCGCCCTCGGCCGCCGCCTTGGGCGCGCTCTTCAGCTTCTCGCGCGTGCCGGCGAGGCGCGTCTCGACGTCCTCGTAGCCGACGTCGAAGGCGAGCAGCTTCTCGTAGAGCGCGTGCGCCGCCGCGATGTCGCCGCTGGCCTCGTACACGGTCGCGAGGCAGTAGAACACGCGCTGGTTGCCGCGATCGAGCTCGTGCTCGCCGATCGCGTCGCGCAGCTTGGCGATCGCGACGGAGTGCATGTTGCGCTCGCGGAAGATCTCGCCGAGCAGCGCCGAGGCGCCCGCGAAGTCCCCGTCGCCCTGCGCCACCTGCTGGAGCGCGGCGATCGCCGCGTCGTCGCGGCCCTTCTCGTGATGCAGCTGCCCGGCGCGCAGATTCGCGCCCGCCTTCTCGAGCATCTCCGCCTCGCGCACGTCGTCGCCCTGCAGCGCCCAGCACTCGGCGGCCTCGGCGAAGCGCTCGGCGCGCTCGTAGCAGCGCGCCGCGCTCGGACGGTCGGAGGCGGCCGCGTACATCTCGGCGGCCTGCGCGGGAGAGCCCGCGCGCTCGTAGCAGCCGGCGGCTTCCGCATAGCGCTCGAGGAGGCGGTAGAGGTCGGCCGCCTCGAGTAGCTCGCCCGACTTCTCGAACTGCGCCGCGGCGTCGGCGTGCTCGCCGCGATCGCGGTGGTGCTCCGCGAGGATCCGCGCGGCGCCCGCCGCGTTGCCCGCCTTCTCCAGCGCCTTCGCCGCGCGCGGCGCCTGTCGCGCCTTGAGGAAGAGCTCGACCGCGCGCTGCGCGTCACCGCGCTTGTCGGCGAGCTCGCCGGCCTGCTCCCACAAGCCGCCTTTCACGAGCACGTTCTCCGCGCGCTCGAGCTCGCCGCCTCGCGCGTAGAGCTGGGCGGCCGTGCGCACGAGCTTGCCGTAGTCCTCGCGCGCGCGGTCGTCGCGATTCGCCGCGGCCGACGCCTCGACGAGCTCCTGATCGAGGCACTTCGCCGCGCGCAGCCACTGCTGGCACTTGCCCCAGCAGCGCGCGGCGTCGCGCGGGAAGTCGGTCTTCTCGTAGCACTCGGCGGCGCGACGGAAGTCCTCCGACTTCTCGAACATCTCGGCGGCCTGACTGAAATTGCCGGCCTCGACGTTCGCCTCGGCGGCGCGACCGAACTCGTCCTGCTGCGCGAAGATGACCGCCGCCGAGCCGTGCTTGCCCGCCTTGGCGTAGAGCTCCGCCGCCTCGAGGAAGCGGTTCTGGTCGTGGCGGATCTCGGCCGCGCGCACGAGCTCGCCGCCCTCGATGAAGTAGTCGGCAGCCTCGTCGAGCATTCCGGCGCTGAAGCAGATCTCCGCGGCCTCGAGCGGCTGGCCCTTGCGCGCGATCGACGCGGCCTCGCGCTTCGCCTTGCGCGCGAGCTTGCCGCCGACCGGGCGCCCCATCTCCTCGCCCGCTTCCTCCTCGATGGGCACCGACCCGCCTCCCGAGCGCGAAGCCGCGAGCGCGATCACGAGTCCGAGCGGCGCGATCACGAAGCGCAGCGGGAAGCCCGCTGCCGCATCGAGCCAGGTCGACGCGCTGTCCCCGTCGAGGCCCGCGCGGGGCAGCGCCGACCGCAGCACTCCCTCGACGGTCTTGCGCGCGCTCCGGACGGCCGGGACGTCGGCCGCGTAGGTCTGCGCGAGACCGAGTCCGCCGACCGCGAGCAGCAAGCCCGCAACCAAGAGCGCCAGTGTCCGGACGATCGCCCGCACGAAACCCCCAGCTCCCGAGACCTGCAGGTCCGCAGGGGTATCGGCGATCCGTCGCCCGGCGTTGAGAATTCGGGCGGGGCGCGGCCGGGCGCCCCGCGTCGTCTCACAGGAGCTTGCGTTGGAGTGCGGCGGGCTCCGGCAGGGGCAGGCAGAAGTGCTCCCGCGCCCGGCGCGTCGCGACGCGACCGCGCGGCGTCCGCGCCAGGAAGCCCTGGTGGATCAGGTAGGGCTCGACCACGTCCTCGAGCGTGCCCTCGTCCTCGCCGACGGCCGCCGCGAGGGTCGCGAGCCCGACGGGTCCGCCCTCGAACTTGTCGAGCAGCGCGCCGAGGACCTGGCGGTCGAGTCGGTCGAAGCCCTCCGCGTCGACGTCGAGTCGCTCGAGCGCGTCGCGTGCGCGCTCGCGGCCGACGCTCGCCCCCTCGCCCTCCTCGACCGCCGCGAAGTCGCGCACACGCCGCAGCAACCGGTTGCCGACGCGCGGAGTGCCGCGCGAGCGGCGCGCGATCTCGGAGAGCGCCGCGGGCTCGACCTCGACCCGCAGCACGCGCGCCGAGCGCGCGAGGATCCGCTCGAGGTCGCGCTCGGGGTAGTACTCGAGGCGCGCGGACCAGCCGAAGCGGTCGCGCAGCGGCGAGGTGAGCAGCCCCGCGCGCGTGGTGGCGCCGATCAATGTGAAGCGCGGGAGATCGAGGCGCATCGAGCGCGCGCCGGGCCCCTGCCCGATCAGGATGTCGAGCTGGAAGTCCTCCATCGCCGGGTAGAGGATCTCCTCGACCACGGGCGGCAGGCGATGGATCTCGTCGATGAAGAGCACGTCGCCGGGCTCGAGGTTCGAGAGCAGCGCGGCGAGATCGCCGGGCCGCTCGATCGCGGGTCCGCTGGTCGAGCGCAGCGCGGCGCCCATCTCGTGCGCGACGATTCCGCCGAGCGAGGTCTTGCCGAGTCCGGGCGGCCCGTGCAACAGCAGGTGGTCGAGCGGCTCGCCGCGCTGCTTCGCGGCCGCGATGAAGACCGCGAGGTTCTCGCGCACGCGGTCCTGCCCGACCATCTCGTCGAGCGTGCGCGGGCGCAGCGCCTCCTCCCACGCCGCGTCGCCCGGCAGCGCGCGCTGCGTCAGCGCTCCGCGCTCCTCCTCGATCATCGCGAGAGCCTCCGCAGGGCGGCGCGCACGTAGGCTTCGACGCCGGCGTCCGCGCCGACCTCGGCCTGCACGTCGGCGAGCACGCGCTCCGACTCGCTTCGGCTGTAGCCGAGGTTCTGCAGCGCCGAGAGCGCCTCGCGCGCGGCCGAATCGGGCTGCTCCGCGGCGGGGTCGCCCGCGAGCGCGGCGGCGAGCTCTTCGGCGCGGTCGCGCAGCTCGACGACGATGCGCTCGGCGAGCTTCGGCCCGACGCCCGGCGCCGCGCGCAGGCGCGTTCCGTCGCGGTCGCGGATCGCGCACAAGAGATCCGCCGGGCTGATACCGGAGAGCACCGCCTGCGCGAGCTTCGGGCCGACGCGGCTCGCGCGCAGCAACAGCGAGAAGGCCGCCTGCTCCGCGGCGCTGGCGAAGCCGTAGAGCGCGAGCGCGCCCTCACGCGCGTGCGTGTAGATGCGCAGCGCGACCGTCTTGCCCTCGTCGGGCAGCACCGCGTAGGTCGAGAGCGGGACGAAGACCTCGTAGCCGACGCCGCGCACGTCGAGCACGACGCGCGTCGGCGTGCGCTCGTACAGGACGCCCTCGAGTCGCGCGATCACGACACGCGCCGCACGCGCACGACCGGGCCTCGCGCGCGCCGACGGCGCGCGCGCAGACGCGGCGCGAGCAGATCGAGTCGTCCCGCCTGCGCGTGGCAGAGCGCCGCGGCGAGCGCGTCCGCGGCGTCGGCCTCGGGCCAGCGCTCGAGCGCGAGCAGCTGCGCGACCACGCGCTGGACCTGTTCCTTGCCCGCGCGTCCGCTGCCGCACACGCACAGCTTGATGTGCGCCGGCGCGTACTCGACGAGCGCGACACCGGCCGCGCCGAGCGCCGCGAGCGCGGCGCCGCGCGCCTGACCGAGCACGAGCGCGGAGCGCGGGCTCGCCGCGACGAAGACCTGCTCGATGCTCGCGACGTCGGGTCGGTGGCGCTCGACCAGGTCGCGGATCTCCGCGTGCAGGCGGGCGAGGCGCAGCGCCGCCGATCCGGAGCGCGGCACGCGGATCCGGCCGTGCGCCACGTGCGCGATCCGGGCGCCGCTGCGCTCGATGACGCCGAAGCCCGTTGTCTCGCTGCCCGGGTCGATGCCGAGCACGCGCTGCTGCGCGGGCCGGCTCGCGACCGCTTCGCGCCCCTCGCGATGCTGCACTTCCAACGGGCCCCCGTGGACGGAGAGGTCGGGAACGAGGCGCGGGGGGGAAACGCGCGCGCCGAGCTTAGCTCGCGATCCGCGCCATCTCCTCCTCGGAGATGTCGAAGTTCGCGTGGACGCTCTGGACGTCGTCGAGATCCTCGAGGGCGTCGGCCACCCGCAGCATCGTCTCGGCGTCCTTGCCCTCGAGGCGAACCGTCGTCGAGGGGATCATCGTGAGCTCCGCCGAGCTCGGCTCGAAGCCCGCGGCCTTGAGCGCGCTCTTGACCGCCTCGAAGTCGGCCGGAGGCGTGGTCACCTCCACGCCGGACTCGGATTCCTCGGCGTCCTCGGCGCCGGCGTCGAGCGCCGCCTCCAGTAGCTTGTCGACGTCGAGGCCGGCGCGCTCGAAGGTCAGCACGCCCCTCTTCGAGAACATGTAGGCCACGCAGCCGCTCGCGCCGAGGTTGCCGCCGTACTTCGTGAGGACGTGCCGCAGCTCGCCGACCGTGCGGTTTCGGTTGTCGGTCAGCACCTCGACGTAGATGGCGGTGCCGCCGGGCCCGTAGCCCTCGTACACCACCTCCTCGTAGGCCTCGGTGGCGCCCTCGCCGGTGCCCTTCTTGATGGCCCGCTCGATGTTGTCCTTCGGCATGTTGGCGCCGCGCGCCTTCTCGATCGCGAGGCGCAGCCGCGGGTTGGCGCCCGGATCTCCGCCGCCGACGCGGGCGGCCGTGGCGATCTCGCGGATCAGCTTCGTGAAGATCTTCCCGCGCTTGGCGTCGACCGCGCCCTTCTTGCGCTTGATCGTCGCCCACTTGGAATGGCCCGACATGGCCGAACCCCCGGAAAACGCTGCGGGTTTAGCACGGCGTCCGCGGCCGGGCGAGACGTGGCGGCGGCGACGGACGCGCTCCAGCGAGACCGGCAGGTTGCCGATAGGCGGGGGGCGGAAGAGGGGTTCATGGCGCAGATCGCCATCGGGATCGACCTGGGCACCAGCAATTCGTGCGTCGCGGTGTCGCGGCACGCGCGCGTCGACGTGCTGCCGAACGCGTTCGGCGAGAGCACCACCGCGAGCGTCGTGAACATCGCCGCGGACGGCTCGATCACGGTCGGCAACGCGGCGAAGGCCAACATCATCCACGACCCGAAGCACACGATCTCGTCCGCGAAGCGGCTGATCGGCCGCTACTTCTTCTCGGAGGAGGTGAAGAAGGCCCGCGCCATCTGCTCCTACGACATCGTCGAGGGCGACAACCACAGCGTTCGCATCAAGGTACGCGAGGAAGTGTTCAGCCTGCCCGAGATCTCGGCGATGGTGCTGCGCGAGATGAAGTCGATCGCCGAGGCGCGGCTCGGACAGCCGGTCTCGAAGGCGGTCGTGACGGTGCCCGCCTTCTTCAACGACAATCAGCGCCAGGCCACCAAGGATGCCGCGCGCATCGCGGGCCTCGAGGTGCTGCGCATCCTGAACGAGCCGACGGCCGCCGCGCTCGCCTACGGCTTCGGCCGCGGGCTGAACCAGCGCGTCGCCGTCTACGACCTCGGCGGCGGCACCTTCGACATCTCGATCCTCGAGATCGGCGACGACGTCTTCGAGGTGCTCGCGACCTCCGGCGACACCTTCCTCGGCGGCGACGACTTCGACGACCGCGTGATCGACCTGCTCGCCGACCACTTCCTCTCGAAGCACAAGATCAACCTGCGCCAGGACCGCTTCGCGCTCGAGAAGCTGAAGGTCGCGGCCGAGGAGGCCAAGAAGGCGCTCTCGCTCGAGCCCTCCGCCGAGATCCGCATCCCGGACGTCGCGACCACGCCGTCCGGCGAGACGCTCTCGATCGAGTACACCTTGACGGAGCGCGAGTTCAACGCACTCGTCGCCGACCTGATGCAGCGCACCTTCAAGGTCTGCGACGAGGCGCTGCAGCAGGCCGGGATGGTCGCGCGCGACCTCGACGGCGTGATCCTGGTCGGCGGGCCGACGCGCCTCGGGATCGTGCGCACCGGCGTGCGCGAATACTTCCAGATGGAGCCGCGCACCGACGTCGACCCCGACGAGGTGGTCGCGATGGGCGCCGCGATCCACGCCGCCTCCCTGCTCGATCAGGGCGGCGAGGCCTTCCTGCTCGACGTGACGCCGCTCTCGCTCCAGATCGGTGTCGCCGGCGGGCTCACAGAGCCGGTGATCGAGCGCAACACGCCGGTGCCGATCGAGCAGACGCGCACGTTCACCACGTTCAACGACTATCAGGAGA
This sequence comes from Myxococcota bacterium, assembly GCA_035541475.1. Classification (GTDB taxonomy): domain Bacteria; phylum Myxococcota_A; class UBA9160; order UBA9160; family SMWR01; genus DASUFZ01. The sequence goes on along the minus strand of DATKND010000057.1, from coordinate 17,377 downwards.
GCGTGTCGATCCGCGTGTACCAGGGCGAGTCGCGCGAGTCGAGCGAGAACGAGATGCTCGGCCACTTCGAGTTCGGCGGCTTCCGCAAGGGCCGCCGCGGCGAGGTCGAGATCGACGTCACCTTCGAGATCAACACCGACGGCATCGTGAACGTGACGGCGCGCGATCGCGCCACCGGCGAGGCGGCCTCGACGCGCATCACGCTCTCGTCGGGCCTGTCGGAGTCGGAGATCTCCTCGATCATGGACCGCGGCGTCGCGGACCGCGTGGCGACCGCGAAGGTGCCGGATCCCGGCGAGTCGCAGGACGAGCTGATCCCGGTGCCGCAGCCGACGACGACGCAGCGCCCGGCGCCCGCGCGCGAGAAGCCGCAGACGCGGCCCGCCGCCCCGACGTCGCAGGCCCAGGCGCCCCGCCCCGCCCCCGCGCCGCCCGCGCGGCCGGCGCCGGCCCCGCAGCCCGCTCGCGCCGCGAAGCCCGTGCCCGAGCCGCTCGCGGAGGACAACGTCGAGATCATCACGGCGGTCGAGCTCGGCGATGCCGGCATCGCGAGCCCGGGCGAGGGAAAGGAGCTCACCGACGAGCTCGACCTCGACGACATCGAAGGCCTCGAGCGCGATGGGCAGTCGGAGCCGCTCTTCGACGAGCCCGGGACGGACCTCGCCGACGACGAAGTGAGCTGAGCTGTGGCCGAGCCGCTCGCGCCGACCGAGATCCGGGCGCTCGCGCGGCTGCTCGGCGAGATGAACTACTACGAGCTGCTGCATCTCCGTCGCGACGCCGGCAGCGCGGACGTGAAGCGCGCCTACCACGCGACCACGCGCGTATTCCATCCCGACGCCAACCGCGCGCTCGAGCCGGAGCTGCAGGAGGCCGTTCGCCGCATCGCGATGCGGGTGTCGGAGGCGTACTCGGTGCTGCGCGACCCGCGGCGGCGACGCGCGTACGACCTGCGGCTGTCGGAGGAGGGCCGCATCCGCATGCAGCTGGCGGAGGCCAGCAACGAGGCCGGCCGACGGGACGCCTCCGAGCGCGGCGGCCGCACGCGCGAGGGGCAGCGCTTCTACAAGATGGCGCTGGCCGATCTGAAGCGTCACGACTACCCGGCCGCCGCGCGCAATCTCCAGACCGCTCTGACTTTCGAGCCCGACAACGCGGTGTTCCGCGAGCAGCTCGCGTCCGCGCGCTCCAAGGGCGTATAGGCCCGATTCGCGCTCGCGGTTTGACAGCGCCGCGCGGAGGCTGGCATGCTGCGCAGCCCGCGCGCCGCGCTCGATCCCTGCCACCGACGCAGCCCGCGCGCCTCGAAACCCGCTCCTTCGAAATCTCGAAAAGGACTCCCCGATCATGGCCGAAGCCGCGCTCCGCCCCGTCGTCCCCTTCCTGAAGATCCCGGCGAGCGGGGACCCGTACCTCGAGGGCCACGCGTGCCGCGCCTGCGGCGCCATCTTCCTCGGCGAGCGCGACACCTGCTCGAAATGCGGCAAGCACGGCGCCATCGAGGCGAGGAAGCTCTCGAACCAGGGCTCGCTCTACGTCTACTCGATCGTGTGCCGCTCGTTCCCCGGCATCGAGGTGCCCTACGTCTCCGCGATCGTCGACCTCGAGGGCGGCGGGACGGTCAAGGGCAACCTGATCAACGTCCCGCCGGACCCCGCGAAGATCAAGATGGGGATGCCGGTCGAGGTCATCTATCGCGTCGCGCCCCGCAAGGACCGCGACGGCAACGAGTACCTCACCTACTACTTCCAGCCGCGCAGCGGAGCCTAGAAAGGACCCCTTCAATGAGCGACGTCTCCATCGTCGGCATCGACATGACCAAGTTCCAGAAGGCGGGCACGGGCCCGGCCGTCGACGTGCTCGGCGCGCAGGCCGCGCGCATGGCGCTCGACGACTGCGGCCTGAAGATCCAGGACATGCAGGCGCTCTACTGCGGCAACCTCGGCCAGGCCAACGCGATGGTCGGGCAGCGCGTGCTCCAGCAGATCGGGCAGACCGGCATCCCCGTGGTGAACTGTGCGAACGCCTGCGCGACCGGCGCGACGGCGTTCCGCGAGGCGTGGATGGCGATCAAGGCCGGCGTGTACGACCTCGTGCTCGCCGTCGGCGTCGAGAAGATGGGGAGCGGCCTGCTCGGCGGCGGCGGAGGCGGCGGCGGCATCCCGAAGGAGGGCCTGCTCGGCTCGGGCACGATGCCGGCCGTGTTCGCCGAGGCGGGCATGGAGCACGCGCGCAAGTACGGCACGACGTTCGAGCAGTTCGCGAAAGTGTCGGTGAAGAACCATCACCACTCGACGATGAATCCGAAGTCGATGTACCAGCTCGAGACCCCGCTCGAGATGGTGATGAACGCCGAGATGATCGCGTACCCCAACACCAAGCTGATGTGTTCGGTGAACGTCGACGGCTCCGCGGCCGCGGTGCTCGCGAGCGAGAAGAAGGCGCGCGAGCTCGGCCTCACGAAGCGCGCGGTGCGCGTGAAGGCGTCGGTGATGACGAGCGACCCGTGGCAGGAGCGTGATCTGGTGATGCCCGACGTCAACACCTGCACGCGCATGGCGGCGAAGAAGGCCTACGAGATGGCGGGCATCTCGGCGGACGACCTCGATCTCGTCGAGCTGCACGACTGCTTCGCGACGGCTGAGATCCTCCACTACGAGAACCTCGGGCTCTGCGGCGACGGCGAGGCCGGCAAGCTGATCGACGCGGGCGAGGTCGCGCTCGGCGGCCGCATTCCGGTGAATGTGTCGGGCGGTCTGCTCTCGAAGGGCCATCCGCTCGGCGCGACCGGCATCGCGAACCTCTACGAGGTCTCGACGCATCTGCGCGGTGAGGCCGGCAAGCGACAGGTGCCCGGCGCGCGCCTCGGCCTCACGCACGTGATCGGTCTCGGCAGCGCCTGCGGAATCCACATCCTCGAGAAGAGCGCATAGCGCGCTTCACCTGCGCGACTCGCGGAGCGGGCGGCTATGCTGCGCGCCGTGTCGAGCGGCAAGAGGAGCCTCCGTGCGCGCGCGACGCGCGCCGCGCTCTGCGCCGTCTCCGCATGGTCGCTGCTCACGGCGTGCGGCGACGAAGTCGCGCCCGAGGCCGCGAAGGCCGACGCCGCGGGCAAGAGCTCGTCCCAGCCTGCGCCGGCTGCCGCGCCCACCGCGCCGGCGGCCGCTTCCGCGGCGGCTCCGGCCGCGAAGCCCGAGCGGCGCGAGCGACCGCTTCCGGCGTTCGGCGGTTGGACGCTCGACAACAAGCGCCTCGAGGTCCAGTCGCTGCTCGGCAAGCGCCTCGTCGTCTTCTTCTTCAACCCGGAGGTCGATGCCACGGGGGCGATCGCAGACGCGGTCGCTTCGATCGCGAAGGTCCGAGGTCCGAACAACTTCGAGATCCTCGGCGTCGCGGTCGGCGCGAGCGGGGACGCCGCGCGCGCCTTCGTGAAGCGCCATGGGCTCGACTTCCCGGTGATCGACGACTCCGCCGCAAAAGTCGCCGGTCAGTTCGGGCTGCGCACTCCGATGGCGCTCCTCGGTGTGGACTCCGAGGGCTACGTCGTCTTCGGGATGGCCCAGTTCCCGACCGATGCCGGGGCGCGCGCGTCGGTGGAGCAGCAGCTCCGCCAGGCGCTGCGCCTGCCCGAGCCGACCGCCGACACCGAGCGGAAGCCGCTCGCTCCGACCTTCACCGCGGACGTGCTCGACGGCGCGCGCTTCGACCTCGCGAAGCAGCGCGGACACCCCGTGATCCTGCTCTTCTTCCTGCACACCTGTCCGCACTGCCACGAGTTCCTCGAGTTCCTCAAGAAGGAGCTCGCGAGCTACGACCCCGCGAAGCGGCCCCTTCTCGTCGGCATCGAGTTGACCGGCCGCGCGTTCGACGTGCGCGAGCGGATGAAGACCGACGGGCTGGACTTCTTCCCGGTCATGTTCGACGAGAGCGGGAAGATCCGGGAGAGCTACGGCGTCTTCGGCGCGGTGCCGGACGTGTTCCTGATCGACGCGCAGGGCCGCATCGCCGCGCACACGCAGGGCTTCGCGCCGGACACCGACGTCCCGCTGATCCGCATGCGCCTCGCGCTGCTGGCGGGGACGCAGGTCCCGATGTTGCTGCGCAAGACCGGCTTCTCAGGCAACGAGGCGTGCGGCGTCTGCCACGAGACCCAGCACGACACCTGGCAGCTCACCGCCCACGCGGGCGCCTTCGACACCCTGGTGCGACACGGCGCCGATTCGGACGCCGAATGCGTCCGCTGCCACGTGGTGGGCTTCGGGCACGACGGCGGCTACGAGATCGGCAAGCACCAGACGGAGCTCGAGGGCGTCGGCTGCGAGGACTGCCACGGCCGCGGCGGGCCGCACCTCTCGCCCGGCACGATCGTGAACGGCGACTACTCGTCCGCCTGCGCGAAGTGCCACGACGACAAGCACTCGCTCGGCTTCGAGTACGCCGCGTTCCTGCCGCGCGTCTCCCACGCCGCCAACGCGCAGCTGCTCGCGCTGCCGGCGAAGGAGCGCGATCGCATCCTCGCCGAGCGCGGCACCGTCCGCGCCGGCCTGCTGCCCACAACGGCCGCATACGTCGGATCCCAGGCGTGCCAGAGCTGCCATCCGGCGGAACACGCGAAGTGGTCCGCGGGACCGCACGCGACCGCCATCAAGGCACTCGCGAAGACGGGACGCGAGGCCGACATGCAGTGCGTCGCCTGTCACACGACGGGCTTCGGAAAGAACGGCGGCTTCCCGTCGGGCGCGCGCGTCGCCGACCATCCCGACCTCGCGAGCGTAGGCTGCGAGTCGTGTCACGGGCCCGGCGGCAACCACGTCGGAGCCGACGCGCCGAAGCGCGGCACGATCCTCGCGCTCGGCGACAAGTGCGACTCGTGCGTGATCCTGCAGATCTGCGGCACCTGCCACGACCAGGCGAACGACCCGGGCTTCGAGTTCGAGGTGATGAAGAAGATCGAGGCGACGCGACACGGCACGATCGAGGCTGGCACGGGCAAGCCGCTCAAGCCGGGCGATCGCTCGGCGCGGGCGGATGCCGATCCGCACGCGCTGCTGGCCGCGGCCTTCGCGGTCCACGATGAATCCTCGCGCGAAGCGGAGGCGGGCCGTTGAGCCGCGCGCTCGGCCGCGAGCTCGGGCGGCTGGTCGCGGCGACGCGGGGGTGGCTCGAGGAGCTCCACGAGGAGGGCGTCGAAGCGCTGGCCGCGCCGACAGCTCCCGCGCGGACGACCGCGGCGCGCGAGCCGCGCGCGGTCGCTTCGCCGAGCGCTCCGGGCAGCGCGCAGCTCGGTCTCGTCGGCGGCGAGCCGGCGTCTCCGTGGGGCGCGTCTCCGACGCTCGACGCGGTGCGCGAGGCGCTCGGCGAGTGCACGCGCTGCCGCCTCCACCAGGGTCGCTCGCGCATCGTCTTCGGCGACGGCAATCCGGACGCGGATCTCCTGTTCGTCGGCGAGGGTCCGGGCGCCGAAGAGGACCGGCGCGGACTGCCGTTCGTCGGCCGCGCCGGCGAGCTCCTCACCAGCATGATCGAGAAGGGCCTCGGGATCCCGCGCCGAGACGTCTACATCTGCAACATTGTAAAGTGTCGCCCGCCCGAGAACCGCACACCGCTCGCCGACGAGGCGGCCACCTGCCGGCCCTTCCTCGACGGACAGATCGCGGCGGTCCGGCCGCGCGTGATCATCGCGCTCGGCAAGCCGGCCGCGAGCTTGCTGCTCGGTCGCGAGGTCTCGATCACGCGCATCCGCGGCATCTGGCACGACTACCGCGGCATCCCGCTGATGCCGACCTTCCATCCGGCCTTCATCCTGCGCCAGTACACGCAGGAGAATCGGCGCGCCGTCTGGAGCGATCTGCGCGCGGCGCTCGAACGCTCGCGCCAGCCGGATCAGTAGGGCCGCTCGGGAACCGCCGCGGCCTGCGCCTCGCGGAACTTGTGCAGCCGCTCGCGCAGCGACTCGTCGGAGCGCGCGAGGATCGCCGCCGCGAAGAGACCGGCGTTCTTCGCCCCGGCCTTGCCGATCGCGAACGTGGCGACCGGGATGCCGCCCGGCATCTGCACGGTCGAGAGCAGCGCGTCGAGCCCGTTCAGATCCGAGCTCGCGATCGGGACACCGAGCACCGGCAGCTCGGTGTGTGCGGCGCAGACGCCCGCGAGATGAGCGGCGGCGCCGGCTCCGGCGATCACGACCTCGATGCCGCTCTCCTCCGCGCCGGCCAGATAGCGGACCAGGCGATCGGGCGTGCGGTGCGCGGAGATCACGCGCGCGTCGCTCGCGACGCCGAGCTCCTCGAGTGCCTGCTCCGCCGCCTTCATCACGTCCCAGTCGTTCTTCGAGCCCATCAGGATCGCCACGCGCGGCCTGCTCTTCGCCATCGCCACCTCCGGTCGGCCCGCGAGTGTAGGTGCGCGTGCCTCGATCCGATAGCTTTGGCGCGCGCGTGAGCCGCGCCGCCGGAGGGGAATTGATCACGTCGCGCACGACGCTCTGTGGGATCGTGCTGCATCCGGCCTCCCACACGCGCTCGCCCGCGATGCACAACGCGGCGTACGCGGAGCTCGCGCTCGACGCCGTCTATCTCGCGTTCGACGTGCCAGCCTCGCGGCTCGTGGCGGCGATCGACGGCTGGCGCGCACTGGGGGGGCGCCAGCTCTCGGTCTCGATCCCGCACAAGCTCGCAATCCTCGAGCACCTCGACGAGGTCGACGAGACGGCGCGGCGGATCGGAGCGGTCAATACCGTCGTGCGGCGCGACGGCGCCCTCTGCGGCAGCAACACGGACTGGCTCGGCGCGGTGCGCGCGCTCGAACGCGAGACCTCGCTCGCCGGCGCGCGCGCGGTCGTGCTCGGCGCGGGCGGCACCGCGCGCGCGGTGGTCTTCGGCCTGCTCGAGCGCGGCGCGCGGGTGACGGTGCTCAATCGCACGCCCGCGAAGGCGCGCGAGCTCGCCCGTCACTTCGGGAGCTGTGAGGCGGGAGCGCTCGCGGACCTGCGCGACCTCGCGCACGACGTGCTCGTCAACACGACGTCGGTGGGTCTCGGGACCGACGCGTCGCCCGTCGCGGCGGACTCGATCGCGCCCGGCGCGGTGGTGCTCGACGCGGTTTACGAGCCGTCGCGCACGCGCCTCCTGCGCGACGCCGAGATGCGCGGCGCGAGGATCGTGTCGGGCAAGTGGATGCTCGTACACCAGGCCGCGGCTCAGCTCGAAGCGTGGAGCGGTCGCGAGGCGCCGATCGAGGTGATGGCTCGCGCGTTCGACGTGACGACTTGACGCGCTCCGCACGCTCGTAAGGTGCGGCGAACCGGGTCAGTCCTCCGAGGCTTCGCTCGCCTGCGGCTCGCTAGCCCTCGTAGCCCCACTTGGTCTTGTTCTCGGAGATCTGCTGCGGGCTCGGCTTCGGCTTCTCCTCGACCTCGGGGACCGAGAAGTCGCCCTTGCCATCCACGATCTGCGCGTTCAGCGCGATGTCCGGCTGGAACACCTCCGGCACCTGCTCGTCCTCGAAGATCGCCTCCCACGGGCACTCGGGCTCGCACACGCCGCAATTGATGCACTCTTCCGGATCGATGTAGAGCTGGTTGGGGAAGCTCTCCCGATCTTCGCCGTCGTACTGGTAGATGCAGTCGACGGGGCAGACTTCGACGCACGACTCGTCGACGCAGTCGCGGCAGAGTCTCGTGATCACCCAGGCCATCGCATTCCCCTTCTCAGCAGCCGCGACCGACGCGACGCGCCGACCCGCTCTACTTGAGCTTCGTCTCCTTGTACACGACGTGCTTTCGCACCACTGGGTCGTACTTCTTCAGCTCGAGCTTCCCCGGCGTGTTCTGGCGGTTCTTCACGGTCGTGTAGAAGTGGCCCGTTCCCGCGGACGACTCCATCTTGACCTTCTCGCGCTTGCCCTTCTTCGCCATCGGCTAGGACCTCGAGGGCTCGGGAACGCGAGCGCCGGTCTTGCTGAAGACGCGGACGCGGCGTCCCCCGTCGTCCGTCTGCACGCGCGTGCGGGCGCCCCGCTGCGTCTGCGGATCCACGAGCATGACGTTCGACGCGTGAATGTGTCCCTCGCGCTCGAGCACGCCGCCGGTGCGCGACAGCTTGCGGCCGGGCTTCAGGTGGAGCTTCTGCATCCGCACCTTCTCGACGCGAACCCGGTCTCGCTCCGTGTCGACGCCGATCACGCGACCCTGCTTGCCTCGATCGGCTCCGGCGATCACTTCGACGAGGTCGCCAACGCGAATGCGACGAGCCATCGAGACTGCCTCCCACCAAAAAAGGGCCGATACGAGTGCGCCAGCGCAGGAGTTTCGTCAAGGCCTCCCCAGGGGAATTTCTCCGCTCGCGCTGGCGCCACCGACGACCTCGTCCGACCATCGACGCGTGCGTCGCGCCTGGGTCGCCTTCGCCGTGCTCGCGCTCGCGCTCGTCGGGGCGTGCCACTGGCTGCTTCCCGAGCGCTACGCGGTGAACGCTCCGGTCGCTCACATGCTGTTCGGCCGGGGCACGCCGACGCCCGCCGAGAGCACGCTCCAGCAACGCCTCGAGGTTCCCGACGGCCTCTCGCTGGGACTGTTCGCGCGCGATCTTCCGAATCCTCGCATGCTCCGCTTCAGCGACGCGGGAGATCTGCTGGTGAGCTCGCCGCGAACGGGTCGCATCCTGCTGCTCGAGCGAGACCGCGACGGCGACGGCCGGTCCGACGGCACGCGCACCTTGATCGAAGGGCTCGAGCGCCCCCACGGACTCGACTTCCACGACGGCTGGCTCTACGTCGCCGAGACGAACGGCGTCGGCCGGATCGCGTTCGACGCCGCGACCGGCGAGACTCGCGGCGTCTACGAGCGCATCGTCGACGGCCTGCCCGGCGGCGGCAATCACTGGTCGCGCACCTTGCGCTTCGGCCCGGACGGATGGATGTACGTGTCGATCGGCTCCGACTGCAATGTCTGCGAGGAGTCGGATCCGCGCCGCGCCGCCATGCTCCGCTTCCACCCCGACGGATCCGGCGAGGAGATCGTGGCGAGCGGACTCCGCAACTCGGTCGGCTTCGACTGGCAGCCGGACACCGGTCTGCTCTTCGCGACCGACAACGGTCGCGACCTGCTCGGCGACGACTTCCCGCCCTGCGAGCTGAATCAGATCCGGCCGGGCGGATTCTACGGATGGCCCTACGCCAACGGAGATCGCGTGCCGGATCCCGACTTCGGCGCCGGACACGAGGATCGCGTGCGCGACTCGATTCCTCCGGTCCACAAGTTCCGCGCGCACAACGCGCCGCTGGGCATGACGTTCCTGCGCGCGTCCGAGACGCCGCCGGCGCTGCGCGGCGCGGCCCTCGTGGCGCTGCACGGCTCGTGGAACCGGACGAAGAAGGACGGCTACAAGGTGGTGTCGCTCCACTGGGACACCGATGGAAACGTGAGCGAGCGGGACTTCCTGTCGGGCTTCCTGCGCGACGAAGATGTGATCGGCCGCCCAGTCGACGTCATCCAGGGTCCCGACGGCGCGATCTACGTGTCCGATGACTTCGCGGGGGCAATCTATCGCGTCGCGGCGGGGCCCGCGGCGCGCGGCGCGAGCGTCGAGACCGAGGAGGCGCCTCGCGCGGCGGATCCCCTCGCCTCGCTGACGAACGAGGAGCGCAGCGCGCGCGCGGATCGGGGGCGCGCGCTCTTCGACGCGTCGGGCTGCGCGGGCTGCCACGATGCCGCACGCGCCGCGCAGGGCGTGACTCCCGTGCCACTGAAGGGCCTCGGCTCGCGCTATTCGGTCGCCAGCCTCGAGGCATTCCTCGCGGCGCCGACGCCGCCGATGCCGCCCGTCGAGCAGGGTGCCGAGGCGCGGCGCGATCTCGCCGTCCATCTGCTGGCCGCGCACCCGTGACGTCCGGAGGAGCATGCGATGGTCCACCACATCCAGACCGCCCGCGAGGGGGAGTTCGAGGTCGTGACGATGGTCCGGCCGGAGCGACGCAATGTGCTGTCGGAGGCGCACCTGCGCGAGCTCCACGAAACCTTCGACGGCATCGCGAAGGGCGACGCGCGGGGCGTGATCCTCGCCGCCACCGGACCCGTGTTCAGCGCGGGTCACGACTTCTCCGACATGGTCGGTCGGGACGAGAAGAGGATGCGCGACCTGCTCGGCATCTGCTCCGACCTGATGCAGAAGCTCTCGCAGATCCCGCAGGTGGTGATCGCGCAAGTCGAAGGGCTCGCCACGGCTGCGGGGTGTCAGCTGGTCGCGAGCTGTGACCTGGCGGTGGCCGGGGAATCCGCGCGCTTCGCGGTGCCCGGCGGACGCGGTGGACTCTTCTGCACCACGCCCGGGGTGGCGCTCGCTCGTGCGGTCGGTCGCAAGCACGCCGTCGAGATGCTGCTCACCGGCGACGAGATCGACGCACACACGGCGATGGCGTGGGGTCTGGTGAATCGCGTCGTCCCCGATGCGCGCGTGGCGGAGGAGACGCGCGAGCTCTTGCGGCGCGCGACCCGGGGCAGCGCGCTCTCGAAGGCGCTCGGCAAGCAGGCGCTCTACGCGCAGATCGATCTTCCCGTGCGTCAGGCCTACGAGCTCGCCAGCGACGCGATGGCCGCGGCGAGCCAGACCGAACCGGCGCAGGAGGGCATGCGCGCATTCCTCGAGAAGCGGAAGGCGCGCTACTCGGAGTGATGTCCCGGCCTCGCGCTGCCCTCGAAGCCGAGGACGCGCGCGATGCGTTCGCGCTGGATGCTCGAGCCTCCGAGCCATGCGTCGTCGCTGCGAGCGCGGCGAAGATACAGGTGGCAGTCGTACTCCCACGTGAAGCCGACACCGCCGTGGATCTGGAGGTTGTCGCTCGCGGCGCGGCGGAAGGCCTCTCCAGCGGTGGCTTTCGCCATCGAAGCGAGCAGCGATGCATCGGGGTGTCGTTCGCGCGCCGCCCAGGCCGCGTAGTAGGTGATCGAGCGGGCCGCCTCGACTCCGAACAGCATGTCCGCGCACTTGTGCTTGATCGCCTGGTGCACGCCGATCGGCTTGCCGAACTGAACGCGCTGCTGCGCATGGGCGACCGCGGACTCGAGACATTTCTCCGCGCCTCCCAGCATCTCCGCGGCGATCAGCACGAGCGCTCGATCGACGAGGGCGCCCTGCGCGGACGCCGAGGGAGTGCGCTCGCCGAGAAGAGCGTCGGCGGAGACTTCCACATCGTCACAGGCGACCTCGTAGAGCGGACGCAGTGGATCGAGCGCTTGCAGCCGCCTCGGTTCCATGCCTCGTGTCGAGGTCGGAATGGCGACGAGGTGGGTCTCGTCGTGCAGAAGGACTCGCGCGATGAGCAGCTGCGCGCTCGCGACGTCCGGAACGAACGGCAGCATTCCGCGCAGGCGCAGTCCGCCGGCGTGCGGCTCGGCTCGGAGCGCGGGCTTCCGCTCCGCGGCGAGCAGATCGATCGTCGCGAGCAGATCTCCCGATGCCATGCGCGGAAGCCACGCGGCTCGCTGCGCTGCGCTTGCGAACTCCACGACGGCGGCCGTAGCGAGCGCGTGGGGAAGGAACGGTACGGGAACCAGGTTGCGACCGAGCTCTTCGCAGAGGATGCAGAGCTCGACCCAGGTGAGCCCTGCTCCTCCGAGTGCCTCCGGCACACCGAGACCCGCCCACCCGAGCTCGGCGAGGCGCCGCCACAGCGCGGTCGAGTGGGGTGCGCCCTGCTCCAACACGCGACGCGCTTCGGCGACGGGCGCATGCTCGTCGATCACCGCCCGCGCGGTCTTCCGAAGCAGCTCCTGCTCCTCCGTGAAGCCGAAGTTCATGGATGCCCCCGTGAGTCACTGGTTCCGTTCAGATTTTCAGAAATGTAATGGCGCAAGCTATCAGATCCGCTGCAGTTCCTCGCCTCGGACAAACGCTGTTCGGGTAGAATGCGCCGCGTGAGTTTCCGCAGGTCGCGATCCGGCCTGTTCCTGGTGGCGCTCACCGGGATGCTCGGAGCCACGCCCGCAGCACGAAGCGAATCCGCGTTCCTGCTGTCCTGGCCGGACAGCCTCGGCCGCGTCCCCGCGACGACCTACGACGATCACGGGGTGCGACTCGGCGACGCGAACCTGCTGATCGAGCAACTCGACAGCGGAGCGATCCGCGTGTTCTCGCAGTCCGGCGAATCCCGGGGCGCACACACGGTCGCGTCGGCGGAGCTGACGCCGGTCGAGCCGGGACACATGCTCCGACTCGCGCGGCAGGAATCCCATTCCTTCGACACGCAGGGTCAGTCGATCGGTTCGCTGGTCATCGACCACGGAACTCGCCGCGCGAGCTGCATCGATCCGGCGGGCGCACCCGAGGGAGAGGTGGATCTCCCCGCCGAAGATCGCGTCGTGAACGTGCCGCTCAACCTTCTCTTTCTCCCGCTCGTTCGAGGCGAGACCAGCGCGCTGCACTTCCAGCTCTTCCTCTGTCGGAGCGGTGCGCGCCTCGTCGACTTCCAGGCGTGGGTCGCCGACCACGCCGGCGAGCCGCGCGCGCCGGTCGAGGTCCGCTACGCGCCCGAGCTCGGATTGCTCTCGCCGCTGGCCCGACAGTTCGTGCCCAGGCTGTCGTTCTGGTTCGATCCCCGTGCGCCATACGGATGGATCGCACATCGCCTTCCGCTCTACACCGGCGGGCCGGAAGTCCTGGTCGTAAGGCAGGGAGTCTCCTCGTCGAGCCTGGCGAACTAGTCGCGCGAGCCGCGACGAAGCGAGCGACGGATCGAGATCCCACCGTCGAGCTACTCTCCCACCGGGTCGCCCCGGCAGTACCATCGCCGAAGCAGGGCTTAACTTCCGTGTTCGGAATGGGAACGGGTGTGGCCCCTGCTCTATGGACGGTGGGAAAACCTCGAACTGTCAGTCGCGTCGCACTCGCAAGGCGAGCGGTCACGGAGCAGTCAAATCTCTTTCTGGGTCGGCGATCGATGCGCCCGACCGTGACGGCGCGAAGTGGTCAAGCCTCACGGGCGATTAGTACCGGTCAGCTTCACGCATTGCTGCGCTTCCACCTCCGGCCTATCGACGTCCTCGTCTCGAACGACCCTTCAGGGGACCGAAGTCCCAGGGAGATCTCATCTTGGGGTGGGCTTCCCACTTAGATGCTTTCAGCGGTTATCCCATCCGGACTTGGCTACCCGGCCGTGCTTCTGGCGAAACAACCGGCGCACCATAGGTCCGTCCATCCCGGTCCTCTCGTACTAGGGACAGCTCCCCGCAAATCTCCTACGCCCACGGCGGATAGGGACCGAACTGTCTCACGACGTTCTAAACCCAGCTCGCGTGCCACTTTAATCGGCGAACAGCCGAACCCTTGGGAGCTGCTTCACCCCCAGGATGTGACGAGCCGACATCGAGGTGCCAAACCTCCCCGTCGATGTGAACTCTTGGGGGAGATCAGCCTGTTATCCCCGGCGTACCTTTTATCCGATGAGCGATGGCCCTTCCATCCGGAGCCACCGGATCACTAAGACCTGGTTTCCCACCTGCTCGACTTGTAGGTCTCACAGTCAAGCCCCCTTATGCCTTTGCACTCGACGGCTGGTTTCCAATCAGCCTGAGGGGACCTTTGCGCGCCTCCGTTACCTTTTGGGAGGCGACCGCCCCAGTCAAACTACCCACCACGCAGTGTCCCTGACCCGGATTACGGATCCAGGTTAGATCGGCAGCACAACAAGGGTGGTATTTCAAGGTTGGCTCCACCGAGACTAGCGTCCCGGCTTCAAAGCCTCCCACCTATCCTACACATGCTAAACCGACGATCACTGCGAAGTTGTAGTAAAGGTGCACGGGGTCTTTCCGTCCTGCCGCGGGTCGCCGGCATCTTCACCGGCAATTCAATTTCACTGAGTCCCTGGTTGAGACAGTGGGGAAGTCGTTACGCCATTCGTGCAGGTCGGAACTTACCCGACAAGGAATTTCGCTACCTTAGGACCGTTATAGTTACGGCCGCCGTTTACCGGGGCTTCGGTTCACCGCTTCGCCTTGCGGCTAACGGATTCCCTTAACCTTCCGGCACCGGGCAGGCGTCAGACCCTATACGTCGTCTTGTCGACTTCGCAGAGTCCTGTGTTTTTAGTAAACAGTCGCTACCCCCTGCTCTCTGCAACCTCCGTCGGCTCCTGAAGCAAGTTCAATCACCGCCAGAGGCACACCTTCTCCCGAAGTTACGGTGTCAATTTGCCGAGTTCCTTAACCAGGGTTGTCTCAAGCGCCTTGGCATGCTCTGCCCGCCCACCTGAGTCGGTTTGCGGTACGGTCACCAGATGAACTCCCTACGAGGCTTTTCTAGGAAGCATGGGATTACCAGCTTTATGAGCCTAGGGCTCTTGGCATCACCTCTCAGCGTTGAATGGTGGCGCGGATTTCCCTACGCCACCCGCCTACAGGCTTGAACCGGGACATCCAACACCCGGCCTGGCTACCCTTCTCCGTCCCCCCTTCGGTCGAACGTTCACCTAGTGGTACGGGAATATTAACCCGTTTCCCATCACCTACGGCTTTCGCCCTCGGCTTAGGGGCCGACTAACCCTGAGCAGATTAACTTTACTCAGGAACCCTTGGGCTTACGGCGAATCGGTTTTTCACCGATTTTCTCGTTACTCATGTCCGCATAGGCACTTCCAGGGCCTCCACCCGTCGTCACCGTCGGGCTTCGCAGGCAACTGGAACGCTCCCCTACCGAACCCGACGCTCGCATGCGCCGGATTCTCGCAGCTTCGGTATCGCGCTTGAGCCCCGTTACATTTTAGGCGCGGACTCACTTGACCAGTAAGCTATTACGCACTTTTTAAAGGATGGCTGCTTCTAAGCCAACCTCCTGGTTGTCTGAGCGCTCCCACATCCTTTCCCACTTAGCGCGAATTTGGGGA
>DATKND010000056.1:0-73752 GCA_035541475.1 Myxococcota bacterium | reverse complement strand
CGCCGTCCTGCGCGCGCTCTCGGGATTCGCGCCGGACGCGCTCGATCCCGATCGCCTCGCGAAGCTCGCGCTCCGCCTCGGCGCGGACGTGCCCTTCTTCCTGGATCCGCGCGCGGCCCTCGTGCGCGGGATCGGCGAACGGATCGAGCCCGTGCGCGGTCTCCCCGAGCTGCCGCTCGTGCTCGCGAACCCGGGTGAGCCGCTCGCGACGCGCGAGGTCTTCCGCGTCTACGACGTGCTGTATCCGGATGACCGCCGCGCCGCGAGCGGAGCGCCGCCCGACTTCGCGCGACTCCCCGGCGATCCGGGCGCGTGGTCGGCTTGGCTCCACAACGACCTCGAGACCGCAGCGCTGCGCCTGTGCCCCGCGATCGGGCGCCTGCGCGCCGAGCTCGCTGCGCGCGGCGCCCGGGCCGTCGGACTCTCCGGCAGCGGGCCCACGCTCTACGGAATCTTCGAGAGCCATGCGACAGCGATCGCCGCGGCGGCGTCTCCGCTGCGGTCGCCGGCCTGGCTGCGGGTCGCGACCGCGCGCGAATCCGGATAATCTGACGCGCCGCGGGGGATCCCGGGGCGGCCGCGCCGGACCGGAGCCTCCGTGACCCCCGGCACCGACCCGCCGAGACCTCGAAGTCCAAGTCTGGTGGGGCGTCGCCAAACTGGTAAGGCAGCGGCCTTTGGAGCCGCCTATTGCAGGTTCGAGTCCTGCCGCCCCAGCCATCCCCCACCGATCTCGAGAGACTCCGAGGCAAGCCATGCAGGCGCTCAAGCTCTTCGCGGGTAACGCCACGCCCGATCTGGCTCGCGCGGTCGCCGCGCACCTCGACATCGACCTCGGCAAGGCGCACGTCGGCACCTTCAGCGACGGCGAGGTGAACGTCGAGATCAGCGAGAACGTGCGCGGCTGCGATTGCTTCGTGCTGCAATCGACCTGCGCGCCGGCCAACACACACCTGATGGAGCTGCTCATCATGGTGGACGCGTTGCGGCGCTCGTCGGCGCGGCGCATCACCGCCGTGATCCCGTACTACGGCTACGCGCGTCAGGACCGCAAGGTGCGCCCGCGGCTCCCGATCTCGGCCAAGCTCGTGGCCGATCTGATCTCCACGGCGCGCACGGATCGCGTCCTCTGCATCGACCTGCACGCCGGGCAGATCCAGGGCTTCTTCAACATCCCGGTCGACAACCTCTACGCGACGCCCGTGCTGCTCGACGCGATCCGCAGCCGCTTCGGGCGCGAGCTCTGCATCATCTCGCCCGACGCCGGCGGAGTGGAGCGCGCGCGCGCCTACGCGAAGCGCCTCAATGCCTCGCTCGCCATCGTCGACAAGCGGCGCGAGGCCGCGAACGTGGCGGAGGTGATGAACATCGTCGGCGACGTGCGCGGCCGCGCCTGCGTCGTGGTCGACGACATCGTCGACACCGCCGGCACCTTGACCGAGGCCGCGCGAGCGCTGAAGGACGCGGGGGCCGCCTTCGTCGGCGCGGCCATCACGCATCCGGTTCTCTCCGGCCCCGCGATCAAGCGCATCGCGGAGTCGCCGCTCGAGGAGCTGGTGGTGACCGACACCATCCCGCTCCGACCCGAAGCGAAGGATTGCCCGAAGCTCCAGGTGGTGTCGATCGCCTCGCTGCTCTCGGAGGCGATCCGCCGCATCAACAACGAGGAGAGCGTCAGCTCGCTCTTCGTCTAGGAGATCCGACCGTGGCCGAGTTCCAGCTGAACCTCGAAGTGCGCGAGAGCGCGGGCAAGGGCGTCGCGCGCAAGCTGCGCGCGGGCGGGCGCATCCCCGGCGTCTGCTACGGCGCCGGCGTCGCGACCGTACCCGTGGCGCTCGATCCGACGCCGCTCGAGAAGGCGCTGCGCGCGAGCGCGGCCGGCCTCAACACGCTCTTCGACGTGCGCGGGGGCGGCGCCTTCGACGGCAAGAGCGTGCTGGTGAAGGAGCTCCAGCGCGATCCCGTGAAGGGCTCGCTGCTGCACGCCGACTTCTACGCGGTCGATCTCACCAAGGAGATCGAGGTCGAGGTGCCGCTGCACCTCACCGGCAGCGCGGTGGGCCTCATGTCGGGCGGCATCGTCGACCACCAGCTCCGCGACATCAAGGTGAAGTGCCTGCCGACGGCGATCCCCGAGTCGTTCACGCTCGACGTCTCGGCGCTGAACATCGGCGACTCGCTGCACGTGCGGGACATCGCGCTGCCGGAAGGCGTGACTCTCGTCTCCGATCCCGGACTCGGCGTGGTGTCGGTCGTCCTGCCGGCGAAGGCCGAGGAAGAGGTCGCCGCCGAGGCGGCAGCGGCCGAAGGCGCCGCCGCGACGGCCGAGGGCGAGGCCGCTGCGCCGGCCGAGGGCGAGGCCGCGCCGGCGAAGAAGGAAGGCGCGAAGAAGGAGGAGTAGGCGCCGAAGGCGCGCGCAGCGAGCCGAAGGCGAGCGAAGATCAGAGGAGCGACCCGGCTGGATCCTCTCGTCATGCTCGTGGCCCCCTGCGCGCACCGCTCGTCGTGAAGCTCGTCGTCGGTCTCGGCAACCCCGGACCGCGCTACGCGCGAACGCGTCACAACGTGGGCTGGCGTGTGGCCGAGCGCTTCGCCTCGGACTGCGGCCTGCGCCTCGACGCGTCCGCGTACGGCGGGCGCTTCGGGCGGGGCCGGCTCCACTGCGCCGCCTCGGACACGCAAGACGTGGGCGTCCTGCTGCCGCAGGACTTCATGAACCTCTCCGGCGACGCCGTCGCCGAGGCGGTCGCCGAGCTGCCGCTCGGCGACCTCCGCACCGATCTCCTCGTCGTCCTCGACGATGTCGACCTTCCCTTCGGACGACTGCGGATCCGCCCGGGTGGCGGCGCGGGCGGCCATCGCGGCCTCTCGCACGTGATCCTGCGACTCGCGCGCGAGGACTTCCCGCGGCTGCGCTTCGGCGTCGGGCGGCCGGCGGACGCGACCGACACCGCCGACTGGGTGCTGCAATCGTTCGCGCCGGACGAGGAGGCCGCGCTGCCCGAGCTCGTCGCGCGCGCGGCGCGCGCGACCGCGAGCGCGCTCTGCGAGGGCATCGCCGCGGCGATGAACACGTGGAATCGCGATCCCGTGGCGTCGGGCCCGGCCGAAGCGATTGTCCCGGTCAATCCGGCCGATCGTGCATCTAAGAAGTACTGATTTACCGGTCAAATCATCATTGACCCCCGACAAGCGGACGCCTAATCTCGGCCGCCATGCGCTTCGCCCTCCAGCGAGACGGCGGACGCGACGAGCGGCCCGTCTACCGGCAGATCGCGGACCAGATCCAGCGGGAGATCGAGTCGGCGCGGCTCCAGGCGGGCGCCCGCCTGCCGACGATCCGCGAGCTCGCGCGCTCGCTCGGCGTGAACCGCGACACCGTCTCGCAGGCCTACGAGGCGCTGGCCGAGGCGGGCCTGCTCGAATCGACGGTCGGGCGCGGCACCTTCGTCACGACGCGGCGTTCGAACGGAAACGGTCACGGCTTCCAGCCGGTCTTCCCCGCGCTCGTCGAGCGCCTGCTGGCCTTCGAGCGCGCGCGGCCGCGCTTCGGCCTGGCGAAGGGCGCGATCCCGCTCCACGCGGTGGTGCCGGATCCTGCGCTCTATCCGGCCGACGCCTTTCGCAAGGCGCTATCGCGCGTGCTCGCGCGCGGCGGTCCCGAGCTGCTCCTCTACGGCGAGACGCAGGGCTTCGCCCCGCTGCGCGCGACGCTTTCCGCGCGACTGCGACGCACTGGGCTCGAGGTCGGTCCGGAGGGCATCGTGCTCTGCCACGGCGCGAGTCAGGGCATCTCGCTCGCGCTGCGCCTCTTCGCCGGTCAGGGCGACGCCATCGCTCTCGAAGAGCCGACCTACAACAACGCGCTCGCGGCCGCGCACGCACAGGGCCTGCGCACCGTCGCGGTGCCGATGACCTCCGACGGCCCCGACCTCGCGGCGCTCGAGCGCGCGCTCTCCCGCCCCGACGTGAGGCTCTTCTACACGATCCCGACCTTCCACAATCCGATGGGCACGACGACCTCGCTCGCGCACCGGCGCGCACTGCTCGAGGTCGCGCATCGCTGCGGCAAGCCGATCGTCGAGGACGGCTACGAGGCCGACCTCCGCATCGACGGGCGCGCGACGCCGCCGCTCGCGGGGCTCGACGGGTCGGGGATCGTGGTCCATCTCTGCTCGTTCTCGAAGTCGCTCTTCCCGGGCGCGCGGGTCGGCGCCGTGATCGCTCGCGGACCCTGCGTCGACGCGCTCCTCGCGCTGAAGCAGGCGAGCGACCTCTCCGACTCGCTGCCGCTCCAGGCCGCGCTCGCGGACTTCATCGAGTGCGGCGAGTACGACCGGCACCTCGCGCGCCTGCGGCGCGCGATGCGCGAGCGCCGCGATGCGCTGCTGGAGTCCCTCGCGAAGGAGATGCCCGACGGCACGCGCTGGAGCGCGCCCGACGGTGGCTACCAGGTGTGGGTCGAGCTTCCGGGCGCGATCGACACGCGCGATCTCCTCTCCGACGCGATTCGCGCGGGCGTGCTGTTCGCGCCGGGCTCGCAGTTCCAGCACGACGGCCGCGCGTCGAGCGCGTTGCGGCTCTCGTTCGCGATGGCCGGTCCGGAGGATCTCCGCACCGGCGTCGCGCGGATCGGGCGTCTCGTGCGCGAGCGCCTCGCGGGCGACGAGCCCCGCGCGGTCGGCGTGCACGTCTGAACTTCTCGAAGGAGGTACCAGCGATGAGCGACGGCAACGGCAAGGGCTCGGGCCGCAAGGGCGCGGAGTCCTTCGCGATCAAGGTGGGTCTCGCCGAGATGCTGAAGGGCGGCGTGATCATGGACGTGACCAACCCCGAGCAGGCGAAGATCGCCGAGGATGCGGGCGCCGCGGCCGTGATGGCGCTCGAGCGCGTGCCGGCCGACATCCGCAAGGAGGGCGGCGTCGCGCGCATGTGCGCGGTGGAGATCATCGAGGGCATCCAGCGCGTGGTGTCGATCCCGGTGATGGCGAAGGTGCGGATCGGCCACTTCGTCGAGGCGCGCGTGCTCGAGGCGCTCGGCGTGGACTTCATCGACGAGAGCGAGGTGCTGACGCCGGCCGACGAAGAGCACCACATCTGGAAGCACGACTTCCGCTCGCCCTTCGTGTGCGGCGCGCGCAATCTCGGCGAGGCGCTGCGCCGCGTCGGCGAGGGCGCGGCGATGATCCGCACCAAGGGCGAGGCCGGCAGCGGCAACATCGTCGAGGCGGTGCGTCACCTCCGCCAGGTGATCGGCGACATCCGCGCGCTCGGCGCGTGCGCGCCCGAGGAGCTGCCGACTCGCGCGAAGGAGCTCGGCGCGCCGCTCGAGCTCGTGCGCCGCGTCGCGGCCGAGGGCCGACTCCCGGTGCCGAACTTCGCCGCGGGCGGGATCGCGACGCCGGCCGACGCCGCGCTCTGCCGCGCGCTCGGCGCGGAGGCCGTCTTTGTCGGCTCGGGGATCTTCAAGAGCGAGGATCCCGCCGCGCGCGCGAAGGCGATCGTGCGCGCGACGACGCACTGGGACGAGGCGAAGGAGATCCTCGACGCGTCGCGCGGGCTCGCGGGCGCGATGCCCGGCATCTCGATGGAGACGCTCGCCGAGCACGAGCGCCTCGCGAACCGGGGCTGGTAGCGCGGTCGTGGCGCGGCGGAGACCCAGGGTCGGGATCCTCGCCATCCAGGGGGACGTCGAGGCGCACACCGCTGCGCTCGAGCGCGTCGGCGCCGACGCCGTGCGCGTGCGCCGCAAGGAGGATCTCGCGGACCTCGACGCGCTCGTCCTGCCGGGCGGCGAGAGCACGACGATCTCGAAGGGCCTCGAGCGGCTCGGCCTCTACGAGCCGCTCCAGGACTTCGCGCGCGCGGGTCACCCGATCCTCGGGACCTGCGCGGGCGCGGTGCTGCTCGCTCGCGAGGTCGAGAACCACCCCGTGCGCAGCCTCGGCCTCCTCGACGTGGTGGCGATCCGCAACGCCTACGGCACGCAGGTCGACTCCTTCGCGACGCGCGCCGATGCCGCCGGCCAGCCGGACCTCGAATGCGTCTTCATCCGGGCGCCGCGGCTCCGCCGCCCCGGCCCGGACGTCGAGGTGCTCGCGCGAGTCGACGGCTGGCCCGTGTGGATCCGGCAGGGCGCCGTCATGGCGACCACCTTCCATCCCGAGCTGACCGACGACGGACGCGTCCACCGCATGCTCCTGGAGATGGCACTCGAGCAAGGGCCGGGCTAACCATCTCGCCCCCAACCCTCAGCCCCACCGTCGAAGGGGCTCGGACGCCGTCGCCGACGGCTCCGTCCACGAGGAGACGCCGTGCGCGAGTACGAGTTCAACTTCGTCGTCCAGCCCGAGATCACCGAAGAGGGGATCGCGCGCATCTGCGAGCGCTTCGAGGGCATCGTCGAGCGCGCGGGCGACACCCGGCTCCACTACGACGAGCTCGGACGCCGCCGCCTCGCCTACGAGATCCGCAACTTCCAGAAGGGTCACTACCTCGCTCTTCACTTCCTCTCCGACGGCAAGGTCGTCACCGAGCTCGAGCGCGCCGCCCGCATCGACGACTCGATCCTGCGCTTCCTGACCGTCGTCGCGAACCAGGACGTGGTCGACATCGAGGCGCGCAAGCAGGAGGCGGTCGGGCTCGAGGAGGACCGCAAGCGCAAGGCCGCCGAGCGCGCAGCCCGCGAGGCCGAGGAGGCCGCCGCGCGCGCTGCGCGCGACGCCGAGGGCGGTGGGCGCGACGAAGACGAGGACTCCGACTCGGAGGTCGACCCCGACCGCGACTCGGACCGCGATCGCGACCGGGATCGCGATGACGAGGAAGTGGAGGAGTCCGAATGAGCGCCGTGAAGCTCATCCTCACGCAGTCGGTCCACAACCTCGGCGAGGCCGGCGACGTCGTCAGCGTGAAGCCGGGCTACGCGCGGAACTTCCTGCTCCCGCAGGGCAAGGCGATCCCTGCCACCGATTCCCGCGTGAAGGAGCTCGAGCACCATCGGCGCATCGTCGCCGAGAAGGCGGCGAAGGAGCTGAAGGACCTGCGCGGGCGCAAGGATCAGATCGAGGCGCAGGCCTTCGAGATCAGGGCGCGCGCCGGCGAGGGCGGGCGCCTGTTCGGCTCGGTCACCTCCGCGCAGATCGCGGAGCTGCTCGCCGCGCGCGGCTTCGAGATCGACCGCCGCCGCATCGAGCTGCGCGAGGGCATCAAGCAGATCGGCGAGCACTCGGTGCCGGTGAAGCTCCACCGCGACGTGGTCGCGCGCATCAAGCTCCACGTCGTCGCGATCGAGGGCGCGTCGCCGCAGGAAGACGACGAAGGAACAGAACCGCGTCTTTCCGACGAGAGCGATCGCCGAGAACGCCGCGAGCGGCGCGAAAGACGCGAAGAGTCCGACGAGGATTGAGGTAGAATCGGCGCCCGCACCACACCACGGGGGGTGAGGTGGCTCGCGCGCGCGAGGACAGTGCGAATGCGACGGGGATCGGTAGGGTCCCGCCGCACGATCTCGAGGCGGAGAAGGCGGTCCTCTCCGCGCTCCTGATCGACAACAACGCGATCCACGTCGTGCTGAACGAGGTGGTGCCGGACGATTTCTACCATCCGTCGCACCAGCAGATCTACCGCGCGATGCTCGCGCTCGCCGACGAGAACCAGCCCGTTGACCTGCACACGCTCTCGGATCACCTCAACACGCAGAAGCGACTCGACGCGGTCGGCGGCCTCGTCTTCCTGTCCGAGCTCTCCGACTACGAGGCCACCGCCGCGAACGTCGTGCACCACGCGCGCATCGTGCGCGACAAGGCGGTGAAGCGGAACCTGATCCGCGTCGCCACGGAGATCGTGGAGACGAGCTTCGAGCAGGCAGAGCGCTCGGAGCGGCTGCTCGACGAGGCCGAGAGCAAGATCTTCGAGCTCTCGCAGGCGAAGTCGCGCACGACCTTCACGGCGCTCGAGAATGGCCTCCACGACGCGATGGACCACGTCGAGATGCTGATGGAGCGCAGCGGCGAGCTGACCGGCGTGCCGACCGGCTTCCGCGACCTCGACGATCTGACGGGCGGCTTCCAGCGCGGCGAGCTGATCGTGATCGCCGCGCGGCCCTCGATGGGCAAGACCGCGCTCGCGCTGAACATCGCGAAGAACGCGGCGGTGACGCACCGCAAGAAGGTGGCCGTCTTCTCGCTCGAGATGACGAAGCGCTCGCTGGTGCTGCGCCTGCTCTCCTCCGAGGGTCAGGTCAACTTCACCAGCTTCCGCAAGGGCTACGGCAGCGCCGACGCCTATCGGCGCATCCAGCGCGCGGCCAACGCGCTGGCCGGCGCGCAGATCTGGATGGACGACACGGGCACGATCACGATCCTCGAGATCAAGGCGAAGTGCCGCCGGCTGATGTCCGAGCACGGACTCGATCTGGTGATGCTCGACTACCTCCAGCTCGCGCACGGCAACGCGCCGGTGCAGCGCAAGGACCTCGAGATCGCGGAGATCAGCCACGGCCTCAAGTCGCTGGCCAAGGAGCTCGACATCCCCGTGATCGCGCTCTCGCAGCTGAACCGCGGCCCCGAGCAGCGCGACCCCGACAAGCGACGCCCGAACATGGGCGACCTGCGCGAGTCGGGGGCGATCGAGCAGGACGCCGACGTGATCGCCTTCATCTATCGCGACGAGGTCTACAACCCGAACGAGGAGAACCGCGGGCTCGCCGAGCTGATCATCGCGAAGCAGCGCAACGGACCGACCGACACCGTGAAGCTATACTTCGACGCGCAGTACGCGCGCTTCCGCGACTTCACGGACGAGCCGGGCGGCGGTTCCTTCCCGGGCGGCGGTCCGCCGCGCGGTCCTGCTCGCGACGGGAACGACGTCGGCGGCTTCTTCCCCGGACCGGGCGACGCCGACGAAGAGCCGGTGCCGTTCTAGCCCGATGAGCTTCGCTCGGCTTCGCCTCGCTGCGCGCCGGACGGCTTGCTGATGCCTCGACTTCTCAAACCGCGCGCGCTGCGACCGGGCGACACGATCGGCATCGCGGCGCCCGGCTTCGCCGTGGATCCGGAGAGGCTGGCCGAAGGGCTCGCGCTGTGGCGCGAGGCCGGCTTTCGCGTGGTGCACCGTGACGACCTGTGCGCCCGAGACGGCTACCTCGCTGGCGACGACGCGCGCAGACTGCGCGAGCTGAAGGAGCTGGTCGCCAGTCCGCGCGTCGACGCGATCCTGTGCGCGCGCGGCGGCTACGGCTGCGACCGCATCCTCCACCGCCTCGATCCCGCGCGCTTCCGCGCCGCGCGCAAGCCGCTCGTCGGCTACAGCGACATCACCGCGCTGCTGCTCTGGCAGCAGCGCCGAGCCGGGCTCGCGAGCTTCCACGGCCCGATGCTCGACAAGGGCAGCAAGCTCGACCGCGACGCGCTCGCCGAGCTGGTGGCCCAGCTCGGCGGCGCGACGGCCGAGCCGCTGCGCGGTCGCGGCGCCGCCGGCGGGCGCGCCGAGGGCCGGCTCGTGGGCGGCAGCCTCACGATGCTGGCGGCGAGCATCGGGACGGACTGGGAGATCGAAACGCGCGGGGCGATCCTGATGCTGGAGGACGTCGGCGAGCGGCCCTACCGCATCGACCGCATGCTCCAGCAGCTGCGCGGGGCGGGAAAGCTCGCGGATCTGGCCGGCGTCGGCGTCGGCGACTTCTCGACCTGCACGGACGTGAAGTATCCGCAGCCCGACGTGGAGCAGGTGCTGCTCGACGTCCTGCGGCCGTTGCGCGTGCCGGTGGTGCTCGACCTGCCCTTCGGACACGGGCTCGCGAACCGCGCGTGGCCCTTCGGAGCGCGCGCTACGATCGACGCCCGTCGCGGCGAGGTGCGGATCGTCGAGGCGGGGGTGGCGAGGGGGTGAGAAGCGCGTCGTGAAGTGGAGTCTCGTCCGGCGCAAGCTCGCCCGCGTCGATCGCGCGATCGACAAGGCGATCGAAGCCTCCGAGATCCCGGGCGCCGTCGTGCTGGCGCGTATGCGGCACGAGGGCGAGCCCTTCGAGCACTGCTCCGTGCGCGGCCAGTCGGTCGTGCGTCCCGAGAGCCTGCCGATGACGCGCGAGACGCTCTTCGATCTGGCCTCGCTGACCAAGCCGATCGCGACGACGACGTCGCTCCTCTGGCTGACACACGACGGCGCCGTCGAGCTCGACTCGCCGGTCGCGAAGTACCTGCCGGAGTTCGCCGAGCGCGAGAAGGAGCGCGTGACGGTGCGCCACCTGCTGACGCACTCCTCGGGGCTCAAGCCCTGGCGCCCCTTCCACGAGCTGCTGCTCGAGAAGGAGCGCAAGACCGGCGAGCGCTGGCTGGGGACGCCCGCCGGGCGCGAGCTCATCGTCGGGCGCGTGCTGCGCTCCGGACTCGTGCACGAGCCCGGCGCCGCGGCCGTCTACGGCGATCTCGACTTCATCGCGCTCGGCGCGCTGGTCGAGGCGGTGTCGCAGCGCCGGCTCGACGACTTCACGCGCGAGCGCGTCACCGGCCCGCTCGGCCTCGCCGAGACCTTCTTCGTGCCGCAAGGCGTTGGCGGCGGCATGCCGGACGCGCTGCGCCGCCGCACCGCGGCCACCGAGAACTGTCCCTGGCGCGAGCGGATCCTGTGGGGCGAGGTGCACGACCCGAACGCCTGGGCGATGGGCGGCGTCGCCGGGCACGCGGGCCTCTTCGCCTCGGCCGACGACGTGATGCGCTTCGCCTGGACCGTGCTCGACGTCTGGCACGGGCGCAGCGACGCGCTGCCGCGCGAGCTGCTGCGCGCCTTCGCGACGCGACAGCGCCTGCCCGAGAAGTCGGACTGGGCGCTCGGCTGGGACACGCCGACCCCGGGCGCGTCGTCGTCGGGGCGCTACTTCAGCGCCACGTCGATCGGGCACCTCGGCTTCACCGGCACGTCGCTCTGGATCGATCTCGAGCGCGAGTGCGTCGTCGTGATGCTGACGAACCGCGTCCACCAGGTCGCCAAGCGCAGCAAGTTCGAGCTGCGGCCGATCGTGCACGATCTGATCCGCGAGGCGTTCGACGCCGGAGCCGCGACGTGACGAAGTCCCCGCGCAGTGTGCACTTCGTCGCGATCGGCGGCACGGGCATGGGCTCGCTCGCGGGCCTCCTGCACGCGCGCGGGCTCCGCGTGACGGGCTCGGACGAGAAGCTCTATCCGCCGATGAGCACCATGCTCGCGGGCTGGGGGATCCCCGTGCGCGAGGGCTTCCGCGCCGAGCACGTGCTCGAGGCGGATCCGGACCTCGTCGTGATCGGCAACGCGGTGCGTGCCGACAACGCGGAGGCACGCGCCGCGATCGACGAGGGCTTCACCTATCGCTCCTTCCCCGACGCCCTCTACGAGCTCGCGATGGCGGGGCGCCACTCGGTCGTCGTGGCCGGCACGCACGGCAAGACCACCACCACCTCGCTCGTCGCCTACCTCTTGAAGGCGACCGGCCGCGACCCGTCGCTGCTCGTCGGCGGCGTTACGCTCGACTTCGACGGCAGCTTCCGCGAGGGCGAGGGCGCGCACTTCGTCGTCGAAGGCGACGAGTACGACACGGCCTTCTTCGACAAGACGCCGAAGTTCCTGCACTACCACCCGCGCACCTTGCTGCTGACCTCCGTCGAGTTCGATCACGCCGACATCTACCGCGACCTCGAGCACGTGAAGCAGGCCTTTCGCACGTTGGTGTCGGGCATGCCGCCGGACGGCACGATCGTCGCGGCGACCGCGCACGCGGGCGTGCGCGACGTGCTGCGCGACGCGCCCTGTCGCGTGGTCGGCTACGCCGCCGACGCGATCCGCGCGCCGGGCGAGTGGCACGCGCGCGCGCTCGTGCCCGAGACCGGCGGCACGCGCTTCGAAGTCTGGCGCGGCGGCGCGCGGATCGGCTCGGCCGCGACGCCGCTCCACGGCACCTTCAACGTCGAGAACAGCCTCGGCGCGCTCGCATGCGTCGAAGCGCTCGGCGTGCCCTTCGCCGAGGCCGCGGCGGCGCTGCCGCGCTTCCAGGGCGTCAAGCGCCGCATGGAGGAGCGCGGGAGCGCGGGCGGCGTAACGGTGCTCGACGACTTCGCGCACCACCCGACGGCGGTCGCCGCCTCGATCGGCGCGGCGCGCGCGCGTTACCCGGGACGCCGCGTGGTCGCGGTCTTCGAGCCGCGCAGCAACACCAGTCGGCGTGCGGTCTTCCAGTCCGAGTACGCCGACGCGCTCGCAGAGGCCGATCTCGTGTTCGTGCGCCGCGTGCCGGACGGCCCCATCTACAGCGCCTTCGGCGAGGTGCGCGACCGGCTCTCGGCCGAAGCGATCGCCGAGGCGCTTTCGCGGCGCGGCAAGGAAGCGCTGTCGCGCGAGTCGGTCGACGACCTCGTCGCGGAGATCGCCCGCCGCGCGCGCCCCGGCGACGTCGTGCTCGTGATGAGCAACGGCGACTTCGGCGGCATCTGGGGTCGGCTGCTCGAGCGCCTCGCAGCGGACAGCTAGGGCCTTGCCGGGCCGACATTCGTCGGCCTGCTTGCTCGCTAGAACTCGAACGACGTGTAGCGCTCGAAGCGCAGGGTGTCGGACCAGTAGCGCCCCGGCAGCCCCGCTTTGCGCAGCAGCTCGCGCAGGAACTCTTCCGGCGCGGGCAGCGACTCCCACACCGCCGGCAGGAAGGTCGCGCCGCGCACGCTCTCTCGCAGCACGAGGCCGTCGACGCCAGGGCGGAGTGCGGCGAGGAGCTCCGCCTCGCTCGCGACGCGCAGCGGCTCGAGCGGCGAGAGCACGGAGATCTTCAGCTCGAGTCCAGCGAGCTCGTGCGGCAGCACGCGCTCGAAGCGCGTGTCCGCGCACGCGGCACGGTGCGCGCTGCGCGCGACGTCGCGCACCAGCGGGTCGACCGCCTCGAGCCGTCCGACGCAGCCGCGCAGCTCGCCCTCGAGCCGCAAGGTGACGAACGACGCGCCCGGCGCGCGCAGGCGCGGCGCGTGCTCGTCGGGATCGATTTCGAGGAGCGGTGCGCCGTGCGCGGCGCTCTCGACGGCTCGCAGCGCGACCGCGCGCAACGCGGCGCGCTCGCCTTCGAAGAGCTCAAGCGACTGCGAAGGACCCATACCCCACCACGCGGTCGCGCGGACCGGCCGTATCGCCGGAGTTCCGCAGGTCGAGCGCGCGCACCGAGAGCCCGCGCGCGCGTGCCGCGACCAGCAGCCCGCGGATCGGCACGCGCCCGCAGGCGTCGTCCTCTCCGATCGCATCCTCGCGCAGCGACTCGATCGCGCGCGCGGTCGCGTGATCGAGGCGCCGTGCGGTCTCGTAGGGCTCGTAGTGCGAGAGATCCGAGCTCACCACGACGAGCGTCTCGTCACCGCCCCAGAGCGCGTCGAGCACCTGCGCGACCTCCTCGGGCGACGCGTCACCGGCGACGAGCGGCACCAGCGCGAAGTGCCCGAGCGCCACCTGGAGGAACGGCAGGTGCACCTCGAGGCTGTGCTCGGAGGCGTGCGCGCGGTCCAGCACCTGCACCTGCGGCAGCGCCAGAGCGCGCGCCAGCCAGGCGCGGTCGATCGGGACGTCGCCGAGCGGTGTCGCGAAGGCGTCGGAGTCGGGGGCCGCGAGACCGCGCAGGAAGACGCGGTGGGAGGGGCCGATCAGCACGACGCGCGTGATGGCGCCGCGGCGCGACGCCACGCGCGCATAGGCGCTGGCCGCGACGGGGCCCGAGTAGACGTAGCCCGCGTGCGGCGCGATCAGCGCCTTCGCGACGGGCTCGTGCGCCGCGCCCGCGGGCGCCGCGGCCAGGTAGCGCTCCACCGCCTCCTCGAGCGCCGCGGGCACGCCGGGATAGAACGTGCCCGCGAAGGCAGGGGGCCGGACCGCGCGAAATCGAGCCATGGGGCCAGTGTATCGGGCGGACGCGCCGCGCGTTGGGCAGGCATGCCGCCGGACGTTAGGTTCCGTCGCCATGCAGGGGCATCCGACCCGCCACTGGCACGCGCTCGCGGACGGCAAGCTCCAGTGCGACGTCTGCCCGCGCCACTGCCAGCTCTCCGAGGGGCAGCGAGGGCTCTGCTTCGTGCGCGCGCGAGAGCAGGACGCGGTGGTGCTCACCACCTTCGGCCGCTCGAGCGGCTACTGCATCGATCCGATCGAGAAGAAGCCACTCGCGCACTTCCTGCCGGGCACGCCCGTCCTCTCCTTCGGGACCGCCGGCTGCAACCTGACGTGCCGCTTCTGCCAGAACTGGGACATCAGCAAGTCGCGCGACGTCGACACGCTCGCCGACGCCGCGCCGCCGGACGCGATCGCGCGCGCGGCCGCGCAGCTCGGCTGCCGCAGCGTGGCCTTCACCTACAACGACCCCGTGATCTTCCTGGAGTACGCGACGGAGACCGCGCGCGCCTGTCACGCGCGCGGCGTGCGCGCCGTCGCGGTCACGGCGGGCTACGTGTGCCCGGAGCCGCGCGCGGAGCTCTTCGCCGAGATGGACGCCGCGAACGTCGACCTGAAGGGCTTCGACGAGAGCTTCTACGAGAAGGTCTGCGGCGCGCGGCTCGCGTCGGTGCTGGAGACGCTCGAATACCTCGTGCGCGAGACGCGGGTCTGGCTCGAGGTGACGACCCTGCTCATCTCCGGCGCGAACGACGCCGACGCGACGCTCCACGCGATGAGCGAGTGGATGGTGACGCACCTCGGCCCCGACGTGCCCTGGCACTTCAGCGCCTTCCACCCGGACTACAAGATGCTCGACCGCCCGCGCACGCCGGCCTCGACCTTGACGCGCGCGCGAGAGATCGCGCGCGGCCACGGCATGCGCCACGTCTACACGGGCAACGTGCACGATCCGCGCGGCCAGAGCAGCTATTGCCACGCGTGCGGAGCCTGCGTGATCGAGCGCGACGGCTACGAGCTCGGCGCCTGGCGGCTCGACGAGAAGGGCCGCTGCACGGCCTGCGCGACGCCGCTGCCGGGCGTCTTCGACGGCCCGCCCGGTCGCTGGGGCGCGCGCCGGCTTCCCGTGCGGCTGGCCGACTTCGCCCAATCGGATCAAAGGCCATAACCCAGAAATCGCGCGCGCCGGCCACGGCTCTTCGCTTTCCGCAGCGCGTCGCGCAGGAACTCCCTCGACATGGCGATCGCGCTCTCGAGCGCGGCACCGCGCGCGAGGTGCGCCGCGATCGCCGAGGCGAGCGCGCAGCCGGTTCCGCGCACGGGGCCCGCGTCGATGCGCTCGCCGCGCAGCCAACTGAAGCTCGCGCTCCCGCCCTGGCGCAGCGCGAGCAGGTCGTCGGGCGGGCCTTCGCGGTGACCGCCCTTCACGAGCGCGGCATTCGCGCCGAGGCCCGTGACGAGCGCCGACGCCGCCGCCTCGACTCCCTCCTCGGTGGAGACGTCGCAGCCCGTCAGCAGCGCGGCCTCCGGCAGGTTCGGCGTGACGAGCGTGCAGCGCGACACGAGGTCCTGGAGCGTGCCGAAGGCGCGGCGCTCGAGCAGCGGCGTGCCGTCGGACGCGGCGAGCACCGGGTCGATCACGATCGGAACGTGGCGCGACACGTCGAGCTCGCGCAGGCCGAGCTCGACGCTGCGGGCGACGTCGTCGGTGGCCAGCATGCCGAGCTTCACGGCGTCGGGCTGGACGTCGCGCAGCAGCACGCGGAGCTGCGCGAGCACGACGTTCGGGAACACCGGCAGCACCTCGTGGACCTTCTCGGTGTCCTGCACGGTCAGCGCGGTGACCACGCCGGCGCCGTGCACGCCGAGCGCGCGGAACACCTGGAGATCGGTCTGGAGTCCGCCGCCGCCGGTCGGATCGGAGCCCGCGATGCTGAGCGCGACGCGCACGCGCGGAGAGTAATCGAGGTGCCGCGAGCTGCGAGCGCCCCGCTAAGCTCCGCCCCCGACATGGCGCGCCGCCCGGCCCTCGCCTTCTCCGCTGCCGTGTGGCTTGCCGCGGCAGCCGCGCTCGCCAAGGACTCCTCGCCCCCGGCCCCGACACCGCAGGCGGAGCAGAGCGCGCCCGCGCCCGACAAGGCCGCGACGCCATCCAAGGCGGCCGGCAAGCCCGCGGCCGGCAAGCCGGAGGAGAACGCCGACCACACCTGGTACGCGCAGGCGCTCGCGCGCGGCGCGGCGGGCCTCAACGTCACGCACTTCTGGTCGAAGGGTCCATGGCTGCGCGCCGAGACGGTCGTCGCCGGTCACAAGGTCGTGAACATCGTCAAGGGCGACTGGTACTACGCCTACGACGGCCTCACGAAGCGCGGGCTCGCGATCCGGCGCGATCCGAAGGCCGAGGCTCAGGACTCCCCGCAGCGGCGCCCCTTCGGACGCGAGTACGAGATCCTGGTTAAGCAGGGCGCCGAGCAGGTCGGCGAGGACAACGCCTTCGGGCGCCCGGTCGGCATCTACCGCGTCACCGACACGCACGGGAAGCGCGAGGTCTGGGTCACGCAGGACGAGAAGAAGCTGCCGCTGCGGCTCCAGATCTACGACCGCCAGACCACCGGCACGCGCGTCACCGATTACGTCAACTGGCAGAGCGCGCTCGCCATTCCCGATAGCTTCTTCGAGCCGGAGCCCGGGATCGAGCTCGAGAAGATGGAGCTCGAGCAGTACCTCAAGCGCAGCGTCGAAGAGGGTCCGGTCGGCGCGGTTCCCGTGCTATACGCCGACTTGTTACACGGGAAGCACGAAGAGTAAGCAACCGCGAAGCGGTTGCGCACAGCGAGCCGAAGGCGAGCGACGCTCAGAAGACGGACCCGGTATGCGAGGCCTGCCGAACGCGTGGGCGGTCGCGAGATCACCCGAGATCACCCAACCCACGTGATGTTCGCGTCGGCCACGGGCGGCGCGGCGTCGGCGAGCACCGCGAGCTTGCGCGCGATCTTCCCGGCGATCTCGCGCAGCGCCTGCGAGGCGGGCGCGTCCGGCGCGTCGAGCAGGATCGGGCGGCCCTTGTCGCCGCCCTCGACGACGCGCGGATCGATCGGCACCTCGCCGAGGAATTCGACACCGAGCTCGGCGGC
This sequence comes from Myxococcota bacterium, assembly GCA_035541475.1. Lineage (GTDB taxonomy): Bacteria > Myxococcota_A > UBA9160 > UBA9160 > SMWR01 > DASUFZ01. Next base: position 56,734 of record DATKND010000056.1, on the reverse strand, counting down.
GATGCGGCGCCCACCTCCCTGTCCGAACAGGTAGTACTTGCGGTCGGGCAGATCGGGCGGCGTGAAGTACGACATGTTCTCGACGATGCCGAGCACCGGCACCTGCACCTTCTCGAACATGAGAAGTCCCTTGCGAGCGTCGATCAGAGAGAGCTCGTTGGCGGTCGTGACGATCACCGCGCCGGCTAGCGGCGCCTGCTGCGTGAGCGTCAGCGCGGCGTCGCCGGTGCCGGGCGGCATGTCGACGACGAGGTAGTCGAGCGCGCCCCACTCGACGTCGGTGAGGAACTGCCGGATCAGCCCGTGCACCATCGGCCCGCGCCAGATGACCGGCGAGTTCTCGGTCACGAAGAAGCCCATCGACATGAGCTTCAGCCCTGCGGCCTCGTGCGGCACGATGCGGCGGTCCTCGGCGCGCGGGCGGCCGTGCACGCCGGTCAGCAGCGGCAGCGACGGCCCGTAGACGTCGGCGTCCATCACGCCGACCGCGGCACCCGACTGCTGGAGCGCGAGCGCGAGATTGATCGCGACCGTGCTCTTGCCGACGCCGCCCTTGCCCGACGCGACCGCGATCACGTTGCGCACGCCGGGCAGCACCGCGCCCGGCTCGGGCGCCGCGGCGGCGCGGCCGCGCGTATTCGCCGTCATCTCGACATGGACCTCGTCCACACCGGCGAGCGCGGCCACGCGCTCGCGCGCGGCCTTCTCGAACTCGCTCTTCACGGGGCAGGCCGGCGTCGTCAGCTCGATCGCGAAGGAGACGCATCCGCCCTCGATCCGCAGGCCCTTCACGAAGCCGAGGTCGACGATGCTCTTGCCGAAGTCGGGATCGACGATCGGCCGCAACGCGTCGAGGACGGCGGCCTCGCTGACGGGCATCGGGGGTCTCCTGCGCAGGCGCGGGGCTCGAGTTATAGCAGCCCCGCCTAGGCCTTCGGAGCCGGAGCGTTCTCGTCGGGCGGCAGCTCGGGACGCGCGACGAACGCCGCGTCGATGCGACCCGTCAGCGACTCGAGGAACGCGCGGATCGACGCGATCTCGCTCGTGCCGAGCTGCTTGCCGAGCTGGTGGCGCGCCATCAGCCGGATCGCGTCGTCGAGGTTCTGGATCGAGCCGTCGTGGAACCACGGGCCGGTCTTCGCGACGTTCCGCAGCATCGGCACCTTGAAGAAGTACCGGTCGCCCTCGTTGCCGGTCACCTTCTCGCGGCCGACGTCCTTCGTCGGGTACGGCTCGACGAGCCCGAGCTTCTGGAACATGCGGCCGCCGACCGTCGCACCGTTGTGACACGTGATGCAGCCCGTGTCCATGAACGTCTGGAGCCCCGCGAGCTGCTCGGGTGTCATCGCCTGGTCGTTGCCGTTCATGAAGTCGTCGAACGGACCCGGCGTCATCAGCTTGCGCTCGAAGGCGGCGACTGCCTTCGCCGCGTTGTCGAACGTGATCGGATCCGCCTCGCCCGGGAAGGCCGCCGCGAAGAGCGGCCCGTAGCCCGGGATCGCCTTCAGCCGGCTCACCACCTCCGGCGCCGACGGCATCGCCATCTCGACCGGGTTCAACACGGGACCCTTCGCCTGCTCCTCGACGTCGGGGGCGCGCCCGTCCCAGAACTGCGCGAACTCGAGGGCGGCGTTGTAGACCGTGGGCGAGTTGCGCTCGCCGCGCTGACCTTCGTGGCCGACCGAGGTCGGCTGATTGTCGACGCCGTAGGTGTCGAGCCCGTGGCACGAGCTGCACGAGAGCTTTCGCGACAAGGTGATGCGCGGCTCGTAGAAGAGCATGCGCCCGAGCGTGACCTTCTCCGGTGTGATTGGATTGGCGGGATTCGGCGCCTCGGCCGGGAGCACGCCGAAGATGCCCTTCGCCTTCGAGCGCAGCGCCGCGACGTCGAGCGCCGGCGCGGCCGTCTTGCTCTCGGCGGCTGCGGTCGGCGCTGTGCCCTGCGCGCTCTTCTTCTCTTCACTCGGTCCGCACGCGAGCGCGAGCCCGCCCGCGGCGAACAGCAGCGCGCCCGCGAGCCGCCGCAGCGCGCGAGTCTTCGGCGTCGAAACCATCGCTCACCCCCTTCTCGCCAGCCGCGCCTCGCTCAGCGCGGCCGGATCAACTCGATCACGTTGCCATCCGGATCCTGAACGAACAACTGTCCGAGCTCGCGGTTCGTCTCCATCACCGGCAGCCCGCGCTGCTTCAGGTGCGCGACGAACTTCTCGTAGTCGTCGATCTCGAAGGCGCAGTGGTTCGCGAGCGGGGTCAGCCGACCTTGCGCCGCGCCAACCGCCGCGCCGGGCGGAATCTGGATCAGGTGGATCTGGCCGTCGCCGGCGCCGTACCACACTCCCGCGATCCCGATGTTGGGTCGCTCGACCGTGGGGAGGCCGAGGACGCCCTCGTAGAACTCGCGTGAGCGCGCGAGATCGCGCACGGTGAAGGACACGTGATTGATCTGCTTGACACGCATGGGGACTCCATTTCGATCGAGCGAGGGTAGCGGAGGCTCAAGGTCCGAATAATGTCGGATGGAACATCCGGAGCGCGATCGTCGCGGCGACGCCGATCGCGGCGGGCACCGGGTCGTCGCGCACCGCTGCGGCGAGGCCGCGCGGGTCGGGGAGCAGCGAGGTCGCGGCGTGGAAGCGCCGGAAGTCCTCCGTGCCCGTCGCCAGCTTGCGGGCGTCCTGATGGCGCGAGCCGATCAACGCGAAGAGCGGGAAGCCGCCGAAGAATGCGAGGTCGCTGCTCCAGACCGACACCACGAAGAGGTGGAGCAGCCCGAAGAGGCCCGTGGCCATGAAGACCGGATGGCGCGTCACGCGCAGCATGCCACGCACGTCGGTGCGGCCCGCCTGCATCGAGGTCGGGCTCGGCCGCGCGATTCCGCCCACCAGCAGGACGAAGACGACGGCCATGCCCGCGTACATCGCGTATCGGAGTCCCGGCAGTGCGCCGAGGTACCAGAGCGGCGCGCCCTGGTGCTTGTGGTGGAAGTAGAGCGCGACCAGCGGCACGAAGACCGCGAGCGCGACGAGCGAGTACACGCCCTGGAAGGCGCGTTCGCCGAGCGCGCCGACGAGCCGTGGTCGCGCTCGCAGGCTCGACATGCCCATGTGCGTGGCCGCGAAGGCGAGCCACAGCGCCGTCAGTCCGATCGTGGCATCCAACCCGTTCCCTCGGCGCGAGCGCGCGACGCGGCATTCTACCTGCGTCGCCGCCTATCCTCCGGCCCCGATGCGCGCCCGTGTCGCCGTGTGGTGCCTGCCTGCCCTCCTCTTCCTGGCGCTGCACGGCCGCGCGCTCGGCTACGACTTCGTGTGGGTCGATCGGGCCGAGATCGTCGCCGGCACGATCCTGCGGCCTCCGGGCCACATCCTCGCGGCCTTCGGCGAGCCGCTCCAGCGCGCCGAGGGCTTCGCGACCGCCGTGCTCTCGCAGCCCTACTACCGCCCGCTGCAGGTCGCCACCGCGAGTGCGCTCGCCGCCGAGGTCGGGAGATCGGCGCGGGCCTTCCACGCGCTCTCGCTGGCGCTCGGCGCGGCGACGGCCGCGCTGTTCGGCCTGCTCGCGCTCGCGTGGCTTCGCGAGCCGGCCGCGGCGCTGCTGGCCGGCCTGCTCTTCGCGGCGCATCCGGGCCTGCTCGAGATCTACGTCTGGGTCGCGGGACTCTCCGCCGCGCTGATGGGACTCTTCCTGCTCGCGAGTCTCGACACCGGATTGCGTTCGCTGCGCGCGGGCCCCGCGCGCGCCCGCTGGAACTTCGCAGGGGCGTCGCTCGCGGCCCTCGCCCTCGCGCTCCTCTCGAAGGAGAACGCCGCGGTGACGCCCGCGCTGCTCGCCGCGCTCGGCCTCGCGTCCTGGCTGAGGGCGCGCGCAGGGGACGAGCCGGGACCGCGCCTGCCGGCGCTCGCGTTCCTCGTCGCGGCGCAGCTCGCCCTCGTCGCGATCCATCTCTTCGTGCTGCGCCCCGCCGTGCTCGGCCACACGCTGACGGGCGCCCCGCCGATCGGCGGCAGCCTCGTCACGCAGTGGCAGACGAGCATCGCGCAGTGGCCGTCGCAGCTGCTCTGGCTCTTCGCGCCGCTCCACTCGAACACGAGCGACGCGGTGCGCGTGGTGACCTCGTGGGGCGATCCGGCCGTGCTCGCGGGTCTCGCGATCGCGCTCGGATCGGCCGCCGCCTGCGTCCTTCTCGCGTGGCGCGGCCATGCGCTCGCGGCCGCCGCGATCGCCTGGATCTGGATCGGCTTCCTGCCGACCTCGGGGCTGACGCCGCTCCTCCAGGCGCGAGCCGAGCGCAATCTCTTCCTCTCGATCTTCGGTGCGGCGCTCCTCGTCGCGATCGCGCTCGCGCGCACGCGCGCGCCGCGCGCCGCGGTCGTGGCGCTCGGTCTCCTCGCCGTGCTCGCGCTCTCGCAGCGCACATGGGCGCGCTCGCCGGACTGGCGCTCGACCGAGGCGCTCTTCTCGCGCGACGTGACGGACGACCCGCGCCACCGCGAGGGCCGCGTCAACTGGATCGTCGCGCTGGCCGAGAGCGGCCGGATCGCCGAGGCGAAGCAGCAGGTCGACGTGCTCGCCTCGCAGCGCCCCGACGCGGAGGGCTGGCACAGCTACCTGCTCGAGTCGAATCTACGCGAGCTCGTGTGCATCGTGAACGAGCAGGCCGGCGCCGACGCCGACACCTTGCGGCGCTATCCGCCACACGCGCTCGGGCGCGCCGAGGTATGGAGCGAGCCCGGCTTCCACGCCTGCTACGCCGCGGCGCTCGAGCGGATGTCGCGCTGCGAGGACGCGCTGCCGATCTACGCGACGCTCGCGCGCGGCAGCCGCGGCGCGGACGCGCAGCGCTTCGCCGAGGGCGTGGCGCGCTGCACCGCCGCCCTCAGCCGCGCTACTCCTCCGTCGTGACGAGCCGTCTCGCCGATCTCCAGCGCGCCGCGCTCGAAGGTCCCGACGACTTCTGGCTGCGCGCAGCCGAGGCAATCGAGTGGGTGACGCCGCCGCGCCGCGCGCTCGCGGGCGCTCCGCTGCGCCCGACCTGGTTCGAGGGCGGCGTGCTCAACACCTGCCACAACGCGGTCGACCGCCACGTCGCGGCGGGACACGGCGAGCGCACGGCGCTCGTCTACGAGAGCCCCGTGACGGCGACGTCGCGCCGCGTCAGCTATGCGGAGCTCCAGCGCGAGGTCGCGCGCACCGCGGGCGCGCTCGCCGGGTCCGGCGTCGCGATGGGCGACCGCGTGCTCCTCTACATGCCGATGGTGCCCGAAGCAGTCTTCGCGATGCTCGCCTGCGCGCGCCTCGGCGCGATCCACTCGGTGGTGTTCGGCGGCTTCGCCCCCGCCGAGCTCGCGCAGCGGATCGAGCACGCGCAGCCGAAGGTGGTGCTGACGGCGTCGTGCGGGATCGAGCCCGGCCGCGTGGTCCCGTACAAGCCGCTGCTCGACGACGCGATCGCGCGCGTCGCGAATCCGCCCGAGCGCTGTGTCGTGCTGCAGCGCGAGCAGGCGCGCGCGTCGCTCGGGCCGCGCGACGTCGACTGGGAGACGTGGCGCGCGCATGCGGGGCCCGCGGACTGCGTGCCCGTCGCGGCGGAGCACCCGCTCTACATCCTCTACACATCGGGCACGACCGGCGTACCGAAAGGCGTCGTGCGCGACCATGGCGGCCACGCGGTCGCGCTCGCATGGAGCCTCCGCCACGTCTACGGCATGCAGCCGGGCGAGGTCTTCTGGGCCGCTTCGGACATCGGCTGGGTCGTCGGTCATTCCTACATCGTGTACGCGCCGCTGCTCTCGGGCTGCACGACCTTGCTCTACGAGGGCAAGCCGGTCGGCACGCCGGACGCGTCGGCCTTCTGGCGCGTGGTGGAGCGACATCGCGTGAACGCGCTCTTCGCGGCGCCGACGGCGCTACGCGCGATCAAGCGCGAGGATCCCGAGGCGAAGCGGCCGGCGCGGCACGACCTGGCGAGCCTGCGCACTCTCTTCCTCGCCGGCGAGCGCGCCGATCCCGACACCATTGCGTGGTGCGAGCGCGCGCTCGGCGTGCCGGTGATCGACCACTGGTGGCAGACCGAGACGGGCTGGCCGGTCGCGGCCAACTGCATGGGGATCGAGCCGCTGCCGGTGAAGCGCGGCTCGCCGACCTGCGCCGTGCCGGGCTTCGACCTGCGCGTGCTCGACGACCGCGGCGCGGAGCTCCCGCCGGGCGAGTCGGGGCACCTGGCGCTGAAGCTGCCGCTCCCGCCCGGCTGCCTCACGACGCTCTGGCAGAACGACGCCGGCTACCGCGACGCCTACCTCTCGCGCTTCCCTGGCTTCTACCAGACCGCCGACGCCGGCTGGATCGACGAGGACGGCTACGTCTACGTGATGTCGCGCACCGACGACGTGATCAACGTCGCGGGCCACCGGCTCTCGACGGGTGCGATGGAGGAGGTGCTCGCGTCGCACCCCGACGTCGCAGAGTGCGCGGTCACCGGCATCGCAGACGCGCTGAAGGGTCAGGTGCCGCTCGGCTTCGCGGTGCTGAACGCCGGCGTCGCGCGCGCGCACGCCGAGATCGAGGCCGAGCTCGTCGCGCTCGTGCGCGAGCGCATCGGCCCGGTCGCCGCCTTCAAGCAGGCACTCGTCGTGCCGCGGCTGCCGAAGACGCGCTCGGGCAAGGTGCTGCGCGGGACGCTCCGCCGCATGGCCGACTCGGATCCGTACAAGGTTCCCGCCACGATCGACGACCCCGCGATCCTCGACGAGATCCGCGCGCTGCTGCGCGAGCGGGGGTTCGCGAAGTAGCGTCTCACAGGCGCGATGCAGCCGACTACCACCACGGAACGAATCGACGCGCACTGGTCGCAGTTTCTCGGCGTTCCTCCTTCGGCGCTGCGGGATGCCGGCGTGCGGGTCACCGCGCACGAGCGACTCGGCGATTATCGTGGCGTCTGGTTCTTCGTTCGCGGTCGCTCTGCGGTCGTTTCGGCCCCGGCCGGATGGGTCGCGCGTCTCTCCCGGCATTGCGCCTCGGCCGCCGCAGAAGAGCTGCTGTCGCGTTCCTACGTGACTCGCGCGCTGGAGCCTTCCGCAGGAACGATCGTCGGACCTTCCTTCCAGGGCTGGCTCCCGCACGATCGCTTCCAGCCGCTCTCTGCCGACGATGTTCGACCTCTTTCGGACTCCGGCGCGGATTCCATCCGAGCCGTCCAGTCTTCGTGCTCACAGGAGGAATGGGAGCACGGCGGCATCGAGTCCGCAGGCGCCGAGATCTGGGCCGCGTTCGAGGGAGCTCGAGTCGTCGCTCTCGGACAACTCCGGGTCCACTTCGATGGCGCGGTGGATCCCTGTGTCATCACACACCCGCAGCATCGAGGGCGAGGGCACGCATCGCGCGTCGTGAGCGCACTGGCGAAGCAGGCTCTCTCGGCACGTCAGCTCGTCCTCTACCAGACGCTCCTGTCGAACGCGCCCGCGATCGCGATCGCGCTACGCCTGGGGTTCGAGCCCTACGCGACCCTGCTCGCCGTGCGACTCGCACCGGACTCCGACGAGCCGCCGCCCCCCTCTACTTTTCGTCGTTCTGAGTGAGCGAGATCCGCGGCGACTCGTCCTCCCGCACGAAACCCCGCGGCATCGCCGGCGTGTCGAAGGGCATCGCGATGCGGCCCTCGCGGTCGATCGCGATGCAGCCGCCGTGACCGCCAATGGCGGCGACCTCGTCGAGCGCGCGGCGGCAGGCATCCTCGAGCGGGAGCCGCGCGTGGCGGAGCAGCGCGTCGACGTTGCGCGCGAAGGCGGTGCGGATGAAGAGCTCGCCGTTGCCGGTGGCCGAGACGGCGCAGGTCGCGTCGTCGGCCCAGGTGCCGGCTCCGATCTGCGCGCTGTCGGAGATGCGGCCCGGCAGCTTGCCGCTGAGGCCGCCGGTCGAGGTCGCGGCGGCGAGATGACCGGACGCGTCGCGCGCGACCGCGCCGACGGTGCCGCGCGGCCAGCCGCCTTCGCCGCCCCTGACACGGACGTGTTGGGCGCGGCGCGCGGGCACGATCAGCGCCTCGGGCGCGATCTCCGCGACGCCCGCCGCGCGGCCGAGGCGCTCGGCCTCCGAGCCGAAGAGCAGCACGTGGCGGCCGTCGCGCAGCACGGCGCGCGCGGCCTCGATCGGGTGCGCGAGTCGCCGCACGCCGGCCACCGCACCGGCGCGCCGCTTCGCGCCTTCCATCAGCGCCGCATCCATCTCGACCTCGCCGGCCGCGTTCAGCACGGAGCCCGTGCCCGCGTTGAAGTGCGGACAGTCCTCGAGCACGTCGACGGCGGCGACGACGGCATCCTGCGCCGACCCTCCGCGCGCGAGCAGCGCGGCGCCCGCCGCGAGCGCCTCGGCGAGGCTCGCGCGCAGCGCCTCGGCGGTCGCGCGCTCGCGCACGCCCGCGAGACCGCCGGCGCCGCCGTGCACCGCGAGCGCGTAGCGCGTCAGCGCGCGAGCTCCTCGAGGCCGGCGAAGTGCGCGAGCGCCTCGGGGTTGGCGAGCGCCTCGCGATTCTTCACGGGACGCCCGTGCACGACCTCGCGCACGGCGAGCTCGACGATCTTCCCGCTGCGCGTGCGCGGGATGTCGGCTACCTGCACGATGCGCGCGGGAACGTGCCGCGGTGTCGCGTTCGCGCGGATGCGCTGCGCGATGCGCGCGCGCAGCGCATCGTCGAGCGCCGCGCCCTCGCGCAGGCGCACGAAGAGCACGACGCGCACGTCGCCCTGCCACTCCTGCGCGATCGCGAGGCTCTCGATCACGGACTCTTCCCGCTCGACCTGGCGGTAGATCTCGGCGGTGCCGATCCGCACGCCGCCCGGATTCAGCACCGCGTCGCTGCGGCCGTGGATGACGATTCCGTCGTGCGGCGTGATCTCCGCGAAGTCGCCGTGGCACCAGACACGAGGGAAGCGCTCGAAGTAGGCCGCCCGGTAGCGCGCGCCGCCCTCGTCGTTCCAGAATCCGAGCGGCATCGAGGGAAACGGCGCCGTGCAGACGAGCTCGCCCTTCTCTCCGCGTACGGAACGCCCATCCTCGTCGAAGACGTCGACCGCCATGCCGAGACCGCGCGCCTGGATCTCGCCGCGCCAGACCGGCAGCAGCGGACAGCCGAGCACGAAGCACGACACGATGTCGGTGCCGCCGGAGATCGAGGCGAGCTGCGCGTGCGGCGCGACCTTCCGGTACACGAAGTCGAAGCTCTCGGGCGCGAGCGGAGAGCCAGTGGAGAGCACGGTGCGGACGGCGCCGAGATCCGCGTCGCGCGCGGGCTCCGCACCGGCCTTCGCGACGCCGTCGTAGAGCTTCGCGGACGCGCCGAAGATCGCGACGCGGGAGCGCGCGGCCCACTGGAAGAGCGCCATCGCGTCCGGGTGCATCGGCGAGCCGTCGTAGAGGCAGAGGGTCGCGTCGCTCGCGAGCCCCGACACCAGCCAGTTCCACATCATCCAGCCGCAGGTGGTGAAGTAGAAGAAACGGTCGCCCGGGCGGAGATCGACGTGCAGGCGGTGCTCCTTCAGGTGCTGGAGCAAGGTCCCGCCGGCGCCGTGGACGATGCACTTCGGCGCGCCCGTCGTGCCGGAGGAGAACAGGATGTACAGAGGATGATCGAACGGGAGGCGCGCGAACTGCGGCGTCGCTCCCGCGTGTCGCTCGTGGAGATCCTGCCACGGCTGCATGCGCACGGGCAGCGCGGGCCGCTCCTCGAGATACGGCACCGCCACGCAGCGCTCCACCGAGGGAAGCCCCGCCAGCACCTCCTCCGCCTTCTCGCGCACGTCGAACCGCTTGCCGCCGTAGACGTAGCCGTCGGTCACGAGCAGCCACTTCGGCGCGATCTGTCCGAAGCGGTCGAGCACGCCGGCCGCGCCAAAATCCGGCGAGCAGGACGACCAGATCGCGCCGACGCTCGCCGCGCCGAGCGCCGCGACGACCGTCTCGGGCGCGTTCGGCAGCACGGCGGCCACGCGGTCGCCGGGCGCGACGCCGGCCGCGCGCAGCGAAGCCGCGAAGCGCGCGACCGCATCGCCGAGCGCGGACCACGAGAGGCTGCGCTCGGCGCCGTGCTCGCCGCGGAAGAGCAGCGCGGGGGTCGCGTCGCGCCGTCGCAGCAGGTTCTCGGCGAAGTTGAGCCGCGCCTCGGGAAACCAACGAGTCCCCGGCATCTCCCCCCAACGCTCCCCGCGCGCTGGTCCCGGGCCGTCGCCGACGACGTCGCAGAAGCTCCACACGAGCGACCAGAACTCTTCCGGCGACTCGATCGACCAGCGGTGCAGCGACGCGTAGTCGCGCAGCGGCGCACCCGACCGGGCCGCTGCGCGCCGTATGAAGGCGGTCAGGCTCGCGGCCGCGATCTGCTCGGGCGAGGGCTGCCACAGCGGCCGCTCGGACATGGGGCCAGCTTAGCGGCGCTCGCGACCGCGAAGACCCGCGAGTTTTCGTGCGCACGGCGCGGCGGCCGCCGATTATGATGCTGCGGCATGACGAAGCTCGACCCGAAGCGGGCGCGCGCGCTCGCGACGCGCGCCTGGCAGGCGGTGTCGAGCGGCGACGTCTCGGCGCTCGAGAGGATCTACAACGACGACATCGTCTGGCACGTGTCGGGCCGCGGGCCGCGCGCCGGCGACCACCGCGGCCGCGAGGCGGTGCTCGCCTACCTCGCGAGCGTCGGCGAGGCGGCCGAGCGCTTCGAGGCCTCGCTCGAGGACGTGCTCGTCGGCGACGATCGGCTCGCGTTCCTGATGCGAGCGAGCGGTCGTCGCGAGGGCCGCACGCTCGAGGCGACCTACCTCATCCTGGTCCGGCTCGAGAACGGACGACTCGCCGAGGTGTGGTCGACGGCGCTCGACCAGTACGCGGTGGACGCCTTCTGGGCGTAGCGGGCGCGAATCCGCGGGAGCGTTTCGGCGAGATCGCCACGGGGTCCGACGCGGCGATCGACCTCGCCGAGGCGGCGCTCTGGATCGCGGCCGAGGAGTACGCGGATCTCGACGTCGCGCGCTACCTCGCGCGCCTCGATTCACTCGCCGACGCGGCCGCGCCGGAGATCGCGCAGGGCGGCGACGCGGTCGAGCGGATCGCGACCCTGGTCGACTTCTTCCGCGCGCAGGGCTTCCGCGGCAACACGCAGGACTACTACGACCCGCGCAACAGCTTCCTGAACGAGGTGCTGGAGCGCCGGCTCGGCATCCCGATCACGCTCGCGCTCGTGATGCAGGCCGTCGGCCACCGCCTCGGACTGGGCTTCGAGGGCGTGTCGTTCCCCGGTCACTTCCTGCTCCGCTGCGCGGTGCCGGACGGGCTCCTGGTGGTTGACGCCTTCGAGCGCGCGATCCTCGACCGCGACGCGTGTCAGCGTCGCCTCGACGCGGCGTTGCCGATGCCCGCGCTGCTCGAGCCGGCCGTGCACCTGCGCGCCGCGCCGCCGCGCGAGATCCTGGGGCGCCTGCTCGGCAACCTGAAGCGCATCTACGCGGACCGCGGCGACCTCGAGCGCACACTCGGCTGCTGCGATCGCATCCTGATGCTGCTTCCCGATTCGCCGACCGAGCTACGCGACCGCGCGCTCGTGTACGAGGGCATGTCGCTGCACTCGGCGGCCGCCGCGGATCTCGACCGCGCGCTGGAGCTCCTGCCCGGCCACCCCGACGCCGCGGCGCTCCGCGCGAAGCGCGACGCGCTGCGCGCGAAGCGCGGCGCGGTGCACTAGCGCCGCGTCTCGTTCGCGGCCCGCTGCGGCAGCTCGATCGACGTCGCCGCGACGGCTTGCAGCGCGGCGTCCGTGTCGAAGCCCTCGAGGTCGGCCTCGGTCGCGAGCTGCGAGGCGAGCTCGCGGCGCACGTGCATCTCGTCGGCGGGCGCGAGGCCGAGGAGATCGACCTCGACCAGCAGGTACGCGAGCTGGTGGATCGCCGTGCGCGCCTCGGGCTGCGCGCCGCTCTCGAGGTAGCGGGCGAAGGCCGCCGAATCGAACTCGCCGAAGCCCTGCGCCTGGCGGAAGCCCGTGCCGGCCCGGTCGAAGACCGCGGAGAGCTTGTGCGCGCGCATCGCGCGGTAGCTCTGCGCGAGCTGATCCGCGCGCGGTGTCGCAAGCGCGGAGTTCTGCCAGTCGTGCACGCCGGCGAGCTCCTCGCTGTCCGCCACGTCGCAGCCCGCGCCGACGCCGCCTGCGTCGCCGCAGCGCAGATATGCGAGCACCTGCTCCGCGTCGACGACCGGAGCGGGCCCCGGCTGCTGCTTGCTGAAGCGCGGCGGCAGGTACGGGTCGGTCAGCGGGCGCTGCCGCGGCACGTCCTCGCTCGGATCGCCGACGATGCTGTTGCCGGTCGCGGTCAGGTCGAGCACCACGCCGCTCGGACCCGTCATGTCGCCCGGCACGACGCGGTCCACGCTCGGCGTGAAGCGCCTAACCTCGAAGTCGCTCAAGTTGCCCGGCGCGGAGACGCCGCCGCCGCCCACGCCGAGGAGCACGGGCGCGGTGCTCGCGCCGTGATCGATCGTCGGGAGCGTCGAGAAGGAGATCGAGTCGGCGACGAGGTCGGTGCCGCCGTCGGTCGTCGTCTGGCCGTTCTTGAGCAGCAGCGTACCGGGATCGCGCGCGCGGATCTGGATGTCGGGCGAGTTGATCTGGAGGTGCTGCGCGGCGTTGACGTCCTCGACCGAGACGTGCTGAGCGGAGATCTCGAGCGGCCCCTGCACCGAGAGCTTCTCGTTCGTGACGGCACCCGGAACGGGCTGCTCGCCGGTGCGGAACGTGCCGTTCTGCGAGCGGATGCTGAGACCGCCGGTGGTGTCGGCGATCGTCGCGACCGTCTGCGGGGTGTTCGTCGGATTGCCGTCGAGGGTGATGTCGCCCGTCGCGACGATCTGGTTCGCTGTCGTGAAGCGGAGCTGCTCGGCCTGCACGTCGAAGCTTGCGAGCGGCGTGTGACCGCCGATGTTTCCGTCGAAGGTCGCGCCGGCCACGTGGTCCGGCGCCGACGTGCTGAGGTCGTGCGCGATCACCTGCACGCCCGCCGGGCCGTCGAGCGTGCCGCGGAAGTGCGCGTCGCCGACGCGGAAGGTGCGCGTGCCGGCGCCCTCGGCGGCCGCATCGGTCGTGTCGAGCAGCGCGAGCTCGTTCTGGTCGTCGCTGCCGTCGCCGCCGACGTCGCCGGTGAAGTGCGTCGTGCCCTTCGACTCGATCTTCAGCTTGCCGTTCACGAACTGGGGGGCCGGCGCGGCCGGGTCCGTGCTCGAGGCGACCGAGCCGAGCGAGGTCTGCACCGGCCCGTCGAGCACCACGTCCTTGCCCGCCGCGATGCGCGCGTCGTTCAGCGGTACGAACACCGGGCCGAGCGGCGTCGCGACCTTCAGGTAACGCGCGTTCTCGATCTCGATCGACTGCGCCTTCAACATCACGCCCGCGGCCGCGGTGATCTGCGCGACGCTGAACTCGCCACCGGCGCCCACGTTGCCGAGCACGATGCGCGAGTCGTCGTTCTCGATGCGGACGTTGCCGCTCCCGTTCGATCCGCTCGCGAGGAGCCCGTTGACGGAAGAGCCGCTCGAGCCGGAATCCTGGAGCGCGGGATCCTGCGGCGTGAGCTGCTCGATCCGGAGCCCGTCGGTGCCCGCGGAGTCGTTCACGAGCACGAGGTCGCCGAGCGCCGCCTGGCCCGCGAGGCGATGGACCCCGCGCGTGCGGATCGGCTGATCGGGGGCGCCGTTGGTGCCGACGGTGCCGATGTCGCCGTTGGTGGTCAGCACGAGATCGCGCTCCGTGCCCGTGCCGCCGCTCATGTCGATCGAGATCCCGGTGCCTTCCTGCTGGATGCCGCCGCTCGTGCTCGAGATCGAAAGCGCGTGGCCGTTCGTCTGGATCGCGGGCGAGCCGCTGCCGGTGTCGCGCAGCAGCACGTCGCCCGGGGCGCTCAGCAGGCCGGTGCCGCCGAGGTCGACGTGGTCCACCTGGAGGGCTGCCTCATTCACCGACTTGTCGGGAGCCTTCGCCTCGAGCCGATAGCTGAAGCCGGTGCCCGACGCGGTCGTGACCGCGCTCGTGATGCGGCTGATCGGAACCCTCGAGTCGGCGCTGGCCGAGTCGATCTGGATACCGTCGCCTCCGCCGAGGTCGACGTGCGCGCCGGATCCCGCGTCGAACTGCACGATCTCGAGGTCGGAGACGGGCGTGCTCTGAGCGACCTTCGCCTGGATCTCGCCCTGCGCGTCGAAGCGCAGGATCGGTCGGATCGGGTTCGTCGCGCCGGGCTGGTCGTGCGTGACACCGGCCACTTCGATCGGATCCGTCGCCGTCCCGATCGACGAGCCCTCGAAGTTCAGGGTGCCGGCGGTGGTGGCGTGCGGATCCGTGCCGGCGCCGACCGCCACGATCGCGCCGCGATTCGGCGCGACGCCGGTGGTCGCGTCGGGGTTGGTGCCGCCGTTCGCGACCCGCGCCCCCACGATGCCCACGTCGATCGCATCGCGCGCGATCGCGAGGTCGGGCTGCGTCGCACCGGTGGTGGTGTCGACGCTGACGTCGAGGCGATATTCGACGAACGGATCCCCGTCGTTCGTCTGGAGACTCTCGAGCGTGTGGGGCGTCGTGGCGGTAGCCCCGACCGATTGGAGCACCATGGTGTCGCCACCCGAGTCGTCGCGCGTCACCAGCGCCGTGCTCGCCGGGTCGTGCATCACGACCACGAGGGTCTCGAGGCCCTCCTGGCCCGCGGCGTCGGTCCCGTTCGTCGGGAGCCCGTTCTCGCGTCGGAGCTCCACGGCGATCCGCCCGGCATTGGCGGTGGTGTCCGGGGCGTTGCCCGTGATCGTCGCGAGGTCGGAGCCCTCGGCGCCCGTGACGGCCGTGCCGGCGATCGGGATCGGCGCGTCCACGCCCGTCGGCGTGCCGTCGTCGTTCGTTCCGGTTCCGATGTACTTCGCGCCGAGCGTCAGGTTGCCTCCCCCGACGACGACACCTGCCGGGACGCTGCCATCGGGGTTCAGCACCGAGCCATCGACCTGAATGGCCGACACCGCGGTCAGGGTCACGGTGGCACCCTGTCCGTGCGTGGTGTTGCCATCCGTGTCGATGCCCGTGCCGCCCTCGCCGCCGAGCCGCCCGCGCAGCAGCACGCGGCCGACGTCCTCCTCGTTCGAGGTGAGCGTGATGCTGCCGCCGGCACCGCCGTCGAGCGGCACCTTGCTGGTCGGGTTCTCGAGCGACGCGTTGCCGCCCGACACGTCCATGTCGCCGGCGATGATCCAATGCGTCGGATCGGGCGCTCCGGTCGGCGCAACGTCGCCGCCCGTGGCCGTGACGATGCCGCCGTCTCCGGCGCCGCCGTTCGTGGCGTCGCCGCCCCGCGAGATCACGCCGCAGCAGGCCTCCGGATCGGATGCGGTGCCGCCGAGCTCGATCGTCGCCTCGGCGCCGATCGAGAGCGTGCCGCCGTTTCCGCCGAGCAGGAGCGCCTTGCCATCCGCGCCGCGCGGCGGATCGACGCCGCCTCGCACCGGGGCGGCGCTCCCTGCGCCCCCGCTCATGTCGAGCAGCATGTCGCTCGCGAGGAAACTGTGCGCCTGCACGCTGGCGTCGCCGCCGTGGCCGCCGTCCCCGCCCGCAAGCTCCGAGAACGCGATGCCGTCCTCGGCGAGAGCCCCGCTTCGCGCGTTGCCGCCTCGTGCGATCAGGTCCGCGTGGATCGTGACGTCGTCCTCGGTGACCCCGACCGATCCGTTGTCGGCGACCGGACCCGAGATGCGGAAGGCCTCGGTCAGGGCGGCCCCCGGCACATCGGGGGTCAGACTGGCGTTGCTGCCGCGCGCGCTGCCGCCCGACGAAGTGCCGTCGCCGCCCGACGCGTCGAAGGTGACGCGCGCGCCCGCTGCCCCGACATCGATGGTCCGCGTCGCGGAGAGCGCGATCGCGCCGCCGAAGTTGCCGGTCGCGTCCTCCACTGTTCCGTCGTCGTTGCGCACCGCGTGGCCGTTGCCGCCGCGAGCATCGAGGTCCGCCATCACTCGGAGGTGACCCTGGTCGACGGCGGGATCGGTCGAGCTCGTGGTCGCGGCGAGCGCGATCGCGCCGCCGGCGCCGCCGCCCGAGGCCTGGCCCGACTGCCCCGTGGTTGGATTCGTGATCGTGAAGGAGCCGACGCCGTCGCCGCCGTGGGCGTCGATCGCGCCGAGCACGTCCAGATTCCCGCCCTCGGTGCCGATCGTGACCGAGGCGCCCTTCGCACCGAGTGAGTGGGCGCTCGGCGTGCCGCTGCCGCCATGCGCCTGGATCGCGAAGGCGTCCGATCCGTTGCCGATCGTGACGTTGCCCTCCGAGCTCGTGACCGTGATGCTCGCGGCTCCGCTGGCGCTACGGGCCGCTCTCGCCGGATTGTTCCCCTCGGCGGGCTGCGCCGGCGTCGCGTCGTCGCCGTTCGCGGTGATCTGACGCACGGAAATGTCGCCGCGCTTGGCGGAGATCGTGATGGTCCGGTCCGCCGACACGGGCGTGTCGACGCTCGCCGTCGTAGTGGTCTGGAAGGCCGCGCTGTTCGACTCGAGCTTGCCGACCTTGATGGGCGGCTGAAACGAGGGCGCCGGGTCCACGGTGTCGAACGCGGTCTGGATCGTGATGTTCCCGCCCTGGCTTACGCGCCAGGTGAGCGTGTCGCCCTCCGAGCTCTTCGTGAGATCGATGCCGAAGTCGTCGGGGCCGGCGCTCAGCGGCGCCGAGGTGGCCGTGGTCCGCAAGGTCAGGCTGTGGCCCGGCATGATCACGACGATGCCCGGGCCCTCGCCGGCGGCCTGGTTCGTGAAAGTGCCCGCGGTCTCGATCCGGTTCGTCGCCGAGATCACGACGTCCGCATTCGTGCTCTCGAGGCTCGACTCGTACATCTGGCTCACCGTCGGATCGTTCGTGTCGGTGCCGCTGCCGCCGACGATCACGATCTTGTCCGGGTCGTAGAGCACCGTTCCGCTCTGGCCCTGCGCGGCGCCGAGATCGACGTGGCCCGCGGCCGTGAGCACCATCCCCGAGATCTCGGCGAAGCCGCCGTCGCCGCCCTGCGGACCGCCGCGCGCGGAGACGGCCCCGTAGAAGCGCGTCTGCTCGTCCGCGTAGACGATGATCTTCCCGCCGTTGCCGGCGGCCGTGGCGTCCGCGCGGAGTGTCGCGTCCGCGCCGACCTCCACGTCGTGCGCGACCGGCATGGTCCCGCCGCCGTGCAGATCGCCGCCGACGAGGATCTCGCCGCCGCCCGCGGCGCCCGAGGCGTCGAGCGTCGCGTCCTGCACGTCGATCTTCCCGCCCTCGACGTGGATGCTCCCGCCGGTCTTGCCGACCGCCGCGTTCGAGGCGTCGAGCGTGCCCGCGAGCTCGACCTCGGCCTCGCGCCCGGCCTGGACGTCGATCTCGCCGGCGCGCGTGATGCCGGTGTGGTTCATCGCGAGCGAGTAGCTGTCGCCCGCGGACAAGGTGACGCTCTTGGCCTCGAGCGTGCCGGCCTGGGTGAGCGCAAAGTTCGGATCGCCGGCGGACTCCGCCGGCGCGTCGACATCGAGGAGCAGGTGGCTGCCGTGGCGCGTCAGCATCACGTTCTGGCCGGCGACGAGCGCGATCATGCCGCGCTCGCTCGCGATCTCGCCGAGGTTCTCGACGTGGCGCCCGGCGAGCAGCACGTCGCCGGTGGACTGCACGCGCGCGCCCTCGGCCACGCCGACATCGCCCTGCACGTCGGTGATGCGGTCGACGCCGCGCGAGAAGTCCTTGTTCGAGAGCGAGCCCGCGCCCGCCACGAGCCCGCCGACGCTCACCACCGCGTGGTCGCCGAGGAACACGCCGGCCGGGTTCAGGATGTAGACGATGCCGTTCGAGGAGAGCGAGCCGTCGATGCGGCTCTCGTCGCCGCGCGGGACGCGGTTCAGGATGCGCGAGCGCGAGGTCGGCTGGTCGATGCGCACGCTCTCGCCGGAGCCGACGTCGAAGCGGTCGTAGTCGACGATCGTCTCCTTCGTCTGCGTCGTGATGTGCGTGTCCGCGCCGTCGCGCTCGAAGGTCGCCTTGCCCTTCACGACGCGCTCGCCCTGCGGCGCGGCGATCGCGGCGGGCGCGCCGGGCAAGGTGCCGAGGAAGGCGCCGAGCACGCTCCAGGCGGTCGCGCGCCGCGCCCGCGACGTCCGCGCTTCGCTCCGCTCCCATGCCTTTCGCATGCGCGCTCCTAGTAGAGGATCGTGGCCAGGACGTTGGTCTCGGTGGTGCCGTCCCGACTCTCTTCCGCGCCCTGGATCATGTATCCGACGTCCACGCCGATCACGAAGTTGCGCAGCACCTGCAGCTCGAAGCCGGTGCCGATGCTCCAGAGCGTCGCCTCGTGCTCGGTCGGGTTCTGGTCGTGGTAGCCGACCCAGCCGACGTCGCTGAAGAGGCTGACGACGAAGTCCCAGTCCGGCAGGCCGAAGACGTGCGCGGGCCGCGTGCGGAAATCGCCGAAGACCGGCAAGGTGGTCGGCGTCGCGTCGGGCTTGAAGAGGCGCGGCACGTGCAGGCGGTACTCGGCGCGGCCGAGCACCAGGTCGTCGCCCGCGACCTGGGCCTGCTTGGCGCCGCGCACGGTGTCGAGTCCGCCGGCGATCGCCTGGTACTGCGGCACCAGCCGCTCGAACGCGTACTGGCCCGAGAAGTCGAGCTGGATCTCGTGCGCGAGCGTCGAGTCCGCGTGGTTGGTCGGATCCTCCCAGCCCTGCGGATTCAGCAGCGGTTCGAGGAAGAACGAGAGCGCGCTGCTCCAGTTGAACACGACGAAGTGATCCGAGGCGTCGAGGTTGCCGAGGTTGTCGAGATCGCAGGAGTCCGCGCCGGTCACGCCGACGTCGAACCCCATGCTGCTGCGCATGCTGGTCCAGCCCGTGTCGCGCTCGCTCTCGACACCGAAATGAGGCACGACGAAGTCGGCATGGCCGTTGCCGTTCGACTTGCAGCCGGCCGCGCCTTGGTTGAACTGGCCGCCGTCGGAGGAGATGTCGTGGTAGCGGACGCCGCCCACGAGATCGACGAAGAGCTTGTGGTCCTGATAGGCCTGCCAGACGAGCGAGCCCTCGGTGAGCCACTCCTCGCCCTTGAAGCCGAGCGTGTCGAAGCCGACGTCGCTCGAGTCGTACTTGTCCCAGAGCCCGCGCACGCGGCCGCGCAAGGTCGGGTAGTTCAAGCTGAAGGGAGCCTCGTAGCCGCCGTAGACCGCCTGCACGGTGTCGAAGTCGCCGGTCGAGTAGGTGAGGTCGAGGGTGTCGTCGCGCGAGGTGAGCTGCGTGTCGACGAAGCCGAAGCGCTCGCGGTTCTTCGTGGTGGCGGCAGTGCCGGTGTTCGAGTACTCCGCGAAGACGCGCCAGGGCTTCTGCTCGGCGATCCGCAGATTCACGTCCGAGCTGCCCGGATGCGGGCCGGGGCTGACCTCGACGTCGACGCGGCGTCCCGGATGGCGCGAGAGCCAGTCCGCGTAGTCCTCGAGCGCCACCACGTCGAGGATCGCGCGCACGCCGCCCGGCTGGACCGGCGCGCGGTCGCGGATCCACTCGTGCGCCGGCAGGTTCGTGCGCTCGTCGACGCTGAGCCCGCCGAAGCGCTCGTCGTCCGCGAAGGTGGTGAGGCGCGTGATGCGGCCGGTCCAGATGCGGAGCCGGAGCGTCGTGTCACCCGGCGGGCGCAGGTCGCGGCCGGTGCCCTCCTCGATGTCGGGCACGGACACGATCACGCCGTTGTAGCCGCGGCGGTTGAAGGTCGAGACGATGTAGCGGTTGATGTGCTGGATCGCCTCGGCCGTGAAGAGCATGCCCTGCGGCGGCGCGTCGAGGCGCATGCGCATGGTGCGGTCGACCGGGCGCGGCGCGGTGAGCAGCCCCGGCTGACCGGCGAGCCCGACCTCGAGGTTCAGGATCTCGTACTCCGGGATGTGATGCGGGTGGCCGATCGCGTACTCGACCACGAACTGCGACACCGGGTAGGCAGGGCCCTGCGGCGTCACGATCGCGCGCGCGGACGCTGCGGCGAACGCGATGCACGCGATCGCCAAGTGCACCGCGCTGCGCCGCGCGCGGCGCACCGAGTGCGAAGGCTCGTTCGTCTGGCGCATTGGAACGGCACCGAGGCGGGGGCGTCGGTGGCCGGCATTCTAGTCTCATCGACTCCGCTCGGCTGCGCCTCGCGCGAAGCTCAGAGCGGCACTCCACGAGCCTGGCTCTCCACCGCCTGCGCGAAGGCGCGCGCGTCGGGGGCGTCCGGACCGCGGTCGGCGAGGATCTCGCGATAGAGCGAGTCGCGTACCGACTGGTACTCGGAGTCGCTCAGTCCGAGCAGCCGCATCTCGGTCAGAAAGACGGCGAGCTCGCGCAGCGCGGCCGGATCGAGCCGCGCGAGCGCGGCGCGCAGGTTGTGCGCCTCGGGCGAGTCGCCGAGCAGGCGCGCCGAGTCCGCGGCCAGCTGCTTGCCGCGCGGCGAATCGAGCGGCGAGCCCGGCGCCACCGCGCAGTCGCTGCGCTGCTCGGCCGTGCAGCGGAGATAGGCGAGCGTCGCCTCGGCGCCCGGGGCGAGCGCGCTGCCCGCTGCGGTCTGATCGGCGCGGCGCAGCGGCACGATCTCCTCGACGATCTGGCCGCGCTGCGGCGTCTCGTTCGGCAGCTCGGTCGGCAGGAAGGTCAGGTCGAGCAAGGTGCCGCGGCCGCGCTCGAGATCGCTGTTCTGCACGGGATTCGGCAGGGTCTGCACATCGAGCGCGCCCGCGCCCGCCGCGCTCCCGCTCTGCGTCGCGATGCGCGGCGCGGGTCCCGTGCCCTCGACGGTGACGTCCGACGAGAACGTGACGGTGTTGGCAATGATGTCGGCGCCGTGGTCCTCGACCGTCGCGCCCGACTTGAGGAGCACCTGTCCCGGGTCGCGCGCGCGGATGCGCGCGTCCGGTGACGTGACGTTCAGACCGAGCGCATTGACGTCGCCGAGCAGAACCTGGTCGGCCGTGATCGCCGCCTGGCCCTGCACCGAGAGCTTCTGGTTCTGCCCGAAGTCGATCGTGCCGCCTGCGCTCGAGAGGGTCAGGTCGCCGCCGCGCTTCGAGACCTGCGCGCGGTTGGGAATTTCCGGCAGGCCATCCGGTGTGAAGGCGATGCCGCCCGCTCCGGTCTGCACCGTCTGCGCGGTGTCGCCGCCGAAGATGACGACCGGCTGCGGCAGGGTCACGTTCAGCGACGGATCGAAGGGTGGATCGTCGTTGTGCGCGATCGAGAATCCGGCGAGGCGATGGCTGGGATCGGTCGGATCGGCGCCTCCGACGTTGCCCATGAACGAGACGCTCGGCCCGGCCACGATGTCGAGCGACGCGCTGTCCTGCGCGTCGGCGGTGACGTCGCCGAGGAAGCTCAGCAGGTTCGTCGTCTTCACGAGGCGCGCGCCGCCCGAGAGCACGACGTTGCCGTCGAAGATCAGACCGCGCAGATCCTTGGTCGCGCCGATGTCGCCGGTCACGTCGATGTCGCCCGCCGTGCCCGGAGTCCGCGTGCACTTCTCGGCGGTGTCGCACGCGACCACGCCGAGCGAGCGCACGCGGTTCTCGAGCGTCGGGTCGCTGTCGGTGTCGATGGTGCCGTTGAAGACGACGTTCCCCTGCTGACTGCGCACGCGCGCGTCTTGCATCAAGGTGACATCGCCGTCGATCGTCAGGTTGCCGTTGGCGTCCGCGTCGAAGATGGCCGGCGGCGAGTTCAACACGATGCGAGAGCCCGACGGCACGCGCAGCGTGATGTCTCCGCCCGTGTTCGGTCCAGTGATCTGCTTCGCGCCGGAGGTCTGCACGCTCCGCTCGAGCACGAGATTGCCGGCGGTGTTCTCGACCACGATCTCGCCGTCGCCACCCTGCGTGCTGACGCCGACCACGCGGATGTCGTCGTTGGGATTGTTCGGGTCGCCGAGGATTGCGACGTCCGCGACGTGCAGGTCGCCGCTGCCGTCGTTGCGGAGATAGACGCCGTTCTCCGCCAGGTTCGTGAGTCCGACGGGGCCGCCGCCCACCGTCACGACCGGATTGGCCGGTGTGCCGATGCCGCTCGAGGCGAAACCGCCGAGTCCGCCGGCCTTGCTGGCGCCGCCGAAGAGATCGAGCGATGCACCGGGGGCCATGATGATCGCGCCGCCAAGCGGATTCTTGAACGACCCGTCCGGGTTCTTATCGATCCCATCGCGGTCGGAATCGGCGTCGAGGATCAGGACGCCCGAGACGCTGGGGTCGGACGGATGCGCCGGATCGGGCGGCAGCGCGTGCATCGTCGCCACCGTCCCCGGAGTGGTCCCGACGATGATGTCGCCCTCGGAGGTGACGCGCACGTTGCCGCCCGCGTTGATGCTGCCCGTCTGGATCGTGAAGGGGAGCAGCGGGCCGTCGTTCTTGATGTCGGCATTCGGGGTGTTGGCGGCGCCGTCGAGCCGGTCCTGCCTGCCGACCACGAGATCCGCGTGATGCGCTGTCGAGTCGGCCAGCACGAGCTGCGCGTTCTGGATCTGCACGATCGGCGAGGCGCCCTCGACGACCTGCATGTCTGCGGTCCCGCTGAACGTGACGACCTCGATGTCGTCGAACGTGCCCTCGTCGATCACCACGCGCGCGACCTCGTCGGCGCCGAGGCCGAGCAGACCCTTCGGCGAGGCTTCGCCGCCGGGGCGCTGCCCGCTCACGAGGATCGGCGACACCGCGCCGACGTTGGCCGCGTTCAGGACCACGTTGGCCTGCGTCGTGATGTTTGGCCCCGCCTGTCCGGCGGTCTCGATCGAGTCGTGCGCGCGCAGCTCGGCGACGCCGCCGAGGCCTTCGGCGCCATTCGGAGCGGCGCCCTTGCTGCCGCCGAGCAGCACGAGGTTTCCGTTCAGATGGATGCTGCCCGATTGATCGAACTGCGAGCCCGCGAGGACCTGGATGTCGCCCCCGGTGCCGCCGAACTCGCCCGGCTGGGTCGGATCCGTCGGATCCAGCTGATTGCCGTCGGTCGCGCCGCCGCTCGTGTCGACGGCGCCCACATCGACGTCGCCGTGTTGTGTCACCAGGCTGACGCTGCCGCCGACGCCGCCGTCGCTGGCGTTCGTCGAGATCGCATCGCCGCCACGGCTCGTGATCTTGCCGACGGTGATCCCGCCCTGGTTCTGGGCCTCCATGCCCACGAAGCCCCCGGAGCCACCGCCGGACGCCTCCTTCCCGCCCGCGGTCGTGCCGCCGGACGCATCGATGTCGTGGAGGACGATGTCGCCGTTGGTGGCCTGGATGCTGACGCCGCCGCCGTTCCCGCCGAAGCTCGTGTCGCTCGTGCCGGTCGTGCTGCCACCGCGCGTATCGATGTTTCCGTTCACCGTGATCGTGCCGCCGCCGACGGGTGGCGTCATCGCATCGGGCGGTGGATTCGCGCGCACCGCCAGGCTGATCACGCCGCCGCGCCCTCCCGAGCCGGTCGTGCCGTCACCGCCGCGCGTCACGAGGTCGCCGGTCACGAGAATGTTGGAGTCGCCGCTGCCGTCCTTGTCGCTCGCGTCGAGCACGATGTTCCCGCCATTGGCGCCGGTCGCGCCGCTCGCGCCCGCGGTGCTGACGTGGTTGACGGTGATGCCGCCATCCCTGGTGATGAGTCCCACGCCGCGTCCGTCGGTCGTCAGCACGCCGACGACGATCGGCGCCTCGGGGCCGGCGACCGTGCCGTTGCCGGTATTCATCGTGATGACGCCGTCGCCCGTCGTGCGGAACTCGAGGTTCGCGCCGTGCGTCGAGCCGGTGAGATCGATGCCCGGCGCCATCGTGGAGCCGGCCGCGTCTCCCGGATCCGTCGACGTGGCGCCGTTGTTGCGCGTGCTGAGCGTCAGATCGTTGCCCGACTTCAGCACCACGACGCCGGCGCCCTCGCCGCCCGCGTCGTGATCGAAGGTCCCGCTCGCCGTGATGCTGTTGCGAGCCTGGAGCACGATGTTCGCGTTCGTGCCCTCTATCTCCGACTCGAAGATCTGGAAGGGCTCGCCGCTGCTGCCGACGTCGGCGTAGAGGATCTGGCCGGCGGTCGTCTGCGCGAGCTGATCCGACGCGGTGTTGGGTTGGTCGCTGCCGTCCTGCGTGCCGCCGACGATCACGATGTCCTGCGGGTCGTAGAGGAGCGTGCCGGCGGACCCGTGCGGCGCGCCGAGATCGGCGTGGCCCTGATCGACGAGGCGCCCGCCGCTCGAGAGCTCGGCGAAGCCGCCGTTGCCGCCGGCGGCGCCGCCGCGCGCGGAGATCGTCCCGAGGAAGCCCGTCGCCTCGGTGCCGTACACGACCGCGCTGCCGCCGTCGCCCGAGTCGAGCGCGTCGGCGCGGAGCGTGCTCTGCGCGTCGACGAAGGTGCGCCGCGCGTTCGGCATCGGGCCCGCGCCGTGGACGTCTCCGCCGACGCGGATCTCGCCGCCGCCGGCCGCGCCCGAGGCGTCGAGCGTCGCGCCCTCGAGCGAGACGAGATCGCCGGTCGCGCGGACCCTGCCGCCCTTCGCGCCGGCCGTCGCGTCCGAGGCGTCGAGCGTGCCCGCCACGCGCACGAGCCCGCCGTCGCCGCCCGTCAGCTCGATGTCGCGCGCGCGGGTCATGCCGGAGTGGTTGATCGCGAGCGAGTAGTGGTCGCCGACCGCGAAATTCGCGCTGCCCGCGCCCGCGTCGACGACGCCGCTCTGCTCGATGCCGGTCTGCGCGCCCTCGGGCGGACCCTCGACCTCGATCGAGATGCCGCCCTCGAGCTTCGTCAGCAAGACGTGATCGCCGGCCACGAGCGCGATGACGCCGTTCGGCGTCACGATCTCGCCGCCATTCGTCACGCTCCTGCCGAGGAGCTCCACGGCGGCGGCGCGCAAGGTTCCCTGGTTCTCGACCGGGCCCGTGAGATCGAAGCGATCGACGCCGCGCGCGAAGTCGCGGTTGGTGAGATCGCCGCCCGCGGCCATCAGGCCCTTCACGTCGACCACTGCGGTGCGGCCGAAGAAGACACCGGCGGGGTTCAGGATGTAGACGATGCCGTTGGAGGAGAGCTTGCCCTCGATCAGGCTCACGGGACCCGACACGCGGTTCAGCACGCGCGACTTCGCGCTCGGCTGCTCGAAGCGCACCGCCTCGTTCTGCAGGATGTCGAAGCCGGTGTACTCGATGATCGCGCCGTTGCTCGGACGGATGACCGTGAGATCGCCGTCGCGGACGAAGGTCGCCTTGCCGCGCACGACCTTCTCGCCTTTCGGCGCGGCGAGAGCCGCGGGCAGCCCCGGCGGCGCGACGACGAGCCCGGCGAGCAGCCAGGCGGCGAGCCCGCGCGCGGCGGACGAGCGGAGCATCCGGGTGCGTTGCGACATCGGGTCCTCCACGTCCTTCTAGTAGAGCACGCTGATGGAGCCTTGGAGCATGGGCTTCTCGAGCTCGGGGTTGTTGTTCTCCAGACGCCGCTGCGGCCAGGCGAGATCGAGGCGCGCCGAGAAGTACCGGAGGATGCGCAGCTCACCACCGAAGCCGAACGAGTGGAGCGTCTCGTTGGGCTCGTTCAGCTGATTGCATCGACCCGGCTGCAGCGCCGTCGGAGGACTGCAGGTGTTGTGGGGGCTCTTGTATTGAACGACCTGCGCGGTGTCGACGAAGGCGCGCGCGATCAGGTCCCAGTCGGGGAGACCGAATGCGCTCTCGGGGCGCACGCGGAACGTGCCAAGCAGCGGCACGGCGGGAGCGTCCGCCGACGGCTCGAGCAATCGCGGCAGGTGCAGGCGGTACTCGGCGCGCACGATCGCGACGGTGTCGCCGGCCGTGACCGACTGCTGGTATCCCCGCACGGTGTAGAGCCCGCCCGCGACCTGCTGGAGCTGCGGCACGAGGCGGTCGCCGAACGAGTGCTGGCCGAAGAACTCGAAGCCGAGCTCCTGCACGAAGTCGTAGGCGCCGAGCTCCGACTCCTGCCGCCAGCTCGCGCGCCGCAGCAAGGTCAGCGGATAGAAGGCGGTCTCGGCGTGCCAGGTGAAGAGCGTGAAATTCCGGTCGGCATCCTCGCGGCCGAGCGCCGCGAGGGACGCTCCGCTCTTCGTGTCGGCGAAGTCGGCGAGGTTGTGCGAGACGCCGGCCTCGGCGTCGAAGGACCAGGCCTCGCCGACGCGCGACGCGCTGATACCGGCGCCCGGCAGGAAGAAGTCGCTTTCCACGTGGCTCGGGTCCGATGCGCCGTTGTCGACCCCGATCCGCTCCCAGCGCGCGTCTGCGAAGAGATCCACGAAGATGTCGTGGTGCTGGAACACGTTGAGGTCGAGTCGCCCGCTCGTCGACCATTCGTCGCCGTTGAAATCGATGTCGGAGATGCCGACCTCCGACGAGTCGTACTTGCTCCACGTGCCGTCGACGCGCCAGCGCAGGCGCGGCACGTGCCACACCGGTCCCCCGTACTCGCCCCAGATCGCGTGCACGCTCTGGAAGTCGGTCGTGTACTCGAAGCGCGCCACGTCGTCGTGACCGGTGAGCTGCGTGTCGCTGAAGCCGAAGCGCTCGCGCCAGTCGCTCGTCGCCGG
Source organism: Myxococcota bacterium (assembly GCA_035541475.1). Taxonomy (GTDB): domain Bacteria; phylum Myxococcota_A; class UBA9160; order UBA9160; family SMWR01; genus DASUFZ01. Next base: position 30,174 of record DATKND010000056.1, on the reverse strand, counting down.
CGTGCCCGTGTTCGAGGCCTCGGCATACACCAGCCAGGGCTTCTGCTCCGCGACGTGATACTCGAGGCGCGTCGCGCCCTCCATCGCGCCGGGCCGCAACACGGGGCTGACGAGACGACCGGGCTGGCGCGATAGCTGCGCCGCGTAGTCCTCGATGTCCTCGGGGCGGAGCAGCGCGCGATCGCCGCCCGCGGTCACCGGCGAGCCGTCGCGGATCCAGGCCTGATCCTCGCGGTTCGTGCGCTCCGCGATCGACTCGTCGCCGTAGCGCGAGCCGTCGGCCACTGTCGAGACCTCCTCGACGCGTCCGGTCCAGATACGGACGAGCAGCGACGTGTCGCCCGGCTTGCGGTGGTCGGCGCCCTTCGACTCGTCGAGCTCGGGCAAGGTGATCAGCACACCGCCGATGCCGCGCTTCGTGAACTCGGCGAGCAGCATCCGGTTCACGTAGCGCAGGCCGGCCGGGTAGAAGCGCGAACCGGGCGGTACCGCGTCGAGTCGGAAGTGCGCGCTCTGCGCAGCCGGGTTCGGCGGCAGCAAGCCGCCCGCCGCAACGCGCATCTCGATCTCGGTGGCGAGCAGCTCCGCGGGATCGGGCTGGCCCGGGGCGTCGAGCGCGTACTCGATGCGAAAGGAGCTCACCGGATAGGTCTCGCCTTCGAAGCGCTGCGACTGCGCGGACGCCCGCTGCGCGCCGACCGCGCACGCGCAGAGCGACGTAGCGAGGAGCAGCCGTCGCAGCGCGACCGCTCGGCTCGATCGTTCAGTTCGTGTGCTTTCTACCACGATCGATTCGCACCAGGACAGCTCACGAGGCCTTCACTCATCGGCAACTTTTGCGCATCACAGGAGCATTCCCGCCACGCAAGCGGTCATGAACGATGCGAGAGTTCCCGACGCGATGCTGCGCAATCCGAAGCGCGCGACCTCCTCGCGTCGGCTGGGGACGAGCCCGCCGAGTCCGCCGAGCAGGATCGCGAGCGAGCCGAAGTTCGCAAAGCCGCACAGCGCGTAGGAGGTGATCGCGACCGAGCGCGGCGTGAGCGCGCCCTGCTGCGACAGCGCAGCCAGCTCCTGATAGGCGATGAACTCGTTCAGCACGGTCTTCACGCCGAGGAGTCCGCCGACCGCGAGCGACTCCGACCACGGGATCCCCATCAGGAACGCGAACGGCGCGAAGAGAACGCCGAAGACACGCTGAAGCGAAAGACCCTCGATGCCGAGCGGCGCGCCGATGGCGCCGAGGCCGGCGTTGAGCAGCTCGATCAGGGCGACGAAGGCCACCAGCATCGCGCCGACGTAGGCGGCGAGCCGCATTCCCTCGGCAGCGCCTTGCGCCGCTGCGTCGAAGACGTTGATCCCCAGTCGCTCGATCTGCGCGTGTCCGCCGCCCGTGGTCACGGGGCGCTCGCGCTCGGGCACCATCATCTTCGCCACCAGGATGCCGGCCGGCGTGGAGAGCAGGCTCGCGGTGGCGAGGTGGCCCGCGTAGCCCGGCCCGAGCATCGCGGCGTAGGCGACGAGCACCGAGCCCGCCGCGCCGGCCATCCCGACCGTCATCACGCAGAAGAGCTCCGAACGCGTCATGCGCTCGAGATACGGCCGCACCACGAGCGCCGACTCGACCATGCCGAGGAGCACGTTGGCCACCGCGGACAGGCTCTCCGCGCCCGAGGTGCCCATGGTGCGCGCTAGCGCGATGCCGATCCAGTCGACGAGGCGCTGCATGATGCCGAGGTGATAGAGGACGGCGAAGAGGCTCCCCATCACCACGATGATGGGCAGCACGTGCACAGCGAAGGAGAAGCCCGCGTCCGCGAGCGAGCCGAACACGAAGCGCACGCCGGCCTCAGTGACGCGCGAGAGCCCGTCGACCAGCCCGTCCATGGCGGCGAAGAAGCCGGTGCCGACGGGGGTCAGCAGGAGCAGCGCCCCGAGAGCGAGCTGGATCGCGACGCCCCAGAAGAGCACGCGCCAGGGCACGTGGCGCCGATCGGACGAGAGCGCCCACGAGAGGAGCAGCAGCACGGCGAAGCCCGCCGCCGAGACCGCGCGCGCGCCGGCGTTGCTCACGCGGCCGACACGGCTCCGGATCGCAGCGCCGCGACCAGCGCGCGCGTGGCCGCGACGGGATCGTCGGCTCCGGCCACCGCGCCGATCACCGCGACGCCCGCCGCGCCGGCCTCGCGACACGCGGCCGCGCGCGCGGCGTCGATACCGCCGATCGCGACGAGCGGCAGCGGCGCCAGCAGCTTTGCGACCTCCGCCAGCGCGGTGAGCCCGCGCGGCGAATGCTCCGCCAGCTTCGAGCTCGTGCCGAACACGGGGCCGAAGGCCGCGTAGTCCACGCGCTCGTCGCGCGCGGCGCGCGCCTGCTCGAGCGTGTGGGTCGAGCGCCCGACCCGCAGCCGCGCGCGCGCGTCCGCCGGCAGCCGGTCCGGCGGCAGGTCGCCCTGTCCGAGGTGCACGCCGTCGGCCTCCGCGAGGAGCGCCAGGTCGAAGCGGTCGTTCACGAAGAAGAGCACGCCCGCCGCGTGCGTGCGTTTCCGGATCGCGCGCGCCCAGGCGAGCGCCTCGCGGTCGGTCGCGCGCTTGGCGCGCAGCTGCACCACCGCGGCGCCGCCCGCGCAGGCCGCGTCGGCCTGCGCCGCCGGATCGCGGCGCCAGCGGGGGTCGTCGTCCGCGAGCACGTGGAGGCCCCACAGGCGCTGGTCGTCCACCGTTGCGATCTCCAGCGCGGGGGGTGGGTTGCTAGTCGCGGCCCGGCACGGCGATGCCGAGGTCGGCGATCTTCTTGCGCAAGGTGTTGCGGTTGATGCCGAGCAGGCGCGCCGCGCGGATCTGGTTGCCGTCGGTCCGAAGGAGCGCCGTCTCGATCAGCGGGCGCTCGACCCGCTCGAGCAGGTGGCGGTAGACGTCGTCGCCGCCCGACTCGATCGCCTTCTCGATCTCGGCGCGGAGCTGGTCCTTGAAGCTGCCCTGCGCGGGCGCCGCCGTCTCCTCGAGGAACTCGAAGTCCTGCGGCGTCAGCACCTCGCCCGCGCCGAGCACGAGCGCGCGCTTGATCGCGTTCTCGAGCTCGCGGACGTTGCCCGGCCAGCGCTGGCGCTCGAGCAGGGCGACGGCGTCGCGCGAGAGGTAGCGGGGCGCGCCGGTCAGCGGCTCCGCGTAGCGCGCGACGAAGTGCTCCGCGAGCGCGCCGATGTCCTCGCGCCGCTCGCGCAGCGGCGGCACCTGCAGGGGCACCACGCGCAGTCGGTAGAGCAGGTCCTCGCGGAAGCGCCCCTCGGCCACCGCCGCGTCGAGGTCGCGGTGGGTGGCGGCGAGCACGCGCACGTCGATCGGCACGGGCTCGCTGCCACCGACCGGCGTCACCTCCGAGTCCTGGAGCACGCGCAGGAGCTTGGCCTGGAGGTCCATCGACATATCGCCGATCTCGTCGAGGAAGATCGTCCCGTGCGCCGCCTCGCGGAAGCGACCCGCGCGCGACGCGACCGCGCCGGTGAAGGCGCCGCGCTCGTGGCCGAAGAGCTCGCTCTCCAGCAGCTCGCGCGGGATCGCAGCGGTATTGACCGCGATGAAGGGACCGGTGTTCCGCGCGCTCGCGGCGTGGATCGCGCGCGCGACGACCTCCTTGCCGGTGCCGCTCTCGCCGGTGATCAGCACCGGGACGTCGCGAGCGGCCACGCGCCCGACCGTCTTGAAGATCTCGAGCAGCGCGGGGCTGCGCCCGACCCAGCGCGCGTCTCCGCCGGGCGCGCGGCGCCCGCTCTCGCGGCGCAGCCGCTCGACCTCGCGCTGCAGCTCGCGCGCGCGCAGCGCCTTCTCGAGCAGCGCGGACACCTCGCGCAGCTCGAACGGCTTGACCAGGTAGTCGAGCGCGCCGCGCTTCATCGCCTCGACCGCGTTCTCGAAGGTGTTCTGCGCGGTGATGATCACGGCGGCGGTGTCGCTCTGCTGCGCGCGCATGCGGTCGAGGAGCTCGAGCCCGGACGGGCCCGGCATGCGGATGTCGAGGAAGGCGAGGTCGAAGCCGCCCGCGGCGAGCGCCTCCTGCGCGGCGTCGCCGTCCTCGACCAGCACGACCTCGCACCCCTGCTCCTCGAGCGCCTCGCGCAGCACGAAGCGGATCGACGGCTCGTCGTCGGCCACTAGCACGCGAGGCGCGGGCTTCACGCGGCCGCCTCCGGCTCGGGCCGGCGCAGCGGCAGCGACACGCGCACGCGCGTGCCGCCGCCCGGCGCGTCGCCGATGCGAAGCGTCCCGCCGTGGCGCGCGACCCAGTGTCCCGCGACCGCGAGGCCGAGCCCAGTGCCACCGCGGCGTGTCGTGAAGAAAGGCGTCGTCACCTTCGCGCGCAGTTCGGGCGGAATGCCGGGCCCGTCGTCCTCGACCGTCACCACGACGCCCGGCAGGTGCGGTCCGGTCGCGGTGCCGAGCCGGTGGTCGAGCGTCGTGCGCGTCTCGATCAGCAGGCGACCCTCGCCGTCGAGCGCCTGGAGCGCGTTGCGCCCGAGGTTCAGGAAGACCTGCACCAGGCGATCGGCGTCGCCGAGGATCTCCGGGATCGACGGATCGAACTCGCGCGTCAGCTTCACGCCCGCGCCGAGGGGATCCATCGAGAGCAGGTCGAGCACGTCGTCGAGGACGCGGTGGATGTTGAGCGGCGCGAGCGACAGCGCGCCGCCCTGCTTGAAGATCATGAGATCGTCGACCAACGTGGCGATGCGATCGACCTCGCGCACGATCAGCGCGGCCGCGTCGCGCGAGCGCGCGTCGCCCGCGCGCGCCGACAGGATCTCCGCCGCGCCGCGGATGCCGCCGAGCGGGTTGCGCACCTCGTGCGCGATGCCGGCGGCGATCTCGCCGAAGGCGTCGAGGCGCTCGCGCTCGCTGACCCACTCCTGCAGGTTTCGCTGGATCGTGCGGTCGCGCAGCACGACCACGACGCCGGAAGGTCCTCCCGACTCGTCTTCGAAGAGAGGCGAGGCCGCGACGTCGACCACCAGGTCCTCCGCGAAGCGGCGGTGCACCCGCAGCTCGCTCTCGACCTGCGTGCCGCCGGACTCGAGCACCGCGCCAGCGATGCGGAGGAACTCCGCGCCCGCGCCGGCGCGCGCCAACGGCTGGCCGGTGGCGAGCTCCGACGAGACGCCAAGCACGCGGCAGGCCTCGGCGTTCAGCATCTCGATCCGCAGCTCGGGGTCGAGCACGACGAGTCCGTCGAGCAGCGCGTCGAGCACGCCGCGGGGCTCGCGCGCCATGCTAGGCGGCCTCCGCCAGATCGCCGAAGAAGCGGCGCGTGTGCGAGAGCAGGCTCGGGAGGTCCGGCGACTCGAGCGCCTGCTGGCGGAAGGCCGCGCTGCCGGGCAGCCCCTTCGAGTACGCGGCCACGTATTTCTTGAGATTGTTGGCGAGGACGTCCGCGTCCTCGAAGCAGCCGGACATGAGGTCGATGTGGCGCTCGATCGTCGCGAGCCGCTCCGCGTGGCTCGGCTCCGCGGCCTCGCGCCGCGACGCGAGCGCGAGCACCTGGCGGAAGATCCAGGGATTGCCCATCGCGCCGCGGCCGATCATCACGCCGGCGGCGCCCGTCTCGGCGAGCATCGCGAAGGCCTCGGCCGCGGACGTCACGTCGCCGTTCGCGAGCACGGGGAGATCCGGCACCGCCTCGACCACCGCGCGGATCACGCCGCGGTCGGCGTGGCCGCTGTAGAACTGTGCGCGCGTGCGGCCGTGCACCGAGACGAGCTCCGCGCCTTCGGACGCCGCGATGCGGGCGAGCTCGGGGGCGACGATCGAGCGCTCGTCCCAGCCGGTCCGCATCTTGACCGAGAGCGTGCCGCGGAAGGCTCTCCGCATCGCGCGCACGATCTCGCCGGCGCGCGGCAGGTCGCGCAGCAGCGCCGAGCCCGCGCAGTTGCGAATGAACTTCTTGACCGGACAGCCGACGTTGAGATCGATCCAGACCGCGCCCTCGCCCTCGAGACGCCGGCACGCCTCGCCGAGGATCTCGGGCTCCGAGCCGAAGAGCTGGAAGGCGCACGGCGACTCGCGCGGCGACGTGCGGAGCAGCGCCCGGGTCTTGCGGCCCTCCATCACGAGGCCGCGCGCGCTGACCGTCTCGGTGAACACGAGGGCCGCGCCGGCCTGCCGCGCGATCAGCCGGAAGGGGAGGTTCGAGACGCCTGCCATCGGCGCGAGCGCGAGGTTGTTCTCGAGCATGCGGCCGCGGATCGCGATCGGCCGGACCAGCTGGGGACGGACGTCGGGGTACACGAGGGAACTCCGGGGGGCGGTCGAGTCGGTGGGAGGCGGGAGGTCGGGCGCGACACGGACGGTCTCGCTGCTCAATGATTGGGCATCCTAGCCGCCGACCTCTGGAGCGTCGACGCGGCTCCGGGTCGATCGGGTTAAGGTGGGCGCGTGCGAACCGGGATCTCCGCCGCGGAGGCGCTCCGCATCATCCAGGGTGAGGTGCGGCCGCTCGGCGCCGAGACGGTCGCGATTTCCGAGGCGGTCGGCCGGGTGCTCTGCGAGGCGGTGGTCTCGTCGCGCCTCCTCCCGCCCGCGGACAACTCCGCGATGGACGGCTATGCGCTGCGCGCGGACGACGCGCGGACTGCTTCCGCCGCGCGCCCGGCCGTGCTCCCGATCGCCTTCGAGGTGCCGGCCGGCGATCCGGGCACGCGCCCGCTGCCCGCCGGGGCGGTCGTCCGCATCTTCACCGGCGCGCCCATTCCGCCGGGCGCCGACAGCGTCGTGCGTCAGGAAGATACGGAGCGCCAGGGCGAGCGGGCCCTGATCCGCATCGCGCCGAAACCCGGCGACCACGTGCGCCGAGCGGGGGAGGACGTCCGGCCCGGCGAGTGCGTGCTCGAGCCCGGGACCCGGCTCTCGGCGTCGCACGTCGGCATGCTGACCTCGCTCGGCCGCGGCTTCGTGGCGGTCCACCAGCGTCCGCGCGTCGCGATCCTCTCGGGCGGCGACGAGCTGGTCGAGCCGGACGGCGACGTGGCGGGCGGCCGCATCGTCAGCTCGAACTCGTGGTCGATCGCCGCGCTCTGCCGCGAGCTCGGCGCCCTGCCCGTCTATCTCGGGATCGCACCCGATCATCCGGAGGCGATCGAGCGAAGGCTGCGCGCGGGTCTCGCCTCCGACGCGATCGTGTCGTCGGCCGGTGTCTCGGTCGGAGATCGCGACTACGCGCGCGGCGTCTTCGAGAAGCTCGGCTGCCGGCTGCTCTTCTGGGGCGTCGAGATCAAGCCCGGCTACCCGCTGGCCTTCGGCAGCTTCGAGGGCCGCGGGCCGCTGGTGTTCGCGCTGCCCGGGAACCCGGTATCGGCGGTCGTGACCTTCGAGCAGTTCGTGCGGCCGGCGCTCCGGCGCATGGCGGGTCACACGCGCTGGTTTCGGCCTCAGGTCGAGGCGACGCTCGGCGAGCCGCTCCGGAAGTCGCCCGGGCGGCTCCACTTCGTGCGCGTGCGCCTCGCGCGCGAGGGCGGCCGCATCGTCGCGCGCAGCACGGGCAATCAGAGCTCCGGCGTGCTGCGCTCGCTCTGCGAGGCGCAGGGCCTGCTGATCTTCCCGGCACAAGCGCGCGAGCTCCGCACCGGCGACACCGTGACGGTTCAAGTGCTCGACGAGGACTTTCTCGCCGCCGACGGTCCCGGCTTCGAGTGACGGAGGGCCGGCTCGGGAACATCGACGCGGCGCTGCTCGTCGGCGGCGCCTCCTCGCGCATGGGCCGGGACAAGGCCGCGCTCGACTTCGAAGGTGAGCCGGCCGCGACGCGGCTGGCTCGGCGGCTGGCCTCGCTCTGCGAGAAGGTGCTGCTCGTCGGCGGCAACCCGCCCGCCGGCGCGCCGGGGCGACGCGTGCCGGATCCGCCGGGCCCGCGCTGCGCGCTGCGCGGTCTCGTCGGTGCGCTCTCGGCGGCGCGCGCCGAGCGCGTGCTCGTCGTCGCGACGGATCTGCCGCTCGTCCACGAAGCGCTGCTGCTCGGACTCTGCGCCTGGCCGGAGGCGGACGCGGTGCTCGCGCGCGACGCCGAGGGTCCGCAGCCGCTCTGCGCCGTCTACCGGCGCGAGCGCGCGCTCGCCCCGGCGCGGCGTCTGCTCGCGGACGGATCGCGCCTCGCGCTACGCAATCTCCTCGCCGAGCTCGAGACCTGCGTGCTGCCCGCGGACGTGCAGTCAGCGCTCGACCCCGAGGGTCACGCGCTCTGGAACGTCAACACGCCCGACGACCTCGCGCGCGCGCAGGCGCTGCTCGCCGCGGGCAAGCGCTAGCGCTTCTCCTTGCCCGCCGAGTAGGTGGTGCCGTAGTTCCGGACGAGCCGCGCCACCTGTGGCAGCGCATCCTCGAGCTCGCGCGGGTCGAGCGTCGAGAGCGGGTGCAGGTACACGGCATAGAGAATGCCGTCGTAGAGGGCGTAGCGGGCGTCGAAGGTCTTGGTGAAGTTCGCGCGGAGCAGGATTCGCTCGCTCTCCTCCGTGAGGGTGGACTCGTCGGTCACGGAGGCAATGATGCGCATGCGGTCCGCGTGCAGGTCGTAGACGCACACCATGCGGACACCGCCGAAGGTGAAGCGGAGCTGCCCTTCGACGTTCTCGAAGTCTCCAGCCTTCGCTCGCAGAGTGGCTTCGAGGCGAGCCGGTGTCATCGGGTCGCCTCGGTGCAGGCCGCTCGCGCAGCCGGTCCCGAGGACGACGCCGAGCGCGAAGAGCAGCAGCACCGCGCGCGCGGCGCGTCCGGCGCCGAGCGCGCGCACGGCGCGCCCGATCTCGTCGGCCGCGGGCGGCGCGGCGCCCTGCGCGAAGCGCGCACGCTCGAGCGCGGCGAGCAGGGCGGCCGCCTTTCGCGCTGCGGGACGCTCGGCGCGCGCCTCGAGCTCCTCGACGGCGAGCGCGCCGGCGCCGGGTAGATCGCGCGCGAGCGCCGCGCGGAGCGCGCGGGCCTGCGCGGCGAGCTCACCCGCGCGATCGCCGGACGCGCGAGCCCTCGCGGCTTGCGCGAGCGCCTCGCCCGCCGCGTCCGCCGGGCGGCGCCGCAGGCGCAGCGCACCGGCTCCGCCGGCGAGCGCGCAGGCCGCGGCGACCCACGGGATCCAGCCGGCGCGCGGCGCAGCGACACCGGGAGGCGTCAGTTCGCTTCGCGCCTCGGCGCGCTCCCCAGGCATCGGCGCCTCCACGGCGCGCTCCTCCACCACCACCGGCACCTCCTCCGTCGTGGCCACACGGTAGACGCCCGCCTCGGGATCGAAGTAGGGCACGCGCAGCGGCGCCACGAGGAGCCGCCCGGTCGCGCGCGGCACGGCGTCGAGCGCGAAGTGCTGGCTCACGAAGAGGCCGCGACCGGGTTCGAGCGCGAGCTCCGAGGGGCGCGCGAAGACCTCGACCTCGCCGAGCGCCCGGCGCAGCGGCGAATCGTCGAGTTGCCACAGGTTGCCGGGCCCGCGCGCCATTAGCGCCACGCGCACCGACCCGCCGAGCGCGACACGTTCCGGAGTCACAGTCAGGCTGAGCAGCACCGGACCGACGAGCCCGCTGAAATCGGCCGGACGCCCCTGCGCTGGAAAGGGACGCACGTCGAGTGAGGCGGGCGCCACGCGCACTGGCTGCGTGCCGCCGCCGGACGTGCGGCAGCGCAGCACGCCGACGCCGAGGGCGAGGCGCCCCTCGCGCTCGGGAAAGACCGCGCGCAGCTCGTCCTGTGCGTGGTAGAGGAAGCCCTCGTCGGGCACGTCCGCGTCCGGCTCGGGCGGCAGCGCCTCCGCGCGCGCGTTCGGGAACGCGGGCGGCTCCTCCCACTCCACTTCCGACACGTCGTCGCGTCGCAGCACGTGCACGCGGTAGAGGACCTGCTGTCCGACGACCGCGCGCTCCGGCTCGATCCGCGCCTGCGCGCGGCAGGCGGGCGCGTCCGCGCGCGCGCCGCTCGCGAGCGCGAGCCCGCAGAGAATGGAGAGCGCGGCCCTCACCAGGCGGGACCCGGCTCGCGCCGCGCGCCCGGCGACTCTCCCCGGGCCGCGGCGCGCAGCGCGCGGCCTGGATCGTCATGGACGCGCGCGAGCCAACGCTGCTGCTCCTCGGGCGAGAGCGCCGGAGGCGGCGCCGACTGCTGCTGCGAATCCTCGCTCGTCTCTTCCGGCTGCGGCGGCGGCGGGGCCGGCGCGCGCTCGGGCTCCTTCTTCTCGGGCGGCTCCGGGCTCGCGACCGGCGCCTGCTGCTTCAGCGCCTGCAAAGTCCACTCGAGGTTGAAGCGCGCGCGCTCGTCGCGCGGCGAGAGCGCGAGCGCGTCGAGAAAGGCCGCGCGCGCGGCCGCGTAGTCGCCACTCTCGAGCGCGGCGACGCCGAGGTCGAAGTACGCGACGCCGGCGGCCTGCGCGTCGGAGGTCGAGAGCGCCGCGGCCAGGAACGCGCGAGAGGCGGCGTCTCGCTGTCCGCGCTCGAGGCGCGCGGCGCCGAGCTCGATCAACGCGTGCGGATCGCCGCGATGAAGGCGCGCCTCGCGCTCGAAGCTCGCTAGCGGCGCGAGCGCGCCGTCGCCGGCCGGCGCCGGCAACGCCACGACGAGCACGCCCGCGGCGCCGGCGAACGCGAGGCACGTGCGGCGCCGCAGCGCGAAGCGCGCGCCCTCGAGCCACGCCTCCGCGAGCAGCAGGCCGAAGGCCAGCGCGCCGAGCGGCACGACCGGCACGGCGCGCACGCGACGCAGCACCCGCTCGCCGGGTGCGCCATTCGTGCCCGCGTCGCGATGCGTCGCCGCGTCCGCCGCGGTGAGATCGATCTCGCCCCAGGCGTCCGCCGCGAAGAGCTGCCCGTCCGTCGCCTCCGTCAGTCGCTCGAGGCGAGGGAGATCGCGCCGCGTGACGACGGTCCGCCCCGACGCGTCGAGCAGCGGCGTGCCGTGATCGTCGAGCGTGCTGCCGACCTCGGTGCCGAAGCCGGCCGCGAGTACGCGCACGTCGGCGCGCGCGAGCTCCGCGGAGCCCGGATCGCCGCGGTGCTCGGGATCCTCGCCGTCGCCGAGCAGCCACACGACCCGCGGCCGCTCCGAGCCGGCCTCGAAGGCCGACAGCGCCGCGCGCAGCCCCTCGTCGAGATGGGAGCTGCTCGGCGCCACGAGCCCCGTGTCGATGCCGGCGAGCAGCTCGGCCAGCGCGTCGCGGTCCGGTGTCAGCGGCGTCAGCAGCAGGCCGCGGCCCGCGAAGGCCACCAGCGCGGCGCGATCCGCTGGCTCGAGCCGCTCCAGCAGCGACTGCACCACGCGGCGCGCGCGCTCGAGGCGCGAGGGCGGCACGTCGCGCGCTTCCATGCTGCGCGAGACGTCGAGCACGAAGACGACGTCGACCCCGGATGCCGAGACGCGCTCGGTGCGCGATCCGATGCGCGGTCCGGCCAGCGCGAGCGCCAGCGCGGCGAACGCGACGAGCAGCGCGAGATCGCTGCCGCGCGAGCCGCCGCAGAGCGCGAGGCCCGCGCCGAGTCGAGCGCGCCGGCGCCGCGACGCCGCGCGCGCGAGCGCGAGCCCGAGCGCCGCCGCCGCGACCGCCGCCGCCAGCGGCGCCAGCCATTCCGGATGCGCATAGAGCGCCGCGGTCACGGGAGCCGCCTGCGCCAGACCCGCACGAGAGCGATCTCGGCAAAGAGCAATCCAGCCGCCGCCGCGAGCAGCGGCTCGGGGCGCTCGCTCTTGCGGACGCGCGCCGGACGCGGGTGCTCCGCGCGCTCGAGCCGGTCGATCTCGTCGTACACCGCTTCGAGATCGGACGGGCGTCGCGCCGCGAAATAGCGGCCGCCGGTCGCCTTCGCGATCGCCTCGAGCGCTGGCGCGTCGACGTCCTGGCGCTCGAAGTGGAGCGCGCCGCCGGCACCCGGCACGGGCACCTCCTCGCCCGCCGTGCCGATGCCGACCGCGTGGACGCGCACGCCGGCGGCGACCGCGAGCTCGGTCGCGATCTCGGGCGAGGGCGACCCGGTGTTGTGGCGCCCGTCCGTCAGCAGCACGACGGCGCGGCCCACGCCGGGAGCGACGCTCGGCGCGGCGTCGGATCCGCCGCTCGCGCGCTTGACCGCGAGCGCGAGCGCCTGGCCGAGCGCGGTCGCCTCTCCCGCGATGCCGGGCGTCACGCGCTCGAGCGCGCGCGCGAGCAGCGCGCCGTCGGAAGAGAGCGGGCAGAGCGTGAAGGCGCTGTCGCCGAAGACGACGAGCGCCACGCGATCGCCCTCGCCGGCGCGCTTGCCCGCGAAGCGCGCGACCACGTCGCGCGCGAGATCGATGCGACTCCGCTGGGTGTCGCCCGCCTGCGTGTCGAGCGCGCGCATGCTGCCCGATGCGTCGAGCACGAGCGTGAGATCGAGCCCGAGGCCCGGCTCGGGCGGCGCGCGGTGGACGCCCTCCGGACCGGCGAGCAGGCCCGCGAGCGCGATCAGCGCCCCGATCCGCAGCGCGCGCGCCGTGGCGCGCAGCGGATCGCGGCGCCTCGCACCGGCGCGGCGCGCCTCCTCGAGCCCCGACCACTCGAAGGCGGCGGGCGGCGCTCGCCGGGTCGCGAGCCACGAGGCGGCGACCGCGGCGGCGCACGCGAAGAAGACGAGCGGCTGCGCGAAGCCGTCGACGCCGAGCCAGGCCGCGCCGATCACCGGCGCGACTCCGGCGGCGTCGTCTCGTCGACGAAGTCGCGCGCCGCGCGCAGCAGCGGCTCGGCGTGCGCCGCGCGCTCCGCGTCGGGACGCGGCGCGAAACGCGCAGCGTCGAGCGATGCGAGCAGCGACACGAACGCGCTCCAGCGCGTCGTCATCAGGAAGGGCGGCGTCGCGGCGAGCAGCTCCTCGACGCTGCGCGCGGGAGCGTCGGCGCCGAAGCGCGCCTCCGCATAGCGGCGCAGCGCGCGCGCGGCGGCGTCGAGGGCGCCGCGCGGGTCGGACTCGCGGAGCGCCTGCGCGTCGGCGAGCGCCGACGTCGCGATCACCCAGGCGGGCGCGGACGGAGCGGTCGTCGGCCGAGCGACGACCGGGCGGAGCGCGAGTCGCCGCCTCGCCAGCGACACCACGCCGACCGCGCCGAGCGCCACGACCGCGCCCGCTCCGAAGGCCACCGCCGCGCTCGCGCCGCCGACGGGCGGCGCCGGCAGACGCCGCACACCGAAGGGCGTCCGTCGCTCGGGTCCGTCTGAGAGGCTCGAGAGCACCTCGAGCGCGAGCGGCTCGTAGCGGACCTCGAGCGCCGCTCCCTCCTCGTTCTCGCCGTGAACCTCGCCGCCCGGAAACTCGAAGTGGCCGACCTCGACTGCGCGGATGCGGAGGCGCGTGCGATGGATCCAGCGCGCGGGCTCCTTCTGCACAGGAAGCTCCTCGCGCTCGACGAACCAGAAGCCGGGGATCGCGCTCGGCGGGTCGACCGGCGCGATGCGCGCGCCCGGGCGCGTCACCACCGACAGCAGCACGTCCGCCACGTCGCCGAGCGCGACCTGCGGCGGCTCGAGCACGAGGGCCGCGCGCTCCTCTGCGGGCGCGCCGTAGCGCGGAGCTTCCTTCGAGCAGGCGAGCGCGAGCGCGGCGGCGAGCGCCGCGCCCGCGAGATGCGGCCGACTGCGCGCGCTCATCGCGACACGCGCTGGCGCCTCGCCGCGCGCTCCTGGAAGAAGCGGCCGAGAGCGTGGAGCGGGCTCCGGTCGGTGCGCAGCCAGAAGAGGTCCCCGCCGGCGCGGCGCAGGGCCGCGGCGACGCGCTCGCGCCGCGCCGCGCAGGCCGCGAGCCAGGCCTCGCGCACGCGTCGCCTTCCAGTGTCGAGGATCCAGGTGGCGCCGGGGCGCTCGGGGTCCGCCATCCGGACGGAGCCCACGGCTTGCAGCGCGAGCTCGGTCGGGTCGAGCACGGCGCCCGCGACGAGGTCGTGGCGAGGGCCTTGCTCCGCCATCAGCGCGCGCAGCGCCGCGGGGCTCCCGGAGTCCGGGAGCAGCCGCTCGTCGCGGAAGTCCGACAGCAGCACCAGCACGCAGCTCCGGCGCGCCTCGGGCCGCAGCGCGCGCAGCCCGGCGCCGATCTGCGTACCGCCGCGCGCCGCCGCGGCACAGGCGAGCGCGGTCTCCACCACGCGGCGTCCGTGCGCGACACCGCGCGCGGGCGGGATCCACGCGCGCACCCGGTCGTCGAAGGCGACGAGGCCGACGCGATCGCCGGCCCGGCCCGCCGACGCGGCCAGCAGCGCGAGCGCGTGCGCGGCGGTGCCGGCGCGCGAGGAGCTGCCGCTTCCGGAGCGCATCGAGGCCGAGCAGTCGAAGGCGAAGAGCAGCGTCTGGTCGCGCTCCTCGCGGAAGCGCTTCACGTAGGTCTCGCCGTGACGGGCGGTCGCGTTCCAGTCGATCGTGCGCACGTCGTCGCCTGGCACGTAGGGTCGCGACTCCTCGAACTCGAGACCGCCGCCGCGGAAGGCGCTCGCGTAGTTGCCCGCGAACAGGCCCGTCGCTTCTCGCCGGCTCCGCACCACCAACAGCCGGGCCGCGCGGGCGAGGTCTTCGCTGCGCGGCGGCTCGGCGCGGGCGGCACGAGGCACCGCAGGCCTACGCGGTCTCGACCGCCGCCAGTACGGCGCGCACCACGCCTTCGGCCGTGATGCCGGCGGCCTCCGCCTCGTAGCTCGTCACCACGCGGTGTCGCAGCACGTCGGGTGCGACCCGCTTCATGTCGTGCGGCGTCACGTAGTCGCGTCCGTCGAGCAGCGCTCGGGCGCGCGCGGCTCGCACCAGGTAGATCGAGCCGCGCGGCGACGCGCCGAGTGCGACGCAGTGCGCGGGCGCGGGCGCGCCCGAGGCGTCGGCGATGCGCGCGCCAGCGGCCGCCGGATCCCGGGTCGCGCGCGCGAGCCGCACCGCGTAGTCGACGAGCGCGGGCGCCACGTGCACGGACGCCGCGGCGCGCCGCAGGCCCGCGAGCTCCGCCGCGTCGGCCACCTGCGCCACATGCACCGGGCCCTCGGCATCGCGCAGCACGATGTCGCGCTCCTCGTCGCTCTCGGGATACGGGACCTGCAGCTTCACCAGGAAGCGATCGATCTGCGCCTCGGGCAGCGGATAGGTTCCCTCGAGCTCGACCGGATTCTGTGTGGCCATCACGAAGAAGGGTTCGGGCAGCGGGTGCGTCTCGTCGCCGATCGAGACCTGCCGCTCCTCCATCGCCTCGAGCAGCGCCGACTGCACCTTGGCCGGCGCGCGGTTGATTTCGTCGGCGAGCAGCACCGGCGCGAAGATCGGACCGCGCCGCACCACGAAGGCCCCGCGCGCGGCCTCGTAGACGGGCGTCCCGAGCAGATCGCCCGGCAGCAGGTCCGGCGTGAACTGGATGCGCCCGAAGCCGAGTCCGAGCGCGTGCGCGAGCGTGCGGATCGCGGTGGTCTTGGCGAGGCCGGGAACGCCTTCGACGAGCGCATGCCCGCTCGAGAGGAGCGCGACGAGCAGGCCTTCGACCAGCGCGCGCTGTCCGACGACGACGCGGCCGATCTCGTCGGCGAGCCGCTGGAGCGTCCGACCGGGAGCGCTCGCCGGAAGCGTGCGGACCGGCTCCATCGGCTAGGAGGCCGACCCACAGGTCGGCCGACGCGCAGCGAGGCAAGCCGTCCGGCGCGCAGCGAGGCGCAGCCGAGCGGAGATCGCAAAGGCTTGCCGAGCGAAGGCCGGTAGCCCGAGCGCGAGCGAACAGCGAGCGCGAGGGCCCGGCATGATCACGCGCCGCGGATCCGAGCCACGAGCGCGGTCGTGCGGGCGCCCGGCACGACCGGGATGCGCACCACGCGACCGCCCCAGCTCTCGACCTCCGCGCGTCCCACGATCTCCTCGAGCCGCCAGTCGCCGCCCTTCGCGAGCACGTCCGGACGCAAGCTGCGGATCAGTGCGAGGGGCGTGTTCTCGGCGAAGACTACCACCCAGTCCACGCACTCGAGCGCCGCGACGATCTCGGCGCGCCGCCTAGCCGGCACGATCGGGCGGCCGCGTCCCTTCAGGCGCCGCACGGAGGCGTCGCCGTTGACCGCGACGATCAGCCGATCCCCGCAGCGGCGCGCGCGCTCGAGGCTGCGCACGTGACCGACGTGGAGGAGATCGAAGCAGCCGTTGGTAAAGACGACGCGCTCGCCGCGCCGCCGGGCCTGCTGCAGCGCCGCGCGCGCGGTGCGGCGCGAGAGCAGCTTGCCGCGCGCGCTGCGCGGTCGCGCCGTCACGAGCCCGCCGGCGCCTCGCCCGCGCGGGGCGGCGTCGGAGGCGGCGCGCCCTGCGCGGAAGGCTCGGCGGTCGGCGCGGGCGCGGTCTGCGCGGAGGATCCGCCCGGTGTCGGAGCGGGCGCACTCTGCGCGGGCGGGCGCGCGGCCGGCGCCAGCAGCCCGCCGATCGCCTTCACGCCCTGGACCACCACGCGCGGGATCCCCTCGAGAATGTCGCCTCCGGCGGTGTCCTTCATGGTGAGCAGCGGCTGCGCGTGCGCGACCGGGTCCTGCCAGGTTCCCACGATCTTGAAGTAGGCCGCAACCAGGTTCTTGTTCTCGCCGAGCAGCAGCTCGTTCAGGATCGGGATCTTGACGAGCGCCCAGTCGAGCTGTCGGAACAGGAAGAGAGCGAGCTCCGCGCGCAGCGGATTCGGCGTCTCGGCGAGACCGATCTCGCCCGCCGCGAACAGCCGCAGGTCGGGGCCGTCGACATCGAGCGCCTGCGTCGAGACCGTGCCGTTCGCAAAGTGGAGATCCGCGTCGATGTGGTCGTAGCGGATCCGATCGCGCGACGAGAACGGGTTGAGCGAGTCGCTCGCGAGCGCGAGCGCAAGGACCGGCGGCACCGTCTTCGGGATCGTGCCGTCGCGCAAGCTGAAGCCGAGCGCGCCGTTCGCGTCGTGGAGCAGCGGCTGACCCGGCACGAGCGTGCCGGAGAGCGGGCCGAGGATCTCGAGCGTTCCGGACATCGGCTCGCCCTTCACGCCGCGCTGCGCGAGCAGCGCCGCGAGGTCGCCGGATTCGAGCTTCGCGTCGAGCGAGTAGGGCACCGCGTCGCTGCGCGAGAGGTCGAGCTCGAGCGAGCCCGTGATCTCGCCGCTCGGGTCGAGCGCGCAGTGGACGTCGTCGAAGCTCACCCTCGCGCCGATCGCGCGCAAGCGCGCCATGGTGGTGCGCTGTCGGAAACTGCCTTGTGTCGCGCCGATCGTAATGTGTCCGGTGGCCCAGGCGCCATCGTCGGCGCCGGCGGGCTCGGGAGGCGCGGGCGATCCCGCGAGCTGCGCCGGCTCATCCGGGGTCGATGCAGGCGCCGGCGCCGGAGTCGCCTCGGGCGCCTCGAGGCGCACGGCGAGGCGGCGCTCGGGCTCGAGCGTCCAATCGATCTCGCCCTCGATCGGAACACCCGCCCAGCGCGCGCTGCGGATCGCCACGAAGAGCCCGTCCGCGCGCGGCGACACTTCTGCGTGCACCTGGCGCAGAGGCCAGAGCAGGGTCGGGTGCTGGAAGCGGTCGAGGTCGAGCGTGATGATGGGCGGCGGCGGCGAGGTTTCGTCCGGCGCCGACTGGAAGACCGCGTGGAGCGGTGTGACACCCGGAAGAGACACGGCGGACGCGCCCATGGCACGCTCCGACTCGGCCGAGGCGAGCACGCGCGCCAGCCCACGGAAGCGCACATCGAGCGTGGGCAGCGGCTGGCCGTCGAGCAGCGCGCGCGCCTTCTCCACCTCGAGCACGCCGTCGCTCCAGCTGAGCCCGCCCGAGAGCTGCGAGAGCTCGCGCGTCGGCTGGAGCGCGACGCGCACGCCGTCGAGGTCCGCGGAGAGCGTGAGCGCGGGCAGCATGGCATCGAGCTTTCCCGCGAGTGCGCGGCTCCACTGCTCGAGCGGGGCGTCCGCCGAGAGCTCGCCGCGAACGAGGCGCCCCTCGCGCACGCGGCCGACCACATCGCGCGCGGACTCGCGCACCGACGCCGGCAGCCAGCCGACCAGCGACTGCGCGGCCTCGGGATCGAGCGAGAGGTTCTCGACCGCGATGCGGCCTCGCGTCTGCGAGGCTGGCCCGAAGGGGCGGCCCATTTCGCCATCGAGGGAGAGTTTCCACTCGCCGGCCCCGACGTGGCCGTCGGACAAGGTCAGCCGCTTCGAATCGAGGGCGAGGCGCGCGTCTGCCGTGAGGTTCGGAACGCGCAGCCAGGTCGCGTCGGCGCTGGCGCCGGCGCGCGCCTCGAGCTCCCTGGCCGTGAGCGACAGGGCGTAGCGATCGTTGCCCGGCGCGATGCCCTCGAACTGAGCGACTCCGTCGAGGCGTCCGCGCAAAGTCAGCTCCGGCACGAGCGCGCGGAGCTCCTGCTGGAGCGCCGAGAGCTCGAGGCCGCTCGCGCTGAGGGTCAGGTCGATGCGACCCCCGAGGCTGCGGCTGCCCTTCCACGCGAGCACGCCTCGCTCCGAGCGACCTTCGACCCAGCGCGCCTGGAGATCGAGGCTCGCCTTTCCGAGCAGGCGGCTGTGCGCGAGCTCGCCGGCGAGATCGACGAGCTGGATCGACGCCGCATGCGGCCCCGATCCCTTGAAGGAGAGCCGGCCATTCGCGACGACGACGTCGTCCGCGAGCTCCGGCCGCGTGAGCAGGAAGCGCGCCACCCCCGACGCGACGCGCATCGGCGCGAGCGAGGCCTCGCTGACAGGCGGCGGCTCGTCGCGGTCGCCGAAATCCGGCTTCCAGCTCTCGTCCTTGTCCTGGGTGAAGCGCAGCTCCGCGCCGTCGAGATCGAGGCGCGTCAGGTGCGGACGTCCCAACAGCAGCGAGACCGGGTCGAGTCGGGCGCGCGCGTGCTCGACGGTGAGGGCGCCGTCGTAGAGCCACAGCCCGTCTGCCTCGAGCCCGGGTGGCATCTTCCAGATCGGGCGCAGGTCCATGATCTCGACCGGCCCGTGGGTGGCCCGCGCGAGCAGTGCCTCCACTTCCGCGCGCAGCTGATCGGGCGCGAGGGCTCGGGTCGCCTGGTAGGCGGCGACACCCAGACCCCCCAGCAGTCCCAGCACCAGGACCAGCACCAGCAGCCTGCGCAGGCCGCGCGACCCCGACGCCTTCTCGCCCGAGCCGTTGCTCAAGGTTGGGAATCCTGCGGGGAGCGCGCTCCAACCGCACGCTGCGGATCGGCGATCCCTACCTTGGGTTCATTCACATCGCCCACACGCGCACCCGTGGGGGCGATGTGCGGGTCCCCGCAGCGGTTCCTGCCTCGGGGCTCACTCCCCCCGTCACGCCGCCAAGCTCTCATTTTCCCTAAAGAAATCCCGCCTGCGGTCGAAACGGCACTCCAAGCCGAGGGGTGCCGCATGGCGGCGTCTGGCGTGGTTCAGGGAGTGCGACGGAATGGATCATAATCGATCGACCTCGATTCGCCGGAATCGCGTGCGCGAGCTGCGCGAGAACCGACTCATGACCCAGGCACAACTCGCGCGGAAGGCCAAGGTCGCTCTGCGCACGATCCACAGCGTCGAGAAGGGCATGAACTGCCGCATGGATACGAAGCGCAAGATCCTGCTCGCGCTCGGCATGCGCTTCGAAGACAAGGATCACGTGTTCCCGCCGACGACGGCCCTCGAGCCGATGCACGGCGGCGAGCAGTCGCCGGTGTTCTGATCCACGCGCTCGCTCTCCGACGGAGAGCGCGGGCGGCGATTCGTTACATTCGGCGCGTTCCGCGACCGCCTAACGCGCTGCTCGGCCGGTCTTGCGGCTCGTACCGGATCGCGACACCGGAGAACCGACCATTTCGGATCGGGTCAGCCTCCTTGCCGACGTCGCCGAGGTCGTCGCGCGCTCGCACGATCTCGACGAGACGCTGCAGAATGTGGTCGAGCTCGTCGCCAAGCGCCTCGACGCCGATGTGTGTTCGGTCTACCTGGTCGAAGCCGATCTCACGCGGCTCACGCTCTCGGCCACGATCGGCCTGTACCGCGAGGCCGTGGGGCGCGTACAGCTCCCCGTCGGCGAGGGCCTCGTCGGACTCGCCGCCGAGCAGCGCGCGCCCGTCGTGGTGGAGAGAGCCGAGAGCCATCCCCGCTACAAATACTTCCCGGAGACCGGCGAGGAGCGCTTCTCCTCGCTGATGGCCGCGCCGCTGATCGTGCGCGGGGTGACGATCGGCGTGCTGGTCGTGCAGACGCGCGAGCCGCGGCTCTTCGACGCGCACGAGGTCACGACGTTCCAGACCTGCGCGCAGCTGATCGCGCCGGTCGTGATCAACGCGCGGCTGCTGTCGCTGGTCGGCGAGACCGAGGAGGACGCCGCGCGCAGCGCCGCCGAGCTCGCGCTGCACGGGATCCGCGTGAGCGGGCAGCCGACGCGCGCCCAGCGCTCGATCGCGCTGCGCGGACTCGGCACGTCGCGCGGCATCGCGATCGGGCGCGTACACCGGCTCGAGAACCCGCTCGACCTCGCCGCGCTCGACTACCGGCCGAGCGCCGACCGCGCTCGCGAGGAGCAGGACCTGATGCGCGCGATCCACGACGCGCGCCGCGCGCTCGACGCGACGCGGGAAGAGGTCGGCGACCAGTTCGGCCCCGACTTCTCCGCCGTCTTCCACACGCACATCCAGATCCTCGAGGACAAGGGCTTCGTCGCGAAGCTGCGCGACGAGGTGCGTGAGACCGGCAGCGCGCACGTGGCACTCCGCAACGTGCTCGACGCCTACCGCCGCACCTTCGCCCGCATCGAGGACCCCTACTTCCGCGACCGCATGGCCGACGTCGAGGACGTCGGGCGCCGCGTGATGGAGCAGCTCCTCGGCGAGCGAGACCACGCGACCGCGCTCGAGGACGGCGCGATCGTCGTCACCGACAACATCCTGCCGAGCCACTTCGCGCGGCTCGATCTCGACAAGGTGGCGGCGATCGTGTCCGAGCACGGCGGCCCCACCTCGCACGGCGCGATCCTCGCGCGCACGCTCGAGATCCCGGCCGTGACGGGCGTGGCGAGGCTGCTCGCGACGGTGCAGCCGGGCGAGACCGCGATCGTCGACGGCGGCGAAGGCACCGTCTTCCTCGGGCCGGACGAGCGCCTGATCGCCGAGTACGAGCGCGCGCGCCAGCGCCTCGAGATCGCCACCTCGCACCTCGACGCGCTGCGCGACCGCCCGGCCGAGACCCGCGACGGACGACGCATCGCGCTGTCGGCGAACTGCGGGCTCGTCGGCGACCTGAAGCTCGTCGAGCAGCACGGCGCCGACGGCATCGGGCTCTTCCGCACGGAGATGCTCGCGTTCGCGCACCGCGGCTTCCCGGAAGAGGAGGAGCAGGAGCAGCTCTACGAGCGCGTCGCCGGCTTCCTGGCGCCGCGCCCCGTGACCTTCCGCACGCTCGATCTCGGCGGCGACAAGGAGATGCCGAGCCTCGGCACCGAGCCCGAGGAGAATCCGCAGCTCGGCTGTCGCTCGATCCGGCTCTCGTTGCTCCACCTCGACGCCTTCCGCGCGCAGCTACGCGCCGTGCTGCGGGCGAGCGCGAAGGGCAACGTGCGCCTGCTGCTGCCGATGATCAGCTCGGTCGAGGAGCTGCGCCGCGCGCGCGAGCTGATCGAGGAGGCGAAGTCCGAGCTGCGCGCGGCCGGGACGCCCTTCGACGACGGGATCCCCGTCGGCGTCATGATCGAGGTCCCTGCGGCCGCGCTGACGGCCGACGTGCTCGCGCGCGAGTGCGACTTCTTCAGCATCGGAACGAACGACCTCACGCAGTACACGCTCGCGGTCGACCGCGGCAACGAGCGGGTCGCGCACCTCTACGATCCGCTGCATCCGGCCGTGCTGACCCTGATCGAGCGCAGCGTGCGCGCGGCGGCGCGCGCCGGCATCCCGGTGTCGCTCTGCGGCGAGCTCGCGAGCAACCCGATCGCCGTGCCGATCCTGATCGGCCTCGGCATCCAGGAGCTCTCGAGCGCGCCCGCGGCGGTGCCGGTCGTGAAGGAGATCGTGCACGGGCTCGACTACGGCGACGCCGAGGCCGACGCGCGCGCGGCCCGCGCGGCGGGGAGCGCCGACGAAGTGCACGCGATCGGCGCGGCGCGCCTGCGCGCCGCCGGGTTGCTCGACCACCCGGACATCGGCCCCTGGCTGCGCCAGGTCGTCGAGGGCGCGACCCGCTAGAGCGACGCGATCAGCGCCACCCCGACCACCGTCGCCAGCGCGCCCGCCACGCGCGACGCGCCGGGCCGCTCGCCGAGGAACCAGGTCGAGATCGCGACCACGAACAGCACGCTCGTCTGCCGCACCGCGACCGCGTAGCTCACGTTGGCGGTCCGGAGCGCCTGGAGCACCAGCGTGTAGCTCACCACGCTGATCAGCGAGGCGAGCGTCGCGACGGACAAGCTCGGTGCCACCGCGCGCCGGAGCGCCGCGACACCGCGGCGCCACAGCACCAGCGGCACGAAGATCAACCCATAGCCGAGCGAGAGCGCCGCGAAGTAGAAGAGCGCGGCCGGGAACGGCGCGCTCCAGGGTGCGCGACCGAGCTCGGCCATCGCCGTCTTGTCAACCAGCGAGTAGACGACCGTCGCGCCGAGCGTCATGAAGGCGAAGCGGGCGGCCGGCTGCGACAGCTCGCGCAAGGTCCAGCGGTTCGCGCCGTGCACCAGCCAGATGCCCGACACCACCACCGCGATGCCGAACGCGCCGCCCCACGAGATGTGCTCGCCGAGCAGCGGGACGGCCAGGAACGGAAGGAAGGCCGGCGTCGAGCGCGCGATCGGATAGACGAGCGAGAGGTCGCCGTGCTCGAAGGCGCGGCACATCCAGTAGACGTACGCGGCGTGCGCAACGGCGGTCGCGGGCAGCAGCCAGAAGAGCGCTCTCGGAATATCCGCCGGGGAGACGAACGGGACGAGCGCCGCGAACAGCAGCACCACCAGCGGAAGCTGGAGCACGTTGAAGAGCAGCGGATCGCCGCTCTGCTTGATCGACGCGCTCCACAGCGCGTGGAGCAGCGCCGACGCGAGGACCAGCGCGAGCTCGAGCGGCGTCAAGCGGGGGGCAGAGTACCGGGACGCCCGCGCGCGCGGCAGCGAGCCCTAGGCGAGCGGAGTCGGCGACTGGTCCTGCGGGCGCCCCCTGTGGTACCCATTCGCGCATCGTCGACCGGGCCTAGCGCTCTCTCGAGCGAAGTCCGATGCCCCGTCTCGACACATTCCCCAACCGAGTCGAGCCCCGGCCGCCGGGCGGCCAGCGAGTGAGCGAGGTCGAGCTTTGGCGCGAGCGACCGCAGCGGCGCTTCGGACCTGGGCCGACCTGACCAAGCCGCGGCTCCTGCCGATGGTGCTGTTCACCGGGCTTCCGGTCTTCGGGCTGGCGGCCGGCGGCTGGCCGGGCACCGGCTTCGCGATGCTGACCTTGCTCGGGATCGCGCTCGCCGCGGCGTCGGCGAATACCCTCAACGCCTATATCGAGCGCGACGTCGACGCGCGCATGGAGCGGACGCGCACCCGTCCGCTCCCGATGGGGCTGATCTCGCCGCGCGCCGCGCTGCGCTTCGGCCTCGCGCTCGGCGTCGCGTCGACGGCGCTGCTCGGGTGGGTCGGCGGCGGCGTCGCGGCCGCACTCGGTGTCGCGTCCATCCTCTTCTACGTCTTCGTCTACACCGTCTGGCTGAAGCCGCGCTCGGCCTGGAACGCCGTGATCGGAGGCGCGGCGGGCGCAGCGGCCCCGATCATCGCCGACGCCGCGGTCAACGGCCGGGTCGGCGTCGCCGGACTCGCGCTCTTCGCGATCGTCTTCTTCTGGCAGCCGCCGCACGTCTGGGCGATCGCGCTCTACCGCAAGCGCGACTACGAGGCCGCCGGCATCCCGATGCTGCCGTCGGTGATCGGCGACCAGCCGACGCGCCGCCGCATGCTCTGGTACACGCTCGGGCTCGTGCCGGTGACCCTGGCTCCGGTCGCGCTCGGACTTCTCGGTCCGTTCTACCTCGCGGTCGCGATCGGCATGAACGCCTGGTTCGTCGCGTCGGTCGTGCGGCTGCTACGCGAGCGCGACGACACCGCCGCGCGCCGCGTCTTCCACGTGTCGCTCGCCTACCTCTTCTCGCTCTTCCTCGCCATGAACGTGGAGCTCCTGCTGAAGGTCTCGTGACGTCCTCCGGCTCCACGGCGCAGCGGGCGACACCGCGAGCCGCGCTGCGCGTCGTGCTCGGAGTGGTCGTCGTCGACCTGATCGGCTTCGGCATCGTGATGCCGATCCTGCCCTTCATGGTGAAGGAGCGGGGCGCCGGCGATTCGAGCGGCATCTGGGTCGGCCTGCTGCTCTCGGGTTATGCGGCGGCGCAGTTCCTCTTCGCGCCGCTCTGGGGGCGACTCTCGGATCGCGTCGGGCGACGGCGCGTCATGCTCTGCACGATCGCGGGCACCGCGTTCTCGCTCTTCCTCTTCGCTCTCGGCGGATCGCTCGGGTGGCTCCTCGCGACGCGCGTCCTCGCGGGAGCGTTCGCCGCGAACGTGAGCGTCGCGTCGGCCTACATCGCGGACGCGACCGACGAGTCGGAGCGCACGCGCTGGATGGGGTTGATCGGCGCGGCCTTCGGCATCGGCTTCCTGCTCGGACCCGCGCTCGCGGGCGGGCTCTCTCCGCTCGGCTACCGCGTGCCGCTCTTCGTCGCGGCGGGGCTCGCCGCGCTCAACTGGGGGCACGCCGCCGTGAGGCTGCCGGAGACGCAGCGCCACAAGAGCCTTGCCGCGAGACCTCGACGCAGCATGCTCGCGGAGCCGTCGGTGCGCTGGCTCTGCCTCTCGAACCTGGTCTTCGCCTTGTCGGTGACGCAGCTCGAGACCGTCTTCCAGCTCTTCTTGATCGAGCGCTTCCACTACGCCGCCTGGCAGGTCGCGCTGCTGATGGTCGCGATGGCCTCCGTGATGGCGACCGTCCAGGGCGGCGGCATGCGGGCGCTCGCGGCCCGCTTCCCCGAGCGCCGCCTCGTGTGGGTCGGCGCGCTCGCAATGGCCGGCTGCTTCGTCGCGGTGCCGGAGATCCACACGATCGGACTCCTGCTCGTCGTGCTCGCGCTCTCGGCGATCGGGCGGGCGGTGATCCAGCCGTCGCTGCTGAGCCTGACGTCGCAGAGCGCGGATCCCTCCGATCGCGGCGCGGTGATGGGCGCGTTCCAGTCCGCCGCTTCGCTGGCGCGCGTGTTCGGGCCCTTCGCGGCCGGATGGCTCTACGACCACGCGCTCGCCACCCCCTTCTGGCTGGCCGGCGCGCTCGCGGTCGCCCTCTCGCTGCTCGCGAGCACCTTGCCCGCGCGCGAGTCGACCGCGGCGGCCGCCGCGCCGGCCGCGGGGAGCTAGTGGACCTCTCGGTTCTGCCCGCCTGCAACGCGACGCTCAACGCGATCGCCGCGGCGCTGCTGCTGCGCGGTCGCGCGCTCGCGAGGCGGGGCCGGATCGACGCACATCGGCGCACCATGCTCGCCGCGTTCGCGGTCTCGAGCCTGTTCCTCGCGCTCTACGTGCTGCACAAGGCGTCGCGGGGCTTCGAGAGCACGACCTTCCACGTCGTCGGCGCGGCGAAGGTCGCCTACCTCGCCCTGCTCTTCTCGCACGTCGTGCTCGCGATGACGGTCCCTTTGTTCGCGATCAGCCTGATCACCTTCGGGTTGCGCGGTCACATCGCGCGTCATCGGCGCCTTGCCCGCGTCGCCTGGCCGATCTGGATGTACGTCTCGGTGACCGGCGTCGCGATCTACGTGCTGCTCTACCACCTGAACCCCGCAGCGTCCGCGCGAGGCTGAATTCCCCAGCGTCGGCGCAGCGATTCGGCGCGAAGTCGAGCGCTTTTCCGTCTTGTGGATCGCGTGCGACTTCGCTAACACCCTCGCCGGCTCACCCCTCGCGGCACGGTGCGCCGAGCTGCTGCGCTCCCGTCGGACGCCGCGGCCCCGCAGAGCCAGCCGCCGCCTCACTCCCCATCCGCAGAGCCCGTCGCGCGGCAGTTCGCCGCGGCGGGATTTCCCGAAATCCACCGGAAGGCACGCACCGGAATGTCACGCATCGGAACGAGACTCCGCGGATCCTCCGCGTTCGCCTCGCTGCTCTTCGTGTGCGCCGTCGCGGGCGCCGCCTCGGCGGCGGATGACTCCACGCGCGGTCGCGAGCTCTTCAACAACTGCACGCAGTGTCACGGCGTGACCGGCAGCGGCAGCCATCTCGCGCTCGCGCCGGCAATCGCGGGCCAGGACGTCTGGTACGTCGTGACGCAGCTCCAGAACTTCCAGACCGGCAAGCGCGCCGACAACACGCAGGACCTGCCCGGTCTGCGCATGCGGCCGATGTCGCGTTCGATCCACTCCGACGAGGACGTGAAGCTCGTTGCGGCCTACGTCGGGAGCCTGCAGTCGGTGAATCCCACGCCCGAGCTCGAGGGCGGCGACCCGCAGCGCGGCGCGCTCACCTACAACGGCGTCTGCGCGGCCTGCCACGGCGCCGACGGCGCGGGCAACCAGCAGATGGGCGCCCCGCGCCTGCGCCACACGAACGACTGGTATCTCTTCTCTGCGCTCCAGCGCTTCAAGGCGCACATCCGCGGGAACAACCCGCCCCTCGGCCCGGTCATGCAGAGCATGGCGGCGAGCCTCGCGGACGAGCAGGCGATCAAGGATGTCGTCGCCTACATCACCACCACCCTGAACAAGTAAGGCGGAGGAGTCGCGGGCGATGGCGAAGGAGTGGTCGTCGGACGAGCTGGCCTGGCGCACGTTCGTGATTTCGATGGGCGGGATCGCCGCCTTCATCGCCGCCGTCTTCTTCTTCGTCATCCTCTGAGGACGCAACCGAATGTCGTGGACGCCCATCCTTGCGCGACTGGTTCCCGAAGCCTCCACCTACGCGCGCGACCTCGACCTGCTCTTCGACCTGATCTTCATGCTGGTCGGCTTCTGGTTCCTGGCGACGCTCTTCACCTTCTTCTGGCTGTGCTGGCGCTTCCGGCGCCGCGACGGCCAGCCGGCCGAGTACTACGACGGCAGCGAGTGGAAGATCAAGCGCTGGGTCACCTACCCGCACCTGCTCGTCCTCTTCTGCGACGTCTTCATCATCGTCGGCGCGGTGAAGGTCTGGTACGACATCAAGCAGAAGCTGCCGCCCGCCGAGCAGACCGTGCGCGTGATCGCGCAGCAGTGGGCTTGGACCTTCGTGCAGCCCGGCGCCGACGGGCAGATCGACACCGCCGATGACATCACGACCCTGGACGAGCTGCACCTCCAGGTCGACACGATGTACCATTTCAAGCTCGAGTCGCGCGACGTGCTGCACAGCTTCTCGATCCCGGTCTTCCGGCTGAAGCAGGACGCTGTTCCCGGTCGCGTCGTCACGGGCTGGTTCAAGCCGACGCAGACCGGCACCTACGACCTCCAGTGCGTCGAGATCTGCGGCATCGGCCACGGGCTCATGCCGGCGAAGGCCGTGATCGAGACGAAGGAAGAGCACGCCGCCTGGATCGCGAGCCATTCGCAGGTCGCGATCGCCGCCACGACGCCGCACGCGTCGCAGGAGTGAGGCCATGGCCGAGCACGTTGCGCCGCACCATCACGACGAGCACGCCGCCCATCACGACGAGGGCTTCGTCCGCAAGTACTTCTTCTCCACCGACCACAAGATCATCGCCATGCAGTACATGTTCACGGGCATGGCGATGGGCCTGATCGGCGCCTTCTTCGCCTACGCATTCAACATGCAGCTCGCCTTCCCCGGCATGGACGTGCCGGGCTTCGGCGTCGTGTCGGCCTCGCGGTACAACGCGCTCGTCACGAACCACGGCTCGATCATGATCTTCTGGGTGGCGATGCCCGTGCTGCTCGCCGCCTTCGGCAACTACCTGATCCCGCTGATGCTCGGCTGCGACGACATGGTGTTCCCGAAGATCAACCGGCTCTCGTACCAGATCTTCCTGCTGTCGGCGCTCGTGCTGGTCGCGTCGTTCTTCGTGCCGGGCGGCGGCTTCGCCGGCGCCTGGACGTCCTACCCGCCGCTCTCGGCCAAGCCCGAGTACGGACTCACGCCGCTCGGCTCGAGCATGTGGCTGATCGCGGTGGCGCTCGAATTCGTGGCCTTCCTGCTCGGCGGCATCAACTTCATCACGACCGCGATGAACTCGCGCGCGCCCGGCATGCGCCTGTACGACGTGCCGATGGTGATCTGGATGATCGTGGTCGCGAGCATCCTCTTCATGTGCTCGGTCGGACCGCTGATCGCCGGCGCGATCATGCTGCTGATGGACCAGAACCTCGGCACAGCCTTCTTCGATCCCGACCGCGGCGGCGATCCGATCCTGTGGCAGCACCTGTTCTGGTTCTTCGGCCATCCCGAGGTGTACGTGGTGCTGCTGCCGACGGTCGGCATCGTGGCGGAGATCATCACGACCTTCGCGCGCAAGAAGCTCTTCGCCTATCGCACCGTGCTCTACACGGTCTTCGGCACCGGCGTGCTCTCGTTCACCGTCTGGGCGCACCACCAGTTCATCGCCGGCATCGACCCGCGCATGGCGCACATCTTCACGATCACGACGCTCCTGATCTCGATCCCGATCGCAGAGATGATGTTCATCTACATCGCGACGCTCTACGGCGGATCGATCCAGTTCACCACGCCGATGCTGTGGGCCCTCGCCTTCATCGGCGAGTTCCTGATCGGCGGCGTGACCGGCATCTTCCTCGGCGCGTCGGGCGCGGACGTCTACTTCCACGACACCTACTTCGTGCTCGCGCACTTCCACTACACGTTCTTCCCGATCACGATCATCGGGTTCTACGCCGGCTTCACCTACTGGTTCCCGAAGATGTTCGGAAAGATGATGGACGAGCGCCTCGGCAAGATTCACTTCTGGGGCACGATCATCCCCTTCAACATGATCTTCATCCCGCTGTTCGTACTCGGCGCCGCCGGGCAGCACCGCCGGATCTACGACTACCGCAACTTCCCGGACCTCTCGCAGCCGTGGATGTGGAACACGCGCCACCTGATCGCGGCGGCGGTCTGCACGATGCTGGCCTTCCAGAGCGTGTTCTTCATCAACCTGGCCAAGAGCCTGATCGCCGGGAAGAAGGCGCCGAAGAATCCGTGGCGCGCCAACACGCTCGAGTGGACGGCCGAGTCGCCGCCGCCGCACGGCAACTGGGCCGAGCTGCCGCGCGTCTACCGCGGCCCGTACGAGTACAGCGTGCCGGGCCGCAAGCAGGACTACTGGCCGCAGAACGAGCCCGCCTAGCACGGAGCCTCGAGGAGTCCGATGTCTTCTGCCGCACGCCCCATCGCCACCACGCGCTCCGCCGCCGGTATGCCGACCGGCAAGCTCGCGGTCTGGTGGGTGATCGCCTCCGAGATCGTGATCTTCGGCGGCCTGCTCGCTTCCTACATCATGCACCGTCTGGCGCACGACGCCTGGTCGGCGCAGGCCGCGCACACCAACACCTGGATCGGCGCCTTCAACACGATGGTGCTGCTCACCTCGAGCCTCTCGGCCGTGCTGGCCCACCAGGCGGCCGAGCGCGGCGACGGCCCGAAGGCGGCGCGCCTGCTCTACGCGACGGTGGCGGGCGCCCTCACCTTCCTGGTGGTCAAGGGCTTCGAGTGGAGCGGGGAGATCGGCGAGGGATTCACGATCACCTCGAGCACCTTCTGGTCCTTCTACTACACCGCCGCGGGTCTGCACGCCTCGCACGTGATCGCGGGTGCCATCCTGATGCTGTTCGTCGCCGCGGATGCGCGGCGGAACCTCGAGCTCCACCGCGTCGAGCTGATCGGCATCTACTGGCACTTCGTCGACATCGTCTGGATCTTCCTCTTCCCCCTCCTCTACATCGCGAAGTAACCCAATGGCCCACGCACACGCCACGCACCATCCGATCAACTACATCCGCGTCTGGTTCATCCTGGTCCTGCTGCTGATCATCAGCGTCGCGGGTCCCTTCCTGGGTATCCGATGGGTCACGCTACTCACGGCCTTCGGCATCGCCTGCATCAAGGCCGTGATGGTCGCCCGCAACTTCATGCACATCAATCTGGAGCAGCGCTACATCTCCTACGTGATCATCACGGTGCTCGTCTTCATGCTGCTCTTCTTCGCGGGCGTGTCGCCCGACGTGATGAAGAAGGAGGGCTCCGGCTGGGTGAAGCCCTCGTGGAAGGCGGCCGCGGCCGCGTCGAGCGCGGCGCAGG
>DATKND010000055.1:0-32149 GCA_035541475.1 Myxococcota bacterium | reverse complement strand
GAACACCTGATACGCGGCCGCGAGCACGCCCGCGACGATCCCGACCGATTCGCCGCCGAGCGTGCGGCCGAGCGCGTAGACGAGCACCACGCTGGTCGCGCCGAGCAGCGCCTGCGCGATCAGCACGCCCTGCGTGTCGGGACCGAAGAGCGCGTAGAGGCCGGCGAGGAAGAACGGGTAGAGGGGATCCTGATAGTAGACGCGGTTGCCGAGCCAGTCGCCGCGCAGGATCGCGAGCGCCCAGTCGTGATAGGCCAGGCAGTCGAGCACCGGGTAGCGCACAGCGGGATGCGGCCAGACCGAGCGCACGTAGAGGATGCGGGCCGTCGCCGCGACAGCGAAGAGCGACGCCGCGATCCGCGCGCTGCGCCAGCGGCCGGACTGCATCGGCGCCACGATAGCCGTCAAGGCGTGGCGGTCGGCGAGGCGCGACGCGTGTCGTAGAGCCAGATCGATCCGAGTCGCGCGATCGGTGCGAGCCGGCGCAGCCAGTGTGCGTGATCCGCGCCGATCGCGATCAAGGTGCCGTCCGGCGCGGTGACCGGATACGAGAAGCCCGCCAGGTAGGACACGCTGACCGCGATCACGCCCTCCACCGGCTCGCGCGGCAGTATGTGCGAGTCGATGCCGTAGAGGCGCGGATCCACGTGGCCGAAGTAGAGCAGCCAGATCGGCTCTCGGATGCCGCGCGCCTCCAGCGCAGCGGGCACGCGGTAGAGGTCCTGACCCCAGTCGAGGTTCGAGTCGAGCAGCCACTGGTGTCCGTGCGCCGGTCCTCCCGAGAGCGGATTGAAGTAGGCGAGATGGGCGGGGTGGACGACGAGCGCGGTGCCCGCGTAGTAGGCGAGCACGAGCGCCGCCACGACCCGCGTCGGACGGCCGGGTCGCGCGAAGACCGAGCCGAGCAGCAGGTACAGGAACGGGAAGGCGGGAAGCAGGTAGCGGAGCCCGATGTTCAGGTGGTTCAGCGCGGTCATCGGCACGGCGATCGAGAAGAGCGGCGCGAGCACGGCGAGGATCTCGCGGCGCGGGAGCCGCGCGCGCGCCAGGAAGATGGGCAGCGCGCATAGCATCACGACGAACGGCTCGGGCATCTTGACCGCGAGCGCGACGGCCTCGTAGTACCACCAGCCCTCTCGCGACCAGTGTCCGCGCAGGTACGACGGGAACTCCCCGTGCTCGATGTCGCGCATCACGGCGTCGTAGCCGCTCACGTAGTCGCGGGGCAGCGGCACGGGCAGCCACCCGGGAAGATGCGATTGGAGCGAGCTCGCGAGGTCGGAGCCGAAGTGGAACTGGCCGAGCGGCGTGCCGGTGCCGCGGGCCAGCATTCCGAGATTCGACACGAGCAACGCGGCGGCGACGAGCGCCGCGAAGTCGCCGACGCCGCGTCGCCACGCGGGCCAGCGCGCGACGAGCGCCAACAACGCGAACCCGGGCGCGAGCAGCAGCGCCGTGAACTTCACGAGCAGCGCGGCGCCCCACACCGCGCCGGCGAGAAGCCAGCGCGAGAGCGCGGGGGTCCGCAGCGCCGCGCGGACCGCGAAGGCGCTCGTCAGCACGGCGAGCGCGCAGGCCATGTCGAGCGTCGCGAGATGGCCGTGGGCCAGTGTGTCGGGTGACAGCAGGAAGAGCGCGGTCGCGATCGCGGCGGCGCTCGCGCCGAACAGCGCTCTTCCCCAGGCGAAGATCAGCGCTGCCGTGAGCAGCGCGAAGGCGACGACGACGGCGCGCGCCTCGAAGAAGATCCGGAAGTAGCGCGCCGTGTTCGCCTCCATGAAGCGGTGGCCGTAGCGCCACGGTCCCCACGCGAACGGGTTCTCCTGCGGCTCCGGCACCTGCGCCTCGCGCGCGAGAGTTCCCGGCAGCGCGAGCAGCATCTTCGCGAGCGGAGGATTCTTCGCGTGGACGTCGAAGCGGCCGGTGGCGAGGTTCGCGTAGCCGGCCGGCACGTGCGCGAACTCGTCGATGGTCGGCGTCTCGCGTCTCGCCGCGTCGAGCGCGAGCACCGCGAATAGAACCGCCGCAGCGATCGGCAGCGCGAGCGCGCGCCGCGACTCGCCTCGCGCAGCGATCGGCGCGCCGACCATGCGTCGCAGCCTACCCGTTCTCCGCGCGTGCGTCCGGGCTGGCGGGAGGGGGCGGCGACTTCGCCGCCCCCTCCACAGGGTGCGTGCCGGAGCTCCGGAGGACTGGCTCGCGCTTCCTCCTCCGGGTTCTTGCGAAGTGATCTGTAAGCCGGGTTCTGTCCCGCCGACGAGTCGCCCCGACGGCGGGGAGGATCATTCGTCTAGGCGACACATTGCTGTGCCGCTCGAGCACTCTGACCCGCGCGCTGGCGCCGCATGGGCGCTTCGGACGGGCCGCCCTCGACAGCGCGCCTATTCGAGCTTGCTCCGGGAGGGGCTTGCACCGCCGCCGGTCACCCGGCCGTCGCGCGTGGGCTCTTACCCCACGATTTCACCCTTGCCTGGCCTCCCCGACGCCTGCCTCTCAGCAGGCGGCGGATCGCCGGCCATCGGCGGTGTGTTTCTGTTGCGCTTTCCCTCGGGTCGCCCCGGGTCGCCGTTAGCGACCTCCCCGCCCTGTGGAGCCCGGACTTTCCTCCCGCGGACGGTTGTGTGCCCGCCGGCGATCCTCCGATCACCTCCGGCAGGGCGGAACCTTAACCAATCCGAGTGGCTACGGGATCGGCCGGCAGGAGGTCCCTGGACTCCCAGTCACTCCCAGCCAGCGAAGACAGTTGCAAGTTGCCAGCTATATCAGTATCTGATAGATATCCACTCGGATGTCCGAAGTGATCCCTCATCCCGGCTCCGAGCCGCGCCAGGTGCCGCGGCCCGAGGCGATCTTCGATCCGGTCGGGCGCGGCCTCGACGTGATCGGCGACCGCTGGACGCTCGTGCTGGTGCGCCATCTGCTCGGCGCGAGCCGCGGCTTCCAGGAGCTGCGCAAGCGCACCGGCATCGCGCCCCGTGTGCTCTCGCAGCGACTGCGCCAGCTGACCTCCGCCGGGTTCGTCGAGTCGGTCGCGGACGGCTCGCGCCAGGTCTACGCGCTGACGGAGCAGGGCCGCAGCCTCGCGCCGATCGTCGGCGCGATCGCGCGCTGGTGGATCCGACACGGGCTCGTGGACCTCGAGATCGACGCGACGCGCTTCACGGAGACGTCGGCGCAGTCGGTGATCGAGTCGCTGCCCTTCATGCTCGACGAGGAGGCCTCGCGCGGCGTCGACCTGACCTTCGAGGTGCGCCTCACGGGCAACGGCGGCGGCGTCTGGACCGTGCGCGTGCACGGCGGCGAGTGCACGGTGCGATCGGGCTTCGCCGAGCGCGCCGACGTCCGCTATACGGCCGACGCGCGCGTGTGGTGCGGCGTCGCGCTCGGGCTCCGCTCTGCGCGCGATGCGCACGCTGCGGGCCACCTCCGCAAGGACGGCGGCCGCGAAGCGATAGACCGCTACTTCCACCAGGTGTCGCGCGCAAAGCGCGCGAAGCCGCGTGCGGGGCGTCCTGCCGGGACGCGTCCGCCGAGGAGCACGACGTGATCTCGTTCGAACCGACCGAAGAGCAGCAGATCGCCCGCGACGCGATGCACGAGTTCGCGGCCGCGGCGCTGCGTCCCGTCGCACGCGAGTGTGACGAGAGCGCGTCGCTGCCGGAGAACGTGCTCGAGCCGATGCACCAGCTCGGGCTCGGCTCGACGCAGCTTCCCGCCGAGCACGGCGGCGGCGGCGAGGCGCGCTCGCCGATCACGAACGCGCTCGTGCTCGAGGAACTCGCCTGGGGCGACGCGGGCCTCGCGCTCGCGGCGGTCGCGCCGGCGGCCTTCGCGTTCGCGGTCGCGGATTTCGGCACCGACGAGCAGAAGCGCGCGCTGCTGCCGCTCTTCTGCGGCGCGCGCTTCCACGCGGCGTCGCTCGCGGTGATCGAGCCGGGCCCGGCGTCCGACGCGGCGCTGCCGCGCACCCTGGCCGAGCCAAAGGGCGCGGGCTTCGTGCTCTCCGGCAGCAAGCGCTTCGTGCCGCTCGCCGACCGTGCCAGCCACTTCCTCGTGATCGCGCGCAACAACGGCGGACAGGACGCGTTCGTCGTCCCGCGCGACGCGGCCGGGCTCCGCATCGGCCAGCCCGACGCCAAGCTCGGTCTGCGCGCGCTGCCGACCGCTTCGCTCGAGCTCGAGCGGGTCGAGCTGCCGGCCTCCGCGCGCCTTGGCGGCGCTCGGGGCTGCGACGTCCGCCGCATCCTCGACTCGTCGCGCGCGGCGATCGCCGCCGCGCTCGTCGGCCTCGCGCGCGGCGTGCTCGACTACGCCGTGCCCTACGCGAAGGAGCGTGAGGCCTTCGGGCAGGCGATCGCGCGCAAGCAGGCGATCGCCTTCCGGCTCGCCGACATGCACATCGAGGTCGAGTCGATGCGCTGGCTGGCCTGGAAGGCGGCGAGCCGCCTCGAGCGCGGGCTCTCCGCGACGCGCGCCGCGCACCACGCGCACGCGTACGCGGCCGAGCAGGCGATGTGGATCGCCGACGAAGGCGTGCAGGTGCTCGGCGGACACGGCTTCATCCGCGAGCACCCCGTCGAGATGTGGTACCGCAACGCCCGCACGCTCTCGGTGCTGGAAGGAACGCTCGGCCTCTAGGCCGCGCGCGGAGGACCCCCGTGATCGACTTCGAGCTGACCCACAACGACCAGAAGGTCCTCGCTGCGGTGCGCGAGCAGTCGCTCGTCTGCCGACGCTACGCGCGCCACTACGACGAGAACGAGCACGAGTTCCCGCCGGACGCGCTCCCGGAGGCGAAGGATCATCCGCCGGCCTACGCGATGCTGCGCGATCGCGCGCCCGACGACACTTCGTTCCCGGTGATGAGCATGCTGATCGTCGCCGGCGAGAGCTGGGGCGACTACTCGGTGCGCATGCGGCGCGGCACCGGCGGTCTCGGCAACGCCGCGCTGCGCGCCGCCGGCACGCCGGAGCAGCAGAAGAAGTGGGGCGGACTCACGCTCGCGATGGCGATCACGGAGCCCGGCTGCGGCTCGGATCCCTCGCGCGTGCAGACGACCGCCGTGCTCGACGCGGCGAGCGACGAGTGGGTGCTGAACGGCGAGAAGATCTTCGTCACCACGGGATGTCGCGCGCAGGGCGTGGTGGTGTGGGCGACGATCGACAAGTCGGCCGGCCGCGCCGGCATCAAGTCGTTTCTGGTCGAGAAGGGCGCGCCGGGCTTCATCGTCGCGCACAAGGAGAAGAAGCTCGGCATTCGCGCCGACGACACGGCCGCGTACGTCTTCGAGGATTGCCGCATCCCGCGCGGCAACCTGCTCGGCGGCGACGAGACAATCCCGAAGGAGAGCTCGGGCGGCTTCAAGGGAGTGCTGAAGACGTTCAACATGACACGTCCGGCGGTCGCCGCGATCGGGCTCGGCATGGCGGAGGCCGCGCTCGACTTCACGCGCGACGAGCTCGAGAAGGCCGGCGTCGCGATCGAGTACGGCGGCGGGCTCCACACGCAGTCGGCCGTGGTGGCGCGCTTCCTGAAGCTGGAGGCGCTCTTCGAGGCGGCGCAGCTCACGGTGCTGCGCGCGGCCTGGCTCTCGGGTCAGAGCCAGCCGAACAATCTCGAGGCGTCGGTCTGCAAGGCGAAGGCGGGCACGGCGGTCCGCAAGATCACGCAGGGCTGCATCGAGATCCTCGGTCCGATGGGCATCTCGCGCGAGCACCTGCTCGAGAAGTGGTTCCGCGACGTGCGCATCACGGACATCTACGAAGGGACGGGCGAGATCCAGCGCATGATCGCGGCGCGGACGATCCTCGGGTACGGGCGCGACGAGTTGAGCTGAGTCGAGCTCGAATACGGTCGCGGCCTGCGGGCTCGTCCTACTCGTCCGGTTCGCCGGTGCTCGCGGGTCTCGTCCTGACCTCCAGATCCGCGTCGTTCGAGGCGGATCGAGTATCCGGGGCGGCACGTTGGACCGCTCCGCGCCGGCTCAAGTCCTCGTCGGACGACCCGCAGCCCGCTCCGATCGCGTAATCTGGCTGCCTCGATGAAGGCCATCGTCTTCGACAAGCCCGGCGACGAGAGCGTGCTGCGGCTCGGCGACGTGCCGGCGCCGGCGCTCGAGTCGGGCTGCTTACGGCTGCGCGTGGCCGCGTCCGCCGTGAACCGCGCGGACCTGATGCAGCGACAGGGCCTGTATCCGCCGCCTCCGGGCGCCTCGACGATCCTCGGGCTCGAGTGCGCGGGCACGGTCGCGGAGATCGGCGCGGGGGTGACCGGCTGGCGTGTCGGCGACCGCGCGATGGCGCTGCTCGCGGGCGGCGGCTACGCGGAGGAGGTCGTCGTGCACGCGGGCTCGGCGATGCGCGTGCCGGCCTCGATGGATCTCGAGCACGCGGCCGCGGTGCCCGAGGTGTTCCTCACCGTCTTCCTGAACGTCTTCTCGCTCGGCGGACTCGC
This sequence comes from Myxococcota bacterium, assembly GCA_035541475.1. Taxonomy (GTDB): domain Bacteria; phylum Myxococcota_A; class UBA9160; order UBA9160; family SMWR01; genus DASUFZ01. The sequence goes on along the minus strand of DATKND010000055.1, from coordinate 25,695 downwards.
GAAGGGCGGCGCGGCGCTCGTGCACGGCGGCGGCAGCGGCGTCGGCACGTCCGCGATCTCGCTCTGCAAGGAGGCGGGCGCGCGCGTCTTCGTGACGGCCGGGTCGCAGGCAAAGTGCGCGCGCTGTCGCGAACTCGGCGCCGACCTCGCGATCAACTACCGGAGCGACGACTTCGCGAAGGCCGTGCTGGAAGCGACGGGCGGGCGCGGCGTCGAGGTCGTGCTCGACTCGATCGGCGCGCCCTACCTCGACGCGAACCTGCGCTCGCTCGCGGTCGGCGGACGACTCGTGCTGATCGGGCTGATGGGCGGCGCGAAGGCGGAGATCGGGCTCGGCGCGCTACTCGTGCGCCGGCTCTCGGTGATCGGCTCGACCTTGCGCGCGCGGCCGGTCGAGGAGAAGGCGGAGATCGTCCGCGGCTTTCTCGCGCGCTTCGGCGACGCGCTCGAGAAGGGCCGCATCGGCCCGGTCGTCGACCGCGTGCTGCCGCTCGCGCAGGCGGCCGAGGCGCACCGCGCGATGAAAGCGAGCGAGCACTTCGGGAAGATCGTGCTGCAAGTGCCGCGATAGCGGCACGCGCAGCGAGGCGAAGGCGAACGGAGATCAACGAAATGGACCTGACCTACACGCCCGACGAGGAAGCCTTCCGACTGCGCGTGCGCGCGTGGATCGCCGAGCACGGCCCGCGCGGCGGCCGGCGCGAGCCCGAGGCGCTGCGCGCGTGGCAGCGCAAGCTGAACGACGCCGGCTTCCTCGGATCGGCCTGGCCGTCCGAGTACGGCGGCGGCCGGCTCACGCCGATGGAGCAGGCGATCTTCAACGAGGAGATGGCGCGCGCCGACGCGCCCGAGCCGCTCGGCTCGATGGGCCTCTCATGGGTCGGCCCGGCGATCCTGCGCTTCGGCACCGATGAGCAGAAGCGCCGCTTCATCCCGCGGCTGCTCGCCGGCGACGACGTCTGGGCCACCGGCTACTCCGAGCCGAACGCCGGCAGCGACATGTACAACACGCAGACGCGCGCGGTCGTCGACGGCGACGACTACGTCATCAACGGTCAGAAGATCTGGACGAGCCTCGCGCACCTCTCGAACTGGTACTTCCTGCTGGTGCGGACCTCGAGCGAGGGACACAAGGTTGCGGGCCTCTCGCTGCTGCTCGTCCCGATGCAGACACCGGGGATCGAGATCCGGCCGATCCGCATGATCAACGGCGACAGCGAGTTCAGCGAGGTGTTCCTGCGCGACGTGCGCGTGCCTCGGAGCACGCGGCTCGGCGCCGAGAACCAGGGCTACCAGATCGTGTCGAGCGCGCTGATCAACGAGCGCTCCGGCATCGCGACCGGGATCCGCTTCGACCGCAGCTTCGCCGAGCTGCTCGAGACCGCGCGCCGCTTCGGCAAGGCCGACGATCCGGTCTGGCGCCAGCGCCTGGCTCATCTCGCCACGCAGGCGCGCATCATGAACGCCTTCGGCCTGCGCGTGCTCTCGGATCAGCTCGCGGGCCGCTTCAACCCGCACACCTCGGCCGCGATGAAGTGCATGGCCACGCAGCTGACGCAGGAGTTCTCCGAGGCGGGCCTCGAGCTCCAGGGCGAGTACGGCGCGCTGGTCGGCCGGGAGCACGGGCCCGACGACCGCGACTGGGCCACGCGCTACCTCACCGACCGCGCGATGACGATCGCCGGCGGCACCACCGAGATCCAGCGCAACATCGTGGCCGAGCGGATCCTCGGGCTGCCGCGTTCCTGACGTCTCCGCTAATTTGCGGCCCCTTCGAGCCCCAGGAGACCCGCCCATGTCCGCCGCCGAGCGCACGCTCTCGATCATCAAGCCCGACGCGACCGCGAGGCCCGGCGCGGCCGGCGAGATCCTCGCCCGCTTCGAGCGCGCGGGGCTGAAGATCGTCGCGATGAAGCGCATCCAGCTCACCGAGGAGCTCGCGCGTGGCTTCTACGCGGTCCACAAGAAGCGGCCCTTCTACGGCGACCTCGTGAAGTTCATGACCAGCGGGCCGGTCGTCGTCAGCGTGCTCGAGGGGCCGAACGCGATCCAGAAGCACCGAGATCTGCTCGGCCCGACCGACTCCTCGAAGGCGCCGAAGGGCACGATCCGCGGCGACTTCGGCACCGACATCGAGCGCAACGCGGCGCACGGCTCGGACGCGGTCGAGACCGCGAAGGTCGAGATCGCCTACTTCTTCAACGCCTCGGAGATCCTCGGGCCGGTCGAAGCGCTGGTCTGAGCCTTCCGCCGAGGGCGGAAGAGATCGGCTCAGGTGTAAGCGCGAACCATCAGCAGGATCACCGCCACGTAGGTCAGCACCAGCCAGACGTTGTGATTGCGCAGCGCGCGCGCGACCAGGACTCCCACCCCCAGGCTCCCCGCCCGAGTCGCCAGTCTCGCGACCCGGACCTTCGAATCCGACTCTTCGACGCGCTCGACTCGTCATCCATGCGACTCGAGCGGTGTCGCAGAATCGTTTCGCGCATTCTAGTCGACACTTGAGCACTAGCAATCGCCACGCGTGCGATCCCGTGACGTTCGTCACCCGGATTTCGAGGACGTCATTGGCGCCGGCATGCAGCAAGACACGGCGAACCGGGTCTCGTCTTCTGGATTTCGCTCGCCTGCGGCTCGCTGCGCGCCCGGCTCTTCGAGCCGGGCTTGCCTAGCGGCCTTCGAATCTCGGGCGCCTTCGCTCGCGCGCAGCCGCGAGGCCTTCGTGCACGTCGCGGCTCTCGAAGCAGCGCGCCTGCTCGGCGGCCTCGAAGCCGAGCTGATCGTCGAGAGTTGCCGCCGCGCTGCGCGCGAGTGCGCGCTTGACGCCGGCGACTGCGATCGGCGCGGCCTCGGCCACCTCGCGCGCGAGCTCGAAGGCCTCCGGCAGCACCCGCTCGCGCGCGACCGCGCGGTTCACCATGCCGAGCAGGGCGGCGTCCTCGCCGGTGATCGTGCGACCGGTGTAGAGGAGCTCGGCGGCCGGCGCCGATCCGACGAGGCGCGGCAAGGTCCAGGTCGCGCCCATGCCGGGATGGAGGCCGAGCCGGGTGAAGTTGAGGCCGAGCTTCGCGTCGCGCGCGGCGATCCGCAGATCACACGCGAGCGCGACGCAGAGCCCCGCGCCGATCGCGGGGCCGTTGATCGCGGCGAGGGTCGGGCAGGGGAGGTCGCGCAAGGTGAGGAAGAGGCCGTAGAAGGCCCGCATCGCGTCGCGCGTCTCCTGGCGCCCGATCCCGGGCTGCTCGGCCGCGCGCGCGGCGCGCGTCTCGAGCATCCCGAAGTCGCCTCCGGCCGAGAAAGCGTCGCCCGCGCCGGTCAACACCAGCACGCGCAGCTCGCCGTCCGCGACCAGAGCCTGCATCACCGCCGCGAAGGCCTCGCCCATCGCCTCGCTCATCGCGTTGCGGCGCTCGGGGTCCTCGAGGGTCAAGGTCGCGACCGGTCCGTCGCGGTCGACGCGAACGAGGGGAGACAAGCGGGGGACGCCTGTCCCTAGTCCGCGGAGCGACGGAGGAACGCGGGCTGCTCCCGCTCCTCCTCCTCGTCCTTCTCGGCGCGGCGCTTGCGCAGGAAGGCCGGCTCGTCGAGCTCGTCCTCGAAGGGCGACACGAAGTCGGCCGGCCCCGGGCGGCCGCGCTCGGGCGCCGGCTCGAGCAGCGGCGCCTGCTGCGGCGCGCGCTGCGGCTCCGCGTACGCCGACATCGGCGCCGGCTCGGCGTAGGGCCGGATCGGCGTCACGTTCGCATTGCGTTCCTCGCGCACCTCGCGTCCGCGCGAGACCTCGCGATGCGTGCCGCCGTCGCGGCCGCGCCGGACCCGCTCGTCGACGAGACCCGTCGCGATCACGGTGACCCGCATCTCGCCCTCCGGCATCGACTCGTCGATCACGGCCCCGAAGATGATATTGGCGTCCTCGTGCGCGGCCTCCTGGATCAGGCTCGAGGCCTCGTTCACCTCGAAGAGCGAGAGGTCCGGGCCGCCCGTGATGTTGATGAGCACGCCGTGCGCGCCGTCGATCGAGAGATCCTCGAGCAGCGGGCTGGAGATGGCCATGCGCGCCGCCTCCTCGGCCCGGTTGTCGCCGCGGGCGATGCCGGTCCCCATCAGCGCGACGCCCATCTCGTTCATGATCGTGCGGACGTCCGCGAAGTCGAGGTTGATGAGGCCGTGGATCGTGATCAGATCCGAGATGCCTCGCACCGCGTTGTAGAGGACGTCGTCGGCCAGCTTGAAGGCGTCCTTCACGCTGGTCTGCTTGCCCGCGAGCGCCAGCAGCCGCTGGTTCGGGATCGTGATCACGGTGTCGACGACGCGGTGGAGCTCCTCGAGCCCGCGCTCCGCATGGCGGAGCCGCACCCGGCCCTCGAAGTGGAAGGGCTTGGTCACCACGCCGACCGTCAGCGCGCCGCACTCGCGCGCGACCTCGGCCACGACCGGCGCGGCGCCCGTGCCGGTGCCGCCGCCGAGGCCCGCCGTCACGAACACCATGTCGGTGCCCGTGAAGTACTCGCGCAGCCGCTCGCGCACCTCGAGCGCGGAGGAGCGGCCCTTGTCGGGGTCGGCGCCGCAGCCGAGGCCGCGGGTGACCTCGCCGCCGAGCTGGAGCTTGATCGACGCGTGGTTGTGGCGGAGCGCCTGGGCGTCCGTGTTGGCGGCGATGAACTCGACGCCCTGGAGGCCCGAGACGACCATGTTGTTCAGCGCGTTGCCGCCGCCTCCACCCACGCCGACCACCTTGATGACGGCCTGATGCGTTGCGGCTCCCTCGAACTCGAGGAGATCGTCGCCGAGCTCCTCCTGGCGGGGCCCGTTGCCCCGGTCTTCGCGGTTGCCGTGGTGATCGGACGGACGATCGGACGAGCGCCTGGCCATTGTTCTCCCCCCCCAAAGCGCGAACGCGCAGATTCTTACAGGAATCCCTGTTTTTGTTAAGTCCTCTCCAGACCGTGGAGCGCAATTTTTCTGAGCGGTCTACTCGAACTGGTAGAACCAGTCCCGCATCCGCTGCTTGACCCGGCCGAAGATCGACTCGTCGCGGATGCGGAAGCGGGCTCCGTCGCGGTCCTGTGCGGCGCCGAAGAGCACGAGCCCGACGCCGGTCGCGTACATGGGTCCGCGCACGACGTCCTGCAGCCCGCCGACATGGCAGGGCGTCCCGACCCGCACGGGCGTCTCGAAGATCTCCTCCGCGAGGTCGAGCAGGCCCTCGAGCGCGGAGCAGCCGCCGGTCAGCACCACGCCGGACGGGATGCGGCTCTCGAGGCCTTCCTTCACGAGCGCCTGGCGCGCCAGGGTCAGGATCTCGTCCACGCGCGGCTCGATGATCTCGCACAGGATCTTGCGCGAGACCTCGCGCGGGCGGCGGCCGCCGACGCTCGGCACGCTGATCACGTCGTCGCTCTGGAGGTAGCGGGCCGACGCGACGCCGAAGCGCTTCTTGATTCGCTCGGCCTCGTCGAAGGGCGTCCGCAGCCCCACCGCGATGTCGTTCGAGATGTGGGCGCCGCCGAGCCCGAGCACGTTCGTGTGCTGGATCGAGCCCTCCGAGAAGACGGCCACGTCGGTCGTGCCGCCGCCGATGTCGATCAGGCAGACGCCGAGGTCGCGCTCGTCGTCGGCCAGCGAGGCCTCGGCCGAGGCCAGCGGCTCCAGCACGATGTCGATCACGTTGAGGCCGGCCTTGTTGGCGCACTTCACGATGTTCTGCGCGCTGGTGACGGCCGCCGTGACGATGTGGATCTTCGCCTCGAGCCGCACGCCGCTCATGCCGAGCGGCTCGCGGATGCCATCCTGCTCGTCGATCACGAACTCCTGCGGGATGACGTGGATCACCTCGCGGTCCATCGGGATCGAGACGGCCTTGGCCGCGTCGATCACGCGCTTCACGTCGCCCGGCGAGACCTCGCGGTTCTTCACCGCGACGACGCCCTGCGAGTTGAAGGCGCGGATGTGGCTGCCGGCGATGCCCGCGTAGACCGAGCTGATCTCGCAGTCCGCCATCAACTCCGCCTCCTCGACCGCGTGCTTGATCGAGGCGACGGTGGCGTCGATGTCGACCACGACGCCCTTGCGGAGGCCTCGCGACGGGTGCGTGCCGATGCCGACGATGTCCACCCCGTTCTCGGTGCGCTCGGCCACGATCACGCAGATCTTCGTGGTTCCGATGTCGAGTCCGACGATCAGGTCTTCCTTCCTGGCCATTGCGTGTCTCCCCCCTGAGACTGGAAATGCGGGCTCCGGTCTAGCCGGCGCTCCGCGGTGCAGGCGACGGGCCACCACGTCCGGTGACCGCCGCGTCTCGCGACCCCTCCCGGGTCGCCGCGCTTCGCAGGACCGCCTGGTCCGCGAAGCGGAGATCGACCTCGGCGGCGCGCGACACTTCGTCGCGGCGCAGCTCGAGCAGCTTCGCCAGATCGCGCAGCCGCGAGTCGAGCGACTCGCGGCCGAGCACCACCACGGGCTCGAGGCCCTGGAGCCGCAAGGTCACGCCCTGCGGATCGCCCGGCTCGGCGATCTTCACCTCGTCCGGCGCCGCGAGCCCGAGCTCGGAGAGCTGCGTCGCGAGGTGCGCAGCCTCGACCCGCAGCGGGTCGGGCGCGCCGCGCTCGGGCGCCTTCTCGGCCAGCAGGCGCGGCAGCGCGGTCTCCTCGTCCTCGCGCAGCTCGGCGAAGGCGGCCCCCTGCGCGTCGATCGCGAAGCGGCGGCTGCCGACCGCGAGCTGCGCGACCGGCTCTCGCTCCACCACCGTGACCAGCACGCGCCCGCTCGGCTCGCGCTTCGCCTTCGCCGACTCGATCCACGCGTTGTGCGCGAGCGACTCGGCGACCGCGCCCGGGTCGACGTCCGCGAGCTTCGCGCCGCGCGGGATGCCGGTCGCGGCCGCGACCTCGCGCGGTGACAGGCGGTGCGCGCCGCGCACGGCGATCGACTCGACCCGGCCGCCGCCGACGCGCATCCACAGCTCGCTCGCGCCAGCTCCGACGAGCGCTCCGGCCGCGAACGCGATCGCCGCGAGGCGCCGCCGCAGCGGGCGCAGGTCGCGCTGCACGCGCCCGCGCTCGCGCAGCCGCGTGAGATGCGAATTCGCGCGCGTGCGCCGCGCGCGCGCGTCCCGCTCCAAGCGACCCGGATCCATCATGTCACCCCTTTCTTCCGATCACGCGCACTTCGGGCTCGAGGTGGATCCCGCTCGCGGCGCGCACGCGCTGCTGCGCCTCGCGCATCAGCGCGCACACGTCCGCGGCGCTGGCACCCCCCGTGTTGGCGATGAAGTTCGCATGCATCGGAGAGATCTGCGCCCCCCCGACGCGAAATCCTTTCAGCCCGACCGACTCGATCAGCCGCCCCGCATAGTCGCCGGGCGGATTCTTGAAGACCGATCCGAAGGAAGGCACCGAGAGCGGCTGGGTCGCGGCGCGCCGCGCGAGCAGGCGCTCGATCTCCGCGCGCACCGTCTCGGCCGGTGCCTGAGTCACGCGCAGCAGCGCCGACACAAGAATGGATCCGGGTGCCAGCCCGCGCAGCGCGCGGTAGACCAGGCGCAGCGCGCCGGCCGGCAGGTGGCGGAGCTTCTCGCCGGTCGGGCTCATCACCTCGAGCTCGACGAGCACGTCGCGGAGCTCGCGCCCCGGGACGCCGGCGTTCATCGCCAGCCAGCCGCCGACCGTGCCCGGGATGCCGGCCGCGAACTCGAGCCCCGAGAGCCCGCGCTCGGAGCAGAAGCGCGCGACCTGGCTGTGCGAGACGCCGGCCTCGAGCCGCAGGAGTCCGCCCGGCCGCTCTTCGATGCGGCGGAAGCGCGCGAGCTGCACCACCACACCGTCCAGCCGGCCGTCGAGCGCCAGGGTGTTGAAGCCGCCGCCGAGCACGAGGTGCGGCAGGTGCTCCGCGCGGCAGAGCTTCAAGAGGAGCGCCAGCTCGGCGCGGTCCTCCGGCGTCGCGACCGCGTCCGCCGGACCTCCGACCCGCAGCGAGGTGAGCTTCGCCAGCGGCACGTCGAAGCGGACCCGCGGGCCGAGCGCCCGCTCGAACCGCTCGCGCGCCTCCGACGAGATCACGGGCGCTCCTCGCGAAGCGCGGCCAGCAGGCGGTCCGAGAGCGACGACACGCTGCCCGCGCCGAGCGTCAGCACGAGATCGCCCGGGCGCACGCGCGCCCGCAGGCGCGCCAGCACCTCGTCGAGATCGGCGACGAACTCGGCGTCGTGGTGTCCGTGCGCGCGCAGCGCCGCGACGAGCCCCGCCGCGTCGACGCCCGGGATCTTGTCTTCGCCCGCGCCGTAGATCTCGGAGACGATCAGCACGTCCGCGTCGTTGAAGCTGCGCGCGAAGTCGTCCCATAGGTCGCGCGTGCGCGTGTAGCGGTGCGGCTGGAAGGCGACCACGATGCGGCCCTCGTGCACCGCGCGCGCGGCCGCGAGCGTGGCGCGCACCTCGGCCGGGTGGTGGCCGTAGTCGTCGACCACGCGCACGCCGACCGCGTCGCCCTTGATCTGGAAGCGGCGCTCGATGCCGCCGAAGCTGTCGAGCGCGTCGGCCGCCTGCGCGAAGGGCACGCCGAGCTCGAGCGCGACCGAGAGCGCGGCCAGCGCGTTGCGCACGTTGTGCTGGCCGGTGAGGCGCACGCGCGCGGGCCCGAGCAGCGCGCCGCGCTGGCGCACGCTGAAGCGCATCGCGAGGCCCTCGACCGCGATCTCGGTCGCGACGAGATCGGCCTGCGACGCGGTGCCGTAGGTCAAGGTGCGGCGCGACATGCGCGGCACGATCGCCTGCACGCCGGGGTGGTCGAGGCAGAGCACGGCCGCGCCCCAGAAGGGCACCCGGTTCGCGAAGGCGGCGAAGGCGTCCTTCAGCGCCTCGTAGCTTCCGTAGTGGTCGAGGTGCTCCGGGTCGATGTTGGTGACGACCGCGATCACCGGCGCGAGCCGCAGGAAGGAGCCGTCGCTCTCGTCGGCCTCCGCCACCAGCAGGTCGCCCGTGCCGAGGCGGGTGGTCGAGGGATCGGCTCCTGGCGCCAGCACGCGGCCGCCGATGATCGCGGTCGGGTCGAGCCCGGCCTGCGCGAGCAGGTGCGCGATCAGCGAAGTCGTGGTCGTCTTGCCGTGGGAGCCTGCGACCGCGATTCCGTCCTTGAGCCGCATCACCTCGGCGAGCATCTCGGCGCGCGGGATCACGGGGATCTTCCGGCGCTCCGCCTCGAGCAGCTCCGGGTTGCTGCGGCGGACCGCCGACGAGTAGACCACCACGTCGGCGTCGCCGACGTGGCGGGCGTCGTGGCCGATCGCGATGGCGATGCCGTGCGCGCGCAGCCGCGCGAGCGTCGGGCCGTCGCGCAGATCCGAGCCCGTGACCTCGTAGCCCTGCGTCGCGAGCAGTTCGGCGATGCCGCACATGCCGATGCCGCCCGCGCCGACGAAGTGAACGCGCCGGATGCGCCGGTACACCTCAGGCCTCCTCTTCGCGCAACAGCGCCAGGCAGGCGTCGACGATCCGCTCGGCGGCGTCCGGACGGGCGAGCTTCGCCGCCGCGAGCCCCATCTCGCGCAGGCGCTCCGGCTGCGCGCAAAGTTCGTCGAGCGAACGCAGCACGTCGTCCGGAGTCAAGGTCTTCGCGGGCAGGAGCCGCGCGGCGCCGGCCGCGACGAGCGCGCGCGCGTTGGCGCTCTGATGATCGTCCGCCGCGAAGGGGTAGGGCACGAGCAGCGCGGGCAGCCCGGCCAGCGCCAGCTCCGCGACCGTCATCGCGCCCGAGCGACACAGGGCTAGGTCGGCCTCGCGGTAGCGCCGCGGCATCTGCGGCTCGAAGGCCATCACCTCGGCGCGAAGTCCCGCCGCGGCGTAGGCGTCGGCGACGCGCGCGCGGTCGGCCTCGCCGGTCTGGTGCACGATCTCGAGGCGCGCCGGATCGAGGCGCGGCGCCAGCGCGATCATCGCGTCGTTGAGCTGTCGCGCCCCCTGGCTCCCGCCGAAGACGAGCAGGCGCAGCGGCGCGCGCGGCGTCCGCCGCGGCGGCGCGTCGTGGAAGGCCCGGATCAGTGCGTCGCGCAGCGGGATGCCGAGCACCTGCGCGTTCTCGCCGCGGCCCGGCGCGAGCGCGCGCGCCGCCTCCTCGAACTGCACGAAGATCCGACGCGCGAGCCGCGCGGCGAGTCGATTGGCGCGGCCGGGCTGCGCGTTCGGCTCGACCAGCGCGATCGGGATCCGGAGCGCCGCGGCCGCCAGCACCGCGGGCACCGACGCGTAGCCGCCGACCGAGATCACGAGCTCGATCCGCCGGCGCCGCAGCAGCCCTCGGGCCGCGAGCGCGCCGCGCGCGATCGCGAGCGCCCCGCGGAGTCGGGCGCCGAGGCCGCGGCCCATGATCTGTCCGGCCGGCAGCACCGCGAGCTCGAAGCCCGCCTCGGGCACGAGCCGGTTCTCGAGGCCCTGCGGCGAGCCGATCATCAGCACCGCGTGGCCGCGCGCGGCGAGGCGCTCGGCCAGCGCGAGCGCGAGCACGACGTGTCCGCCCGTGCCGCCGCCGGCGACGGCGAAGCGTCGCGCCGCGGAGGGCGCGCTCACGCGACGCCTCCGCGCAGCCGGGATCCGGCGGGTGCGCTTGCTGCCGGCGCGGCTTCGTGCGCAGCGATGCGGAGCAGGATGCCGAGCGCGATGCCGGTGCAGATCAGCGAGTTGCTGCCGTGCGAGAGGAAGGGCAATGCGAGCCCGGTGGTCGGCGCGAGGCCCATCACGACCGCGGCGTTCAGCAGCGCGGGCACGACGATCGCGGCCGTCATGCCCGTCGCGACCAGCAGGGCGAAGGGCTCGCGCGCGCGCCGCGCGACGCGCAGCCCATACACCGCGATGCCCGCGAAGGCGCCGATCACGAGCAGCACGCCGACGAGTCCGAGCTCCTCGGCCACGACCGAGAGGATGAAGTCGGTGTGCGCCTCGGGCAGGAAGAAGAGCTTCTGCCGGCCCGCGCCGATGCCGACGCCGAAGGGTCCCCCGCGGCCGAAGGCGACGAACGACTGCACGAGCTGGAAGCCCGCGCCCTGCGCGCTCTGCCACGGATCGAGGAAGCCCCGCACGCGCGCGAGCGCGTAGGGTCGCAGCGCGACGTAGCCGCAGGCGCCGATCGCCGCGAGCGCGCCCGGCGCGACGAACCAGCGCAGCGGCAGACCCGACGCGAAGAGCAGGAAGCCCGCGAGCGCGATCAGCACGCCGGCGCCGCTGAAGTTCGGCTGGAGCAGGAGCAGCAGCACCGGCGCGAGCACCATCGGCACCACCACGCGCAGCACGGCCGGCTTCGCCGCGCCGCGGTGCATCGCGCCGGCGAGCACCGACGCGAGTGCCAGCACCAGCGCGAGCCGCGTCGGCTCGGCGGCCTGCAGTCGGATCGGCACGCCCGGCAGGGCGATCCAGCGCCGCGCGCCGTTCGCCTCGATCCCGAGGACGAGCGTCGCGGCGAGCAGCAGCGTGCAGGTGAGCAGCGCCGGCAGCGCGATGCGCCGCCAGAACGAGAGCGGCACGCGCGCGGAGAGCGCTGCCGCGACCGCGCCCGAGAGCACGCCGAGCCAGTGCCGGATCGCGAGCTCCGGTATGGCGGCGCCGATCTCCTGCGCCGCGGTCGTGCTGTAGTTCATCACGACGCCGATCCCGACCAGCAAGGTCGCGCAGGCGAGCAGCGCGCCGTGCCACGCGAAGGGCGTCACGTCGTCGTGCGTCGCCTGCGCCGCCGCGCGCGCGTCCCTGGTGCGCGTCGCCTTCTTGCGCCAGCTCATCCGCCGACCGCCTCCGCGCCGTCGAGGGCGCGGGCGGCCGCCGCGAAGCGGTCGCCGCGCTCTTCGTAGTTCCGGAACTGATCGAGGCTCGCGCAGCCCGGCGCGAGCAGCACGACGTCGCCGGCGCGCGCGTGCGCGGCCGCGCGCGCCGTCGCCTCCTCGATCGTGTCGGCGCGCTCGACGGCGACGCGGCCGCGCAGCGCGAGCTCCAGCGCGGACGCCGACTCGCCCATCACGATCGCCGCGCGCGAGCGCGCCGCGACGGCGTCCGCGAGACCGCCGAGGTCGAGGCCCTTCGCGCGGCCACCGCCGATCCAGATCAGTGTCTCCGGAAAGCTCGCCAGCGCGCGCAGCGCCGCCGCCGGATTCGTGGCCTTCGAGTCGTCGACGTAGAGCGCGCCCGCGCGGCGCGCCACGGGCCGCAGCCGGTGCGGCAGGCCGCGGAAGTGCGCGAGCGCGCGCCACGCCTTCGCGGGATCGGCGCCGAGTGCGACCGCGGCGAGCAGTGCCGCCATGCGATTCTCGGGCGGCTGCGGCGGCAGCCCGGAGAGCGGGAGTCGCAGCGGCGGCGCGTCGCTCGTTCGCAAGACTACGTCGCCCGCGTCGAGCCAGGCGCCGCGCGCGACCGGGGCGCGCGTGCTGAACTCGAGCACGCGGGCGCGCGCGCTCTTCGCGAAGCCGCGCACGCAGGGGTCGTCGGTTCCCAGCACGGCGAAGTCGTCCGCGCCCTGGTTCGCGAGCACGCGCCGCTTTGCCTCCGCGTAGGCCTCGAAGCTCGGATGGCGGTCGTAGTGATCGGGCGTCACGTTCAGCACGACGGCCACGCGCGCGCGGAAGCTCTCGACGCTCTCGAGCTGGAAGGACGAGACCTCGAGCACGGCCACGTCGAGCGGCGCGCCGACGAGGCCGAGCGCCGGCGGGCCGAGGTTGCCGGCCGCGCGCGCGCGCAGCCCCGCCTCGTTGCAGAGCGACTCGACTAGCAAGGTCGTGGTCGACTTCCCGTTCGTGCCGGTCACCGCGACGATCGGCACCGCGAGCGCGCGGTACGCGAGCTCGACATCGTTCCAGACGCGGCGCGCGCGTGCCGCATAGCGCTCGCGCGGCACGCCCGGGCTCGGCACGACGAGGTCGAACTCCGACGCATCCGGGAAGGGGCGCCCGATCGCGAGCTCGATGCGCGAGTCGAGCGCGTCGAGGCCCGCGAGCGCGGAGACGTCGCGCTCGTCGGCGGCGGTCACGCGCGCGCCGCGCGCGGCGCAGAAGGCGGCCGCGCTGCGGCCGGAGACGCCGAGTCCCAACACCAGAACGCGTCGATTCGCCAGGTCTTCCATCAGCGCAGCTTCAGCGACGACAGGGCGATCAGCCCGAGCACCGCGGAGACGATCCAGAAGCGCACGACGATCTTTTGCTCGGGCCAGCCGAGCTTCTCGAAGTGGTGGTGGATCGGAGCCATCAGGAAGACGCGCTTGCCGCGCAGCTTGAAGGACGCGACCTGCACGATCACCGAGAGCGCCTCGATCACGAAGACGCCGCCCACCACCGCGAGCAGGATCTCCTGGCGGATCAGCACCGCGATCGTGCCGAGCGCGCCGCCGAGCGCGAGCGAGCCGACGTCGCCCATGAAGAGCTGCGCCGGCGGCGCGTTGAACCAGAGGAAGCCGAGCCCGCCGCCGATCAGCGCGCCGCAGAAGATCGAGAGCACGCCGGCGCCGGGCACGTATTTGATCGCGAGATACTCCGCGATGCCCGCGTGGCCCGCGGCGTAGGCGAGGATCAGGAAGGTGCCGGCCGAGATCATCACCGGCCCGATCGCGAGGCCGTCGAGGCCGTCGGTCAGGTTCACGGCGTTGCTGGCGGCGACGATGATGAAGGTCGCCATCGGGACGTAGAGCCAGCCGAGGTGCGGCGTGAAGTTCTTGAAGAAGGGCACCGCGAGCTCGGCGTCGAAGGACGGATCGGTGTAGATCGCGAAGGCGACGACGACTGCGAGCGAGGTCTGCCAGAAGAGCTTGGCCCGAGCGCTGAGGCCGTCGCTCTTGCGCGCGCGCACCTTGGCGTAGTCGTCCATGAAGCCGAGCAGTCCGTAGCCGACGGTCAGCCCGAGCAGGATCCAGACGAAGCGGCTGTCGAGGTTCGACCAGAGCAGCACCGAGACGATCAGCGAGAGCAGGATCAGGAGACCGCCCATCGTCGGCGTGCCGGCCTTGCCCTGGTGCGCGGGGCCGATCTCGCGGATCGGCTGCCCGACGCGCAGTCGCGCGAGCGCGCGGATCAGCGACGGGCCGACGAGGAAGGAGATCAAGAGCGCGGTCAAGGTCGCGGCGCCCGTGCGGAACGTGATGTAGCGGAAGACGTTCAGCGCGCTCACGTCCGAGGCGTACGGGTAGAGCAGGTGATAGAACATTCAGTGCGACTCTCCGGCCTCGACGCGCGGCGCCCCGTGCGCCTCCGCGATGCGGTCGACGACGCGCTCCATGCGCATGGACCGCGATCCCTTCACCAGCACGCGGTCGCGCGGCAGCAGCACCGCGAGCACCGCGTCCGCCGCGCGCTCGGCGTCCGCCTCGACGTGGATGCGCGCGTTCGCGAGCCCGCCCGCGCGCGCCGCCTCCGCGACCTCGCGCGCGTGCGCGCCGACCGCAAAGAGCAGATCGATGCCGAGTCGCGCGGCGAGCGCTCCCGCCGCGCGGTGCGCGCGCTCGCTCTCGCCGCCGAGCTCGCCCATGTCGCCGAGCACGGCGATGCGCCGCACGGGTCCGTCGCCGCGCGGCCGCGCGAGCGCGCGCAGCGCGACCTCCATCGACTGCGGGTTCGCGTTGTAGGTGTCGTCGACGACGACGAGGTCGCCCGGCAGCGCGAGCGGCTGGAGGCGCCCGCGCACCGGCGCGTAGGCCGCGAGCCCGGGCGCGAGGTCTGCGAGCGCGGCGCCCGCGCCGAGCGCGCCGGCGCCGGCGGCGAGCGCGTTCTGCACGCTGGTCTCGGCGAGGCCCGCGACCTCGAGCGCCACCTCGCCCTGCGGCGCGCGCAGGCGGAAGGCGTAGCCGGCCGGCAGCTCGCGCACGTCGCTGCCGCGCACGTCGGCCTTCGCCGAGAGCCCGAAGCGCAGCGCGCGCGCCGGACTCCGCGCGGCCTGCGCGTCGGCCAGCGGGTCGTCGGCGTTGACGATGGCGACACCGGACGGAGTCAGCGCCGCCAGCAGGTCGCCCTTCTCCTCGGCGATCGCCTCGCGCGAGCCGAGATGCTCGATGTGCGCGGTGCCGACGTTGCACAGCACCCCGACCGTTGGCTTCGCGATCGCGGCGAGCCGCGCGATCTCGCCGCGGTGGTTCATGCCGAGCTCGACCACGACGCTCGCGTGGCGCGGCTCGCGGCGCAGCAGCGTGAGCGGCAGCCCGTACTCGTTGTTCAGGTTGTCGGCGGTCTTGAGGCACGGCGCGCGCACACCGAGGATCGCCGCGCACATCTCCTTGGTGGTCGTCTTGCCGTTGCTGCCGGTGATCGCGACGACGGGACCGCGGAAGAGCGCGCGGTGGCCGGCTGCGATGGCGCCGAGCGCCCGCGTCGTGTCGTCCACCTCGATCGCGCAGAACGAACCCGGCAGCGAGGCGGGCAGAGCGAAGCCGCGGCGCACCACCGCGCCGGAAGCACCCGCGGCGGCCGCCGCGCCGACGTGATCGTGGCCGTCGTGGCGCGGACCCGCGATCGCGATGAAGAGCTCGCCGGCCGCGACCTTGCGGCTGTCGATCGAGACACCGCGGAAGGTCGTGCGCGCGTCGCCGCGCAGATCGCCTCCGCACCAGGCCGCGACCGACGCGGCGACGAGCTCGCTCATGCGGCGGCCCTTCGCCGCAGCGCGCGCCGCGCCTCCTCGCCGTCGTGGAAGGGCAGGCGCTCGCGCCCGACGATCTGGTAGTCCTCGTGACCCTTGCCGGCGATCACGACGGTGTCGCCCTCGCGCGCGACGCGCACCGCGGCCTCGATCGCGGCGCGCCGGTCGGCGATGCGCGCGTAGCCGCGCGTCGTCGCGAGCGCCTCGGGCGAGAGCTTCGGCAACGCGGTGAGCCCCGCCTCGACCTGGTCGAGAATGCGCTCCGGATCCTCCGTGCGCGGGTTGTCGCTCGTGGCGATCACGCGGTCGGCGTAGCGCGCGACTGCGTGCGCCATCAGCGGACGCTTGCCGGCGTCGCGGTCGCCGCCGCAGCCGAAGACCGCGACGAGCTGGCCGCGGCAGAGCGGCCGCAGCGCGCGCAGCAGCTTCTCGACGGCGTCCGGCGTGTGCGCGTAGTCGACGAAGACGGTGGGGCCCGCGCCGTCCCACTTCACGCGCTCGACGCGGCCGGGCACCTGCGGGCAGGCGGCGACGCCCGCGGCGATCGCCGCCGGCGCGACGCCGGCGGCCTGCGCGACGCCGCAGGCCACGAGCAGGTTCTCGAGGTTGAAGTCGCCGACGAGGGGCAGCGCGAGGTCGACCGGTCCGCCGGGCAGCAGCACCCGAGCGCGCGTGCCGGTGAGCGAGACCTCGGCCGAGGCG
This sequence comes from Myxococcota bacterium, assembly GCA_035541475.1. Taxonomy (GTDB): domain Bacteria; phylum Myxococcota_A; class UBA9160; order UBA9160; family SMWR01; genus DASUFZ01. Next base: position 9,403 of record DATKND010000055.1, on the reverse strand, counting down.
AGACGCACCTCGGCGTCGCGCGAGGCGTCGCGCGTCACGCGCACGAGCCGCGCGTCGCGGCGCCGCGCGGCCTCGCAGAAGGCCTCGGCCGACGGGTCCTCGAGGTTCACGACCGCGCCCGCGTCCGGCGCGAGGTAGTCGCGGAAGAGGCGCAGCTTCGCCTCGCGATAGCGGTCCATGTCGGCGTGGAAGTCGAGGTGGTCCTGCGTGAGGTTCGTGAAGGCGGCGACGTCGTAGAGGCAGCCGTCCACGCGGCCGAGCTCGAGCCCGTGCGACGACACCTCCATCACGCAGGCGTCTACGCCGCGGGTGCGCATGTCGCGCAGCGTGCGCTGGAGGTCCAGGCTCTCGGGCGTCGTGTTCGGCGTGCGCCGACGCTCTCCGGCGTAGCGCACCTCGACGGTGCCGATCACGCCGACCTTGCGGCCGGCGGCGCCGAGGATCGACTCGACCAGGTATGTGGTGCTGGTCTTGCCGTTCGTGCCGGTGACGCCGACGAGAAAGAGCTCCTCGGCGGGCGCGCCGAAGAAGCGCACCGCGACGGGCGCGAGCGCGCGCCGCGCCTGCGGCACGACGACCGCGCAAGCCCCGCGCAGGTCGAGTCCCGGCGGCAGCGCCTCGACGAAGACCACGCTCGCGCCGAGCGCGAGCGCCTGCGGCAGGTAGTCGTGGCCGTCGACGGACGTGCCGCGCAGGGCGAAGAAGACGTCGCCGGGGCTCACCTCGCGCGAGTCCGTCGCGATGCCGCGCACGACGGGATCGGGCTCGGCGCCGGCGACCGTCGCGTTCGGCGCGAGCTCCGGCGGCAGCGCGGCCAGCAGAGCCGAGAGCCTCATCCGCTGCGTGCTCCTCCGACGCGAGGCTCGGCCGCCTGCGTGTCGCCGAACAGGACGCGCACCACGCCGCCGGCCGGCAGGATGGTGCCAGGCGGCGGCTCCTGCGCGACGACGCGCCCGTTGCCCTGCACCATGACCTGCAGCCCCTGGCCCGCTGTGATGCGCGTCACTTCCTCGAGGCTGAGCCCGCGGAAGTCGGGCAGCAGCACGCGGCCGCGGAACGACGCCATCTCCTGCGCGCTCGCCGCGGGCGCGGGGCTCTCCGCGGGCGCAGGGCTCGCCGCCGGCGCGGTCTTCCGGGGAGCGGGCGCAGGCGACGCGGTGGCGCGAGCCGCGGCGGCGTCGGGTCGCGACGCGGCGACCCGCTGCGACGGCGGCGGCGCGGAGACGTCGGGATCCCCGCCCGGATCGTCCTCCGTCACCGGCGCCGGTGCCGCGCTCGCGACGAGCGTCGGCGCACTCTCGACGTGGATGCCCTGCGCCGCGAGCTGCGAGCGCGCGACCACCGCGAAGAGCGGCGCGGCCGACATGCCGCCCGTGTGGTAGGGGCGCTTCGGCTCGTCGAGCCCGGTCACGATCACGATGCGCGGGTCGTCCGCGGGCGCGACCCCGACGAACCAGGCCCGGTAGCGGTCCTGCGAATAGCGACCTTCACGCGTGTCGAGCTTCTGCGCGGTGCCGGTCTTGCCCGCCACACGCACGCCGGGCAGCGCGGCGCGAACGCCCGTGCCGCCCTCGCCGACGACGCTCTCGAGCATGCGCAGCACGCGGGCTGCGGTCGTCTGCGTGACGACACGCCGCGTGCGCGAAGGCGCCGCCGGCTGCCATGCGCCGCCCGGCGCGCGCCGCGCGGCCACCAGCCGCGGCGAGTGCCACTCGCCGCCGTTCGCGAGCGCACCGAGCGCGGCCGCGAGCTGGATCGGCGTCACGCTGACTCCCTGCCCGTAGGCGATCGTGGCGTGGTCCACGGGACGCCACTGCTGCCACGGGCGCAGCACGCCGGCCGACTCGTCGGGGAAGCCGCTGCCCGTCGCTTCGCCGAAGCCGAAGCGCCGCAGCGCCTCCCAGTAGGCACCCGGCCCGAGCGCGTAGGCGATGTGGACCGCGCCGATGTTGCTCGACACGCGCAGGATACCCGCCGGGTCGAGCACGCCGCGCGGCTCCTTGTCGTGGATCGTCTTGCCGGGCACGCGCAGCGTCCCGTCGCCACAGTCGATCTTCTGATCGGGCGTGATCACGCCGCGATCGAGCGCGGCCGCGACGAGGAAGGCCTTGAACGCGGAGCCCGGCTCGGTCGCGTCGAGGAAGGCGCTCGAGCGCGTGCTCGCGTAGTCGAGCTCGCGGAAGTCGTTCGGATCGAAGGCCGGCGACTCGGCCATACTCAGCACGTCGCCCGTGTGCGGATCGAGCGCGATCACGACGCCGCCCCGTGCGCTGCTCGCTCGGATCTCGTCGGCGAGCGCGCGCTCGGCGTCGGACTGGAGCGTCGCGTCGAGGGTGAGCAGCAGGTCGCCGCCGGCGGTGCCGAGCGGCGTGCCGTGCTCCATCGGCAGCAGGCGGCCGCTGCCGTCGCGCTCGACCGGGAGCTGGCGCTCCGTCCCGCGCAGCCAGGAGTCCTCCTGCTGCTCGATGCCGCGCACGCCGCGCCCGTCGATGTTGGCGAAGCCGAGCGCGCTGGCCGCGAGATGATGGTGCGGATACACGCGGCGCGGCTCGTTCACGACGCCGATCCCGTCGAGGCCCTGCGCCTGCACCTTCTCCGCCTGCTCGGGGCTCACCCAGCGCGCGACGAACTGGAAGCCGCGGCGCTCCTGCAGCCGCTTCACGAGCTTGCGCGAATCGACGTCGAGTATGCGCCCGAGCGCGCGCGCGGCGGCCGCCGGGTCGGCGACGCGCGCAGGCACCGCGTAGATCGACGGAGACTCGACCGAGAGCGCGAGCGTGTTGCCGCTGCGGTCGACAATCTCGCCGCGCGACGGCGGCAAGGTCAAGGTGCGGCGCGACTGGGCGTCGCCGCGCGCCGCTCCCCGCGGATCGAAGACCGAGAGATGGGCGGCGCGGACGGTGAGCGCGGCGAAGACGAGCCCGAGGAGGCCGAGCGCCGCTTCCACGCGGCGAGCGCTCCTGCGCACGTCCGCCGCCTTCATGGACGCCGACCCGCGCTCGGATCGGAGGTGGACTCGGAGCGGGAGCGTGGCGCGGCGAGCTCGATCACGTGCATCGGTGTCGAGAAGCCGCGCATCTCCGCGAGCTTCGCGAGCCGCTCCGGTCCGCGCAGGCCCTCGAGTCGCGCGGCGACGCGGCTCCGCTCCTCGTGCAGCGCGCGCGTCGCCGCCGTCGCCTCGCCGAGCGCATAACGAAGCTGGAAGATCGAGATGCGGAGCTGCGCCAGCGCGAGCGCCGCGAGCAACGCGCCCGCGAGCGCGGCGGGCAACCACACGCGGCGGCGCGGCGCGTTCGTCCGCACGCGCGCGAAGTCGACGCCCACGAGATCGGCGGCGCGCGGGGTCCGGCTCATGCCGCCTGCTCCGCGAGTCGCTCGGCCGCGCGCAGGCGCGCGGAGCGCGCGCGCGGGTTGCGCGCGATCTCGCCCTCGCCGGGGCGCACCGGACGGCGCGTCAGTACGCGCAGTCGCGCGCGTCGCCCGCAGGTGCAGACCGGCTGCCGCGGCGGGCAGCCGCAGCCGCGCGCCTCGTCGCGGAGGCGCTGCTTCACCACGCGGTCCTCGCCCGAGTGGTAGGCGATGACGACCAGGCGGCCGCTCGGCCGCAGCGCGCCGATCGCGGCGCCGAGCCCCTCCGCGAGCGCTCCGATCTCGTCGTTGACCGCGATGCGCAGCGCCTGGAAGACCTGCGTCGCCGGATGGTGACGCCGGCCGCGCCCCACGCCGCTCTCGCGGATCACGCGGAGCAGATCGGCCGCGCTCCGCAACGGCGCGACGGCGCGCGCCGCGACGATCGCGCGCGCGAGCCGGCGCGAGCCGGGCAGGTCGCCGTACTCGTGGAACCAGCGAGCGAGCTCCTCCGCGGACGCCTCCGCGAGCAGCGCAGAAGCGTCGCGGCCGCGGCTCGGGTCCATGCGCATGTCGAGCGGCGTCTCGTCGGCGGTGTCGGCTCCGAAGCGGAAGCCCCGGCGCGATTCGTCGAGCTGCGGCGACGAGACGCCGAGGTCGAGCAGCACCGCGTCCACGGCGTCGATGCCGTGCGCGTCGAGCGCCGCGCCGAGCGCGCGGAACGAAGCGTGCTCGAAGCGGACGCGCGCGCCGTAGGGTGCGAGCCGCTCGCGCGCCGCCGCGAGCGCCTCGGGGTCGAGGTCGAAGGCGATCAGGCGCCCGCCGGGCGCCGTCCGCTCGAGGATACCGGCCGCGTGGCCGCCGCCGCCGACGGTGCCGTCCACGACCACGGCGCCCGGGCGCAGCGCCAGCCACTCGAGCGCTTCGTCCAGCAGGACGGGCTGGTGCGTGAAAGGGCTGGCCACAGCAGCGGGGCTCCCACCTGCGCCCCCATCGGGAGTCGAGCCGCGGGTGTTGGGTCGATCCGGATTCGCGGAGCCCGGTCCACTCCGCTGGCTCCCTCGCGGCGGGAGAGTGCTGGGGCGCCCCGGAGCACCGGCTCCGCGCCGACCAGGTTGTCCCCCCCATTGACTTCCTGGTCTGCGTCGGAGAGGTGCTCCGGGGACACCCCAACCTCTCGCTCGGAGGAATCCCTCCGAGCCCCCCGCCTTGAAACTCCCTACCTGCCCAGCTTGCCCGCCACCGCCGCCGCCGTTTCGGGGTAGTGGGCCTGGGTCTTGTTCAAACTCGCGTCGAAGCGGGCGCGGTCCCACAGCTCGATCCTGGGTCCGATCCCGGCTACGGTGACTTCGCGCTCCAGCCCCGCGTGCGCGCGCAGATGGGGCGGAACGAGGATGCGCCCTTGTCGATCGATCGGGCACTCCGCCGCTCCCGAGATGCGCATGCGGGCGAAGGCCTGCGCCGCCGGATCGACGTCGGCGATCTCGGTGATGCGGCGCTCGTAGTCGATCCAGTCCTCGAAGGCGTAGAGGTCGAGGCACTCGTGGCCGTTGGTCAGGATGGGCGGGCGATCACCGCGCCGCGTGAGCTCCTGCCGGAAGCTGGCCGGCAGGCTCATGCGGTTCTTGGCGTCGATCGTGTGCACGTAGCGGCCTCGGAACATCTGGCGAGCTGCTCGGCCCCGCGCTTCCACCTGAGTCGATGGGGCATACCACTGAACCCCACCTAACAACCACTCGATGGCCTTTTTATACCACCGGGCAACACGGGCGCAATACTTTTTTTTCGATCTTTTTCGCGGGAGTCCGATCCGAATTGCGAGTTGGCTGCGCCCACAAGATCGTGGGGTGATCGGAGAAGCTACCTACAAGATGCCGTGGTGCGGATCGGCGCAGGGTTCGGGGATCAGGCGGCGCCGAGATCGCGGTGGCGACCCGCATGGACCTCGGCCGCGCATGCCACCACGTGCCTCAGCACGCTTCCGGGCGGGCACGGAACGGTCTCCGGCAAGGAAGGCGTCTCGCGCGCGAGCAGCACGTCGAGCACCGCGTCGGTGCCCTCGCGCAGGCCCGTCAGGGCGTAGCCCCCCTCGAGCGCGAACACCACGCGTCCGCCGCAGAACTCGTCGGCGAGCGCGCGCACGAGCGTCGCGAGATGGCGGAAGCCCTGCGCCGTCACCTGCATCGACGCGAGCGGGTCGTCGCGGTGCGCGTCGAACCCGGATGACACCAGGATGAGTTGCGGTCGATAGGCGCGCGCGACGGGGACGAGCACGCGCTGCACCACGCCGACGTGCTCGTCGTCGCCGCAGCCGGCCGGCAGGGGGAGATTCAGCGTGTAGCCCGAGCCACGACCCGTGCCCGCCTCGTCGAAGTCGCCCGTGCCCGGGTAGTACGGGAACTGGTGCGTCGACGCGTAGAGCACCGAGGGATCGTCCTCGAAGCTGTGCTGCGTGCCATTCCCGTGGTGCACGTCCCAGTCGTAGATCAGCACGCGCTCGAGGCCCGCCTCGCGCTGCAGAGCGCGCGCGGCGATCGCGACGTTGTTCAGCAGGCAGAAGCCCATCGCGCGGCCCCGCTCCGCGTGGTGGCCGGGCGGGCGCACGGCCGCGAAGCCCGCGCGCGACTCGCCGCGCGCGACGCGCAGGCACAGATCGACGAGCCCGCCGGCGGCGAGCCTCGCGATCTCGAGACTGCCCGGGCCCATGTAGGTGTCGGCATCGAGGTGTACGGGTGCGCGCGCCGCCGCGGCCTCGAGCCCGGCGAGCAGCGCCGCATCGTGCACGCGCAGGATCTCGTCGTCGCGGGCGGGGCGCGCCGGGACGAACTCGAGCGCGTCGCGGCGCGCCGCGACGGCGTCGCCGACGGCGTCCAGGCGCTCGGGCCGCTCGGGGTGTCCGCCGGGGCCTCGGTGCTGCCGGTAGCGCGGGTCCTCGACGACGGCGACGCCGCGTGTGGCAGGCATCGTTTCGCATGGTATCTGAGTCTCGTGAGGCAGCATGCGCGGCGCGGAGCGCGGGCGGGTCGTCGTGAGTGAGCCCGGCGTGATCGGCGTGACCGGCATCCGCGGTTGGCTCGGCGCGGGGGTGCTCGCGCGGCTCGCGCGCGCGAACGGCGTGCGAGCGCTCGGCCTCGATCTGCGACGCCCGATGCGCATGGACGAGCAGGCACGCTTCGCCCGCATCGACCTGTGCGAGCCGACCGCCGACGGGAGCCTCGCGCGCGTGCTGGAGAAGCAGGGCGTCGAGGTGCTCGTGCACGCGGCCTTCCGCGCGGATCCCACGCCGGACATCGAGCAGGACCACGAGCTCGAGACGATCGGCAGCCTGCACGTCATGCACGCCTGCGCGGCGGCGAAGGTGAGGCGCCTGGTGGTGGCGTCGAGCACGATGCTCTACGGCCCCTACCCGGACAATCCGAACTTCCTGTCCGAGAGCCATCCGCTGCGCGGACACCCGCACGCGCACGCGGTGCGCGATCGCGTCGCGATGGAGACCTTGCTCGCCGAGTGGTCGCAGCGCCATCCGGACGTCGAGGTCACCGTGCTGCGCACGGGCTGGATCTTCGGCCCGAGCTTCTGGAGCCGCGTCGTCGCCTACTTTGCGCTGCCGGTCGTCGCCGTGCCGCTCGGCTACGACCCGCTGATGCAGCTCGTGCACGAGGAGGACGTGTTGCGCGCCTTCGAGCAGGCGGCGCTGCGCCCGCACCCGGGCACCTACAACGTGGTCGGCAGCGGGGTGCTGCCGCTCTCGACCTTGCTGCGCCTCGCCGGCAAGCGCGCGCTGCGTCTGCCGTCGGCGCTGCTCGACCGCCTCGCCTACTTCCCGTCACAAGGGCAGACGGGCGATCCGCCGTCCGCGTTCTACGACTACCTTCGCTACCTCTGGGTCGCCGACGGCCGCAAGGGCTGGAACGCGTTCGGCGAGCCCTCCTACTCGACCAAGGAGGCCTGGATCTCCTTCGTGTCGTCGCGCCGCATGCGGCGCTACCGGTGACCCATGGTCGAGAGCGAGCCGCCGCATCCGCCGCCTTCCGAGGACGAACTCGAGGACGCCGAGCTCGTCGCGGTGCGCGAGGCGCTCGCGGACCTGCGCCGCGAACTGCGCGCGCGCTTCGGCCCCGACGCGCACCGCGATGCCGAGCTGCGTCGGGTCGACTGGAACGAGCTCTTCGTGGCGCTGCGCCGTCGCATCGGCACCCTCGGCATGTCCGAGCGCTCCGGCGAGGTCGACGAGTTCGGCATGGACGAGGTGGTGCTGCGCCGCGCGCGACCGCTCTTCGACTTCCTCTACGACCGCTACTGGCGGATCGAGCTCTCGGGCCTCGAGCACCTGCCCGAGAAGGGCCCGTGCCTGCTGGTCGCGAACCACTCGGGACTGCTGCCCTACGACGGCCTGATGGTCGCGCACGGGATCGAGCGGCTGCACGCGTCCGGCGAGCGGCCGCGATTCTTCGTCGCCGACTGGCTGATGACCTTGCCCTTCGTGCAGCCCTACCTCGCGCGACTCGGTGGCGTGCGCGCGTGTCGCGAGAACGCGGAGCGCCTGCTCGGCGCGGGGCGCTTCGTGCTGGTCTTCCCGGAAGGCGTGAAGGGCGCGGCGAAGGTCTTTCGCGAGCGCTACCGGCTGAAGCGCTTCGGGCGCGGCGGCGTGATCCGCGTCGCGCTCGAGACCGGCGCGCCGCTCGTTCCCGTCGGCATCGTCGGTGCCGAGGAAGCGCACCCGATCCTATTCAAGTGGCGCCCGCCGATCCGCTTCGGGCTGCCGTTCGTGCCGGTGACGCCGACCTTCCCGGCGCTCGGCCCGCTCGGCGCCCTGCCGCTGCCCTCGAAGTGGCGGGTGCGGATCGGCGCGCCGCTGCGGCTCGAGCGCCTCGGTCCCGGCGACGCGCGCGACGAGCTGCTGCTCTCGCGGCTGACCGAGGAGCTGCGCGCCGCGATCCAGGGACTCGTCGACGCGGAGCTCGCGGAGAGAGAGTCGGTCTGGGGCTGAGCAGCGGGGTCAATCGAGTCCGGAGCCGTCGCCCTCCGGGTCGATCCTCTGATCTGCGCTCGCCTTCGACTCGCTGCGCGCCGACTGCGTCGGCTTGCTCTCGAGCCGCTCGAGCGCCTTGGCTACGCGCTCGAGATTCTCGGACAGCGCCTCGATGTCGCTGCGCCGCGGCAGGTCGAGCGCGCGGAAGACCCGCTCGACGGCGTTCTGCACCAGGTGATCCCACTCGCCGCGCACGTCGGCGAACGAGTCGCGCAGGCGCGCGGCGTCCTGCTCGCGCGATCGGATCACGCGCCGCACGTTGCGCTGGAACTCGCCCCAGCCCTCCGACGCGTCGCCCACCCCGCGCTTCAGCGCGCCGTAGAGCGCGTCGCCGCTGCGCTGGATCAGATCCGAGAGCAGGGTGCGCGGGACCGTTCGGTTCGAGCGCTCGCCCTCGACGAGCACCTGCGAGAGCGTCACCGACGTGATGTCCTCGCCGGTCTCGTTGTCGATCACGCGCACGTCGGTGCCCTGCTCGACGAGCTCCGAGATGCCGCGCAAGGTGATGTAGCGGCTGGTCTCGGTGTTGTAGAGCTTGCGGTTCGCGTAGCGCTTGATGAGGACGGTCATTTCGGGAGGGCTCGCGTCGGTGGCAGCCACCCTAGCACGCCGCCGCGGGCGGTCAGCCCTGGACGCGCACGCGCTCGACGCGCTTGCGCCGCGTCTCGCCCGGATGCTGCGCGCCCGCGGACGCGCCCGGGCGGGTCGACGGTCGCACGCCGAGCTCCCACAGCAGCTCGCGAACGCCGAGGAACGCGCGCAGCACCGCGCGCGCGTCGGGGTCCTGCAGCGCGCGCGCTTCCCAGCGCTCGATTTCCGCGTCGAGCGCGCCGGCGAGCGCGTGCGCGAGCGCGGCGTCGTTCGAGTCCGGCGACGCGCCGCGCGCGAGCGCGTCGAGCCACGCGGCGGCGCCGGTGAGCGCGGCGTGGCCCTCCGCCGGCACGCCCGAGGTGAAGAGCGCCGCGGCGTCGAGCAGCGAGCGCACCGCGAGCGCCGCTTCGGCGGCCGCCGCACGCGCGTGTC
>DATKND010000054.1:0-81140 GCA_035541475.1 Myxococcota bacterium | reverse complement strand
GGTGCGCGCCGCGCTCGCGGACGCGCTCGAGAGCGCGAGCGACGGCGCGGGTGTCGACGCGGCGCTCGCGAAGCTCGGCTGGATCGATCTGCTCGATGCGGAGCCGGACGATGCGATCGGCGTCGTCTTCGGCGCGCTCGGGGCGCTCGGCGCGACATCGACGGCGCTCGACGACGTGCTCCTCTCGGCGCTCGGCGAGACGCCGCATCCCGACGTCGCCGTCGTGCTGCCTCGCTTCGGCGCGTGGGATCCCGCTGGACGCATCGAGTCGGGCGAGCTTTGCGCGCACGGACTCGCGACGTCGCGCGCCGACCGCGCGCGCGAGCTGCGGCTCGTGGGCGGAACGTCGTCGGAGGCATGGGTCGCCTCGATCGCCACGTCGAGCGCCGAGGTATCCCCCATGAAGGGCATCGACCCGACGGCGGGCCTGCACGCGGTCCGCGCGCGGGGCCGCGCCGCGGACGCGACTCCGGTCGATCCGGCGGCCTGGCGCTCGGCGCTCGCGCTCGGCCGTCGCGCGATCGCGCACCAGATCGCGGGCGCCACGCGCACCATGCTCGAGCTCGCGTGCGCGCACGCGAAGGAGCGCGTGCAGTTCGGGCGCCCGATCGCGCGCTTCCAGGCCGTGCGACACCGGCTCGCGGACGCGCTCGTCGCGGTGGAGTCGCTGGACGCGGCGCTCGGCGCGGCGCTCGAAGTGCCCGGCCCCGACACGGCGGCGCTCGCGAAGGCGGTCGCCGGGCGCACGGCGCGCACGGTGGCCACGCACTGCCAGCAGGTGCTCGGCGGAATCGGCTTCACCACCGAGCACGCGTTCCACCGCTACCTCAAGCGGACGCTCGCGCTGGAGGGTCTCTTCGGCTCCGCCGACGCGATCGTGCTCGACGTCGGCCGGCGGCTGCTCGCCGAGCGCCGCGCGCCGGCGCTCATCCAGCTCTGAAGTCGCAGCGACTCCGCAGCTCGGGCGCGAGCGCCGCGACCGTCGCGGCGTCCGCCACCTCGATGTGGCCGCGGGCGCGCGCGGCGAGGTAGACGCACCGATCGGTGTCGGGCGGCAGATTCGCAGGAGCGGAGACGTCGAGGAAGTGGATCCGCACGGGTCGGACTGCGCCGCGCGCCGGGAACATCGCCTTCTCGAATCGGTCTCCCTGTCCGTAGAGGCTCCAGGTGATCAGGGTCATCGCCTGTTGGCCGCCGAGCTCGGGCGTCCCGTCAGGACGACGAAGGTGGTGGTGCGATCGTCGACCACGTGCTGTCGGATGATCCCGTGGAGCTCGCGGCCGATCGCACCGCGCGGGTTGCGCGCGCGTTCCGCCAGCCGATCCGCCGGGAACAATGCGATCGCGAGCGCGCCGATCGCGACCGCGGATGCGAGGGCCCGCCGCTCTCCCCACGCCATCCAGAAGCGATCCGCGATCGTTCCCAGCGCGAGCGCAACGGGCAGTGCGATGGGAACCGGAACGCGCGGCATCGCCAACAGGGAGAACGGGAGCAGGGCGAGCAAGCTCCAGACGCCGAGTCCGAGCAGCGCGCGGCCCGGGATCGCGACCCGGGTCCGCGCGATCCCGAGCAGGGCGAGCGCCAGCCCCGACACCAGCAGCGCGTGCACGCCTCCGCCGAACGCCATCGAGAGCTGCAGGGCGGCGATCGCCGGCAACCGGCCGCTGAGCGCGAGGCCGTAGCCCGGCCCCAGGTCGCTGGCCAGCACGGTAGAGCGAAGCGGCAGGTAGACGGCGACGATGGCGGCCAGCGGCGCGATCCGCGAGGCGAGTCGTCGCACCTCCGCCCGGTCGAGCCTCCGCCCCCGACCCCAGCGCGAGCGCTGCGACGGGAACGATCGCGGCGATCTCGTTGCAGAGCAGTCCCGCCACCAAGGTGACGCCGCTGGCGATCCGGGCCTTCCGCGAGCCGTCGAGGAAGAGCCGCAGCGACAGCGCCGTCGCGAGCAACGCGGCCACGTAGTGGAACGTCGTGGGCGTGAGGAACATGCCCATCGAGGCCAGGATCGAGAGCAGCGCGATCGCCGTGACCACGACGCCGGCCGGTGACAGGTCGAGGCGGCGAGCGATGCTCGCGGCGACACCGGCACAGGCCGCACCGGCGGCGATCGACACCGCGAGATAGGGCATCGGAGCGAGCCCGAACAGCGCCAGGCACGCGTCGTAGTAGGTGTGCATCCCCAGTGGCCGGTAGAAGAGCCAGGGGTGCGGGCCGAGCGGGTTCCACCAGTCCCACGGCGTGAGCTCCTGCACCTGGCTCAGGAGCGCGAAATCGTCGCCGTAGAACCACTGATGGCGGGCGGTCCACAGACAGCCCGCGACGAGGGCTGCGAGCAGGGCGAAGCCGCCGAACCGGAGAGCGCGCTCCATGCGGCGCAGGATCTAATCCGACCAGGGCTTCCGGTTCCAGGGCCGATCGAGCGGCGCCATCCCGCCGCCGACGGGGAAGAACTGGCGCTGCGCGTAGGCCTCGCGCGCGAGGCCGTGCGCGAGCTCGTCGAGGAACGCGCGCTTCAGGTCCTGCGTGAACAACATGCGGGTGTAGCGGAGCGTGAGCGGAGGCCGCTTCGCCAGCTCGCGCGCCAGCTCGAAGGCGCGGTCGAGCAGCTTCGCCTTCGGCAGCACCTCGTTGACCGCGCCCCACTCGAGCGCCTGTCGCGCCTCGAGCTTCATGCCGGTGTAGAGCATGTAGCGAGCGCGGTTGGGGCCGATGAGCCGGGGCCAGAGCACGTGCTGGCCGTCGCCGGGCACCATGCCGCGCGGGAAGTGCGCGAGGTCCTGGAACCAGGCGTCCTCCGACGCCAGCACGATGTCGGAGAGCAGCGGGACCTCGGAGTGGATGTTGCACGGGCCGTTCACGGCGCCGATCACCGGCACCTCCACCGCGAGCAGGTTCTCGATCAGCATGCGCCCGTACCAGGTCTTCTCGTCGAGCTTCTCGAGACCCTTCGGGCCGTCCATCGCGAGGTACATCGGCTCCGGCACCGGCACGCCCCAGTCGGCGTTGTAGTTCTCGCCGGAGCCGGTGTGGATCAGCACCTTGATCTCGCGGTCGCCGGCGACGTCGGCGAACGCGTCGGACATCTCGTCGTGCACCTTCCAGTCCCATACGAGGCTCCCGCCCTTCGTGTGGCACTGCATCAGCAGGATGCCCTCCTCGGAGAGCTCGAAGCGGAAGTTCGCGTAGCGATCCTTGTACTCGGCGTATCGCGTTCGCCTCGCCACCGGGTCCTCCTGTCTCGACGACTCCGCCGCTCAGGATCGCTTCAGGAAGCGCGCCACGTTGCTGCGGAGATCATCGGTGTCGAACGACTCGGTCTCCGCCGCCATCGCGAAGTCGATGGTGGCGAGCACCGCCTGCTCCACGTGCAGGTTGAGCACCCGCTTCGTCGCCTCCACCGCCTGACGCGGCAGCTTCGCGATGCGGTGCGCGGCCGCGAGCGCCGACGCGAACACCTCGCCGTCCGCGCAGACGTGATTCGCGAGGCCGATCTGCGCGGCGCGCGCCGCCGGGATGCGATCGCCGGTGAAGGCGTACTCCTTCGCGAGCAGCAGGCTCGTGTGGAGCGGCCAGGTGAGCGGGCCGCCATCGGCGGCCACGAGGCCGACGGCCACGTGCGGATCCGCCAGATACGCCGACTCCGCCATGAAGACGACGTCCGAGAGAGCGATCACGCTGCAGCCGAGACCGACCGCCGGCCCGTTGACCGCGGCCACGACGGGGACACGGCAGCGGATCATGTTCAGCACGAGCTCGCGGCCCTCCGCGACCACGGCGCCCCGCAGCTCGCGGTCCTTCGCCATGCGATCGAGGAGATCCATGTCGCCGCCCGCCGAGAAGGCGCGACCTTCTCCGGTGATGACGGCGACGCGCGCCTCCCTGTCGGCGGAGAGCAGCGGGAAGACGCGCGTCAGCGCGAGGTGCAGCTCCTCGTCGACGGCGTTCAGCTGCTCCGCGCGCGCGAGCCGCACGATCCGCACGGGGCCGTCCACCTCGACGCGAATCGCGCGCGGAAGCGCCGAGTAGTCCAATCGGTCTCCTCTCCGGTGTGGGGCCGAGCTCAGGCCGTCGGCAGGCCGAGGATGCGCGTCGCGATGATGTTCTTCTGGATCTGCGACGTTCCGCCCATCACGCTCTGCGCGCGGCTGTAGAGGTAGATCTTCAGCGCGAGGTCCTCGGCGTCGGTCGCCGCGCGCGAACCGGACACGGTCAGCGCCGCGCTCCCGACGCTCTGCTCGACCCAGGTCATGAGGAGCTTGTCGATCGAGCCGCCAGGACCATGGTCGACGCCGTCGAGGCGCTCGGAGAGCCTGCGGCAGACGTGCAGCCGCAGCATCTCCGACTGCACGTACGCCCACGCGACCTGCTCGCGCCGATCCGGCTGGAACGCACCCGGATCCTCGCGCACCGCCTGCTCGAGCTCGCGCACCATCTTCGCATAGCGCGCGACGTAGCCGATCTCGCCCGGCTCGCGCTCGTGACTGACGATCGTCATCGCGATGCGCCAGCCTTCTCCGGGCTCGCCGATCCGGTTCTCCGCGGCCACGCGCGCGCCGTCGAAGATCACCTGGCCGAATTCCGTGGTGATGCCGTTGATCATCCGGAGCGGGCGCTGCTCGATCCCCCGCTGGCGCATCGGCACTGCGAAGGCGGAGAGCCCGCGGTGCTTCGGGACGCTGGGATCGGTGCGCGCGAGCAGGAAGCACCAGTCCGCGACGTCGGAGTAGCTGGTCCAGATCTTGTGGCCGTCGATCACGTACTCGTCGCCGTCGCAGGTCGCGGTCGTGCGCAGCGACGCGAGGTCGGATCCGGCGTCGGGCTCGCTGAAGCCCTGGCACCAGCGCTCGCGGCCGCTGATCAGCCCGGGCAGGAAGCGGTCCTTGACCGCGTCACTGCCATGCGTCGCGATGCCCTGGACGAGGTAGCCGAGGCTCGGGCGCGGCGGCGCGCCGGCGGCGGCGAGCTCGTCGTCGAGGATCACGTCGAAGACCGGCGGCAGGTCGTGGCCGCCGTAGCGCGAGGGCCAGGAGAGACCGAAGAAGCCCGCGTCGTAGAGGGCGGTATGCCACTCCGCCTGCCGCGCCCAGTACTCGTCGTCCGTCGACGAGACCGGCAGACCCGGATCGTTCTCGGCGATCCACGCGCGCAGGCGCGCGCGGAACTCCGCCTCGGCCGGCGAGTCACGAAAGTCCATGCGTCACCGCGAGGCGCGTTTGCTGCAGCTGGCGCAGATGCTCGCCGTCGTCGCCGAACCAGCGCGAGGAGAGGAGCGCGCGGCGCAGGTACACGTGGACGATACAGTCCCAGGTGTTGCCCATCCCGCCGTGGACCTGCACGGCGGTCTCGCAGACGGTGCGCGCGGCGCGAGCGCAGTAGACCTTCGCCACGCGCCCCGCGTGGCGAGCATCGCCGGGGGCGAGGTCGTCGACGCCCCACGACGGGTGGAGCGCGATGCTCGACGCGCCCTCCATCAGGCACTGCGCCTCGGCGAGCAGGTGCTGCACAGCCTGGAAGGATCCGATCGGCACGCCGTACTGCTTGCGCTCGCGCGCGTAGGAGACGGTCAGCTCGAGCACGCCGCGCATGATCCCGACCAGATCGGCGCAGGTCAGCGCGAGGCCGAGCGCCCTCCAGGCGTCGAGATCCGCCGACGTGAGCAGTCGGGACTGATCGGGAACGGGAAGGGGGCGGACGCCGGCCGGGATCTCCCGGACCGCGCGCGTGAGATCGGCGCCGCCGCGCGCGCCATCGACCGGCACGCGCGCGAGCCGGTAGCCGCCGCCTTCCGGCGCCAGCACGAACGCCGCACGAGCGCCCAGCGGCGCGACATCGACGGCGTAGAGCGCAGACGTCGTCACGGGTCCCGACACCATCTCGATGTCGACGAGCTCCGGCGAGAACGCGACGCCTGTACCCTCGATCGGACGCGCGCCCGCCCGGCGCGCGAGATCGGCGCCGAGCACGGGGCCCGCGAACGCGACGTCGGCGACCGCCTCGCCGAGCGCTTCGGCGATGATCGCGGCCTCGACGCCGCTCGCGAGCGGGCCGCCGTCGCCGTCGTGGCGCAGCTCGAGCCAGCCGGCGTCGCAGACCGCCTCGGCGAGGCGCCGCGCTCGCTTGTCGTCGTCGAGATCGGCGACGGTGCGCGGCCCGAGCTCGCGCGCGAGCCGCCGGGCCGTGCGACGCAGCTCGGCCTGCTCGGGCGTGTAGCGGACGTCCATGGAGGAGAATCATACTATCATTTTCGGAGAGTCATAGTTCCGAATGCGCGAGCCCGAGTACCACTCGCTGGCGGTGGCCGAGGTCGTCGTCGAGACGCACGACGCGAAGTCGTTCGTGCTCGAGATCCCGTCCGCGCTAGGCCGGACGTTCGGCTACTCGGCCGGCCAGTTCTGCGCGTTCCGCGCGCACATCGACGGGGAGCCCGTCGTTCGCTGCTACTCGATGTCGAGCTCGCCGGACACTGGCGACCGCTTCGCCGTGACCGTGAAGCGCGTCTCCGGCGGGAAGATGTCGAACTGGATGAACGATGCGTTGTTCGCGGGCGACGCGATCGACGTGATGCCGCCGTCGGGGCGATTCGTCCTGCGCGCCAACGAGGCGCCGCTGGTCGCGTTCGCCGGCGGCAGCGGGATCACGCCGATCCTGTCGCTGATCAAGAGCGCGCTCGTGACGAGCGGCCGCGAGATCGCGCTCGTGTACGCCAACCGCGACGCCCGCAGCGTGCTGTTCGCCCGCGAGCTCGAACGCCTGCGCGAGGCGTCCGGCGGACGGCTCTCGATCCATCATCACCTCGATGACGCGGAGCGTGCGTTTCTCGACGCCGCGGCCTGCGCGGCGCTCGTCGGCGACCGCGCGTACGCCGACTTCTACGTCTGCGGTCCGGGTCCGTACATGGAGGTGGTCGAAGCGGGCCTCGCGATCCGTGGGGTCGATCCGCGCCAGCTGTTCATCGAGCGCTTCGAGCTGCCCGGCGAGGAAGTCGCGGGCGAGCCCTCGAACACCGAGTCCGTCGTGGTGCGGATCGACCGCCGCAGACACCGGATCGCGTACAAGCCGGGAGACACGATCCTCGAGACGGCGCGTCGCGCCGGCCTCGCTCCGCCCTTCTCCTGCGAATCGGGGAGCTGCGCGACCTGCATGGCCCACGTCGACGAAGGCCGGGCGCGGATGCGAGTGAACAACGCGCTGTCCGACGAGGAGGTCGCCGCGGGCTGGGTGCTCACCTGCCAGGCGATTCCGCTGAGCCGCGAGGTGGTGGTCGACTACGACCGCTGAGCTGCCGCTCAGAGCTCGGGGCAGAGCGACGCGAGGAATTCGAGCGTCCGCCGGCGCGACTCGATGCGCGCCTTGCGGTCGCGGCCGAGCGCGAGGACGCGAACCGCGAGGTCGGTCGTCCCCGCGTCCTCGAACGCGCGCAGGCGCTCCACGATCGACGACTCGTCGCCGGCGGCGAGGAGGTCGCCCACGTCCGTCGCGTCGCCGCGCTCGAGGAGCCGTTGATAGTTCGGCGAGTACTCGGCGTGGCCGAGCACGTGATTCGCCCACTCGCGCGCGGCGTCCACCTCGTCCTTGGCGCAGAGCGCGACCGGAACGCCCGCGATGATCCGCGGTGCTGGCCTGCCGGCATCGGCCGCCGCCTTCGAAATGCGCGGGACGATGTGCTCGCCCACCGCGCGCTCGTCGGCCATCCACAGGAGCGTCCCGGACGCGAGCTCGCCGGCGACGCGCAGCATCGCGGGCGCGAGCGCCGCGAGCACGACCGGAACCGGATAGTCCGCGACATCGATCGGCGTGTGCACGCGATGCAGGTCGTTCTCGACGTCGACGCGGCCCGGACCGCGGAGCGCCGCGTTCAGGACCTCGAGGTACGCGCGCATCGCGTGAGCGGGTCGCTCGTACGGGAGCCCGAGCATGTCCGCGACGACCCAGTGATGCGATGCGCCGAGCCCGAGCGTGAAGCGCCCCTCGCACACCGCCTGGTTCGATGACGCCTCCTGCGCCATGGCGATCGGGTGCCGCGTCTGGATCGGCAGCACCGCGGTGCCGAGCTCGATGCGCTGCGTCTCGCGCCCGAGCAGGGTGATCATCGTGAAGGCGTCGAAGTCTCCGGGGATCTGGGGCACCCAGAGCGAGGTGAAGCCGTCCTGCTCGGCGGCCTTCGCGTCGGCGCAGAGCTGCGAGACCTTCTGGCGGTAGCGTCCCCGCTCCGGGCCGATCATCAGGCCGATCCGCATGGGGTCTCCTCCGCCTCCGAGCCCGCGGCGGCGCCTCGCAGACGCTACCGGCGCCGCGCGGCGCTGGCAATCAGATTCTCGTTCGGTGAGAATGGGGGTTCCAACCGGAATCGCGGGCGGGCGGAGCGGAGCCTCGGTGGAGGAACACAAGCGACTCTTCGTCGGCGGGCGGTGGACGGCTCCGGGCCGCGACGAGCACCTCGCCGTGGTCTCGCCGCATAGCGAGCAGCCGATCGCCCGGGTCGCCGTGGCGGGACCCGAGGACGTCGACCGGGCCATCGCGGCGGCGCGGCGCGCATTCGACGAAGGCCCGTGGCCCCGGCTCGATCCCGCCGAGCGGATCGCGGCGGTGCGCCGACTCGCCGAGCTCTATCGCCCGCGCCGGCGCGAGATGGCGCAGCTGATCACCGCCGAGATGGGCTCGCCGATCTCGTTCTCGAAGTTCTCGCAGGCGACCCTGCCGATGATGCTGCTCGACGCGTTCGCCGCGATCGCGTCCGCGTTTCCGTGGGAAGAGACGCGCTCCGGCTTCTTCGGGAGCGACGTGCTCGTCCGCGGGGAGCCGTGCGGCGTCGTCGCCGCGATCGTCCCGTGGAACCTGCCGCTCTTCCTGCTCGTCGGGAAGCTCGCCCCCGCGCTCCTCGCCGGCTGCGCGGTCGTGATCAAGCCGGCGCCGGAGACGCCGCTCGATGCGCTGTCGTTCGCGGAGCTCGTCGAGGAGGCGGGGCTGCCCGATGGCCTCGTCAGCATCCTGCCGGGCGGCGCGAAGGTCGGCGAGGCGCTCGTGAACCATTCCGGTGTCGACCGCGTCTCCTTCACCGGCTCGACTGCCGTCGGCCGCCGGATCGCAGCGGCCTGCGGCGCCAGCTTGAAGAAGGCGACCCTCGAGCTCGGCGGCAAGTCGGCCGCGATCGCGCTCGACGACGCCGATCCCGCCGCCGTCGCGGAGGGCGTGAAGGTCGCCGGACTGATGAACAACGGTCAGGCCTGCGTCGCGCAGACCCGCGTCCTCGTGCCGGCGGCGCGTCGCGGCGAGTTCGTCGACGCGCTCGCGTCGATGGTGAAGGAACTCGTGATCGGAGACCCGGCCGATCCGGCCACCGAGATCGGTCCGCTGGTCTCGAGGCGACAGCAGGACCGGGTCCGCTCCTACATCGAAAGCGGTCGCCGCGAAGGCGCCCGCCTCGTGGTCGGCGGGAGCGAGCCGCCTTCGGGCGCCGAGCGGGGCTGGTACGTCGGGCCGACCTTGTTCGCCGACGCCGACAATCGGATGACGATCGCGCGGGAGGAGATCTTCGGACCGGTGCTGGCGGTGATCCCCTATCGCGACGACGACGACGCGATCCGCATCGCGAACGACTCCGACTACGGGCTCTCGGGCTCCGTGTGGACCGCCGACGGCGAGCGCGGCCTCGCGGTCGCGCAACGCGTGCGCTCGGGCTCCTTCGGCATCAACCAGCCGTACAGCATGGACCCGGTCGCCCCCTTCGGCGGCGTCAAGGCGAGCGGCATCGGACGCGAGCTCGGCCGCGAGGGTCTCGAGTCGTACGTCGACACGAAGTCGATCTCGGGCGCGCGCGTGGCGACGAATGCATAACAAGGGCTGCCGTGGCGAAGGCTGACGACCTGCAGGACGGACACGGCTCGGGCTGGCGCCATCGCGCGGTCTCGAAGAGCCTCAGCGCCGCGCGCTCGCGCGCGGAGCAGCGGGTCCAACGACTCCTCGACGCGGCCTTCGAGCTGATCGACGAGCGGGGCACGGCCGAGTTCACGATCCAGGAGGTGGTCGAGCGCTCGAAGCAGTCACTGCGAGGGTTCTACCAGTACTTCGAAGGCAAGGACGAGCTGCTGTTCGCCCTGCTCGAGGAGATCGCGCGCGAGTCGCTCGTGGACATCCGCGAGGCGGTCGATGCCGAGTCCGAGCCGATCGAGCGGCTTCGCGCGTTCACGATCCGGCTTCACGAGTGGTGCATGCCTCTCGGCAAGGGACGGAAGCGCGGAAAGCACAATCGCCTGCCGATCTCCGAGTTCTCGCTCCAGCTCGCCGTGCAGGACCCCGAGCGCCTGGCCGCGGTGATGGCGCCGATCTCGCGACTGTTGGTCGAACTGCTCGACGCCGCGGTCGCGGCGCGCGCGATCCGCGTCGAGGACACGCGGCGCGCCGCGCTCTTCGTCCAGCAGACGGTGATGTACGGCTGGCTGATGAACCGCCTGGCGCACAATCCTCGCGCGACCGTCACGGCAGGCGACGCCTGGGAGTTCTGCCTGCACGGCCTGCGCGGCTGACACAGAACGATGCGACGCGCCGACGGCGAGATGCTCCTCCTGTGGACCTTGCCGGTGCTGGGAGTGATCTGGATCTCCGCCTTTCTGGTGTTCCCCGGCTTCGTCCATCCGATGTCGCCGACCCTGTCGGCGGAACAGGTCGCCGCCTTCTATCGCGACCCGGAGAATCTCCCGCGCATCCGGTACGGCATGATCGTGTTCAACTGGTTCGGGGTCGGTCTGATTCCGATCCTCGCGTTGATCGCCTTGCAGATCCGCCGGATGGCCCACCGCACGCCGATCTTCTCGTACGCCCTCATCGCGTGCGCGGCCGGCGGCCCCACGATCTTCCTGATGGCGGACCTGTTCTGGCTGCTCGCCGCCTTCCGGCCGGAGCGGGATCCGCAGCTGACGCTTCTGCTCAACGATTTCGCGTGGGTGACCTTCAGCAGCCAGGTCGGGTTCCTGATCGCGCAGAGCGTGATCCTCGCGCTCGCGATCTATCTCGATCGCCAGGAACGGCCGGTCTTCCCGCCTTGGGTCGCGCATTTCAATCTCGTCGTCGCCGCGCTGCTGATGCCCGCCGCGTTCGTCGGAGCGGCGATGACGGGCCCGATCGCGTGGGACGGACTGCTGACGTTCTGGGTGCGAAACGTCGCGATCGGCGTCTGGATCGCCGTCATGGGCGTCGTGCTCGCTCGGGCGATCGCGCGCCAGAGGGCCGAAGGCGACGCGGTGGAGGCATGAACGACGGGAAGCGCGAGCTGTGGATCGGTTGGTGGACGCTCGTCGTCTTCTACAACGTGTACGGCCTGCTGTTCTTCGTGGTCACGCGCACCCAGCCTCCGCCGGAGCCTTCGCTCACCCCTGCGCAGGTCGTGCAGTGGTTCGCCGAGCGGCGCCACGGCCTGATCTACGGGTACGCCTTCGTCTTCATCGTCGGCGGGGCGACGGCGATCATGAACGCCACGCTCGCCTACTCGATCCGGCGTATGTCGGTGAGCCGCGCGTTCGCGTACTCCTACCTCGTGATCTACGCCCTCGCCACGCTTCCCGGCATGCTGATCATGGGCGTCGCGTGCACGGTCGGCGCGATGCGACCCGACCGCGATCCCGCGCTGATGAGCTGGATCTACGACTTCGCGTTCCTGTCGTTCGAAGGAACCATGGGCGTGTTCCTGATCGGGTCGCTGGTCTGGATGGTCGCGGTCCTGCTCGACGAGAACGGCGTCTTCCCGAAGTGGTTCGGCTACCTGAATCTCTGCAACGCTCTCACCGAGGTGGTCGTGGCCCCCGCATGGATCTTCAAGAACGGCGCATTCGCCTGGAACGGCACGATCGCGTGGTGGATCAACATGGGCGTGTTCGTCACCTACACGATCGTCTTCCTCACCCTGCTGCGGAGGATGATCTTGCGTGAAGACTTCGGCACCGGAGCGTTGCCGTGAACGGCCGGCCCGAGGCCGTCCGCTTCGTGCCCGGCCAGCCGGACATGTGGGCCTTCGTGCTCTTCGAAGGATTCGTCTTCACCGCCTACTTCACCGCGTACGTCTTCAGCCGGGCGCGGAGCCCCGGCCTCTTCCTGCAGTCGCAAGCGCACCTCGACCTGCGCGTCGGGGTCTTCAACACCCTCGTGCTGCTGGCGAGCTCCTGGTCCGTGGCGCGCTGCGTCCAGGCCGCCCGCGAGGGTGGGTATCGGGCCGCGACGAGGAACGCGTTCCTGACGATGTCATTCGGCTTCGGTTTCCTCGTCTCGAAGCTGCGCGAATGGGTCGTCGCGATCGAGCACGGGTTCACCTTCACCGCCGACGAGTTCTCCTCCTTCTACTACTTCCTGACGGGGATCCACTTCCTCCATCTCCTGATCGGGTTCGTCGCGCTCGCCGTCGCCGTCCACCAGCTCCGCAGCCCCGCTCCGCATTCTCAGGAGATCGTCGAGACGTGCGCAACCTACTGGCACACGATCGACTTCCTCTGGGTCCTGATCTTCGCCTTGCTCTACGTCATGAGGTGACGCGTGAACTCCGGGGCCGAGAAGAGGCTGATGCTCGTCTGGCTGGCGCTGTCCGCGATCACGCTCGCGCAGCTGGGGATCGGCTCGGTCGGCGCGCAGGCGGGGCTCGCACCGGCCGCAATCGCCGCGAGCGCGATCGGGATCGCGCTGATCAAGGTCCGCATCATCATCCGGGAGTTCATGGAGGTGCGACACGCTCCGGTGCTGCTGTGCCGCCTCACCGATCTGTGGGTCGTGCTGACCGGCGTGATGCTCCTCGGCGGCCATCTCGCCGGCACGGCGTTCCCGAAGCGCTGAAAGCCGGATCAGGAGCCGGCGCCGCTCATCATGCGCAGCACCGCGCCGGTGCTGCCGCCGTCGACCAGGATGTCGGTGCCCGTCACGAAGGACGCGGCGTCGGAGACGAGGAACGCTACGACCGAGGCGATCTCCTCCGGCCGTCCCATCCGGGAGAGCGGCGTCCGCTCCACCATCGTGGCCATGAAGGGCTGGCTCCTCGACTCGAGGCGTCCCATCTCGGTGTCGATGATGCCGGGGGAGAGCGACACGATGCGCGCACCGCGAGCTCCCCAGGCCGGCGCCGAGCGCGACGCCAGCCGGATCACGCCGCGCTTCGACAGGGCGTAGGCCGGGGCGGGCTCGGAGAGCGCGGCGCCGAGCGCCGCGAAGCGCGACGCGAAGTCGGGACGCAGCGGATCGTCGAGCACCGCGTCGATCGCGGGAGTGGCGGCGGCGGCCGCGAGATGGCCGGCCTGCGACGCGACGCAGACCGCCACCGATCCCCGCTCGGCGAGCGGCAGGAACGCCTCGAGCAGTCGCGCCGTTCCGACGAGGTTCACGTCGAGGATGCGAGCGCCGGACGCCATGGCCGGCGAGAGGCCGGCCGTGTGGACGAGGCAGCCGAGCTCGCCCGCCGCCGACGAGGCTTCGGCCAGCCGCCGCACGGCCTCGGCGTCCGTGACGTCGCAGCCAACCCCGTCGACGGAGAGACCCGCCTTCTCGAGTTCGCTCCCGGCCGCTGTGAGTCGCTGCGCGTCCACCTCGGCCAGCACCAATCGGTGTCCGCTCGCGCCGAGCCGGCGCGCGCAGGCGAGCCCGATGCCGCCGCCCGCTCCGGTGATCACCGCCGTTCGCGACACGCGTCAGCCGTCGTCTCGTCCCGGCTCGGGCGCCGCGAGCGGATCGTGCTGCCGCCCAGAGTCGACTCCGCCGTGCTTGCGCAGGAACGTGGTCGCGCGCCGACGGATTCGCCATCCGTCCGCCGTGCGCACGTACTCGTCGCGATACCAGCCGAGGCGCATCGCGTGCGTCCGCTGGTCGATGAACACGAAGTGCTGCGTGCCGGTCGCGCGATCGCCGTCGAGCTCGACCACCGGCATGTTGCCGATGAACTGGCCGCGCGGCGCCGCTTCCAGCAGCGCGGGAAAGCGCTCGAGCGTGAACGCCGTGCCGAAGGCGCTGTATTCGATGTCCGGCGTGAAGACGTCGAGCCAGCGGTCGAGCACGAAGCGACTCGCGTACGCCATGTAGCGCGCGCACAGCGCGTGGATCTCGACGAGGTCGGCGATCCGCTGCGGGTTGCCGCTCACGGGAGCGGTTCGATCTTCAGCTCGAACTGGGCCAGGTGCGTATCCGGGATCTGGGGCTGCCGCCAGATCTCGACGGGAAACGAGATCACGATCAGCGAGTACAGCAGCTTGAGCAGCCGGAGCGCGTCGTCCGGAAGATCGTCGATCGGGAACTTCTCGAGATAGCGGATCGCTTCCTCGGCGCGCGGCATGATCGCGTCGTAGAACTCCTGGATCTCGTCCATCGTGCTGGCGAGGCGCTTGGCGTAGCGCTGGGGCTCGCCGTCGAGGCACCAGTCGTGGACGAAGCGCTCGAGATCGGAGAACTCGGCCGGCAGCCGCGCAGCGCCCATCATCGGCCCTCCGCCTGCTTTCGCTGGTAGTCCTCGACCCAGTTGTGGACGACCCGGTTCAGGTGTCGGCACATGAACTCCTGGTCGCCGAGCGGGAAGGTCGAGACCACGCGCGATTCGAGCCCCATCTGCGTCGCCTCGAGCGTGCCGCAGTCCTCGAGCGCGTACTCCTTGATGGTCGCGATGCCGAGCTGCTGGGCGAGGCGTTCGCGCACATTGCGCGGCGGCGTGAAGTAGGCGTTCGCCTCGAAGATCAGCCGATCGTGCGCGACGGGCCAGTAGTGATAGGTGAGGTACCAGCCCGTCTCCCAGAACACGATCGCGAAGTTCGGGAAGATCTGGAACGAGTCGAGACCCCAGTTCTTCTTCTTGCCCGGATTGAGACCCGGCGGCAGCTGGCCGGTCACGATCTCGGACGCGTCCCAGGGACCGAACAGGCCGCTACGCATCACCTGCTCGATCGGGTTGTAGAACTCCGGCACCAGCTTGCCGCCCGCGCCTCCGCTCGTGGAGCCGACGCGATGCGGGCCGTCGATCTGGAAGTGACTCGTGTAGAAGCCCTTGTCGCGGTAGTCGGCCTGACGCATGACCGGGTTCTGCCGCCCGTGGAGGATCGGCGGGTGGTAGAACTCCTGGAACGCGTCGAGAAAGACCTTCCAGTTGCTGCGGATGTCGCCTCGGTAGTAGTACCGCTGTGTCAGCTTCTCGAACGGATAGTCGATCGCGGTGATCATCGGTCCGAGGTACTCGCGCAGCGACTGGGCCGGCTGCTCGGCGAGGTTCACGAAAATGAACCCCTTCCACACCGCGCAGTGGACCGACACCAGGCCGTACCGGCTCTTGTCGATCCCGAAGAACTCGCCCTCCTGGAGCACGAACGAGAGCTTCCCATCGAGCTCGTACCGCCAGCCGTGGTACTTGCACGCGAACTGGCGGCAGCTGCCGCTCGTCTCCACGCGCGGGTCCTCGCTCCAGACCAGCTTGTTGCCTCGGTGGCGGCACACGTTGTGGAAGGCGCGGATCTCGTCGTCCATGCCCCGGACGATGATCAGCGAGGCCTTCGCCACCGCGAGCTCCCGCGTGAAGTAGCTGCCCTTGCGCCGCAGCTGCTCGACCCGCCCGACGTTCAGCCAGGCCCGCTTGAAGATCGCCTCGCGCTCGAGCTCGAAGAACTTGGGAGAGATCGAGCTCTCGTACGACACCGGATCGGTGTCGAGCTCGGAATAATGCTCCGTCCAGCTTCCCTCGGGAGGCTTCGGGTATTGCCTCGCCGCTTGCTTCGGGACCTTCAGGGCTTCGGACATCTCCGCGCCTCCTCGTTCAAAGGACCATCCCGCCGTTGACGCCGACGACCTGACCGGTGATGAAGCCCGCCTCGTCCGAGCAGAGGAAGCCGCACGTCGCCGCGATGTCCTCGGGAGTTCCGGCTCGTCCGACCGGGATCATGCGCGGGACGAGCTTCTCGAGCTTCATCACGTCGCCGGCGGCCTCGGCGCGCCGCAGCATCGGCGTGTCGATCATGCCCGGCGGAATCGTGTTGACGGTGATCCCGAACGGCGCGAGCTCGAGTGCGAGCGCCTTCGTCAGCCCGATCACACCCGCCTTGGACGCGACGTAGTGCGCCATGCGCGCGGCGCCCGACTGCGCGCTCGACGACGCGATCGTGACCATGCGGCCCCAGCGGGCCGCGAGCATGTCGGGCACCGCGGCCTGGAGGCAGTGGAACGTGCCGGTCAGGTTGACGGCGACGACGCGCTCCCAGCTCTCCGGCGAGATCTTCGTGAATGGCTCGAACGCATCGAGGCCCGCGCTCGTGACCGCGATCGCGACGGGTCCGAGCTGCGCGCGCACCTCGTCGAAGGCGGCGTCGACGGCGCAGCGGTCGGTGACATCGGTCTCGATGGCGAGCGCGGAGGCGCCCGCCTCGCGCAGATCCTTGGCCGCGCGCAGCGCCGCGTCGCCGTCGCGGTCGAGCAGGCCGACGCGATCGCCGAGCGCCGCGAAGTGCCGGGCGATCGCGAGCCCCATGCCCGACGCGGCCCCCGTCACCACCGCGACCCGGTCGCCCACGCTGCCTCCGCTGCCCCCGATGCGTTGCGGTCGCGCGATTATGGACCAGGCGCGACCGTCTATGCAACAATGTTCTCGGAACGAGAGAATGGCATTCCCGGCGGCGTGACGGCCACGGGACGCGGAGGCGAGGATGGCGCGTTTCGCGAGGCCGCCGGAGGGCAGCTGGACGGCGCACCATCCCGAGCTCGGCACGGGCCTCGTCTCGTTCGAGGACTCGGTTTCGCCCGCGTTCTTCGAGCAGGAGCGCGAGGCGATCTTCAAGCGGGCCTGGCTGAACGTCGGTCGCGTCGAGCAGCTCGATCGGGACGGGACGTTCTTCACGAAGGATCTGCCCGGTGTCGGGACGTCGATCCTCGTGACCCGTGCGGCGGACGGTCGGATCCGCGCGTTGCACAACGTGTGTCGCCACCGCGGCAACAAGCTGGTGTGGGACGGCACGCCGCGAGGCGAGGCGTGCGGCCGCGCGCGCCAGCTCGTCTGTCGGTACCACGGCTGGCGCTACGGCCTCGACGGCGTCTGCACCTACGTGCACCAGGAGAACGAGTTCTTCGGGCTGCGCAAGGACGCGCTCGGCCTCGCGCCGGTCCACTGCGACACGTGGGCCGGCTTCATCTTCGTGAACCTGGCCCGCGAGCCGGAGTGGAGCCTGCGCGACTACCTCGGGCCGATGGTCGGCGCGCTCGAGGGCTATCCCTTCGAGCGGATGACCGAGCGCTACTCGTTCCGCGCGGAGAACGGGAGCAACTGGAAGATCTTCGTCGACGCCTTCCAGGAGTACTACCACGTCGCGCCGCTGCACACGCACCAGCTCGGCCCGACCCCGGAGGCGCGGAACCCGGAGTACCCGTTCGAGGCCGCGCACTACCAGATCGACGGCCCTCACCGCATGGTGTCGACGAGCGGCACGCACAAGCACACCTGGCCGAAGGAGCACCTCTACCCGGCCGAGGCGCTGACGCGCAGCGGGAACACGGGCCCATGGGACGCGCCGGATCTCGGCCCGCTCGCCGGTGTCAACCCGTCGGGCACGTCGCGCTGGGGCATCGACAACTTCCAGGTCTTCCCGAATCTCGAGATGCTGATCTACGAGCGCGGCTGGTACGTCACGTATCGCTACTGGCCGACGTCGCACCACACGCACGTCTTCGAGGGCGATCTCCACTTCGCGCCGGCGCGCACGGCTCGCGAGCGGCTCGCGCACGAGTACGCCGCGCTGACGTTCAAGGAGTACGGCCTGCGAGACTGCGGCACGCTCGACGGCACGCAGATGGGGCTCGAGCAGCGCGCGTTCGCCGAGTTCCCGCTCTGCGACCAGGAGATCCTGGTCCGCCACTTCCACAAGACGGTCGGCGACTGGGTCGAGGCCTGGCGCGAACGCGCCGCGGAGGCGACGCGATGAGCGACGCCCTCCTTCCGGCCGCCTTCGCGGCGCTCGAGCCGTGGGCGCGCACGTGGTGTCTGGCGACGGAGCCCGAGCGCTGGGCGCGTCGCCTCGCGAGCCCGATGCCGGAGCTGCAGGCCTTCTACGACGCCTTCTTCCCGCGCGCCGAGGAGGCGATCGCCTGGTGCGAACGCTTCCCGCTCGACGACCTGCCGGCCGACGCCCTGCGCCTGCTCCAGCTCCTGCACTCGTTGCTCATGGTGTCGTACGCGGTGGAAGTGTGGCGACAGCCGGAAGTCGTCGATTGCGGATCCGCACGCATCGACCGCATCCGCGAGCCGCGCCCGTGACCGCGAGGAGATCCCGCCCGTGCCGCGCCTGACCCGCTTCGAGGAGTACCGCGACCGGTACCCCGACTTCGCGCTCGAGAAGACCGACGATGGCATCCTGCTGATGCGCATGCACCGCGACGGCGGCCCCGCGGTGTGGGACGAGCGCACGCATCACGACATCGCGAATCTCTTCAACGACGTCGCGGGCGATCGCGACGTGCGCGTCGTCATCTACACCGGCACCGGCGACACGTTCAACGCGACGTGGGGACGCGAGAGCAATCGGCCAGCGTTCGCGGGTCCGCCCGAGTGGGCGGAGGAGATGGGATGGTACGGGCGGCTCCGGCACATCAATCTGCTGGAGATCGATGCCATCATGATCGCGGCGGTGAACGGGCCGTCGAACATCCACTCCGAACTGGCGCTGATGTGCGACATCGTGCTCGCCTCCGACGACGCGTGGTTCCAGGACATGGCGCACTTCCCGCGGAACCTCTCTCCCGGCGACGGCATCCAGAACATCTGGCCGCTGGTGCTGGGCCGCAATCGCTGGCGCTATGCGCAGCTGATGGGACAGAAGATCACGGCGCAGATGGCGCACGAGTGGGGCGCGGTGAACGAGGTGCTGCCGCGGGCGGCGCTGATGGATCGCGCCTGGGAGATCGCGCGCTATCTGCTGCGCTTCTCGCCGATGGTGCTCCGCCACACGCGCCGGACCTTCGTCCAGGAGTTCAAGCGCGCCGCGGTCAACGACCTGGGGTACGGACAGACGATGGAGCTTCTCGGCATGACGCAGTTCACGGCATACGGCGGCGGCATGCGGCCGCTCGACCGCGCGTGGAACGATCCGGATCTGTGGAAGAAGAAGTGATGGCGCGAATCCCCGTGGCGAAGGGCGTGTTCACCTGGCCCGCTGACGATCCGCAGCTGATCGGGAGCCGGTGCGCCGCGTGCGGCATCGTGACCTTCCCCGCGCAGGACTCCTGTCCGCGCTGCGCGTCGACCGAGATGGCCGAGCGCCTGCTGCCCCGGCGCGGACGGCTCTGGGCCTGGACCACGCAGGACTTTCCGCCGCCGTCGCCACCCTACGCGGGGCCGACGGGCGACGCGTTCGTGCCGTACGGCGTCGGCTACGTCGAGCTCGGCGACGAGGTGCGGGTCGAAGCGCGCCTCACCCAGGCGGACGGGCTCCGCATCGGCATGGACATGGAGCTCGTGGTCGTGCCGTTCCGCACCGACGGCGACGGCAACGAAGTCGTCACCTTCGCGTTCCGGCCGGTGAGCTAGTCGAATCAGGGAGGTCTCGGAGTGGACGTCGCGATCGTCGGAGTCGGGCTGCATCCGTTCGGCCGTTTCAAGGACGTGACCGGCATCGAGATGGGCGCCATCGCGATCCGCCGCGCGCTCGCCGACGCCGGCGTCGCGTGGCGCGACATCCAGTTCGCGTTCGCCGGGAGCTACGAGATCGACAACCCGGACGCGGTGGTCGCGCTGCTCGGCCTCACGGGTATCCCGTTCAACAACGTCTACAACGGCTGCGCGACCGCGGCGAGCGTGCTGAATCTGGCGGCGAGCACGATCCGGCTCGGCGACTCCGACCTCGGAATCGCCGTCGGCATGGACAAGCATCCGCCCGGCGCCTTCAGCTCCGATCCGCGCCTGTACGCGTGTCCGTCGTGGTACGGGGAGCTCGGTCAGTTCGTCACGACCAAGTTCTTCGGGATGAAGATCAACAAGTACATGCACGACCACGGCATCTCGCAGGCGACGCTCGCGCGCGTCGCCGCGAAGAGCTACCGCAACGGCGCTCTCAACCCGAACGCCTTCCGCCGCAAGCCGCTCTCGGAGGCGGAGATCCTCGGATCGCGGATGCTGAACCATCCGCTCACGCAGTACATGTTCTGCAGCCCCGACGAGGGCGCCGCGGCCGTCGTGCTGTGCCGCGCCGACCGCGCACACCGCTACACCGACAAGCCGATCTACCTCCGCGCCAGCGCGGTCCGCACGCGCCGGCTCGGGGCCTTCGAGGTGCACAGCCCGTGGCTGCCGATCGAGGAGACGTCGGGCCCGACCGTCGACGCGTCGCGCGCGGCCTACGAGACGGCCGGGATCGGTCCCGAGGACGTGGACGTGATCCAGCTCCAGGACACGGACGCCGGCGCCGAGGTGATCCACCTCGCCGAGAACGGCTTCTGCGCCGACGGCGAGCAGGAGAAGCTGGTGGCGGAAGGCGAGCTCGAGATCGGCGGCGGGCTGCCGGTCAACACCGACGGGGGTCTCCTCGCGAACGGCGAGCCGATCGGCGCGTCGGGGCTGCGCCAGGTGCACGAGGTCGTGCTCCAGCTCCGCGGACGCGCGGGTGAGCGACAGGTGCCCGGCGATCCGAAGGTCGGCTACACGCAGCTGTACGGCGCTCCCGGCGTCGCGGGCGTGTCGATCCTGTCGCTGTGAGGAGCGAGCAGGAGACGATCCCCGGCGCCGTGGCGGCGAGCATCGCGGCGCGGCCCGATGCCGAGGCCGTCGTGGAGCGCGCTCGACGCGTCACCTACCGCGAGCTCGGCGAGCTCGTGAGCATCTCGACGCGCGCGATGATCGCGGCCGGCGTGCAGCCGGGAGATCGCGTCGCGATCCAGGCGCCGAACGGGCTCGGCTGGATCGTGGCCGCGCTCGGCGCGCAATCCGCCGGCGCGTCGCTCGTGCCGATCAACATGCGCTTCAAGGGCGCGGAAGCGGCGTACGTGCTGTCGGCTTCGAAGGCGATGCTGCTCGTCACGACGATCGGCTTCCTCGGCATCGATCCGGTCGCGATGCTAGGCGCGGTCGGCGCGCCGCTTCCCCACCTGCGCCGGATCGTGCTGCTCGACGGCTCGGCGCGCGCCGGGGAGGCGCCGAAGGGTGTCGAGGTCGTGAGCTGGCACGTCTTCACGGCGCGCGCGCGCGAAGTCTCCGCCGCCGCGCATGCGGAGCGCCGGGCCGGCGTCCGACCAGGCGACCCGAGCGACGTGCTGTTCACGTCCGGCACGACGGGCCGACCGAAGGGCGTCGTCATGACCCACGGCCAGACCGTCGAGCAGTTCCGGCAGTGGTGCGATTTCGCCGGGCTCCGTCGGGACGATCGCTATCTGATCGTAAACCCGTTCTTCCACATGTTCGGGTACAAGGCAGGGTGGCTCGCGTGTCTCTTGCGAGGCGCGACGATCGTCCCGGTTCCCGTCTTCGACGTTCCCGAAGTCCTGTCCCTGGTCGAGAAGGAGCGAATCACCGTGCTGCCCGGGGCACCCACCGTCTACCGCTCGATCCTCGACCACCGCGACCGCAAGAAGTTCGACCTCCGCACCTTGCGGGTCGCCGTCACCGGTGCGGCCGACATCCCCGTCGAGCTGATCCGCGAGATGCGCGCGGAGCTGCCGTTCCGCTCGATCCTCACCGGCTACGGGCTCACCGAGGCCGGCACGTGCACGGGGTCGAGACCGGATGACGACGCCGAGACGATCGCGACGACGGCCGGGCGCGCGATGGACGGCCTCGAGATCCTCGTGGCCGACACGAAGGGAGAGGAAGTAGAGCGCGGGACGACGGGCGAGCTGCTCGTCCGCGGCTACAGCGTGATGCAGGGCTACCTCGACGATCCGGAGGCGACGGCCGCGGCCATCGACGCGCGCGGCTTCCTGCACACGGGTGATCTGGCGACGATGGACGAGCGCGGCTACGTCCGCATCGTCGGGCGTTCGAAGGACATGCTGATCGTCGGCGGCTTCAACGTGTACCCGGCCGAGGTCGAGAATGCGCTGCTCGCGCACGAGTCCATCGGTCAGGTCGCGGTGATCGGCGTGCCCGACGCGCGCATGGGCGAGGTCGCGATGGCGTACGTCGTCGCCGCGCCGGGGCGCTCCGTCGACGCCGCCGCGATCATCGGCTGGGCGCGCGAGCGACTCGCGAACTACAAGGTCCCGCGGCACGTGGTGGCCGTGCCAGCCCTGCCCACCAACGCGACCGGCAAGGTCGTGAAGGACGAGCTGCGCGCGCGCGCCGCGGCGGATCTCGCCTGACATGCGCGTCGATCGGGATCGCGCGGCCGGTCGCTTCCGCGTGCGCCGGGTCCCGCCCGACCTCGAGAAGGCGTACGTCGACACCGGGTGGTGGATCCACGACACCCTGGGCGCGATGGTCGCTCGCCGGCTCGCCGCGCATCCCGATGCGACGATCGCCGTGTGGTCGCGCTCGCGCGGCTGGCGGGGTCGCTATGCGGACGTCGACGCCGAGGCGCGGCGATTGGTCGCGCTGCTGCGCGAGATGGGCGTGCAGCCCGGCGAGGCCGTCGCCTTCCAGCTCCCTAACTGGCGCGAGGCCGTGGTGTCGTTCGCGGCGCTGGCCCTCGGCGGCTACGTGCTGGTGCCGATCGTCCACATCTACGGCCGCAAGGAGGTCGGCTTCATCCTCGAGCAGAGCGGCGCGGTGGCCTACATCTCGCCGCCCGCGTACGGCCATGTCGACTACGACGCGATCGTCGCGACCGCGGCTCCGCGCTCGCTCCGGCTGCACGTCGTGATCGGAGAAGACCGTGAAGCGCCTCCGATCCCCCACGGCGTCACGCGCATCGGCTGGTCGGCGTGTGCGCAGCGGACACCAGCGACCGATCTCCCGGTCGTGGAGCCCGACGAGGTCGCGGTGCTCGCCTACACCTCCGGCACCACCGCGGATCCGAAGGGCGTGATCCACGATCACCGCACGATGCTCGCCGAGCTCCGCCACATGAAGAGCTGGATGACGCCCGGCAAGCCGAATCTGATCGGCTCGCCGGTCACGCATGCGACGGGGATGCTCGGCGCGGTGCTCGGTCCGCTCGCGACGGGCGGGGACATCCACCTGATCGACCGCTGGGATCCGGCGCACGCGCTCGAGGTGATGCTCGAGGCGCGCATCGGCTCGGGCAGCGGCGCCTCGGTCTTCCTCGCGAGCCTGCTCGATCACCCGGACTTCACGCCCGCGCACGCCGCGCTGATGCGCCGGATCGGGCTCGGCGGCGCGCCCGTGCCGATCGCGCTCGCCGAGCGGGCGGCCTCGCACGGCATCACCCTGATCCGCTCGTACGGATCGACGGAGCATCCGTCGACGACGGGCTGCACCTTCGAGGATCTGGCGGACCGCCGCCACCGCACCGACGGGCGCGCGTGTCCTCGCGTCGAGCTGCGCCTCGTCGACCAGGGCGGCGCCGACGTACCGCCCGGCACGCCCGGAGAGATCCTCTCGCGCGGCCCGGATCTCTGCCTCGGGTACACGGACCCGGCGCTCACCGCCGCGGCGTTCGACGACGAGGGCTGGTACCACACCGGCGACGTCGGCGTACTCGACGAGGGCGGCTTCCTGACCATCACCGACCGGATGAAGGACATCATCATTCGCGGCGGCGAGAACCTCTCCGCGGCCGAGATCGAGCAGGCGCTGCACACGCTGCCCGGTGTCGCCGAGGTCGCCGTGGTGGCCGCGCCCGACGCGCGCCTCGGCGAGCACGCGTGCGCGATCGTGCGCATGCTGCCAGGCGTCGCTCCCGTGACACTCGCTGTGGTCACCGCGCATTTGTCCGGAGTCGGGCTCGCGCGGCAGAAGTGGCCCGAGGAGCTGCAATTCGTGACGGACTTCCCGAGGACGGCCTCGGGCAAGATCCGCAAGGTCGATCTCCGCGCGCGACTCCGTTCGGAATCTGGCGCCGCGCGCTGACGAGCCTGGGAGGAATGGCGATGGAGAGACCGCTCGACGGAATCCGGGTGCTCGAGGTGGCGCAGTGGTGGTTCGTGCCTTCCGCGGGC
Source organism: Myxococcota bacterium (assembly GCA_035541475.1). Classification (GTDB taxonomy): domain Bacteria; phylum Myxococcota_A; class UBA9160; order UBA9160; family SMWR01; genus DASUFZ01. The sequence goes on along the minus strand of DATKND010000054.1, from coordinate 57,110 downwards.
GCGATCCTCGCGGACTGGGGCGCCGAGGTCATCAAGATCGAGCACCCGAAGACGGGCGATCCGCAGCGCGGACTCGTCACCTCGGGGCTGCTGCCGCAGGGCGGCTTCAACTTCATGTGGGAGCAGCCGAACCGCGGCAAGAAGAGCGTCGCGCTCGACATCCGCACCGACACGGGCCGCGAGCTCCTCTACAAGCTGGCCGCGAAGAGCGACGTCTTCCTGACCAGCTTCCTGCCGGACGCGCGGCGCCGGCTCGCGATCGACGTGGACGACATCCGGCGCGTGAATTCCCGCATCGTCTACGCGCGCGGCTCCGGCCAGGGCGTGCGCGGTCCCGACGCCGAGCGCGGCGGCTACGACGCCGCGAGCTACTGGGCGCGCGGAGGCATCGGCGCCGCGATCAGCGGCGCGGGCAGCGAGGATCCGCCCGTCAGCCAGCGGCCCGCCTTCGGCGACAGCATCGGCGGCATGACGATCGCGGGCGGCATCGCGACCGCGCTCTTCCGCCGCGAGCGCACGGGAGTCGGATCCGTCGTCGACATCTCGCTGCTCTCCACGGCAATGTGGAACATCTCGGCCGACATCACGATGGCGCGCGCGCTCGCGGCGCTCGGCCTCGGCAAGGGCATGCCGAAGATGGACCGGACGCAGGCGCCGAACCCGATCGTGAACGCGTATCCGACGAAGGACAAACGCTGGATCATGCTTGTGATGCTGCAATCGGACCGCAACTGGCCCGACCTCTGCCGTCACCTCGGGCGCGAGGACCTGATCGACGACCCGCGCTTCGCGAATGCCGCCGCGCGCGCGGCGAACAAGGCCGAGTGCGTGCGGACGCTCGACGCGATCTTCGCGGAGCACAACCTCGAGATCTGGAAGAAGAAGCTCGCCACGACCGACGGCGTGTGGGCGCCGGTGCAGTACCCCGGCGAGCTCTACGACGATCCCCAGGCGATCGCGAACGGATATCTCGCCGACGTGGAACTCGCGAACGGCTCGACGTGTCAGCTCGTGGCGGCGCCGGTGCAATTCGACGAGCAGGTGCCGCAGATCGGCGCCGCGCCCGAGCACGGTCAGCACACCGAAGAGGTGCTGCTCGGTCTCGGGCTCGAGTGGGACGACATCCTCCGCGCCAAGGAGAGCGGCGCGATCCTCTGAGGGCGGACCACCGGGCTGGGCGAGGCAGAGGCCCCTGCGGCGGCCATGGGTTCCTCTTCGGGGCCTCTGCCTCGCCCCGCCTCTGTGACCGGATCTGTCACACCCCCGCCCGATCCTCTCCGCCGGACATCTCGGGGAGGATTCGCCATGCAGACGCTCTGGACGGAGATCGCGGCCGGGGGATTTCCGGCCCTCTTCATCGGGCTGGCTGTCGCGGTGGTCGCGACGAGCGCCACGGCGGTGTGGCTCGCCGCGCGACGACGGCACGCGCTGCGCGACGCCTTCCAGGCCGTCGCGGCGGAGGCGCTGCGCCAGAACAACGAGGGCTTCCTCGCGCTCGCGGCCGAGCGCTTCCGCGCGCTCCAGGACGCCTCGACCGCGGACTGGAGCGGGCGGCGCCAGTCGATCGAGGACGTGGTGACACCGCTCCGCGACGCGCTCGCGCACTACCAGCGCGAGGCTCAGGAGGTCGAGCGGCTGCGCGCGCTGCACGGCGGTCAGATGAGCGAGCAGCTGCGCGCGCTCGCAGCGCAGACCTCCGACCTCGCGCACGCGCTGCGCGCGCCGGGCTCGCGCGGCCGCTGGGGCGAGCTGACGTTGCGGCGCACCGTCGAGCTCGCGGGGCTGTCCGCGCACTGCGACTTCGCCGAGCAGGTCTCGCTCGGCGCGGGCGCCGGCGCCGCGCGGCCCGATCTGCTGGTGCGGCTGCCGGGCGGCCGCGAAATCGCGGTCGACGCGAAGGCGCCGCTCGACGCCTACCTCGAGGCGGTGGAGGCAAAGGGGCCCGAAGAGCGCGAGCGGGCGCTCGCGCGCCACGCGGGTCACGTGAAGCGCCACGTCGAGGCGCTCGCCGGGCGCGGCTACGCCGAGCGGCTCGAGCGCAGCCCCGAGTTCGTGGTGCTCTTCCTGCCGCACGAGGGCTTCCTCGGCGCCGCCGTCGAGCACGACAGCGCGCTCGTCGCCGATGCGCTCGCGCGCGGCGTCGTGGTCGCGACGCCGGCGACGCTCTACGCGCTGCTCGCCGCGGTCGCGCACGGCTGGCGCGAGCAGCGTCTCGCCGACGGCGCGCGCCAGGTCCTCGAGCTCGCCCGCGAGATGGAGCATCGGCTCGTGGGACTGACGGGGCACCTCGGCCGTCTCGGCGGCGCGCTCGAGCGCTCCGTCGCGCACTTCAACACGGCGGTCGGCTCCTTCGAGTCGCGCGTGCTGCCGCAGGCGCGCAAGCTGCGCGAGCTCGGCGCGGGCGGCCGCGAGGAGCTGACACCGCCCGTCCGAATCGACGTGGTGCCGCGGCCCGTGTCGAGTCCCGACAGCGCCAGCGACGCCGCGGGATGAGGAGCAAGTGTCTGGCCGTATCTCCAGCGTTCCCGAACAGACTACGGCTTCACGATCTCCACCTTGCCGAGCCCTTCGAGCTGCGGCGCGATGTCCTTCGCGGGTCCCACCACGATGACGGCCGCGCGGTCCGGATGCAGGTACTCGCGCGCCACCCGTTCGACGTCTGCCGGTGTCACCGCGCGCACGCGCGAGCGGAACGTGTCGAGCGAGTCCTGGGGCAGGTCGTAGATGTCGAGATCGACGAGGCTCTGCACGACCGCGGTCGAGGTCTCGAGACCCATCGCGAACTGCCCGATCGCGAGCGTGCGCGCCCACGAGAGCTCGTCCTCGCCGGGCGGCTCGTCGCGCCCGCGCGCGAGCTCGGCGAGCAGCAGGTCGATCACCTTGCGCGTCTCGGGCACCACCGTGAAGGTCGAGACCACGAAGGGGCCGGGGCTCCGCCGCAGCGCGAAGTCCGACCACACGCTGTAGGTCAGACCCGACGAGGTCCGCAAGGTCTCCATCAGGCGCGAGGAGAAGCCGCTGCCGCCGAGAACCGAGTTCATCAGCGACACCGGGATCCTGTCCGGTGAGCTGCGCGCGATGCCGTCGTGCGAGAGCGTGATGCGCGCCTGCACCATCTCGGGGCGATCGACCAGCACGATGCGGCGCGCGGGCGGCGCGGGCGCGGGGGGCGGCGCGCCGACGTCGACGATGCTGCCCTGCGCCCAGTCGCCGAAGTGCTCGCGCACCTTCGCGAGCATCTCGTCGACGTTCACGTCGCCCGACGCGAAGAAGATCGCGTCGTTCGGCAGCGCGACGCGCCGGTGGAAGTCGCGCGCGGCGGCAGCGTCGAAGCGCGCGACCGTCTCCGGAGTGCCGGAGAGCGGCAGCCCGAAGCGGTGCCCCGCGTAGACCGCGCTCGCGGTGTACCGGCTCGTCAAGGTGGACGGGTCGTTGCGCGCGCGCTCGAGCGCTGCGAGCGACTCGCCGCGCGCGCGCGTCGCCTCGGCCGCGTCGAAGCGCGGGCGCAGCACCACGTCGGCCAGCAGGTCGAACAGCGCCTCCTGATCGCGCGAGAGGCCGCTCGTCACGACCGTCAGCGAGTCCCAGCCGGCGGCCACCGAGAGCGACGCGCCGAGGTGATCGATCGCTTCGGCCATCGCGAGTGCGTCGCGATCGCCGGCGCCGCGCTCCATCAGGTCGGCCGTGAAGGAGGCGAGCCCTGCGGTCTCCGGCGGGACGCTGCTCTCGCCGCGCCGGAAGGCCATGCCGAGCACCACGCGCGGCAGCCGCGGGTCCTCGAGGATCAGCACGTGGAGCCCGTTCTCGAGCGCCGCGCGGTGAAGGTGACCGGGCGGGACGATCGGCGTCTCGGGCGGCGGCGGAGCGGGCAGCTCCCAGGCCGGCTTCTCCGCGAAGGGCCAGTGCCCATTCGCGCAGGCGAGGATCTGCACGAGCGCGATGCCGAGCGCGAGGCGTCGCTTCACGGTGTGCTCTCGCCCGCGCCGGCGGGCGGGACGCCCTTCGGCGCCGGCACGATGTGCACGACGCTTCGCTGGTCCTTCACCAGATAGGTCTGCGCGACGCGCCGCACGTCCTCCGCGGTCACGGCGCGGATGCGCTCGAGCCGCTCGTCGAGCGGGCGGATGCGGCCGAGGGTCGTGTAGTCGCGGCCGATGCGCTCGGCTAGCTCGTGGTTCGTATCGAGCCCGTCGACTAGCGACACCTCGAGCTGTCGCTTGGCCTTGTCGAGCTCGTCCGCGGTGGGGGGCTCGCGCTTCAGGCGCTCGATCTCGTCGAAGAAGAGCTTCTCGACGCGGTCGATGGAGGCGTCGGGACGCACCGAGGCGAAGGCGAGGAACACGCCGGCCTCCTCGAGCTCCCAGTAGCCGCCCTCGGCGGAGAGGGCCTGCTGCGCGTCGTAGACGAGGCTGCGGTAGAGCCGGCTCGAGCGGCCCTCGGAGAGGATCGTCGAGAGCACGTCGAGCGCCTCTCCGTCGGGATGTCCCGTCGGCGGGGCGTGCCATCCGGCCGCCAGGATCGGCGCCCGCAGATCGAAATACACCGTCGCGCGACGCTCGCCCTGCTGCTTCGGCTCCTCGGTCGGACTGCGCGGGATGTTCGGCACGGGCTTCAGCGTGCCGAAGGTGCGGCGGATGCGGTCGAGCGCGGCCTCCTCGTCGAAGGAGCCGACGATCGCGAGCACCAGATTGTTCGGCACGTAGTACTGGTCGAAGAACCCCCGGCAGACGTCGACCGTGGCCTTCTCGATGTCGCTGCGCCAGCCGATCACCGGCCATCGATAGGGCAGCGCCTGGAAGACCAGCGAGAAGAGGTTCTCGTAGGCGCGCCCCATCGGCGAGTCCTCGGTGCGCAGGCGCCGCTCCTCCAGCACCACCTTGCGCTCGCGCGCCAGGGTCGGCTCGTCGATGTCGAGGTGCGCGACGCGCTCGTGCTCGAGGTCGATCACGAGCGGCATGGACTCGGTCGTCACGTCGTCGAAGTAGACGGTGTAGTCGTTCGTCGTGTACGCGTTGACCTCGCCGCCGCGCGCGCCGAGCAGCTGTGCGTGTCCCTCGGCCGGGACGTTCTTCGAGCCGCCGAACATCATGTGCTCGAAGAGATGGGCGAGGCCGGTATAACGCGTCTCGTCGCGCGAGCCGACGTGCGCCCACATCTGGAACGAGACCACCGGCGTGGTGTCGTCGACCAGGGTCAGCACGGTGAGCCCGTTCTCGAGAGTCGTCACGCGCGTGTGCGCGGCCGGATCGTCGAGCGCGTGAGCGGCGGGGCTGGCAAGCGCGAAGCACGCGCCGAGGAAAATCAGCGCCGCGCGCCGGGTCGCTTGCATGGCGCGGTACAGTAGGGGCCGGCTCCGGGGGTGTCGAGGCGCGCTCGAGTCACTCGAGCCCTTCTTCGAGGAACGACATGCCCGTGGACGACGACGCCGGGCTCCGCCGCCTGCTCGGATCCGCGCGCACGATCGCGGTGCTCGGCATCAAGGCGGGCGAGCAGGACGACGCCTACCGCGTGCCGCACTATCTGACGCGCCACGGCTATCGCGTCCTGCCCGTCAGCCCGAAGCTCGAGTCGGTGCTCGGCGAGCGCTGCGTGCCGCGCCTCGCGGAGCTCGACACGCCGGCCGATCTGATCGACGTGTTCCGCGCGCCAGCGCACCTGCCGGCCCACACCGACGAGATCCTGGCGCTCGGGTGGAAGCCGCGCGTCGTCTGGCTCCAGGAGGGAATCCGCGACGACGCCTCCGCCGCGCGGCTCGAGGCGGCGGGCATCGCGGTGGTGCAGGACCGCTGCATCATGGTCGAGCATCGCCGCCTGATCGGCGACGCGGCTCGGGGACCCGCGTGAGCGGGCGCGATCGCATCGTCTACTCGAGCTCGCACGGCCGCATGTGCCCGCGTTGCGCGAAGCCCGTCGCGCAGTGCAGCTGCACGGCGAATCCGCGCGCGGCGCGCGGCGACGGCGTCGTGCGCGTGCGGCGCGAGGTGAAGGGCCGCAACGGCAAGACGGTCACGACGGTCTCGGGCGTCGGCCTCGCCGACGACGCGCTGCGCGAGCTCGGGAGCGAGCTGAAGCGTCGCTGCGGCACCGGCGGCTCGGTCAAGGACGGCGTGATCGAGATCCAGGGCGACCACCGCGACCTGCTCGTCGCGGAGCTCGAGGCGCGCGGCTACACCGTCAAGCGAGCGGGGGGATGAGACGCGCCCTCGCCTCGCGCCCGAGCCACCGCCTCGTGTAGCGTGGCGAACACGCAATGCTCGCCGAGCGCCTCGACCACGCGGTGGCGCTCGAGGTCGGCGCGGAGGCCCGGAGAGACGCGCCCGAACACGAGACCGACGCCTCGCTGCGAGAGGTCGGCGATCAGCTCGCGGACCGACCCTGCGGCCGAGTAGTCGATGTTGGTGATCGCGCTCGCGTCGACGACGACCCAGCGCACCGGCTCGGGCGCATGCTCCACGAGGGCGCGCAGCTCGTCGACGAAACGCGCTTCGTTCGCGTAGAAGAGATCGGCGCCGAAGCGGTAGACGATCAACCCCGGCTCGGACACGCTGCCGGGAGCGACGGCCAAGGGGTTCGCCCGTCCTGCGTCGTCCCAGACGACGATCGACGTGTGCGGGCGATAGCTGTGGCGCACGTGCCGAAGGAGTGAGAGACCGATCGCCAGCAGGACGCCGACCTCGACGCCCATCCCGATCACCGCGGCCGCGGTGAACATCGCGAGGCGGAACTCGCCCGGGCTCTCCCGACGGATGCTCCGGAGCGCGGACAAGTCGATCATGCCCACCGCGATTGTGAAGACGATGCTCGCGAGCACGCAGCGCGGCAGATGCTCGAGCACGCCCGTCAGGAGGAGCAACACCACCAGCACGATGCCCGCGAAGAAGATCTGAGCGAGCTGGCTCCGCGCTCCCGCGCGCTCGGCCATCGCCGTCTGCGTCGGGCTGCCGTTGACGACGAAGGCTCCGCTCAAGGCAGCCGCCGCATTCGCGACCGAGAGCCCGAGGATGTCGGCATCCTCGTCGACCCGCTCCTGGTGTCGGGCTGCAAAGGCGCGGGACGTCGCGGCGCTCTGCGCGATGATGATCACGAAGCACGAGGCCGCGACCGGCAGGACGGCGAAGCAATCGTGCCAGGTCGCGCTCGGCAGCACGAACGACGGGAGGCCTCCCGGTACCGGGCCGACGACCGCGATGCCGCGGGCGCCGAGGTCGAAGACGGCGCTCGCGAAGATCGTTCCGGCCACCACGAGCAGCGCGACGGGAAAGCGCGGGACCAGGCGTCGACCGAGGAGGATGCTGGCCGCGACGAATGCGGAGAGCGCAGGCGTCGGAGCCTGGAGCCGCGGGAGGGCGGGCAGCAGCTCCGCGAGCTGCGCGACCGTGCGCGACGATCGGAACGCGATGCCGGACATTCCACCGAGCATCGCGATGGCCACCTGGAATCCGACTCCGGTGAGGAAGCCCACCAGCACGGTGCGCGAGAGGAAGTCCGCCAGGAATCCCAGCCGGAAGATCCGCGCGACGAGCAGGAGACCGGCGGTCCAGAGCGCCACGATCTCCACCAGCGCCATGTACCGGGGAGTCTCGGGCTCGGCGATGTGAGAGAGCGACCCGAACAGCAGCGCCGCGGTCGCCGAGTCGGCCGCGACCACCAGGTGTCGCGACGAGCCGAGGAGCGCGAACGCCAGCACAGGAAACAGTGCGGTGTAGAGCCCCGTGACGAGCGGCGTGCCCGCGATGCGCGTATAGCCGAGCACCTGGGGCACGTTCATCGACGCGAGGGAGAGGGCCGCCACGCCCTCGCGCGCGATTTCGTTCCGCGTGATCGGGGCAACGCTTCCGAAGAACCTCACCCTCGGTCGATCTCGTACGTGCTGCGCAGGTACCGCACGATGTCGGCCGACTCGAACATCGAGGCGCCAGTATTCGGATCGATCAGATAGGGCACCTGCATCCTTCCCGAGCGCGCGACGAACGCGTCTCGCTTCGGACTGCCGTGCGCGACGTTGTGCAGCCGGTAGGGCAGCTCGAGCTCGCAGAGCGCCTCGCGGGCGAGGCGCGAGAAGGGCGACGCCTCGTAGCTGTAGAGCTCGAGCGGCTCGGCGGGCGCCCGCGCCTTCCGGTAGCGCCTGCCGGAGCCTGGCCGCCAGGCCGAGGCGAGCGCGCTGGAGAGGTCGGTGAGGACCGGCGCGCGCAGCAGCGCCGGCGGCTCGCCCGCTCCGTAGCGACGGAAGAGGTACGCGACGATCTCGTCGGACTCGTACATCGCCTCGACCGTGTTCGGATCGACGAGATAGGGAAACTGGTACTTGCCGCCTCGCGCCTTCACCGCCTCGCGGTAGCGCGGCCCGCCGCGCGGACACGGGAAGACGAGCGCGTCGAGGTCGAGGAGCGAGAGCGCCTCGCGCACCTTGCGACAGAAGGGACAGGCCTCGAACTCGTAGAGCTCGAGCGTCTTCTCCGGGCGCGGGCCGAGCGGGCCGACGCGCCCGCCGAGCCCGACGCGCGCAAGCGTCGCCCCGACCGAGGTCGCCACGTCGAGAGCTCGCAGCATGACAGTCCTCCGAAGCGCGTCAGCCGCGCACCAGCCAGCCGCCGTCGACGACGAGCACCTGCCCCGTCACGTAGGCTGCGGCGTCGCTACACAGGAAGACGGCTGCGCCCTTGATGTCGTCCTCGCCGCCAGGGCGCCGCTGCGGGATCTGCTCGAGGAAGCGGCGCAGCGTCTCGGAATCGCCCTTCACGTAGTCCATCATGTCGGTGTCGAAGGCGCCGGGCGCGATCGCGTTCACGCGGATCCGGTGCGACGCGAGCTTCACCGCCATGTCCTTCGTCAGCGTGTTGACGGCGCCCTTCGCGGCGTTGTACGCGATCGCCGGCTCCTTCTCCTCGAGCGAGCCGCGGAAGCCCGAGATCGAGGAGATGTGGAGGATCGCGCCGCCGCCCTGCTCCTTCATGTGACGCGCGACCTGTTGCGAGAGCTGCCAGAGCGCGCGCACGTTCACCGCGAAGACCTTGTCCCAGCCGGCGAGCGGGTACTCGAGCGTCGGCGCGCCCCACACGACGCCCGCGTTGTTGACGAGGATGTGGAGGCGTCCGGCCGCGGCGATCGCCTGCTCGGCCAGCCGCGCCACCTGCTCCTCGCGCGCGAGATCCACCTCGAAGGCAACGCCGCGTCGGCCGCAGGCCTCGATCGCGCGCACCGTCTCCTCGCAGCTCGCGCGCTTGCGCGACGCGACGATCACATCGGCGCCGGCCTCCGCGAGTCCGAGCGCGATGTGGCGGCCGAGCCCGCGTCCGCCGCCCGTGACGAGCGCGGTGCGCCCGCGCAGATCGAAGAGGCCCGGGGCCTTCACGCGCCGATCGGGTCCTCGCGCACCAGCACGAACCAGGAGCCGATCGCCTTTCCGCCGCGCGCCGCCGATCCGATCGTCACGTGTAGCGAGACACGGCGCAAGGTGTCGACCATGAAGCCGTAGACGAAGCGGCCGAGGCCGCGCTCGTTGCTCCGGATCGCGGGCCACGTGGGCGGACGCGCCGGCGGGAGCTCGCGGTAGTCGATGTCGACCTCGGGTCGCCCAGGTACCGGCCGCGCGACGAAGTAGCCGGGACCCGTGAGCGGCGAGAGCGACTGGAAGTTGTAGCCGTAGAGCGCATCGGGTTTTCGCGGGTCCGCTCCTTTGGGCCGGCAGAAGCGCTTCTCGAATAGGGTGAAGGCCGGCAAGGTGTTGCGGCCGAAGTGGCGGACCTGCGCGAGATCCGCGACGGAGGCCGGCACCAGCTCGGCGAGCTCGACGGGCAGGAAGCCGTCCACGACCGCGTAGAGCCGGCGCTGCTCGCCGCGACCAAGCGCGCGCGTCGCCTCGACGCGCTGCGCGTGCGAGAGCGAGTCGAGGAAGGACGCGATCGCGTCGCGGTCGACGTGGGGATCGCCGAGTCTGCCGACGAGCTCGTCGCCGGGTGCCGACATCCGCATGGTGTCGCTCCAGAGAGGTCCGACCCCAGGGTACTCGGCATCGGGAGGGATGTGGAGAGCACGAGCGGGATCGGTGCGCGACGGGGCTCGTCTATCGACGGAATAGGCCGTCCGCTAGACTGCGGCGTCCGTCGGAACCCCGCGTCGCGTCGCGCCAATTGGAGTGAGAGCCATGGCCGAATTCGCAGAGCTCCGCGTCGGCGATCGGATCGTCAAGCTGCCCATCATCGAGGGCAGCGAGGGCGAACGCGCCATCGACATCCGCAAGCTGCGAGACGAGACGGGTCTCATCACGCTCGATCCCGGCTACGCCAACACCGGGTCCTGCCGCTCCGCCATCACCTTCATCGATGGGGAGAAGGGCATCCTGCGCTACCGCGGCTACCCGATCGAGGAGCTGGCCGAGAACAGCAACTTCCTCGAGGTCGCATACCTGCTGATCTACGGGAAGCTGCCGACGCGCGAGGAGATCACCAACTTCGTTGGCTCGATCCGCATCCACACGATGCTGCACGAGGACTTCCGCCGCTTCTTCGGCTTCCTGCCGAAGGACACGCACCCGATGGCCGCCTGCGCGGCGGCCGTCGGCGCGCTCTCGGCCTTCTACCCGGACTCGCTCGACCCGCGCAATCCGCGCCACGTCGAGATCTCGGTGCACCGGCTGCTGGCGAAGATGCCGACGATGGCGGCCTACGCCTACAAGCACTCGATCGGCCAGCCCTTCCTGTATCCGCGCAACGAGCTGCCCTACGTCGCGAACTTCCTGCACATGATGTTCGCGACGCCGTGCGAGCCCTACCGCATCGACCCCGTGATCGACAAGGCGGTCGACCTGCTGTTCATCCTGCACGCCGACCACGAGCAGAACTGCTCGACCTCGACGGTGCGACTGGTCGGCTCCTCGCTCGTCAACCTCTTCTCCTCGATCTCGGCCGGCATCAAGGCGCTCTGGGGTCCCTCCCACGGCGGCGCGAACCAGCAGGTGATCGAGATGCTGACCGCGATCCGCGACGAGGGCATCACCGCGCGCGAGTTCGTCGAGCGCGCCAAGAAGCACGGCGCCGACAGCACGCGCCTGATGGGCTTCGGCCACCGCGTCTACAAGAACTTCGACCCGCGCATGAAGATCATCAAGAGGGCCTGCTTCGACGTGCTCCAGAAGCTCGGCGTGCGCACGAAGCTGCTCGAGATCGCGGTCGAGCTCGAGGAGATCGCGCTGAAGGACGACTACTTCGTCGAGCGCAAGCTCTACCCGAACGTCGACTTCTACTCGGGCGTCATCTACAGCGCGATCGGTACGCCGCCCAACATGTTCACCGCGCTCTTCGCATTGGGCCGCCTGCCCGGCTGGATCGCGAACTGGATGGAGATGCACCAGGACAAGGACTTCAAGATCGGGCGCCCGCGCCAGATCTACACGGGTGCGACGGCCCGGTCCTACGTGCCGCTCGACCAGCGCAAGGAGTGAGCGCCGGCCCGTGCTGGTTCGGCGATCGACTCGTAGAGCGAGCGGAAGCGCCGATCGCGGGCGACGACAGCGCCTTCGCCGAGGGCCGCGGCTGCTACACCAGCGTGCGCATCGAGAAGGGCCGACCGCGCTTCGAGGCCCGCCACCTTCGCCGCCTCGCGCGCGGCGCCGACGCGCTCTCGCTCGGCCGCTTCGATCCGGAGCGCGCGCGGCGCGCGCTGCGCGAGCTCGCCGCGGCGTCGCTGCCGGAAGGCGAAGGCGCGGTGCGGCTCCAGCTCTCGCGCGACCGCCGCGGGCTGCGGCTCACCGGCGTCGCGCGCGGGCTCGGCGAGGATCCGCCGCGCTGGAGCGCGATCACGGCACCGCAGCGCCACGAGCCGCCGCCCGTGCCCGGCGGTCACAAGCTGACCAGCCGTCTCGTGCTCGCGCTCGCGGCCGAGTCCGCGCGCGCGGCCGGCGCGGACGAGGCGCTGCTCTTCGACGGCGAGGGGCGACTCGTGGAAGCGTCGCGCAGCAACGTGCTGTGGGTCGACGAGGAGGATCGCCTGCTCTCGCCGCCGCTCGCGCGCGGCGCGGTCGCGGGTGTCGCGCTCGAGGTGCTGCGCGAGCGCGTGCCGATCCATTTCCGCGACGCGCGCATGCCCGCGCTGCGAACGGCGCGTGCGCTCTTCGCGGTCAACGCGGTGCGCGGCGCGCGCCCGATCGTGCGGCTCGACGGCGTGCCCGTCGGCGACGCGTCGCATCCGTGGGCGGCGCGGCTCGCGGACGCGCTCGCCCGCGACTAACTTGCGCCGTCATCGCTGGAGGACCGCATGCAGATCCAGGGAATCACGGCCTTCGTCACCGGAGGCGCCTCGGGGCTCGGCGCCGCGACCGCGCGTCTTCTCGCCGAGCGCGGTGCGCGCGTCGCGATCTACGACCTTCCGCGCTCGAAGGGCGCGGAGCTCGAGAAGGAGATGCGCGGGGCCGCGCGCTTCCTGCCGGGCGACGTCACCGACGAGGCGGCGCTCGCGTCGGCGCTCGACCAGGCGATCGACGCCTTCGGCCCGCTGCGCGCGCTCGTGAATTGCGCGGGCATCGGCAGCGCCATGCGCACGGTCGGCAAGGACGGCGAACCCTTCCGGCTCGACGTCTTCACGCGCACCATCAATGTGAACCTGATCGGCACCTTCAACGCGATCCGGCTCGCGGCCGCGCGCATGGTGAAGAACGAGCCCGACGCGGGCGGCGAGCGCGGCGCGATCGTCAACACCGCGTCGATCGCCGCGTTCGACGGGCAGATCGGACAGGCCGCCTACTCGGCCTCGAAGGGCGGCGTGGTGGGACTGACGTTGCCGGTCGCGCGCGATCTCGCGCGCCACGGGATCCGCGTCTGCACGATCGCGCCGGGCCTCTTCGAAACGCCGCTGCTGGCGACGCTCCCCGAGGCGGCACGGGAGGCGCTCGGCAGGACGATTCCTTTCCCGCCGCGCCTCGGCAATCCGCCGGAGTACGCGGCGCTCGCCTGCCACATCCTCGAGAACGCCATGCTGAACGGCGAGGTGATCCGGCTGGACGGCGCGCTGCGCATGGCGCCGCAGTAGCCGCGCGGTGTCGGCGTCGCGGCAGGTGCTCGTCACCGGCGCCACCGGCCTCGTCGGCCGGCGATTGGTCGACGCGCTCCTCCGCGACGGCGCGACGGTCACCGCGCCGACGCGCTCACCGCAGCGCCAGGCGCCGCAAGCAGGTGTCACCTACACGCGTTGGGACGGTCGACACGTCGAGCCGGGCGCGCTGCGCGGCGTCGACGCCGTCGTGCATCTCGCCGGCGAGCCGATCTTCGGCGGGCTCCCGACCTCCGAGCGCAGGCGACGCATATGGGAGAGCCGCGTCGACTCGACGCGCGCGATCGCGCGCGCGATCGGCGCGCTGTCGCCTGGCGAGCGACCGCGCATCCTCGTGTGCGCGTCCGCGGTCGGCTACTACGGCGACCGCGGCGAGGAGACGCTCGACGAGTCGTCGCCGCCGGGCGAGGGATTTCTCGCGGATCTCTGCGTCGAGTGGGAGGCCGCCGCGGCGGAGGTCGAGGCGCTCGCGGTGCGACGCGTGAGCCTGCGCTTCGGCGTCGTGCTCGCGCGCGACGGTGGGGCGCTCGCGATGCTCTCGCGCATCTTCCGGCTCGGGCTCGGAGGCCGCGTCGGCAGCGGACGACAGTGGTTTCCGTGGGTGCACGTCGACGACGCGGTCGGTCTCGCGCGAACGGCGATCGTGCGCGAGGACTGCTGCGGCGCGGTCGCCGCGGTCGCGCCCGAGTGCGTGCGCAACGCCGATTTCACGCAGGCGCTCGCGCGCGCCGTCGATCGACCGGCGATCCTGCCGGTGCCCGCCTTCGTCCTGCGCGTCGCGCTCGGCGACCTCGCGAGCGAGCTGCTCGGCAGCCGCCGCGTCGCGCCGCGCGCGGCACGAGAGAGGGACTATGGCTTCGCATATCCCGCTCTCGCGCCGGCGCTCGAGGCGGAGCTGACGATCCCGTAGGACTCGGCGGGGCCCGCGAGAGCGCCGAGGTCGAAGAGAAGGCGCCGAGCGCGGCGGCGCTACTTCTGCGCGTACTGCTTCATGTAGACGAGGATCGTCTTCATCTCTTCCTCGCTCGGCGTCTCGATCGGCGAAACGCGGCCTTCGATTCGCACGTGCATCCGGTTGACCACGTGTCCCCAATCTGCGCTCGTGAGCAGCGTCGGCGAGGGCGTCGCGTGACACTGGACGCAGTAATGCGAGACGAGCTTTGCGCCCGCCGAGTCCGGATCCGGCAACGGCTTCGCCTCGCCGGTCCCTGGTTCCGGAGCGTTGCCCATCGCGCCGGCGCGCCACATCCAGCCCAGCCCGCGCATGCCCTGCATGTCTCGGTACATGGTCTGCCAGTGCTCCTGCGAGAGGCGTTGACGCTCGGCGGGATCGGTCGTCTGGGCGATCCGGCTCATCTGGTCGTTCAGCGTTCGTAGGTGCGCGCGCATCTGCTCGCCGTACTGCTTCGGGCTCACGCCTTCGGGCAGGGTCCACGCGGCGCCGTCGCCGCCTAACATCGGGCACGCCGATGCTCCAGGGCCTCCTCTCGAGTCCGGATCCATCATCCAGGGCGCGCCGGCTCCGAAGCGGCTGTGCATCCAGCCCATGTAGTCCTGCATGGCCAGCCAGTGCCATTGCATGATCGTCTGGCGTACCGCCTCGTTCGTCGCGGCCTCGAGGTTGTCGATCTGCTTGTTCATCGCTTCGAGCCGCCACGTCAGCTCGCGCACCTCCGCGTCGCTCGGCGCCCTCGCAGTCTCCGCGCGGACGGGCGCCGCGAGCGCGGCGAGGATCGCGAGCAGCGCGACTCGCAGGAACTCTCCGAAGCTCGTCACGACCGCTCCTCTGGGGCGCGAGGAGGCTCGCAGGAAATCGAGGCGGCCGCGAGTCCTGCCGCGGGCACTCGGCATCGCGCTGCTCGCCGCGCTCGCACGGCGACGAAACCGCGATCGAGACGCCTAGCTCTCGTCGGGCCCCCGGCTCTCGTCGCCCGGACCCGGAAACAATCGCGGCAGCACCTGCTTGAGCGTCAGCTCGATCGAGCTCGGCGCGACCTCGAAGCTCGCGACCGCAACCTCGGGCTCGCGCGCGGCGGGGAAGTGATCGCAGAACTCCGCGAGCAGGCGCCGCACGATCTTCTCGGCCTGCTCGGCGTCTACGTCGGTCAGCAGCAGCACCGCGCGCTCGCGCGTCATGCGGAAGACCGAGTCGTCCATGCGGAGACCGCTCTCCACGTAGGCCACGATCTCGGGGAAGAGCCGATCCCCTTCGCGGCCGGCGATCCCGACGAGCACCGAGGTGAGCGAGTGGCGACCGGCGAGGTCGAGCGCGCGATCGAGGATCTCACGCAGGCGGCGCGGGTCGTCCATGGTCGAGACATTCTGGGTCGGAGAGGCCACGAATGCACTATCGACGAATTTCGCCTCGGGCTGTAGGGCCAGCGCGGGGCCGCTAGCCTGCGCCCCGTGGCCGCTACCTCGACCTTCCGTGACGCCGCGCACTCAGCCGACACGCACGCGATCGGCACCGGCTTCGCCGCGCTGTGCGGCGTGAGCGTCTGCCTGATCGTGCTCGGCGCGCTGGTGCGCGCGCACTCCGCGGGGCTCGCTTGTCCCGACTGGCCGCTCTGCTTCGGGCGACTCGTGCCCGAGATGGATCTGCGCATCGCCTTCGAGTACTCGCACCGCGTGCTCGCGGGCAGCGTCTCGCTCGCGTTCGTGGCTCTCTCGATCGTCGCGTGGCGGCGCGGCGCGAGCGCGGCGGCACGGCGCTGTATCGCGACGGGCGCCGCGCTGCTGATGCTCCAGATCCTGCTCGGCGCGCTGACCGTCTGGCATCTGCTCGCGTCGTGGACCGTCACCGCGCACCTCGTGACCGGCAACGCGTTCGCATCCACGTTGCTCCTTACTTCGGCCTCGCTGCGCGAGCGCGCGCCGCGTGCGCCCGCCTCGGACGCCGCGCGCCGCTGGCTCGCGCTCGTCGCGCTGCTGCTCTTCTTCCAGCTCGTGCTCGGCGGGCAGGTGTCGTCGCGCTTCGCGGGCATGGCCTGTCCCGAGTGGCCGACCTGCAACGGTGGCCTCTGGTTTCCGTCGTGGCGCGGCCCGGTCGGCCTGCACCTCATGCACCGCAGCAACGGCTACCTGCTGCTGGCCTCGCTCTGCGCGTCCGCGTGGCGCTTGCGTGACGACCCGCGCGTCGGACGAAGCCTCCGGCTGGCGGCGGCGCTCGCGCTCGCGCAGGTCGCGGTCGGCGTCGCGAACGTGCGTCTCGGCATTCCCGTCGAGATCACCGCGCTCCACTCGGCACTCGCCGCGCTGCTGGTGCTGATGGTCGTGTGGTCGCTGCGCGAGGCGTGGGCGGATCGCCGCGCCGCTTGAGTCTCCGACGCATGCGGCTGTAGACTGCGCCCCGCGATGCGGGCCGCTCTGGGAAGGCGGATTGCTGTTCTCTTGCTCGCGGCGGTATGCACCGCGATCTCCGATTGCCGTACGGAAGTTCTCGCGGCGAGGCAGCACGTCTCGACCGCTCCCTTCGACGAGCAGGGTCGGCCGACGGCCGCCGCCTTCTTCCGCTCGCCGCTCGTCGAGCATCCCGCGCTCTCGCCCGACGGCAAGAACCTCGCCGGGATCATCGAGCGTGGCGGCATCGAGGTCGTGTTCGTGCGACCCGTCGCGGGACGCGACATCAAGCCCGTCGGCAAGCTCGAGCGGACGGAGTACCGAGGCAGCACGGATATCCGCGCGCTCGGCTGGGGCGGCGACCAGCGCATCGTCGTGAGCCTCGAGAGCCCGCAGCTCATGGGGCCAATCGGCGTGCGCGCGCGGCAGACGCGGCTCATGGTGGTCGATCTGCGGTCCGGCCGCGTGAGCTACCTCGGCAAGAAGTGGCCGTTCCAGGCGTACTCGAACTACCAGGACGACGTGATCGCGTGGCGCCTGCCGGACGACCCCGATCACATCCTGCTCAACTGGTGGCAGCCCGATCAGAATGGCGTCAGCGCGCGCCGCGTGAACCTCGACAGCGGCAGCCTGGAGACCGAGGCGCGCGCCCAGCTCGACATGCGGCGCTGGCACGCGAACTACCTGGGCCAAGTGCTCGTCGGCAGCGGCGTCTCGCGCACCGGCACGCAGCTCTTCACCGTCGCGCGGCTGAGCCCGAGCGATCGCTTCGAGGAGATCGTCCGCTACGACGCTTTCCACGAGCCGGGCTTCGAGTTCGCGGCCTTCAGCGAGCGACCCGATCAGATCTACGTGTGGTCGAACAGAGACGGAGATTTGCGAGGGCTCTACACCTACGATCTCGCGCACCGCGCGATGGGTCCTCTCGTGTATGCGCACCCCGAGGTGGACCTCGATTGCTGCATCTGGACCTCGCAGCGCGACGGCCACCTGATCGCGGTCCGGTACACGACGGATCGACCGCATTGGTATTTCTTCGATCAGGCCATGGCGCGCGAGCAGGCCGCGATCGACGCGGCGCTGCCCGGCACCTGGAACGAGATCGTCGACATGGACCGCGACGAGCGCGTGGCTCTCGTGGTCGCGTCTTCCGACGTCGTGGCACCTCGTTATTTCTTCTACGACCGCGCGAATCACACCTTGCACCCGTTCTTCGACGCCTACCCCGACCTGCACGCGGACGCGATGTCGCCGATGAAGGCGATCTCCTTCCAGGCGCGCGACGGCCTCACGATGCATGGCTATCTGACGCGCCCGCGGAACGCGCCGCCCGGTCCGTTGCCAACGATCCTCCACCCGCACGGCGGTCCGAGCTCGCGCGACGTCTGGGGCTGGGACCCCGAGGTGCAGTTCCTCGCCAGCCGCGGCTTCGCGGTGCTCCAGGTCAACTTCCGCGGCTCGACCGGCTACGGCACGCATCACCGTGTGGCCGGCTACCGCCAGTGGGGACTCGCGATGCAGGACGACATCACGGACGCGGCGCAGTGGGCGATCGCGCAGGGCATCGCGGACCCTCAACGCCTCGGCATCTACGGCGCGAGCTACGGCGGCTACGCGGCGCTGATGGCGCTGGTCAAGACACCGGAGCTCTTCCAGGCGGGCGCGAGCCTCGCGGGAGTGAGCGACATCATCGAGATGCTCGACAACGAGGCCGCGTACGCGTGCTCGGATTTCAACACGCCCACCGTCGGCGACAGCTGGAGGGACCGCGACCAGCTCGCGGCTGTCTCGCCCGCGCGCCACGCCGACCGGATCCGCGCGCCGGTCCTGATCGCCCACGGCACCCAGGATCCGATCGTGCACGTGAACCAGGCGAACCACATGATCGACGCGCTCGAAAAGTCCGGCCACGAGGTCGAGTCCGTTCTCTACGCGGACGAGGTCCACGGCTTCATCGACGAGCGCAACGCGATCGACTTCTACACGAAGCTCGCGTCCTTCTTCGAGCGCCACCTGCTCGGCCCGCGCGCACAGACCGCGTCGAGCGCTGCACCGCAGGCGGACACGGGCGCGCGCCCCTAGCGGCTCCGCGCGCCGCGCCCCAAACTACGGCGCTCCGGAGGGCCCGCATGCGCTCGTACCAGGTGTTCGCCGCCATGACGCCCGAGCGCGCGGTCGCGGTGATGCGCGGATTGCAGAAGCAGGCGCCGGCGATGTTCCGCCAGGCGGTCGACGCGGCGGCCGTCGTGATGAAGGCGCGGCCCGTGTACCTGCGCAATCAGCCCTTCGAGAAGCGGGCCGAGGCGGTGCGCCGGACCTTCGCGAAGGTGGCGGCGAACCCGGTCGCCGACGAGCTCCTCGCGATCTACTTCCTCGAGTGCCGCAAGGAGCTGCTGGTCGAGTGGCTCGATGGGATCGGGCTCGCCCACAAGGAGGGCTCGCTCGAGGAGGACGCGCCCGCGGAGCCCGCCGAGAAGAAGCTGAAGGGCGCGGTGGAGAAGTTCCTCGCGAAGGACGACGACCCCGACCGCGACCTCCTGCTGCGCGCCTTCGCGGCGCAGCACTCGATCGACTGGCCCAGGCTCGACGCGCTGCTCGGGGCGAAGTCGTAGCCGGGCGGCGCCTGCCGGTGGACTCCGCGACGCGGCCGGCGATCAGCGCCTGCATCGTCGCTCGCGACGAGGAGGACCGGCTGCCGGCCTGCCTCGACTCGCTCGCCTTCTGCGACGAGATCCTGGTCGTCGACTCGCACTCGCGCGATCGCACGCGCGAGCTCGCCGCGGCGCGCGGCGCGCGCGTGGTCGAGCGCGACTGGCCCGGGCACGTCGCGCAGAAGGAGTTCGCGATCCGTACGGCGCGACACGACTGGGTGCTGTGCCTCGACGCCGACGAGCGCGTGTCGCCCGCGCTCGCGGGCGAGATCGCGCGGCTGCGCGACGCCGGCTTCGACGGCTGCGCCGGCTACGCTTTTCCGCGTCTCTCGCGCTACCTCGGCCGCGAGATCCGCCACGGCACCTGGTATCCGGACTGGAAGCTCCGCCTCTTCGATCGCCGCCGCGGGCGCTGGGGCGGCCGCGATCCGCACGACCGCGTCGAGGTCGAGGGCGCGACGCGACGCCTCGCGAGCGATCTGCTCCACGAGCCGTATCGGGACTTCGCCGAGCACCTCGCCACGATCGACCGCTACACGACCCTCATGGCCGAGCAGCTCTTCGCCGACGGTCGCCGCGCGCACGCGCACGACCTGCTGCTGCGCCCTCCCCTTCGCTTCCTCGACTTCTATCTGTGGCGGCGCGGCTGCCTCGACGGCTGGCGGGGCTTTCTGCTCGCGGGCCTCACCGCGCACTACGCGTGGATGAAGTACGCGAAGCTCTTCGCGCGGGCGCGCGCGTGATCGAGCTCGAGCGGCTCGGCAAACGCTACGGCGAGCGCACGGTCGTCGGTCCGCTAGACCTGCGCGTCGAGACGGGCGAGCTGCTCGTGTTATGCGGTGGCTCGGGCTCCGGCAAGACGACGACGCTCAAGATGGTGAACCGGCTGATCGCGCCGAGCGAGGGCCGCGTGCGGCTGCGCGGTCGCGACACGCGGGAGCTCGACGGCCCGAGCCTGCGACGGCGGATCGGCTATGCCTTCCAGCACGTCGGTCTCTTCCCGCACATGAGCGTCGCGGAGAACGTCGCGATCACGCCGCAGCTCCTCGGCTGGGATGCGTCGCGGATCCGCGCGCGCGTCGACGCGCTGCTCGCGCAGCTCGAGCTCGAGCCGGACCTATTTCGGGACCGCCGCCCGCAAGAGCTCTCCGGCGGTCAGGCGCAGCGCGTCGGGCTCGCGCGCGCGCTCGCGGCCGAGCCGGAGGTGCTGCTGCTCGACGAGCCTTTCGCCGCGCTCGACCCGCCGACGCGCGACCGGCTCCAGCAGACCTTCGCGCGCATCCGGCGCGAGCTCGGACTCACCGTGCTCTTCGTGACGCACGATCTGGTCGAGGCGCTGCTGCTCGCGGACCGGATCGCGGTGCTCGACGCCGGGCGCCTCGTGCAAGTCGGCGCGCCGGCGGAGCTGATGCGGAGCCCCGCCGATGCGCTCGTGACGGAGCTCTTCGCCACGCCGCGGCGCCAGGCCGCGGCGGTCGACGCGCTGCTCGCCCCCGGTGGCGCTTGACCGCGTTGCGCCAGCAGCTCGCGCTGCTGCCGGGCTACGCGATCGCGCACCTCCAGCTCTCGCTGGTCGCGCTCGCGATCGGGATCGGCGTCTCGATTCCGCTCGGCATCGCGCTCGCGCGCCGGCCCCGCCTCGAGCCGGGCGCGCTCGGCGTGGCGTCTGCGCTCCAGACGATCCCGTCGCTCGCACTCCTCGCGATCGCGGTGCCGCTGCTCGCGGCGGCGGGCGCTCTGCTCGCGCGCTTCGGAATTCCGCTGCGCGGCATCGGCTATCTCCCGGCGCTGCTCGCGCTCTCGATATACTCGGTGCTGCCGATCCTCCGCAACACCGTCGCGGGTCTGCACGGCGTCGATCCCTCCGTGATCGAGGCAGCGCGCGCGGTCGGCATGACTCGGCGACAGCGCCTGCTTCGCGTCGAGCTGCCGCTCGCGCTGCCCGTGATCGTCGCGGGCGTGCGCACCTCCGCGGTGTGGGTCGTGGGAACCGCGACTCTGTCGACACCGGTCGGCGCGACCAGCCTCGGGAACTTCATCTTCAGCGGGCTTGCCACGCGCAACGATACGGCCGTGCTCGTTGGCTGCGTCGCCTCGGCCGCGCTGGCACTCGGGCTCGACGCGTCGATCCGATTGCTCGAGCGCGGGCTTCGCACCCGCCGCGCGGCGCCGATCGCGGCGGCGTCCGCGGCGCTGGCGCTCCTCGCGATCGCGACGGCCGTCTCGTTCGGCTTCTCGCGCGGCGACCGCGCGCGCGAGGTCGCGATCGGCTCGAAGGTCTTCACGGAGCAGTACGTGCTCGCCGAGCTGCTCGCGCGCCGCGTCGCGGCGGCGGGCTTCACGCCGCGGCTCGTGCCGTCGCTCGGCTCGACGGTCGGGTTCGACGCGCTGCGAGGCGGCGAGATCGATCTCTTCGTCGACTACACGGGGACCTTGTGGGCCAACGTCATGCACCGCGATGTGTTGCCGCCGCGCCGCGAGGCCATGCTCGCGGAGGTGACGCGCTACCTCGCGGACGAGCACGGCGTCCGCGTGGTGTGCGCGCTCGGCTTCGAGAACACGTATGCACTGGCGATGCGCGAGGACGACGCCCGCGCGCGCGGCATCGCGCGCATCTCGGATCTCGCGCGCGTCGCTCCGGAGCTCGCGCTCGGCAGCGACTACGAGTTCCTCCAGCGCCCCGAGTGGCTCGCGCTGCGCGATCGCTACGGCCTGCGCTTCCGCGAGGAGCGCAGCATGGACCCGGCGCTGATGGTGCAGGCGATCGCGCAGGACCAGGTCGACGTGATCAGCGCGTTCTCGACCGACGGCCGCATCGCCGCGAATCGCCTCGTCGTGCTCGAGGACGACCGCGGTGTGATCCCGCCCTACGACGCGATCCTGCTCGCGAGCCCGCGCCTCGCGCGCGAGCGTCCGGAGCTGATCCAGTCGCTCTCGAAGCTCGACCACGCGATCGACGCCGACACCATGCGCCGCGCCAACCTCGAGGTCGACGCCGGCGGCCGCTCGCCCGCGGAGGTCGCGCGGGAGATGGACGCGGCGTTGCGGTGATGCGTGCTCCCCGGCTCACAGCCGCTCCCAGGTGCAGCGGTAGTCCGTGCACCTTCCCCACGGCGCCACCTTCAGGAAATCCGCGAATACGTGCTCGGCGGAAGACTGCCGTTCGGCGTACGTGACTCTGTATTTGACGACCCATCCGTCGCGATCGAACAGGTAGAGAAACGAGATGACGTCCTGGTTCGAGAAATTGAAGGGCTGGCTGTAGTGAAACCCGGCTGCGTACCCGGGAAGCGTTCGGTCCGAATCCAGGAACTCGACCTCCAGCGACCAGTCCTCCGATGCATTCCCGTGATATTGACGGATCGCATCTCGTTCGAGCACGAACTGACGCCCAAGACTCGCGACTTCGCCGCTCTCGGCGACGATCTGTCTTCGAACGTAGACCGTGAACGCGACCGAGGCATCGGGTTCCTCGTAGTTGTAAGCGACCCCGATATTCTCGCCCGAACGATCGAACTGTGTGATATCGGCGCGGCGAAAGCTGCCAACCGCCTCCGGAAACCGCAGAGCCGACCCGGGGTGTTCGTAGGTTCCGGTCACCCGGATCGGCGTAAGAGCGGGGCCGGAGAACCCGGGACACGACGTCGCCGCGAGCAGTGCTGCCAGCACCACGAGGTGTCGCACCGTCTTCACGCCGTCACTGTTCCGGAGAACATCGCGCAAAGCAAATGGCTGATGTGACGCATCCCTGTCCCGAGATCTCAGGTGCTCGAGACGAAGGGCCCTACTGCGCGGTCCGCAGGAACTCCACGAAGAACCGCACGCGGCCGAACGGCTCGACCTCGTGCGGGACCTCGGGCTCGACGATGCCGGGACGCTCGGGCGTGAGCACGTGCTCCTCGCGCGTCGGCTCGAGGATGCGGTAGCGGAGCGATCCCTCGAGGACCTGGATGCGCGCCCAGACGCCGGCCTTCGTCGTGTGGTGACGCCTTAGCGCGTCGGGAACGGTCGACTCGGTGAACTCCGGTGTGCGTCGATACGGAGCGACGTCGGACGGGAGGGTCTTCACGAGCGAACGCACTCCGAGTGCGCGCTGCGGAGATAGGACTCGACGACGAGGCGGTTGTATTTCTCCGCGAACGAGCGCGCGACGCCCTGCAGGCGCCCGTGCTCGGCGCAGCGGGGCGCGTCGCTCGTATCCGGAATCCAGACGACGCCGAGCTCGCGTTCCCAGCATCCGGGATCGCCTTCGACTCCCGGCACCTCCGACGAGTGGACTCCGAGCAGGACGAAGTTCTCACGCGCGACGGACGCATTCGCCTCTGCGACGGGATCTCGATGCTCCAGCGACGAGAGCAGGGAGTCGATCTCGCAAGCGCGCGCCGGCGCGCTCGTCGGCGGTGGAACTCCGGTGTCGGACTTCGGCACATCGGCCTGCGGAGCGAGCGCGCCAACGACGACCTCTAGCGCGCTCGCCCATCCCGCCGCGAGATACGCGGAGACCTTCATGATCACGGGGAACGCGAGCGCGCAGACGAGCACGGCCACCGCGAGGCTGACCACGTATCGAGTCATCGCGCGTCCAACGCCTGGTCGAGCCGGCTCCGCGCCTCCGCATCGGTGAGCCACGCGATCTCGACGACCTTGCGCGGTGACGCCGTCCCGCTCGCTATGCGCACGCACTCACGCGGTACACCGAGCGCGTCGGCGAGGAGCGCCTCGACGGCTGCGTTCGCCTTGCCCTGCTCCGCCGGCGCGGTCACGCGAACCTTCAAGGTGTCGCCGAGCCACCCGGCGATGCCGCTTCGCGAAGCGCCGGGCACGACCTTCACCGCCAGCCGGGTCGCGCTCATGCGGAGGCCTGCGCCAGAGCGCGCGCGGAATCTGCCGCGAAGCGCGCCTGGACGCGGCGGGCCAGCGGGTACGCGACCCTCGTCGCCAGGAGCGCGGGACGGGAGAACGCCGAGAGGCTGTAGCTGACTTGGTCGGTGACCGGATCGAACGAGACCCGGAACTGCTCTTCGCCCGACTCCGCGTGTCCGCGCAAGGTGCCGTACCCGAACGCGACCCGGTCCGGCCGATCGAGCTCCGTGTAGACGACACGGCAGGGGTTCACGAACCAGATGCCCGCGATGGAGAGCACCGTCGCGACGCCCTGCCCCTGCGCAACCGGACCCGAGCGGTGGAACGTGAGCCACGGAACCTCGAAGTGGCGCCAGGAAAGCAGCGCCGACCGCGCCCGCTCGAACACGTCGCGGCCCTTGCCGAGCGCGAACTCGCGGCGATCGACGTCGTAGCGTCGGGCCAGACGCTCGCGCGCGGCGGCCGAGTCCAGCTCGCGGGAGAGCCCCACCTCCGGGTAGGTGAACACGCTCTCCGCGCCGAGCGCCGTCGCGATCTCGCCGGCAGAGGGACGTCGGAGTCTCAGCGCAGCTCGACCACCGCGTTCGAGATGATCGGCGCGCCGCGCTCCGCGCTCTTCGCCTCGAGCAGGATCTGCTTGCCCTGCTTCCAGTACGAGACCTGATAGGTCTCGCCCGGGAACCCGACACCGGCGAAGCGCGCCTGGTAGCGCGCCACCTGCGTGACGTCGCCGCCGAGCACCTCGTCGACGATCGCCTTGCAGGCGATCCCGTACGAGCAGAGCCCGTGGATGATCGGCTTGTCGAAGCCCGCCATCTTCGCGAAGTCGGGGTCGCAGTGGAGCGGGTTCTTGTCACCCGACAGGCGATAGATCAGCGCCTGCTGCGGCAAGGTCGTGCGCGTGATCACGCCGTCCGGCTTCCGCTCCGGCGCGGCGTTGCCGACCTTCGGGCCGGAGTCGCCGCCGAAGCCGCCCTCGCCGCGGATGAAGAGCGACATGCGATTGGTGAAGAGCTTGTCGCCCGACTCGTCGCGCGCGTTGGCCTCGAGGATGACGAGCGCCGCCTTGCCCTTGTCGTAGATCTCCGGGACGTGCGCCGAGGTCTTCAGCTTCTGCGCCGGCGGCAGCGGCTTGTGCAGGATCACCTCCTGCTCGCCGTGCAGCAGCATCGCGAAGTTGAACTGCAGACCCGGGATGCTGGCGATGCCGCCCATCGAGCCGAAGCCGGGGATCACGGCGAAGCTCGGCAGCACCTTCAGATTCTTCTCGTACGTGTACTGCAGCTCGTTCGCGTCGGTGGGGGGCACGCCCGCGCCGATGCCCAGGTGGTAGAGGATCACCCGGTCGCGGTCGTACGAGGTCTCGCTGTCGGGCAGCTTCGCGCCGCGCGCCTTGTTGGGATCGATCGGCATGGCTCCCTCCTTACGCCCGCGCCTTGATCGCTTCGGCGACCGCGCGCGTCTCGTCCGCGATGCTCTCGGGCACGGCGTAGCCCTTCTGATCGCGGATCACGTCGATGTGATCGAAGATGTCCTCGGCCGAGGGAATTCCGCCCTTCGGCGCGGTCCAGCCCTTGCCCATGGCGACGAAGATGCGGGCATAACGTCCGCCGCCGACGTCGAAGATCTCGTGCGTCAGCTCGCAGCGCTCGGACGCGAGATACACGACGAGCGGGGTCACGAAGTTCGGGTCGAGCGCGTCGGCCAGGCCACCGAGGAGCTGCTCCGTGAGGCGCGTCTTCGCGATCGGCGCGATCGTGTTCACCTTGATGTTGTACTTCGCGCCCTCGACCGCGAGCACGTTCATGAGCCCGACCAGTCCCATCTTCGCGGCGCCGTAGTTCGTCTGGCCGAAGTTTCCGAAGATGCCCGCGCCGGACGACGCCATCACGATGCGGCCGTAGCCCTGCTCCTTCATCACCGCGAAGGCGGGCTGCGTCACGTAGAAGCCGCCCTTCAGGTGCACGTCGAGGACCGCGTCGAGGTCCTTCGGCTCGAGCTTCAGGAAGCTCTTGTCGCGCAGGATGCCGGCGTTGTTGATGAGGATGTCGACCTTGCCGAAGTTGTCGATCGCGGACTTGATGATGCCCTTGCCGCCTTCGGGGGTGGCGACGGAGTCGTAGTTCGCGACGGCCTTGCCGCCGGCCTCGTTGATCTCCTTCGCCGTCAGGTCGGCCATCGAGTGACCCGCGCCGGTGCCGTCGGCCTTGCCGCCGAGGTCGTTCACGACGATGGAGGCGCCGCGCCGGGCGAGCTCGAGCGCGTAGGTCTTGCCGAGGCCGCCGCCTGCGCCGGTGATGACGGCCACGCGGCCGTCGAAGCGAATGTCGCTCATTCGAGTCTCCTGGATGGAGGGCCGTGCGGCCCTCGGGATCGGTGCCGACGCGTCGGCGCGAGGCGCTCGCCGTCGGCGGGGTGGAGGTCGTCGGGCGTCGCTTCCGCGTGACCGCCGGGGGGATCGCGGGGCAGAGCGCCAGCCGCGCGAAGCGGCCGCGGCGCAGCATAGCAGCACGCTCCCGCCTCGCAGCGCGTCGCGTGACTGCCTGCGTTCATCCGGCGTACCATCGCGGTGCATGCAGCCCTCCTTCGAGGAAGCCGTCGCGCGCAGGTACCCGGACGGCCTGCGCCGCGCGAGCGTCCGCACCTTGCAGGTCAACGTCGGCAGGCGCTGCGACCTCGCGTGCCATCACTGCCACGTCGAGTCGGGCCCGAAGCGGACCGAGACGATGGACGCGCGCACCGCCGCGCGCGTGCTCGAGCTGCTCGCCCGCAGTCCTCGTGTCGCAACCTTGGATCTCACCGGCGGCGCGCCGGAGCTCGCGCCGAGCTTCCGGGACCTCGTGCGCGGCGCGCGCGCGCAGGGCCGCGACGTGATCGACCGCTGCAACCTGACCGTGCTCTTCGAGCCGGGACAGGACGACACCGCGGAGTTTCTGGCGGCGAACGGCGTGAAGATCGTCGCGTCGCTTCCGTGTTACGGCGCCGAGAACGTCGACCGCCAGCGCGGCCGCGGCGTCTTCGAGCGAAGCATCGAGGCGCTGCGCCTTCTGAACGCGCTCGGCTATGGACTGCCGGGCTCGCCGCTCGGACTCGATCTCGTCTACAACCCGCAGGGCCCGTCGCTGCCGCCCGACGAGAGAACGCTCGAGGCCAGCTACCGCGAGGAACTCCGCCGTGGGTTCGGGATCGAGTTCCACCGCCTCGCCACCTTGACCAACATGCCGATCAAGCGCTTCGCGCACGCGCTCGCGCGCGACGGTCAGCACGAGGCCTACATGGCGCTGCTGGTGAACCACTTCAACGCCGAGACGATTCCGGCGCTGATGTGCCGCCACCTGGTGTCGGTCTCGTACGAGGGCGCGCTCCACGACTGCGACTTCAACCAGATGCTCGAGCTCCCGCTCGGGTCGGGAGCTCGGAGCCTTTTCGAGATCGACGATCTCGCGGAGCTCGAAGGCGCGCCGATCGCGACGGCGCCGCACTGCTTCGGCTGCACCGCCGGCGCGGGCTCGTCGTGCGGCGGCGCGCTGGCTTGACCTCGACGGAGACCGCCGCCTCGCGCGCGCCCCTCGCGAAGCTCGCGCTCGGTGCGCTCGCGCTGGCGGCGCTCTTCGCAATCGGACGAAGCGTCGGCGACCGCATCCCCGCGTTCGCCGCCTGGGTCCAGCAGCTCGGATTCTGGGGGCCCCTCGTCTTCGTCGCAGGCTATGCGCTCGCCGTCGTGGCCTTCGTGCCGGCGTCGCTGATGACCCTGGCCGCCGGCGCGATCTTCGGAGTCACGCGTGGGACGCTCTACGTGTTCGTCGCCGCGACCTTGGGGAGCTGCGCCGCCTTCCTCGTCGCGCGCTATCTCGCGCGCGCCGCGGTCGAGCGGCGCATCGCGGACAACCCCCGCTTCGCGGCGATCGATCGCGCGATCGGCGCGGAAGGGCGGAAGATCGTGCTGCTGCTGCGGCTCTCCCCGGTCTTCCCGTTCAACCTGCTGAACTACGCGCTCGGGCTGACGCGCGTGCGCTTCGGCGACTACACGGTGGCCGCCGTCGGCATGCTGCCGGGCACGCTCCTCTACGTGTATCTCGGCCGCGTGGTCGGCGACCTCGCGGCGCTCGCCGGCGGCGCGCGGCCCGAGCGCGGACCGGGCCAGAGCGCGCTGCTCGCCATCGGACTGGTCGCGACGGTCGTCGCAACGGTGTACGTGACGCGCGTCGCGCGCCGCGCGCTGGCCGAGGCGACGAGCGACTGACGAGAACCCGAGCGTCGGAGGAAACCGTGGAGCTGCCCCCGATCGAGCCGCAGGACGAGGCCAATCGCGCGCTCCTCGAGAACGTGCACCCGCGCGCATGGCAGAACCCGCAACCCTCCGGCCGCTACAACCTCGTGGTCGTCGGCGCCGGCACCGCGGGCCTGATCTCGGCGGCGGTCGGCGCCGGTCTCGGCGCGAAGGTCGCGATGATCGAGCGACACTATCTCGGTGGCGACTGCCTGAACGTCGGCTGCGTGCCGTCGAAGGGCGTGATCCGCGCCGCGCGCTTCGCCGCCGAGGCGCGGCGCGCCGAGAAGGAGATCGGGCTCGCGCTCGCGCCGGGGGCGCAGCCCGACTTCGCCGCCGCGATGCGCCGCATGCGGGTCGTGCGCGCGCGCATCAGCCACGACGACTCGGCTGCGCGCTATCGCGACGAGCTCGGCGTCGAGGTGGTTCTCGGCGAGGCGCGCTTCACGGGGCGCGACGAGATCGAGGTGGAGGGCCGCAGGCTGCGGTTCGCGCGCGCGATCGTCGCGACCGGCGCGCGCGCTTCCGCGCCGCCGATCCCGGGTCTCGCCGAGGCGGGCTACCTCACCAACGAGACGCTCTTCAACCTGACCGCGCGGCCGCCGCGTCTCGGCGTGATCGGTGCCGGCCCGATCGGCTGCGAGATGGCGCAGGCCTTCCGGCGACTCGGCTCCGAGGTCGTGGTGGTGCACGCCGACGCGCACCTGCTGCCGCGCGAGGACGCCGACGTGGCGGCGTTGCTGGAGCGCCGCTTCGCCGAGGAGGGCATCCGCGTCGTGCACGGCGCGAAGCTCGAGCGCGTCTCGCTGCGGGACGGCGCGAAGCGCCTGCACTTCGCGCGAGCGGGCGGCGCAGCGGAGGAAGTCGCGGTCGACGAGATCCTGGTCGGCGTCGGCCGCGCGCCGAACGTCGAGGGGCTCGGCCTCGAGCAGGCGGACGTCGCCTACGACCGCAAAGGCGTGCGCGTGGACGACGCGCTCCGCACGAGCAACCCGCGCATCTACGCGGCGGGCGACGTCTGCCTCGACTGGAAATTCACGCACGCGGCCGACGCGTCGGCGAAGATCGCGGTGCAGAACGCGCTCTTCTCGCTCGGCCCGCTCGGCCGCAAGAAGATCTCGTCGCTCGTCATGCCCTGGTGCACCTACACCGACCCCGAGGTCGCGCACGTGGGCCTGCACGCGGCCGAGGCAGCGAAGCAGGGCATCGAGGTCGACACCCTCGACGTGCCGCTCGCGCAGGTCAATCGCGCCGTCCTAGACGGCGAGGAGCAAGGCCTCGTGCGCGTGCACCTGCGGCGGGGCAGCGATCGCATCGTCGGAGCGACGATCGTCGCGAGCCACGCGGGCGAGATGATCGGCGAGCTGACGCTCGCGATGACCGCCGACCTCGGTCTCTCCGCGATCGGCAACACGATCCACCCGTATCCGACACAGGCCGAGGGCATCAAGCGCGCCGCCGGCTTCTACACGCGCAGCCGCTTCACGCCCGGCATCGCGCGCTGGTTCGGGCGCTACCTGCGCCTGCGGCGCTAACGTCGGTCGCCGTGGTCTCGCTGCTGCGTTTCCTCGGAGTCCGCGCTGCGTCGCGCGACGGCGCGGGTGACACCGAGACGGTGCGCCGCATCGCCGCGCGCCTCGATCGCCTCGACCCCGCGCAGGCCAAGTACCTGGCCGCCTTCGCGTACGTGCTCGCGCGCGTCGCGCAGGCCGATCTCCACATCGACGAGAGCGAGACGATCGCAATGGAGAAGGCCGTCCGCGGCAGCGCGGGCCTCTCGGACGCGGAGGCGGCGCTCGTGGTGGAGATCGCGAAGTCACAGGCGCGACTCCTCGGCGGCACCGAGAACTACGTGGTGACGCGCGAGTTCAAGAGCATCTCGACCCCGGAGCAGCGCGCGCGCCTGCTCGAATGTCTGTTCGAGGTCGCCGCCGCGGACGGCATCATCGAGACGGTCGAGAGCGCCGAGATCGCCGCGATCGGCGAGGAGATCGGCTTCACGCGGCCCGAGATCAACGCGCTGCGCGCCGCCTATCGCGAGCGGCTGGCGGAGTTCAAGAAGCGCTAGCAAGCCGTGCGCTTCGCGCGACGC
The DNA here is from genome assembly GCA_035541475.1 of Myxococcota bacterium. Lineage (GTDB taxonomy): Bacteria > Myxococcota_A > UBA9160 > UBA9160 > SMWR01 > DASUFZ01. Next base: position 26,851 of record DATKND010000054.1, on the reverse strand, counting down.
GCAGCGAGCCGAAGGCGAGCGAAGGTCGGAACTAGCTCCGCTTCAGCAGCAGGGTGCGCGGGTCGAGCTTCACGTGCAGGTCCGCGAGGTCGCGGTTGTCGTGCTCCTTGAGCGCGCGCAGCCGCACGGCGTCGTCGCCGGGCTCGAGCGCCAGGATCACCGACACCAGGTCCTCGATCGCCTTCACGTGCGGCGGGATCCTGACCTCGCGCTCGTCGCTGCAGGCCGACTCGAGCCAGACCTCGGCGTCGAGCTCCTGCGCGAGCGCGCGCAGGTCCTCGACGTCGTGGCGGCCGAAGGCGCCGAGGTCGAGACCCTCGAGCACGAGCAAGGACGGCGCGCCGCCGGCCTCGCGCTCGAGCTTCACGGCGTCGCGCAGCTTGGCGGCGGTGACCGTATTGGGCGGATACACGCGGATGCTGCGGTTGCGCTCGATCTCGCCGCGGATCAGTCCCTCGTTCTCGAGGCGCGTGGAGCTCGCGAGCTCGTCGAAGACCGTGTCGTAGTGGGCGCGCACGTGCGGGACGCTGTGCGCCGCCGAGACGTGCAACACGCGGCCGCGCCGCAGCAGCTCGTCGACCGCGACACCGACGAGGAACGACGTCTTGCCGACCCCGTGACCGGCGAGGACGATGCCGACGTTGCCGCGGCCGAGGCCGCCGTGGAGGTTCTTTTCGAGGAGTCGGAGCGGGCTTCGCGCGTTCAGGAACTTCCGCTGCAAATCGTCCCCCTATTCCTCTTCGATCTTGACGATGCGCGAGCCGTACTTCTTGATCAGCTCGTCCTGCACCGCGCCGGGAACGCGAAGATACCGTGAAAATTCCATGGTGAACTCGGCCTTGCCCTGGGTGCAGGAACGCAGATCCGTCGAGTACCCGAACATCTCGGCGAGCGGCACCTCCGCCTCCACGCGGCAGAAGCCGTCCTCCTCCGTCGTGCCGACCACCGTGCCGCGGCGCTGCATCACGGTCTTGAGGATGGAGCCCTGGAACTCGGCCGGGCTCTCGACCTCGAGCTTCATCACCGGCTCGAGCACGACGGGCTTCGCCCTCGGGTAGACCTCGCGCAGCGCCTTGCGGCCCGCGATCTGGAAGGCGATGTCCGACGAGTCGACGCTGTGCGCCTGTCCGTCGTTCAGCACGAAGCGGAGGTTGGTGATCGGGAATCCGATCAAGGTGCCCTTCTCGAGCGCGGTGCGGACGCCCTTCTCCACCGACGGAATGAACTCGCTCGGCACGTTGCCGCCGCGCACCTCGTTCAGGTACTCGAAGTCGCCGTCGGGGAAGGGCTCGACGTAGCCCGCGACCTTCGCGTACTGGCCGGATCCGCCGGTCTGCTTCTTGTGCGTGGTGACGAACTCCGCGCGCTGGCTGATGGCCTCGCGGTAGGCCACCTGCGGCGCGCCCGTCTCGACCACCACGCCGTACTCGCGCTTCATGCGCTCGACGTAGACGTCGAGGTGCAGCTCGCCCATGCCCGAGATCACCGTCTCGCCGCTCTCGCCGTCGACGGCGGAGTGGAAGGTCGGGTCCTCGCGCACGAAGCGACCGAGCGCCTTGCCCATGTTGTCCTGCGCCTTCTTGTCGACCGGCTTGATCGAGAGCGAGATCACGGGCGCGGGCACGTGCATGGAGCTCATCGCGACCTGGATCGACTCGTCCGTGAAGGTGTCACCCGAGGCGCAGTCGATGCCGAACATCGCGACGATGTCGCCGGCGAACGCCTCCTCGATCTCCTCCATCTGATCGGCGTGCATGCGGCCGAGGCGCCCGACCTTGTGGCGGCGCTTGGTTCGCGCGTTCAGGATCGACACGCCGCGCGCGATGCGCCCCTGGTAGACGCGGAGATAGGTGAGCTGCCCATAGCGGCCGTCCTCGAGCTTGAAGGCGAGCGCCACGAGCGGCTTGTTCGGGTCGGCCGCGAGCGTGATCGGCGCCTCGTCGTTCGAGAGGTCGACGGCGGTGTTCTCGACGTCGAGCGGGCTCGGCAAATAGCGCGTGACGGCGTCGAGCAGCGGCTGCACGCCCTTGTTCTTGTAGGCCGAGCCGATGAAGACGGGAGTCAGGCTCTGCGCGAGCGTGCCGCGCCGGACGGCGTCGTGGATCAGCTCCTCGGTGACCTTGTCCTCGAGGATCGCCTCGGTGAGCTCGTCGGAATAGAGCGACACCGCGTCGAGCATGGTCTCGCGCGCGGCGGCCGCGTCGTCGCGCATCTCCGCGGGAATCTCCTCGACCCGGATCGCCTCGCCGTTCGGGCCGTCGAAGTAGACGGCCTTCATCGTGACGAGGTCCACGAGGCCCTCGTGCTTGCTCTCGAGCCCGATCGGGATCTGCATCAGCACGGCGTTGTGTCGCAGCTTGTCGCGAAGCTGCTCGACCACGCGGAAGGGATTCGCGCCGGAGCGGTCGAGCTTGTTCACGAAGGCGAGGCGCGGGACCTTGTAGCGCCGCATCTGGCGATCGACGGTCAGCGACTGCGACTGCACGCCGGCCACGCCGCAGAGCACCAGGATCGCGCCGTCGAGCACGCGCAGCGAGCGCTCGACCTCGATCGTGAAGTCGACGTGCCCGGGCGTGTCGATGATGTTCACGTGGTGGCCGCGCCACTCGCAGAAGGTCGCGGCGGACGCGATCGTGATGCCGCGCTCGCGCTCGAGCTCCATGAAGTCCATGGTCGCGCCCACCTCGTCCTTGCCCTTGACCTCGTGGATGCGGTGGATGCGCTTGGTGTAGAAGAGGATCCGCTCCGTGAGCGTCGTCTTGCCCGAGTCGATGTGGGCGCTGATGCCGATGTTGCGGATCATCTGAAGATTCAACATGGACGTGCCTCGCGAGTTGCAGGGTGCAGGCGATTGCACCGGTCGCCGGCCGGAATGCGCCGACCTCTCTGGGGCGGCCCATCCCGGGTGCCGGGCGGATCCTCGTCGCTCCTAGGATGGGGGAAGGTCCGCCGCGCCGGAACGGCCCCGAGCGAGCGCGAATCGCGCCACTCGTTCGGTCGGCAGGGCGGCGGAGTTTAGGTTCGGTCCCCCTGGCTTTCAAGCAGCGCCTGCGGGGACACGCTCCGCATGTGATGGCCCTCGGCCTCCGCGAGGTAGACGTGGTCCCGGCCGAGCACGCAGGCGTGGCGCGCGCCGCAGCGAAGGGCGCAGCGCGGATCGCGCCGCCGCGTCGCCGCGCAGCGCGGGACGTCGAAGCCCGAGCGCCCGACCGCGGCGCCGTGACAGGCGGTGGCGCAGGGCGCCGGACAGCCCGTGCAGGGGTCGAAGCTCCGGAGCGGAGTCGACTCCGGCCAGGCGAGCTCGCTCACGAGCAGCGCGCGCAAAGAGAGCCACGGACCGTAGATGGGATGGACGAGCAGGCCGAGGCGACTCGGCGCGCCCAGACCTGCCGCGTGTGCGAGCGCGACGAAGTCGGCGAAGGTGCCGCCGCGGCGCTCGTGTGCGAAGACTGCGACAGCCGCGTGACCGGCCGCTCTCAGCTCGGTGACGCACGCGTGCATTGCTCGCGCCGTGTGGAGATCGAGCGGATCGCTGCCCGCCGCTCCCGACTCGCGTGCCGCGCGCCAGAGCGCCCGCCCCCCGCTCCCGACCACCAGCGCGCTGCGCGCACCGGTCAGCAGCGCGTCGCAGCGCCAGCCCGGCGGGACGAGCGCATCGTAGACCGACGGCGAGAGCGCGCCGCGTAGATCGAGACCGGCCGCGCCGAGCAGCGACCCGACGCGGCGAACGAGATCCATGCGCAACCGTCGCTTGCTAGGTGAGGTGATCGCCGGGAGCAAAGAGCTCCGCTGCCGCGACCTTCGCCCCATTCTCGGCGCGGGCGCGGCCGACGTCGAGCCGCCCGCCGCGCGCCGCGATCTGTACGCGACCCGCATCCACCGCGACGACCGTACCCGGTGCGGCGCCCGTATCGCCGGACGCGGGCTTCGCATCGAAGAGCCGCAGCTTCTCGCCGCCGCGCAGCGCCCAGGCGCCGGGCTGCGGATCGCAGCCGCGGATCCAGCGATCGAGCGTCGCGGCGTCCTTCGTGAAGTCGAGCCGCGCCACCTCGTCCGTCACCAGATCCTGGTGGCTCGCGTCTTCCTCGTCCTGCGTGACGGGACGCGCGCTCCCATCGGCCACCGCCGCCACGGCCTCGGCGATCGCGTCGACGCCGAGTCCGTAGAGCTTCTCGAAGTAGAGCGTCGCGGCAGTGTCGGTGTCCGAGATCGACACCGGCCCCTTCTGCACCACGATCGGCCCCGTGTCGACGCCGGAGTCCGGCCGGAACACGGTGACTCCCGACTCCTTCGCGCCCATCAGGATCTGCCACGCCAGCGCGTTGCCGCCGCGGAAACGCGGAAGAAGAGAAGGATGGAAGCAGAGCGAGGCGTGGCGCGGGGCATCGACGATCTCCGGCGGCAGGATCACGGTCACGAAGGCGAGCACGTTGAGGTCGGCGCCGAGCGCGTGGTGCTCCGCGACGAGCTCGGGAATGGCGGCGCCCTTCGCGCGGAAGCGCGCGTGGCGAAGCAGGCGGAGGCCCCGCTTCTTCGCCTCCTCCGCCAGCGGGTCGGGACGCGCGCCCTCCGGCGGCGCGTAGACGCCGACCACCTCGTGGCCCGCCTCGAGCAGACGCACGAGGGTGTCGCGGCCGAACGGAGCCTGTCCGAAGAGCGCGATGCGGAGCGGCATGCGCGCGATGCTATCTCGCCCGACTGCGATCGCCGACGGTCCCGCGCGGCCGCGCCGGCTGGCCGAAGACCAGCGTATGGGGCGGCACGTCGGAGGTGACGAGCGAGCGCGCGCCGACGATGCAGTGCTCGCCGATGCGGACACCCTTCATCACGGTCGCGTCGGAGGCGACCCACGTGAAGTCGCCGATCGAGACGGGCTCGCTGCGGATCGGGCGCAGGTCGTCGTAGTCGTGCTGGTCGGAGTCGAAGACGCGGGTCCCGAGCCCGACCCACACGCGGCGTCCGAGCCGCACCTCGCGTTTGGACGAGAGGTGGCAGCCGTTCAGCAGGCACTCGGGGCCGGTCGCGATCCGCGCGCCGGTGTAGGCCGCGATCCGCACCGACTCGAGCTCGGTGCGAAGCCACGTGCCGGGACCGATCTCGACTTCGGCGCCCGACTCGATCAGGAAGACGAGCGCGCCGGGCACGCGATCCGTGACCGCACCTGCCGCGAGGCGAAGTCGGGCGCCGGGCGCGAGCAGGAATCGCGCGACCGCAAAGTTCGTGCTCGCGGCGGGATCGAGCTCGAGCCCGGGGTGGCGTCGCACCAGCCAGGCGAGGCGCGCGCGATCGGCGGCCTGGATCGCCTGGAGCGTGAGCCGGACCGCGCGCGAGGACATCAGCCCGGAGCGCGAAGGCCCGGCAAGACTAGGCGGGGCCCTGCTGGCCTTCGCGCAGCCGGAACGTGATGAATCCGTGCGTCGGATCGTAGGGCGAGAGTCCGACCTGGACACGGTCGCCGGGAATCACGCGGATGCGGAAACGGCGCATGCGTCCGGAGAGCTGCGCCGTCACCGACTGCCCGCCGTCGAGCGCGACCTGGTAGCGCCCGCCACCGAGGATCTTGTCCACGGTGCCGGTTGCCTGGATGAGGTCGTCGCGCGCCAAGCTCGGTTGATTCTCCTCCGACCGCGGGCTCTCGTCGCAAGGTCGTTCGCTCGCAGGAGCGACGCCCCGGGTCGATCGGGGGCGCAGCTTAGCCGCTCCCGCGAACGTCGCACAGACCAGCGAGGCCCGAATCGATGGCGGCGCTACCGGTGACCGCGCATTCGTGACAGTCTCCGCGCGTGCGCGGCGCGAAGCCCTCTCTCGGTGTGCGAACGCTGCTCGCGCTGGCGCTCGCGTCGGGCTGCGGCGGCAAGGAGCGCACCGCTGCGACACCGCCCGTGCCTCCCGAGACAGCGCGCTACGTCGGCAGCGCGGGCTGCGCCGAATGCCACGCCGCGGAGAGCGCGCGCTGGCGCGACTCGGATCACGCGCTGGCGATGCAGACGGCGACCGCCGCCAGCCTGCGCGGCGACTTCTCCGACGCCGCGCTCGATCACTTCGGCGTGTCGTCGCGCTTCCGGCAGCGCGACGGCCGCTTCGTCGTGGAGACGGAGGGCGGCGAGCACGCGGTCGCGTACGCGCTCGGCGTGAGGCCCTTGCAGCAGCTCCTCGTCGAAGGACCGCGCGGCCGACTGCAATCGCTCGACACCGCGTGGGACACGCGGCCCGCTTCGGCCGGCGGCGAGCGCTGGTTCCACCTCCAGCGCGACGCGATCCCGCCGGACGACGTGCTCCACTGGTCGCGGCCGAGCCATACGTGGAACGCGATGTGCGCGGACTGCCACGTCACCGACTACGAGAAGGGCTACGTCGCGAGCGGGGATCGCTACGAGTCGCGCTGGTCGGAGCTCGGCGTCGGCTGCGAGGCGTGTCACGGTCCGGGATCGCGACACGTCGAGTGGGCGCGCGCGGCGACGCACGCCGGGGCGAAGGAAGGCGCGCGGCCGAGCGCGCTCGAGATGGGGCTCACCGCCGAGCTCGGCGCCGAGCACGCCTTCCGCTTCGCGCCCGGCGCCGCGATCGCGAAGCGCGACCCGCCCGCTGGCGCGCCGCAGGAGCTCGAGGTCTGCGCGCCCTGCCATGCGCGGCGCGCGACGATCGCCGACGGCTGGCAGCCCGGTCACGCCTTCCTCGACCACTACCGGCCGGCGCTGCTCGACGCGGGCCTCTACCACGCGGACGGACAGATCGACGACGAGGTCTACGAGTACGGCTCGTTCCTCCAGAGCCGCATGTTCGCGGCGGGTGTCACGTGCAGCGATTGCCATGACCCGCATTCTCTCGCCGTCGACGCCGACGCCGTCTGCTCGAAGTGTCACCGCGACGAGGTGTTCGCGACGCGCGCGCACCACCACCACGAGCCCGGCAGCGAGAGCGCGCGCTGTGTCTCGTGCCACATGCCGACTCGCACGTACATGCGGATCGACGTGCGCCGCGACCACTCGCTGCGCGTGCCGCGCCCGGATCTCTCCGTCGCGCTCGGCACGCCGAACGCGTGCGGCGCATGCCATGCCGCGCGCGGAGACGCCTGGGCCGCGGACACCGTGGCGCGCTGGCGTGGCGACGGTCCGCCGCCGCGCGCGCACTTCGGGTCCGCGCTCGACGCCGCGCGCCGCGATCTGCCTGGTGCGAGCGCGGCCCTCGCCGAGCTCGCGAGTGACGTCTCGCAGCCGGCGATCGCGCGCGCGACCGCGCTGCACGAGCTCGCGACCCACCCCGCTCGCGAGGTCCTGCCGAGCATCCAGGCCGGCCTCGGCGACGCCGACCCGCTCGTCCGCATGGCGGCGCTCGAGGCGCTCGAGCCGTGGCCGCCCGCGCTGCGCTCGCAGCTCGCCGCGCCGCTGCTGCGGGATCCGCGGCGCGCGGTGCGGATCCAGTCGGCACGCACCCTGGTGTCGCTCCCGCCCGACGCGCGTGCGGCGCTCGGCTCCGACTTCGAGCGCGCGCTGGCCGAGTATCGGGGCGCGCTCGCGCGCGACGCCGATCGGCCGGAGACGCGCGTCGCCGCGGGCGTGCTCGCGGCCGCGCAGGGCGACCTGGTCGGCGCGCAACGCGAGTACGAGGCAGCGCTCGCGATCGAGCCGCACTTCGTGCCCGCGTCGGTGAATCTCGCGGACCTCCACCGCATCGCCGGGCGCGACGCCGAGGGTGTCCGCGTGCTCTCCGACGCGCTCGCGCGCGAGCCCGGCAGCGCCGACCTCCATCATGCGATGGGGCTCGCGCTCGTGCGCGCGGGCCGCGCCGAGGAGGCGCTCGCGCACTTCGAGCGCGCCGCGGCGATCGAGCCGGACGACGCTCGCTTCGCCTACGTGTATGCCGTCGCGCTCCACGACTCGGGCGACGCGAAGCGGTCCATCGACGTGCTGAAGGCGGCGCTCGCGCGGCATCCGGGAAACGAGCAGCTCCAGCAAGCGCTGCAAGCGTTCGGCGCGGAGTCGGACGGAAAGCCGCACGCTGCACCGCGAAGCCGCTAGAATCCGCGCCCTTCGGAGAGGTGCCGGAGTCCGGTTGAACGGGCCTGACTCGAAAGGTCCGCGATTGGTTGCCGGTTGCTGAAAAGCCTTTACCGGTATGGACTTAAGCGAGCCTATCGAACAGTCGATCGTTGCCATGGTGCGAACCACCAGAGGCACGCAAATGGGCTCGATTCGTAAGCGTCCGAACGGGACTTGGATCGCTGATTCCAAGGCCGCCCGAGGCCGTCTCCGGAAGGTCTTCCCGACCTACGCCGAGGCTGAGCAGTGGCTAGCGAGGGAGGAGTCCGGGCAGTCGAAGCCAGGTCACTCGTTCGTCCTTCGCGATCTACTCCAGCGCTGGCACCGGACCCGGTGTGCTGGGATTGCCACCAGCAAGAGAGGGGCAGTCAAAGAAGACACGCTCCGGAACGACCGGGAGGTGCTCAAGGCGGTTCAGAAGACCGGCCTTGCTTCCTGTCCCCTAGTCCTGCTGGATATGGAAGCGATCCGTCGGCATTGCGAGTTCCGGGCATCCGGCGGCGCCCAGGTCGTCAGCTACAACCGGGATCTGAGGGTGATCAAGGCTGCCCTCCATTGGGCCCTTCGAAGCGGACTGATCGAACGACTCCCTCCGCTCGAACTCAGTGGGCTCACCTCGGTCCGAGACGACTGCGACCCGCGCATCCTCACGCGGAAAGAGCAAGGCCAGCTCCTCGCGGCCTGCGATCCGCAGCTACGGATGATCGTCGCGCTCTGCCTCTACGCGGGCCTTCGACGCGGGGAGGCCCTCACCCTGCAAGCCCGAGACGTGGATCTCCGCGGCTTGATCCATGTGCGGGCGAAGGTGCTCGAAGACGGGAGACGGTGGTCTCCGAAGTCGAAGCAACGGCGTGTAGTACCGATCGGCGCTCGGCTTCTTCGCTACCTGCAACACTACATTGAGCACCAGCGCGGCCAGATGAAGCCCGAGGACTGGTTCTTCATCCGCGCGAACGACGGTGGGCAGCTTCGGACCGTCGAAGATCGCGTTCGCAAGGCGTACCTGCGGGCTGGGATGGAGCCTCTCGGGCTCCACGTCTGCCGACGCACCTGGGCGACGACCCTCGCTGAGACCGGTGCAAACGCTGAGGTGATTCGCCGTCTGGGCGGTTGGTCGAGCCTTGAGGTAATCCAGCGGAGCTACTTCAACCTCGGCCTGGATTCTCTCAGGACCGCGATGGAGCGGGTGGGGTAGCTCCTCTCGATCACGCCTCCAGGTTCTCGACGATGACCTCTCCGGTATCGGTCTTAGACCTGCTGGCTGAACTCGATCTGGATAAGCTTCTCGCCGCGTTGCTTGACCCTGTAGAAGGTCGAGTCCGCCGAAACACAGTTCGGCGTTGCGCGGGAAGCCGGGCGAGACCCACTCACCGGCGGTCGATGTCCGGCGCGCCGCTGGAATTGGATCGGTATCCGCATTGCTCGACGAGCGCCGCCCGACCCTCGCCATTCGCGACGCCGCCGGATGTCACGATTCCGGTAACGACCGAGCTGCAAGTGACGCGCGAGCCGACGACCGCCGCGCTGCTCGGCGTCGGGCTGCTCGGGCTCGCGGTGGCAGCTCGTCGTCGATGACGTGATCGCCGTCGGGGCCCGGCCCCGCCGTCGACCGTGTCGGATCGCGTCGGAACACGCCGAATCGCGTCGGTCACCGACGGAGCGCCACGCTTGCCCGTGTCGTTGCCGTCGATAAACTTCCCCGGAACTAGCCAACGGTCGGCCTCCCCCCTCCGGCCGCGCCCTTGCCACCCGGCGCCCCCCAAGCGGCGCGGAGGGGGAGTTCCCGACATGGCGAGTGAGGACCAGGCGACCCGCCGAGCGCGGCTCGAAGAAGCTCGGTTCGCGATGCGGATGCGGCGAGGATCGACCCGAGGCCATGTGCCTCGACCCGACAAGTCGAAGCCGCCGTCGACTACGCCGAGGCCATGAAGATGGGCTGGGAGCGCCTCGAAGTGCCCGACGCTCGCGAGGTCAACCGCCTCATGCGCGTGATCCGGAAGAAGGTCCGCTTCCTCGTCGACGAGACGCTAGGCGAGTCAGTGGCCGCCGCGCTGCGGAGGCGAGGATGGAACGCGAAGACCGTGGCGGATGCGGGCCTCGGTGGGCACGACGATCACGACGTGTTCATGGCCGCATGGCGCGAGCGCCGCTTCATCCTCACCCAGGACCGGGATTTTCTCGATCGCCGGCGCTTCCCGTTCCACCGCTGCCATGGCGTGTTCGTCCTGCCCGGTGAGTCGATCAACAGTGACGTCTTCGTTGCAGCGTACCTGAAGGTTCTCTCGATCTTCGCGCCCTATAGCCGCGAGTACGAGGGAGCGAGGGTACTGGTGCACTCGGACGAGATCGTCATCTACAGAGCCGATAGTCGCGATCGGTTCAAGCTCGGGCGTCCAGGCGAGGTGTTCGCTTGGGGGTGACCTCACAGCGGCGCGAGTCCGTCTGCGGAGGGTCGCAAGTGAAAATCGTACTGGCCTATCTACTCGGTGCTGCCACTGTCTTCCTCACAGGCTTCGGCCGTGCTGCGGGAAGCGATGCATGGGCCTGGCTGAAGAAGAAGCTCAACCCGCCGCCTCCTCAGCCCGAGCTTGTGCCGATGAACTTCACAGTCCCTGGCATCGCCCCCACGTCTTGTGTCTGGGTGCCGGACCACGAAGTCGTCGACCACCTAGCGCGTGGGTTCACGCACGTGCTGCATCCCGAGAAGCGTGGTCCTTGCTATGCACGCCCTTCGCGGGATGAGGTGGCGTACTTCCTGATGAAGAGGCCCTGAAGGGTTTCGCGTCCCGCGTTCTACCGGCGCTTGTCGACGATCACGCCCGATCGCCGCGAACGAAGGCAACCTCTAGGATGGGGACTTCCTCTTGGCGATTGGTCTCGGAATCGGGGGGCTGACCCTGGGACTCGCGGGCAACGCGTTTCTCTTCTCGGGGGTGTCGAAGAGAGAGCGCCCCGATCGGGCGGAGCGCGAGCGTCTGCGCGGCGCCGAGCGACACACTGTGGCGTCGTCGAGAGCGACTGCGGATCCCGAGTGTCCGGCGGAGCCGACGAAGGTGTGGGACGCGAGAGGTGCTGGGTGTGCCTCCTCGCGCTTCACACCGAGAGATCGAGCGGGCGTTCCGGGCGCGCATGAAGCAGTACGACCCCGGCCAGGTACTGGGCGAGGAGCTTCGCGAACTCGCCCAGCGGAAGGCGGTCGAGATTCGCGCCGCGCGCAACGCCCTTGTGCGCTTCGCACGTAAGAGCTCGCGTTGACGGCATCATGACGATCATCACGAGCTCCGGCTGCGAGTCAGAGGGCAAGCGGCACAGAATGGATCTGACTGCGAACGCGGCGCGCCTCAGAGGACGCTGGCACGGCGGCGGTGGTAGCCTCGGACCATCGTGAGCGAGAGGGCCCCCACGGTCTTCGTCGTCGACGACGACGCATCGGTCCGCAAGTCGACCGAGCGCCTGGTGCGCTCGATGGGTTTCGCGGTGCGGACCTTCGAGTCCGCGCAGGCATTTCTCGACAGCGCGCCCATCGACGGCCCCGCCTGTCTCGTCCTCGATGTGCGGCTGCCCGGGCAGAGCGGTCTCGACCTCCAGCGCGAGCTCGCGCGCTCCGGGGTCGAGATCCCGATCATCTTCGTGACCGGGCACGGGGACATCCCGATGTCGGTGCGTGCGATGAAGGCGGGCGCGGCGGAGTTCCTCACGAAGCCGGTCCGCTCGCAGGAGCTGCTGCCGGCGATCCGTGCTGCGATCGAGCGGGAACGCTCGCGGATCGCCGCGCGCCTCGCCGACGAAGCGCTGCGTGAGCGCTACGAGAGCCTCACGCCGCGAGAGCGGGAGGTCATGGCGTTCGCCGTCGCAGGCCTCCTCAACAAGCAGATTGCAGCCGAGCTGTCCACGAGCGAGCGCACGATCAAGTTCCACCGCGCGCACCTGATGAAGAAGATGGAGGCCGAGTCGATCGCAGAACTCGTGAGGATGGCGGGACAGCTCCGCATCCCGCTGCCGCGGCCGGGAGCCCCGTCGCCCGCAGAGACCGGCTAGAGAGGCCGATGCACGTCGCGCGCCGCTCCGTTCAGGAGGTGGCGATGCCTGCGGCCCGCTACGCCGCAAAGCCGAGCTTCTGCATACGCACCTCCTACCGATCCGAGCGCTTCAGCCCATCTGGACTCGACAGAACGTGAACCTGTCCCGAAGGACAGGTGCGGCCCTTGTGCGCTGCCGACCGAATGGCAATCGAGCCAGAGAAACGGCGCGCGGGCGCCGTCGCTCGATGGGGCCCGCTCCCGGGCATGGCACGCAAGCTGCAACGCGCCGCCGAAGGAGGAAATCGAGATGGCCGCGGTCGCGCTCGACTCGATCCTTCGAACCGCTGCCCTTCCGCAGATGCCGCCGCGGCCAGTCGTGCTGCTCCACGGCTTCGCGAGCACGCCGCGCATGCTCGCGTTCCTCGCGCGGCAGATCCGCGTCCGCCTCGAGTGTCCCGTCCTGCGACCGGCGCTCGGCTTCGGCTGGGGCGACGTCCTGAACGTTGCGACGTGCGTCGACGCCGCCATCGCAGCGGCGGGGTTCGGCGCGGTCGACGTCGTCGGGCACTCGCTCGGCGGCCTGGTCGCGACGGTGCTCCTGAAGCACATCGATCGCGGATCCCGAGTCCGACGTGTGATCACGTTGGGGACACCGCACCGCGGGTGCCGCTCGCGCGCTATGCCGCGCTCGCCACCCTCGGGCTGTCGCCGTGCATGCGACAGCTGCGCCCGGGCTCTCGTTTCCTCGCCCGGCTCGCGGCGCGTCCGGTGCCACGCGGATCGGAGCTCGTCGCGATCACGGGCGACGGTGACGCCGTTGTGCCGGAACGCTCCTCGTGCATCGCGACGGCGGTGCGGCAGCGCGCGCTGCGGCTCCGCGGCATCGGACACATGCAGATCCTCTTCCATCGCGACGCGCTCGAGCTGATCGGCAAGCTGCTCGGTGCCGACGACGTCGCAGCTTGTCGTCTCCGAGCGCCGTCGCGGCGCGCTCGCTTCGACACCCCGCGCGTGGCAGACCGCGTCCTCGAGCTTTCGGGTGTTAACATGGCCCGCGTTTGACACATCGAGAATCGATTCGTCCGGACGTCCGATGAAGGTAGATACCGCCGCCCGGGTCTGGCAGGTGGCGAAGCAGCTCGCGCTGGGCCTCGCCGCTCTGGCACTCGTCACCGTGGTGTGTTTCGCGTTGCGATTCGACTCGACGCCCACCGCGTTCTTGTATCTGATCGCGATCCTGCTGCTGTCGTCGACCGTGTCGTTTGCTGTGCTCGCAGCGCTCTCGCTCCTCGCGGTCGCGTGTCTGAACTCCTTCTTCCATCCTTCCAACGGTTGGACGAGCGGGACGCCGATCGACACGATCGAGCTGGTCGCGTTTCTCCTCACCGCGTTCGTGATCACCCGGGTCGTGGATCGCGCGCGGCGCTCGGACCAGGGCGTAGCCGAGCGCGCCGGGCTCCTCGACCTGACGCACGACGCGGTCTGCATCACCAGCATGGACGATCGCCTCATCTATTGGAATCGCGGCGCCGAGGAGCTGTACGGCTGGAGCGCCGACGAAGCGATCGGCCGCATGGCGCACGAGCTCCTCCAGACGACGTCTCACGAGCCAATCGCGAACGTCGCAGGGCAGCTGCTCCGAACCGGCTCCTGGCAGGGCGAGCTCTTCAATGTGACGCGCGCGGGGGAGCGGATCGTGGTCGCCGCTCGCAGCGTGCTCCAGCGAGACGCTGAGGGGAATCCCGTCGCGCATCTCGTGGTGGCCAACGACATCACGCAGCGCAAGCGAGCGGAGGAAGCGCTACGGAGGAGCGAGGAGCAGTGGCGGGCCGTCTTCGAGCACAACCCGACCATGTACTTCATGCTCGATCCGGCGGGCACCGTGCTCTCGGTGAACCGCTACGGCGCGGAGCAGCTCGGCTACACCGTCGAGGAACTGATCGGCCGTTCAGTTGTCGGCGTCTTCCACGAAGACGACGGGCAGGCCGCGAAGGACCACGTCGCCGCCTGCCTCGCACATCCCGGGGAGGCCGTGAGCTGGGAGCTGCGCAAGGCCCGCAAGGACGGCACCCCGCTCTGGGTGCGCGAGACGGCCCGGGCGATGCAGGGGACGGATGGCGGTCCGATCGTCCTCGTCGCGTGCGAGGACATCACCGCGCGCAAGCGCGCCGAGGACGAGCTGCGGGCGAGCGAGACCCGCTTCCGCACGCTGGTGGACCACGCGACCGACGGGATCTACCTCCACGGCGAGGACGGCGTCTTGATCGATGTGAACCGCCAGGCCTGCGACAGCCTCGGCTACACGCGCGACGAGCTGATCGGGATGTCGGCATTCGACATCGATCCGGATCTCGATCCCGTGGCGATCGGCAAGCGTTTCGAGGCGGGCGAACCGATCGTCACGTTCGAGAGCCGCAACCGTCGCAAGGACGGAACGACCGTCCCAGTCGAGGTCCGCACGCGTGGATTCACGTCGCCCGACGGGCGTCCGCTCGGTCTCACGCTCGCGCGCGACATCACCGAGCGCAAGCGCGCCGAGATGGCGCTGCGGGAGAGTGAGGAGCGCTATCGCGCGCTGATCGAAGTGTCGCCGCAGATGGTCTGGATGGCGGACGCCGACGGAAAGCTCGTCTTCGTCAACCAGTGGTGGTGCGACTACACGGGGCTCACGCTGGACGAGAGCGAACCCGAGTTCGCGGCCGTCGCTCCGGAACACCGCGACCGGCTCACGGAGTCGTGGCAGCAGACCGTCGCGTCGGGTGGCGAATGGAACGCCGAGGCGCCGCTGCGCCGGGCTGCAGACGGCCAGTACCGCTGGCACCTGATTCGGGCCCGGCCGGTCCGCGACACCGAGGAGCGCATCGTTCGCTGGATGGGCATCGCCGTCGACATCCACGACCGGCGCGAGGCGGAGGAAGCCCTGCGGCGAAACGAGTTCTGGCTGTCGGAGGCGCAGCGCGTCAGTCGCACGGGCAGCTGGGTGTTCGACCTCGAGACCGAGGTGCTGAAGAACTGGTCTCCGGAGATGTTCCGGATGTACGGATTCGATCCTGACGAGGGAATTCCGTCGACCGAGGCGGTGCTCGAGCGGATCCACCCGGAGGATCGAGCCGTGATCATCGACGCCATCGAGCGCAAGGAAGCGAACTACGCTCGCGAGCTCCGGATCGTTCTTCCGGACGGGACGCTCCGGCACGTCGAGATCGTGAGCAATGCGGCCCTCGATGCGGTCGGCCGACCTATCGAGACCGTTGGGACGATGATGGACATCACCGAGCGCAAGCAGGCCGAGGAGGCGTTGCGGCAGACACAGGCGGCTCTTACGCATGTGACGCGGGTGGCGACGGTGGGGGAAGTGACCGCTTCGTTGGCTCACGAGCTGAATCAACCGCTGGGTGCGATCTCGAACAACGCGAACGCGTGTCTGGCTCTGCTACCCCGCGAGAAGCCCGGCGCGGACGAGGGGCGACGAGCGCTTTCCGACATCGTGGCCGACGCCGAGCGGGCGAGTGCCATCATCGAGCGCGTGCGCGCGCTGGCAAAGCGGTCGAAGCCGGAACGCATGCCGGTGCGGCTCTCGGAGGTGGCGCGCGAGGTCGTGGCGCTAGTGGCCGCGGAAGCGGATACCCGAAGCATCACGATCCGGACCGACGTGCCGGACCATCTGTCGCTCGTGCTCGCCGATCGCGTGCAGCTTCAGCAGGTGCTCTTGAACCTGGTCGTGAACGCGATGGACGCGATGAGCGACATCGACGACCCGGAACGCACCGTCGAGATCCGAGGGAGCCCCGCCGAGCTGGAGGGGCGCGCCGCCGTGCGGATCAGCGTGCGCGACCACGGGGTCGGCGTGCGTGCCGAGGATGCACAGCGGCTCTTCGAGGCCTTCTACACCACCAAGCCGCACGGCATGGGCCTCGGCCTGGCGATCAGCCGCTCGATCCTCGAGGCGCACGGCGGAACGCTGGGGGCCGAATCCCACTCCGGGCGCGGCGCAATCTTCTTCTTCTGCCTTCCGGCGCCAGCTGGCGCGCTGGAGAACGCCGCCCCCGGGCACGATCGCAGTCCAGCGGAGAGCCTCGTCCTCGAATAGAGACGCACGAGCACAACGCTGACGACCGGACGGCGCCGATGCTCGGGCGTATGTGCCGAAACGTCGGCAGGACAGGGACGAAAGAGGCCGCCGGCGGGGTCTGGTGCGCGAGGCGAATGCGATGGCTGGAATGGTTCTTGCGCCGAGCGTCCTCGTGCTCGCCGCGGTCTTGCCTGCTCGGGGGCTGCGCGGCGCTGCAGCGGGATGAGGCGCAGAGAACAGAAGAGCTTCTCTTTGAAGCTGGCTTCCGGGCCAGACCGGCCGACACGCCGAAGAGCTGGCGGACCTGAAGGCGATGCCCCCTCGCAAGCTTGTGTCGCAGGCGCGGGATGGGCAGCTCGTCTGCAGCTACGCGGATCCCGACGAGTGCGTATGTGTCTACGTCGGTGGGCCCGAGGAGCACTCGGCGTACGAGCGGCTCGTCCAAAGGGAGAACTCGGACTAGAACTACCACGTCAACGCAAAGGGCGACGCGGATGGGGGCGGCTCGCGCGGCGCCCTTCGGTAGCCGCTCGATCCAGCCGGCGTCGAGATGTCCGCGCTCCGCGTCGGCATTGGAGGAGCGCGCGTGAACGCGCGGCGGAGCCAGCGTGACGCGCACCGCGTGTGCGGTCGACTTCCGCGCAGCGAGGCGGCCGTGAAGAGGTGCGCACCCGCGTTCGCGGCTCTCGCGCTGCTCTGCGCGTCGGGGTGCATGGTCGGGCCGGACTATCTCCGGCCCAGGGAACCGGAGTCGCCGTCGTGGGGCGAGCTCGAGACGCGATCCGACGCGGACCAGACCTCCGAGGCCATGCCGCAGCCGGTCGCGGCAACCTGGTGGACGACCTTCGGCGACACGCAGCTCGCCTCGCTGATCGAGCGCGCGATGCGGGCAAACCTCGATGTGCGGCAGGCGGAGGCGCGCGTGCTGGCGGCGCGCGCGTCTCGACGCATCTCAGAGGCGGGCTTGTACCCGACGCTCGATGCGTCGGGCTCGGTGGCCGTGCAGCGGCAGAGCAAACGCGGCTCGAACGACAGCACCCCAGGCAACCGCTGGGAGGACGTCTTCACGGCGGGCTTCGACGCCAGCTGGGAGCTCGATGTCTTCGGCGGCATCCGCCGCGAGGTCCAGTCGGCCGACGCGAGTCTCGAGGCCACCGAGGCGGATCGCGATGCGACGCTCATCAGCTTGTTCGGTGACGTCGGCTTCTAGTACGTCACGCCGCGAGCAGCTCCTGTTGCGTAGCATTCTGGAGAGCGATGTTCGCGCGGATCGCTCCCTGTATGAAGCCGCGGTCCTAGGGGCATTCCGCGAAGTGGAAGACGCGCTCGTCGCATTCGAGCGCCAGCAGGTGACGCGCATCCGTCTCGAGGAAGCCGTCCGCGCGGACGAGCGCGCCGCCGAGCTCGCGCGGCAGCTACACGCAGGGCCTGACCGACTTCTTGAACGTGCTCACTGCCGAGGAGACGCTCTTCACCGCGCAGGACTCTCTTGCACAGAGCGAGCGCGACGTCTCGCTCGAGCTGATCGCGCTCTACAAGGCGCTCGGTGGCGGATGGCAGGTCGCGGGTCCCGTACCGGCTCCCGCTCCTTGAGCCCGGGAGGGTCGCGGATGTGCGGCCCGCATCCGCTCGGCGGAAATCCGTCGTTTCAGGGTGTCGCCTTCGGACTGCCTGCGCGCAGCAGCGCCGGCAGGTCGTAGCCGAGCAACTCGCCGATCCGATCGACGGTCAGGTCCGCCGGCGGGTAGCTCGCCACACCGGGGTCGCGCGCGTAGTGACCTTGACGGACGAAGACGCTGGTGAGGCGCGAGCCCCAGTGCGCCTTCGCGGCGGTCAGGATGCGGAGCTTGTCCTCTACCACCACGTAGTGACGGGCCGGGTAGCGCCGCGCGACGTCGTCGAGCTCGCGCTCCTTGTGGATGTAGATCAGCACGCGGCCATCGACAGCGTCGGACAGACCGGAGCGTTCGATCTTGCGCGGCTGGAACACAGCATCGCCGTCGGAGAGGATGACCGTCGGGCCCCAGGTGTGGAGATGCTCGATCACGTCGAGCGACTCCGGAAACAGACGGTTCGCGAATGGGTAGTCGACCAGGAACGACGAAAGCGCGAGCAGGTGCACGTCGCGCGGGTATTCGACCCGGTAGCGCTGTAGCGCGCCGAGGTAGTCCGCGTAGCCGAGCTCGGCGCGCAGCTCCTCGAAGAGGGCCCAGTAACGTCGTTCTCGCTCGGGCCCGACCTCGCACGCGAGGTGGCGTTCGAGATCCCGGGAGACTCGATCGTTGTCGAGGAGCGTGTTGTCGACGTCGAGCAGGAAGACGACCTGGTTCACCGGCGCAGCTCCCTTCGCGTCAGCGTGCCGTGCTGGTGGAGAGGTCGCGGACGTCATCGATCCCAGGCTTCCCAGTCGAGCGACGCATCGGCATACGGGGCCGGGACTGACTCCCGCGCGAGATGCTCGTAGCATGTCATCTCCTGCGCCGACACGACGGGATCCGGCGTGGCGGTGTCCAGGTACTCGTTGTTGATGAACTCGCGGGTCAACGTGTGGAGGAATTGCTCATAGGCCGCCTCTGTCCCCGCATGCAAGCACCGACAGTACTCCGCGTCAGCGTAGACGTACCGTGTCTCGGTCCCGAGCGGTACGCGCACGAGCTTGCGAGGCGGCAGACGCCGCAGCTCTCGGCGTTGCTCCTCGCTCTCGGCGAGCTTCTTCTCGAAGCCCGCCTGCGCGAGCAGCTCTTCCCGCTGGAGTGCCCGCTCGTGTCGAATGGTCGCGCAGCCCGACACGACGAACGGGTTCAGGACGAGGAACACTACGAGGCATCGCGATGACATCGGCTTCACTGCGGGCTGGCGACTGGGAGGACGGGCTCACCGGGGATGCGCGTGCAACGGGGCGAGACCGGCGCAGTCAGGAATCGATGTGGACTGCGCTTCGGCGCTGGCGGCGGCTCGCAGCGGTGACATGCCGAGCTTCCGCATGCGGGCCTGGAGCGTGGTCCGCTTGATTCCCAGCAGCGCGGCGGCGCCCTGCGGCCCGCCGATGACCCAGTTGCACGCCTGCAGCGCCTCGAGGATCGCGGCACGCTGGATCTCGTCGAGCGTCGCGCGCAGGGGCGTGCGCTGCATCGTCGTCGGCGCCGCCTGCGCAGCCGCTGTCCCGTTCGCAGGCGACGGCGCGAACGACGGAGCTTCGGCCGGCAGCCAGCTCTCGTCGAGCGTGAAGAGCTCCGAGTCGCACACGATCAGCGAGCGCTCCACGACGTTCTGGAGCTCGCGCACGTTGCCGGGCCACGTATGCGTCTCGAGCTGCTCGAGCGTGCGCGGCTCGATGCCGCGGATGGTCTTGCCAACGCTCAGAGCGTAACTCTCGACGAAGTGCTCCACGAGCAGGCGGATGTCGCCGGAGCGCTCGCGCAGCGGCGGCATCTCGAGCGGGAAGACGTGGAGCCGGTAGTAGAGGTCGCTGCGGAAGTTCCCCTCCAGAACGGCCTGCTCGAGATCGCGATGCGTGGCCGCGATCACGCGCACGTCGGCACGCAGCGACGCCGTGCCTCCGACTCGCTGGAACTCGCGCTCCTGCAGCACGCGCAGCAGCGCCACCTGCGTCTCTGCCGGCAGCTCGCCCACCTCGTCGAGGAACAACGTCCCACCCGCCGCCAGCTCGAAGACGCCCCGCCTCCGCTGGAGTGCCCCCGTGAACGCGCCGCGCTCGTGCCCGAAGAGCTCCGACGCGATCAGTGTGGGCGGAGTCGCCGCGCAATTGATGCTGACGAACGGTCCGTTGGCTCGCCGCGACCACTTGTGGAGGGCGCGTGCCAGCAGCTCCTTGCCGGTTCCCGTCTCACCCGTCACGAGCACCGTCGAATCCGTCGGCGCGACCTTCCTCGCGCGGTTCAGCGCTGCGCGCAGACTGGGCGAGCGGCCGACCACCCCTTCGAGCACGGGGCTCCTCGCGATGGCGGGCGGCGGATCGAGGGCGCCGTCTGCGTCCTCGCGCCGGCTCGCGGCGCCGCCGCCCAGGACGGCGGTCAGCCGCCAGGGCTCTCGCGTGAAACCGTAGAGGTCCCGCGGGTCCTGCAGGTCGTAGAGTTCACTCGCCATCGCGGTCTCCTTGAACGCGTCCGGATGCGGACAACGCGTGATCGAGGGCCTCGCGCAGACTCACCTGACTGACCGGCTTGCGCAGGAACGCGGCGGCTCCGGCCGCACGCGCCCGCGCCTCTTCCTGCTCGCTGGCCCTGCCGGTGACGAAGAGGATGGGAATGCGCGCGCCTCGCTCGAAGAGGCGGCGCTGGACTTCCAGCCCGTCCATGTCCGGCATGCGCACGTCGAGCACCAGGCAGGCGATCTGCTCGGCGAAGCCGGAGGCGAAGAACTCCTCGCCCGAGCCGAACGACTCGCAGCGATGACCGAACGAGCGAATCAGCCGGCAGGTCGACAGCCGCACGGAAGTGTCGTCGTCGACGACGGCTACCAGCGCTCCGTGCGGCTCTGCCATCTCGCGTCCTTCGTTCTTCGGTCCGGCTTGGCTCATGGGGAACATCCTACTGGTGCAGGCGTGCGTGCCCAGCTGTCCTTTGGGACAGCACGAGCACCTGTCCTAAAGGACAGGTTGCGAGTCAGCGATCGGGTCCAGGACCGGCGTCCAGCGGCGAGCGGCCTCGAGCCGGAAGAAGGAAGGAGAAGACGGCCCCGCGGCCGGGATTCGATTCGGCCCACAGACGGCCGCCGTGCGCCTCGAGGATCGAGCGGCTGATCGCGAGGCCGAGCCCCATGCCGTGCGGCTTGGTGGTGTAGAACGGCTCGAAGAGCCGATCCGCCTCTTCCGCCTTCAGGCCAATACCGCAGTCCTCGACGCGAATCGTCACCGCCGGGCGTCCGTCCTGCATGTCGAGCTGCCCGCGAATCTCGAGCCGCCGCTCCGACTCGTCGACGCCGGCCATCGCATCCATGGCGTTCACGACCAGATTCAACAGCACCTGCTGGAGCTGCACGCGGTCGCCCATCACGACGGGGAGGTCCGCGGCCAAGTCCGTACGAATCGTCACTTGGCGCGCCGCGGACTCTGCCGCGGCCAGGGCCAGGACGTCCCGCACGACCTCGCCGAGCCGCAGCTCCGTGCGCTCGGGCGCCGAGCGCTTCGCCAGGGCGCGCACGCGCTCGATGATGGCGCTCGCCCGCTCGGCGTCGCTCACGATGTCGGCCAGGGCTTCTCGCAGCTCGTCCGCCTCCCAAATCCCCTCCGCGAGCAACGCATGACACGCATTCGCGTTGTTGGCGATGGCGGCCAGCGGCTGGTTCAGCTCGTGCGCGAAGGAGGCCGTCACTTCGCCGAGCGTGGTCACGCGCGTCACGTGCGCCAACGCCGCCTGCGCCTCCCGCAGTGACTGCTCCGCCTGCTTGCGATCCGTAATGTCCCGGACGAGCGCGATGCCGAACTGATGGCCGTCCTCGGAGCGGAATTGGCGCATCCGAGCTTCGACGGGGAACAGGGTCCCGTCCTTTCGGCGGTGGCGACTTTCGAGCGTGGCGATGTCGCTCGTCGCGTAACGCTCCCGGATCCCCTTCGCGTCCTCGTCGTCGGTGGTTGTGAGGCGCGAGATGAAATCGGCCCGGGACATCCCGACGAGCTCGTCGCGGGTGTAGCCGAGGCCCTCACAGGCCTGGCGGTTCACGTCGATCAGGGTGCCTCGCTCGTCGTGCATGAAGAACGCGTCGCTCGCGTGATCCACCAAAGTGCGGAAGCGGGTCTCGCTCGCGCGCAGCTCGTCTTCGGCGCGCTTGCGCTGCGTGATGTCCTCGCACACGACGAGGACGACGACCTCGTCGTCCGCCGTTCGCATCGCTCTCGCCGTCTCGCGCACCCAGAGCATCGTCCCATCGCGGCGCAGCTTGCGCAGCTCCCAGCTCAGGGCCTGACCGGGATGCGCGAGGCAGTCGGCGACGTGCCGGCGGGCCGCCTCTCGATGGCTCTCGATGAACACGTCCAGCACGGAACGACCGACCAGCTCCTCGACGGTGTAGCCGAGCTGCTCGGCGCCGAACGGGTTGACGGAGATCACCGTCCCGGCGGGATCGAGCATGAAGTACATGGTCGGGTTGTGCTCGAAGACGGCTCGCCAGCGCTCCTCGCTCTTCCGTAGTGCATCTTCTGCGCGCTTGCGCTCGGTGATGTCGTTCAACGTCAGGAGCACCGCGACGGGACGCCCCGATTCGTCGCGCTCGAGCGCGCCGCTGACCTCGACCATCAGGCGCTTCCCGTCGCGCGTCGTGTGCCATAGCTCGCGTTGCAACGAGCCCGTTTGCAGCAACTGCGCCTTGGCCTCCCGGTCGGCGGCCGACTCGGGCCCCATCCTGAACTCGTGCATGAACCGTCCGAGCGTCTCGGTGGCCGACCATCCGTACAGCCGCTCGGCGCCGCGATTCCAGTAGACGATTCGGCTTTGCATGTCGCGGATGATGACCGCGTCGTGTGTGAGATCGAGGAGTCGAGCGCGCTCCTCCGAGAGCCGTGCGGCTCGTGTCGAGCGGTTTACGAGCCGGGTGGTCACGAGCGCGGCGATCAGGAAGGCGCCCAACACCACGACGTCCTGTCGATTCCCGACCATAAACGAAAAGCGCGGCGGGGCGAAGAAGTAGCTCAGGGACGCGACGCCGAGGACCGAGAGTGCGGCGAGCGGGATGAAGCTGCCGACGAGGGACAGCGCGACGATGACGACCAGGTAGACGAAGGCGGTCGCGGTGGCGTCGAACCCGAGCTGGAAACACAGCAGCGTCACCAGGGCCAGGGCACACAGACCCAGCCAGAAGCTGCCAATGGCTCGCGGAAGGGCTCGCGCTTGCAGCACGCTCATCGGCCCCCGATCGGATGGCTCGGGTCCGCGCGATTATAGGCACCGCCGGAGTCCACGAGTCGGTGGTGGCCAATCTCGAGTTTCAGCGATCGAGGTCGAGAAACTCGATCCGCCGGTTGATCTCGGGATGCCGCGGCGACGGGCCTTGCACGAGGAGCGCGAGTTTGCCGGAAAGACCGTGCTCCTCGACCCAGCCGCGCGCAAATGCGTCCCAGTTTTCGATGGGCGCTGCGTGATGCCGCGGACTGATGCCGTAGGAGAAGTGCAGATGCCGGGCAGTCGCCAGGTTGGAGCTGATCGCTGCGACCCAGACGGGGAGCCGAAAGCGGGCGATGCTCCGCGCTGTGGCGCCGCGATCCGTGGGCGCCACCACGGCTACGGCCGGAGTGATCGAAAGGGTGGCCTCCAGGCTCAGCGCGGCGAGATCGCGCGTGTCGTATTCGCGATCCCGTGGCCGTTGCCTCAGCTCGTTCAGGATCGCGTTGCTCGTGCGATGCGGTTCGGTATAGGCGGCGATGCGTGCGAGCGTTTCCACGGCATCGACGGGATATCTGCCCGTCGCCGATTCCGCCGAGAGCATCACGCAATCGGTGCCGTCGAGGATGGCGTTCGCGACATCCGTCGCTTCGGCGCGCGTCGGCTGGCGCGAGGCTGTCATCGATTCGAGCATCTGGGTCGCGGTGATCACCGGCTTGGCGCGTTTCACCGCTTCCCACATGAGCTGCTTCTGGATCACGGCGATCCGTTCGATCGGCACCTCCACGCCGAGATCGCCGCGCGCGATCATCATGCCGTCGGCGGCGTCGAGGATTTCGTCGATCCGCTCCAGCGCCCGCGCGCGCTCCACCTTGGCGATGATGAACGGCGCGAAACCCAGCTCGCGCGCCGCCTGGCGCACCGCCACGACATCCGCCGCCGAATCGACGAACGACTGGCTGACCGCGTCCACGCCGTTCTCGAGCGCGAACTCGAGGCACTCGCGATCCCGCGCCGTGAAAGCGCTCGCGCCGAGATCGATGCCCGGCAGGTTGAGCCCTTTGCGCGCGCGCAGTTCGCCCCCGACCGCAATCCGGCAGCGCACTTCGCCGGGCGCGACCTCTTTCACCACGAGCCGGATGATGCCGTCGTTGAGATAGAGTTCGTCCCCCGGCTTCACGACCTCCGGCAGCCTGAGAAAGGACATGCTCGCGCGCTGGCGATTGCCGACGATTTCCTCGGTGGTCAGTGTGAAGGACTCGCCAGCTTGCAGTTCGATGGGCTCCGTCTCGAGCTTGCCGATCCGGATCTTTGGCCCGGGTAAGTCGGCCATGATCGCGATGTCGCGGCCTACGGCCGCGGCCGCGGCGCGCAGGTTCTGGACGGCCGAGCGGTGGCTCTCGAAGTCGCCGTGGGAGAAATTCAGCCGCGCGACATTCAACCCGGCTTCGATCAGGCGTTGCATCACCTCCGGCGAACTCGTTGCCGGCCCGATGGTGCCTACGATCTTGGTCTTTTGAGCGGGCAGATTCATGGGGCCCCGCGGAGCAGCGCTCACAATGGGTCGGTCAACGCGCCGAGCCTGGCCGTCAGCTTCATGTTCTCGCTGTAGTCCGCGGGACAGGCGATGACGGAGACACCTTCGTCGTCGAGCGCCTTGCGCAGGGTCGGGAGCAGGTCGGCCGCTGCCTCGATCCGGTAGCCGCGCGCCCCGAAGCTGTCGGCATATTTGACGAAGTCCGGATTGCCGAAATCGACGTGGCGGTGGTGACCCATCTCGAGGTCCATCTTCCACTTGATCAGCCCGTAGGCGTCGTCGACCCAGACGAGAGCGACGAGCGGAATTTCCTCACGAACGGCGGTCTCGATCTCCTGTGAGTTCATCAGGAACGCGCCATCTCCCATGGCGGCGAGGACCCTGGCATGCGGCTTCGCGAGCCGGGCGGCGAGTGCGCCCGGCAAGGCGAAGGCCATCGTCGAGAGGCCGTTGGAGACGAGGCACGTCAGCGGCGCGTACGTCGGATAGAGGCGCGCCATCCACATCTTGATCGCGCCGGTGTCGACGAGCACGATGACGTTGGTGATAGGAAGGATGAAGAGAACCGGGACCAGATTCGCGATGAGAATTGGGTAGAGACTCGAAGGACCGAACAGCTGGCCGAGGATGGGGACGCCCATGAAGACCATGTCCGGGAAGATGAGGAGGTCCGTCCTCAACGTCGACGTGCTCAGGTCCCACTTCAGCACGTACCGGCATCCGAGCAGCACGACGAGGTAGGGAAGCAGGAGCCCGACGACGAAGAGCAGCGGAATCCTGTAGTCCATCAGGTCCGCGCGCGGCGTCTTCAGCATCCCCGCGATGAGCAGCGGGGGCAGGAGCCAGGTGAGAACGAGCTTCGTCAGCTGCGTCCGGTCGGTGGCCCCGAAGATTTCGCGGTACCCCGCCCAGTAGCCGAGGAACATGACGAAGGCGACGGGAACGAGCGTCGTGGCAATCGTGTTCAGCACACGAACGCCTTCAGTGGTTGCGCAGCCGGTCTGCGATCGCGACCACGCGCTCGGCCTCGCGGACCATGGCCGGCTCGACGACATGGCCGTTCAGCACGGGCGTACCCGTGCCGGCTGCGGCGCAGGCAGCCAGCACCGAGCGCGCGTGCGCCACGGTGTCCGCCGAGGGCGAAAAGATCGCATTGATCTCGGGGAGCTGTTCGGCGTGGAGAGCCGCCTTGCCCGTCATGCCCAGCCTGCGGCTCGCGCTGGCTTCCTGCTTGAAGCCGGCATCGTCGGGCTTGAAGTAGGGCACGTCGATGGCTGCGATGCCGGTCGTGGCCGCAGCCGCGACGAGGCGGGAGCGCGCGAACAGCAGGTTCTCCCAGGAGCCTTCGGCACCGAGGTCGGCGGCCAGATCACCGCCGCCGAGGAAGAGCCCGCAGACCCGCTCGTGCGCGTCGGCCATGAAATGGGCGACGAAGACCGCCCGCGCCAGCTCGACCATCGGGAGGACGCCGATCGCGGAGCGTGTGCCATCGAGGATGTCGGCCACGATCCGGATCTCGTCCGCGGACTGACACTTCGGAATGATGATCGCGTCGGGGCGCCCTTCGGCTTCGTGGAGCACGAGCAGGTCGCGAAGCCCTTCGACCGAGTGCGGGCTGTTGATGCGGAGGATGCGCACGAAGTCCACTTCCGGCTTCTCCCGGAAGAACTCGAGCGCGGCGTGCTGGGCTCGTCCCTTGTCGGCGACGGCGACGGTGGACTCGAGGTCCACGATGATCGCGTCGCCCGCCCGGGCGGCAGCGAAGCGCTCGGGATGCGAGCCCGGTGTGAGCAGGAAGCTGCGGCACGCGCGGAGGCGGGTGCGAAGCGAAGCGGTCGCGGGGGGCACGGGTTGCATAGTCAATACCTCCGGGTTTCAACGGCGGTATTGCAGCCTGCGTGCCATCTCGCGGCGTCGGCAGAGCGCGGCGCGAGCCGCGACGCGAGCACGGGGTGCCACTGCGTGGGCGATGGTGCCGGCCGGACGGCGAGCGGCATCGGCGGGGGATCCAGCGCGTCGACGAAAAGATGAAACCGGAGGTCGAGCGCGTGCTCCGTCGCCCTCGGCGGGAAGGTGCGTGCGCAGACACGATACGAGGAAACCGTGGCGGCCTTCTACAAGCATCTGCCGCTCGCGTCGATGGGCTGCAGCCTCGATGCCAAGCACCTGGCCCGCCGTTACTGCGACGAGTGTGGCCGTGCGTCCTGCTGGCTCTGTGATGCCGTCGTGCATGACGATCCCGGAAGGGCCACGCATCGGCGCTATCCGTTCGGGCACGTGGCATGGGACGTGTCGGTGTCACCCTCCCTGGTGGAGCGGCTCGAGCGTGCGCTCGCGGCTCCGCT
>DATKND010000053.1:0-24594 GCA_035541475.1 Myxococcota bacterium | reverse complement strand
ATCAGTTCGACGACCTGCGCAAGATCGACGTGCCGACACTCTTCCTGCACGGCGACGACGATCAGATCGTCCCGATCGGTGCGGCGGCGAAGCAGGGCGTCACGCTCGTGAAGGGCGCGACCTTGAAGGTCTACCCCGGCGCGCCGCACGGCATGACCACGACGCGCAAGGACGAGGTGAACGCGGATCTGCTCGCGTTCATTCGCGGCTGACGCGAAGCGACACCGGCGCGAGGCGCGACGCGGCGGCGTACCCTGCGAGCCGCGCGCGTCGCCGCTTCGTGACGTCGCTGACTCCTGGGGGAGAATCGGCCGTGACCGCTTCGCGTTCTGGAAGTCTTCTGCTCCTTTCACTCGCGCTCTGCATCGCCACCGGCTGCAACACCTTCGGGCGCACATCGCTGCGAAACGGCCGCGGCGCCTACAACGAGGTGATCAACCGCACCGAGGACGAGCAGATCCTCGCGATGATCGTGCGCCAGCGATACGACGAGACCTACGGGATGCTGTCCGTCACGAGCGTCACCGCCAGCCTCAAGGTCGGCGCCTCGCTCGGCGCGAACGTCGGCATCGGCAGCGACAGCAGCTACGCCGGGAACCTCGTGCCCTTCTCTGCGGGCGCGACCTACGAGGAGAACCCGACCATCTCCTACACGCCGTTGCGGGGCGAGCAGTTCGTCGAGCGGATGCTGGCTCCGATCACCGCCGACCAGACCCTGCTGCTCGCGAGCATGAGCACCGGCGAGATCAACGCGATGAAGCTGCTGTTGCGGCGCGCCAATGGAGTGCCGAACCCCGCGTACGCGTCGACGCCCGTGAGATCCGATTTTGATCGCTTTGTCGATGCCTTCGCGCGCTTCCGGCAGGAGGGCGTGCTCAACCCGGTGCGATCGGACGACGGCAGCTACCGGCTGCTCTTTCACGACTACTCGCCGCAGCAGGCGGCGGACATCGGCGAGATGCTGCACGAGATCGGGATCCGGCGGGCGCCCGCCCCCGGCGCCGAGCTGAGCCTGCCCCTGCGCTTCTTCGTCGGCTCGGCGCGCGGCGACGGCCTCGACCTCGAGACGCCGAGCGCGCTCGAGGTGATCGACGTCGCGGGGCAGGGCATCGATGTGCCGGCCGAGCACGTGAGCGAAGGGTTCGCTCGCTCCGCGTCGCTCGAGCCGAGCGACCGCTTCCTCGCGATCCACTCGTCGAGTCATCGACCGTGGAACGCGGCCGTCGCCGTCGAGCACCGGGGCTACTGGTTCTACATCGATTCGCGCGACGCGCGCAGCAAGCAGAGCTTCAAGATCCTGCGCACCTTGATCGGCATGCGACTCGACAAGGGACCGGGAGCCGAGCCCGCGCCGGTGCTGACGATCGGCGTCGGAGGGCACTGACTCTACTCTCGGAGGACACATCGATGCTGAACGTCCGGAAGGCCACCGACCGCGGTCACGCGCAGCACGGCTGGCTCGACAGCTTCCACACCTTCTCGTTCGCGGACTACTACGACCCGCAGCACATGGGCTTCCGCGCGCTGCGCGTGATCAACGAAGATCGCGTGCAGCCCGCGCAGGGCTTCGGTCGCCACTCGCACCGCGACATGGAGATCGTGACCTACGTGATCGAGGGCGCGCTCGCGCACCAGGACAGCCTCGGCAACGGCTCGGTGATGCGTCCGGGCGACGTGCAGCGCATGAGCGCGGGCCGCGGCATCAGCCA
Source organism: Myxococcota bacterium (assembly GCA_035541475.1). Lineage (GTDB taxonomy): Bacteria > Myxococcota_A > UBA9160 > UBA9160 > SMWR01 > DASUFZ01. The sequence continues at coordinate 22,885 of DATKND010000053.1, read as the reverse complement.
CAGCGAGTACAACCACTCCGACTCCGAGCTCGTCCACTTCCTCCAGATCTGGCTGTTGCCCGAGAAGGCGGGGCTCCCGCCCTCCTACGAGCAGAAGCACTTCTCGCAGAGCGAGCGCGCGGGGCGGCTCCGGCTGGTCGCGTCGCGCGACGCTCGCGACGGCTCCGTGCGCGTGCACCAGGACGTCGAGCTCTACGCGGGGCTCCTCGCCGCGGGCGAGAGGGCGTCACTCGCGCTCGCGCCGGGACGACACGCGTGGGTGCAGGTGGTGCGCGGCGCGCTCGACCTCGACGGCACCGCGCTCGCGGCGGGCGACGGCGCCGCGCTCTCCGGCGCGCCGCGCCTGGAGGTCGTGGCGCGCGAGCCGAGCGAGCTGCTCGTGTTCGATCTCGCCTGACGCCGAGAAGAGCGGCTCAGCTCGCGACGCCGAGCAGCGGCACGAGGAGCGCGCGGACGTCCACACGCGCGCGGATGCGATGACAGAGCAGGAAGGTGCCGACGAGCTTGCGGTGCAGGAAGACCGTCTCGGGCGGCGGCGCGCGCAGGAAGCCCTGGCGAAACGCGAGATCGAAGCCCGCGTCGCGGGCGCGCGCCGCGAGCGTGGTGCTCGCGAAGTCGTAGACGCCGCGATGGCGGAGGGGCTCGCAGACCAGGAGCATCAGGTCGACCGCGGCGCGCCGTCGCTCCGGCGGGTCGTCGCGCCGCAGGTAACCGATCGCGACCGCGGCATCGAGCACGGCATCGCGGTCCTCTCGCATCACCGCGCGACATAGATCGGCGTAGTGAGCGACGAAGGCCGCCTCGTACTCCCGGGTCGCGCCGAAGTCGAGGAGCAGCAGGCGACCGCTCTCCGGCTCCACCAGGTAGTTCGCGAAGTTCGGGTCGGTCTGGACGAAGCGGAACTCGAAGATCTCCCGGAAGAGGAGGCGCTGGAGCAGCGCGCCGACCGCGTCACGGCGTTCCTGCGGCGTCGCGGGGTCGCGCAGATCCTCGATCGGGAGCCCGCGCGCGAAGTCCATGGCGAGCACTCGCTTCGTGGTGAGGTCGTCGTGGACGCGTGGCACCTGGACGGCGGGCTCGTCGGCCACGAGCTCGCGATAGCGGCGCAGGCTCGCGGCTTCGATCTGGTAGTCGGCCTCCTGGCGGAGCTGTTGTTTCGCCTCGGCCACGATCCCCGAGACGTCGATCTCGACGGGCAGGATCCGGGTCGCGTGGAGCAGCGCGGCCACGTTGTCGACGTCGCTCTCGATGCTCCTCGCGATGCCGGGGTACTGGATCTTGAGGGCCAGCTCGCGGCCGTCGGTCGTCCGCGCGGCGTGCACCTGTCCGATCGACGCGGCGGCGATGGGCTCGAAGTCGAAGCGCTCGAAGCGCGCCTGCCAGCCCTGGCCGTACTCGCGCCCGAGCACGCGGCGCAGCTGCGAGGGAGGCATCGTGTCGGCCGAGGCGCGCAGCGCGGCCAGCGCCTCGGCGAACTCCGGCGGCAGGATGTCCGCGCTCTCGAGCGAGAGGAGCTGGCCGAGCTTCATCGCGGCGCCCCGCATCTGCGAGAGGCGTCGAGTCAGGCGCTCCGCGTTGGCGGGCGAGAGAAGCGCGTTGGCCACGTTGGTGGCGGCGGCTCCTGCACCGAGCGCACGGCGCGCGCCCTCGTAGATCCCGCCCGCGGCGAGCTCGACGCCCAGCAGGCCGAGGCGCGCCAGGCGCTCGACCCGTCCGGACGGAACGCGCGATCGTCTGCGGGGCCGGGCTTCGGTCACGCGGTCGATGCTAGGCGCGAAGGCCGAGTCGCGCTCGGCGAAGGAAGAGCTGGCCTCGTCCTCAGCTCCAGAACAGCGCGGCCAGGCACATGAGGATGCCGCCCGACGCGACGTTCCATACGAGCGAGCGCGCCAGGGGAATGCCGGCCGCATAGAGCGGCAGATACGCGACACGCCCCCAGAAGTAGAGCCGCGCGCCCCATTCGGTGAGCGAGCCGTGTCGGCCGAGTGCGTTGCATGCGAGGACGGCTGCGACGAAGAGCGGAAACGTCTCGAAGAAGTTTCTCGAAGCGCGCTCGAGTCGCCCTGCGACGCCGCGAAGCGGATCGACGGGCTCGTCGCGCGCGCTCGCCGACCAGCGATACCCGCGCTGGAGACTCGCGGAGTGAGACGCCGCCACGATGTGGACGAAGCCCAGGCCGGTGGAGAGCGCCAGCATCGTGAGCTCGGTCGTCACTCGTTTTCCGAGGTGCTGGTTACGGTCGACGAATCGAATCCCATGATGCCGCCGCTCAGCGCTCCTCGATGCGCGCCATGCAGACGATGTCTTCCGTCAGTCCGTCGAGCGAGCGCGCGCCCCGCTTCACGCCTTCGCGAGTGAAGCCGCTCTTCTCGTAGAGCGCGATCGCGCGCGCGTTGGTCGAGAAGACGTCGAGCTCGACGCGCGTGATGCCGAGCGGCGCGACCGCTTCGAGCGTCGCTGCGATGAGTCGTGCGCCGAGCCCGCGGCCGCGGTACGCGGGGAGCAATCCCATGCCGAGCGTCCCCGAGTGCTCGAATCCCGGGAAGGGCTTACGGATCACGTCGCACCAGCCGACCACTTCGGCGCCCGCCAGCGCGAGCTGCTGCACCATGCCGCGCGCGCGCGCGTCGGCGAGGAAGGCCTCCGCCTCCGCGCGCGACGGCCCCTCGACCATCGCGAGGTAGCGACGCTCGCGAGCGACGACGTCGAGGCAGCGCAGGAAGCTGTCGAGATCGCGCGAGCCGGCTTCGCGCAGCAGCACGGGTCGCGCGGGCTCGCGCGACGCTCCGCTCACGTCGTGCACCCCATCACGCAGCCTCCGTGCACCCCCGCCCACTCTACTACGGGCCGCCGCCGGTCGAGTCGAGGATCTGTCCCGTGATCCAGCAGGCGTTGTCGCTCGCGAGCCATACGACGAGGCGCGCGGCGTCGTCGGGCTCACCCCAGCGGCCGGCCGGGTGCTGCGCGCGGATCGACTCGTGGAGATCCGGCGACGCCCAGCCCGTGTCGGTCGCGCCGGGGTTCACCGCGTTGACCGTGATGCCGCGCGGCGCAAGGTGTGCAGCGAGGCTGCGGACCGACTGGTGCAACGCGCCCTTCGACGCGACGTACGCGAGCTCGCCGGGCATGGCCGACCGGTGCGGTCCCGAGATCATCAGGATCACGCGGCCGCTCGACCCGCTCGCGTGCTGCGCCGCGAAGGCCTGCACGAGCAGCAGCGAGGCGCGGACGTTCACCACCAGGTGTCGATCGATATCCTCCGCCAGGAGGTCTTCGAGCGCGCCCATCCCGCTGTGCGCGTGATTGACGACGAGGACGTCGATCGGTCCGAGCCTCGAGCGCGCATCGTCCACGAGCCGCGCCGGCGCACGCGCATCCGTGAAGTCCGCCTCCGCGCGCTCGACGCGGCGACCGATCGCGCGCAGCTCGCGAAGCAGTGCCTCGGGGTCGGCGTCGGCGCCCCACGGCTGCGCCGCGTCGTACGGCGTCCACGCCTGCAAGAAGAGGTCGGCGCCCTGCTCGGCGAGGCGCTTCGCGATCGCGAAGCCGATGCCGCGGCTGCGTCCTACTCCGGTGACGAGCGCCGTGCGCCCCGCGAGCGACGCACTCACGAGGTCATCTCAGCCGGCCTCGTCGCGCGGATCCATGCGCAGGAAGTAGAGCTTCGGTCGCTCCGACTCCGGCTGCGCCGCGAGGTCCTTCCAGAAGGGCGACTTGCGCGTGAAGGCTTCGAGCACCGACTGCCACTCCGCGGGGTCGGTCACCAGCACGGCCTTCCGCTCGTAGATCCTCCCGTCGATCTTCAGGCGCACGCGCGGGTCGCGCACGACGTTGCGGTTCCAAAGCCTCTCGCTCGGGAACTCGCCGCGCTCGCGGTACACCGACGGGACGTAGAGCCGGTCGCCGATGCCAACACACGTCACGGTGACGGAGTGAGGGATGCCGTACCAGGTGCGCGTCTCGACGAAGATCTCGGGCACGGAGTCGGTGAAGGACCAGTCCGCGACGGACCCCTTCACCACGTCGCCCGAGAGCCACAGGCCGGGGCGGCGGTCGTGCGGCTCGCAGGCGGCGACGAGCAGCGCGAGCACGAGCAGCGCGGCGCGGACGTGAGACGTCTTCACGAGATTCCTCCTCGCGCGTGTCGGAGGCGTGTCATGCTACCGGACGGAATGGTCTGGGTGGCGGGCGCCGACGGCTGCAAGAAGGGTTGGTTCCGCGTGGCGCGCGAGACCGCCACCGGCGAGGTCCGCTTCGACGTGTTCGTCGCGGCTCACGAGCTGCTGCGTGCGCCGCCCTCGCCGCGCGTGCTCGGCATCGACATCCCGATCGGGCTACCGAAGAGCGGCCGGCGCGCGTGCGACGAAGCGGCGCGCGGACTCCTCGGGCCGCGCCGCAGCAGCGTCTTCGACGCGCCGATCCGACCCGCGCTCGGCGCAAGGACGCGCGAGCAGGCGAGCGACATCACCGCCGCGTGTGACGGCGGGCGCAAGGTGTCGGCGCAGGCCTTCGGGCTCTACCGCAAGGTGCACGAGATCGACGGCCTGCTCGTGACGAGCGGCGAGGCCCGCGCGCGCATCCGCGAGGTGCATCCCGAGGTCTGCTTCTGGGCCTGGAACGGCGAGGCGCCGATGAGCGCGTCGAAGAAGACGCCGGCGGGCCTCCGGCAGCGCGGGCAGCTCGTGGAGAAGTGGCTCGGCCCCGACGCGCTCGCGCGCGCGAGGAAGTTGCGGAGCGCCGGCGTCGCCGACGACGACATCCTCGACGCGATCGCGGCGCTCTGGACCGCCACGCGCATCGCCGAGGGCCGCGCGCGCACCTTGCCGGCCGTCCCGCCCGTCGATGCGACGGGGCTGCGGATGGAGATCGTCTACTAGAGCGCGCCATGAGAGAATGGGCGCGAGGAGACCACGCCATGCCGCGCTTCAATCACATGGAACTGACGCTCCCGCCGGGCGAGCTGACGAGGCTCCGCCCCGAGATCCGCGAGTTCTTCTCCGACGTCTTCGGCTTCGACTCGATCGACGTGCCGATCGTCGGGCAGACGGGCCTGCTGCTCCGCACCGATCCCGACACCAGCCAGTTCATCCTGGTGACCGAGCAGCAGAAGTCGATGCTTTCGCCTGGCTACGACCACCTCGGCTTCCTGTACGAGACGCGAGGCGAGGTCGACCTGCTGCTCGAGAAGTGCAAGAAGCGTCAGCAGCAGGATCCTCGCGTGCAGATCAAGGAGTACGAGGACCTCGTCGCCGGCCCCGTCACCGTGCACGCCTTCTACGTGAAGTTCCTGCTGCCGATCTGGTTCGACGTGCAGTCGATGGAGTACGCGCAGGGCGCCGCGCCGAAGAAGAGCTGGCGCTACGTCTGACCTCGCTCGCTCTCGCTAGTTGTTCGGCGCGGGCAGGCTCTCGAGTTCGTGCAGGCGCTTCATCGCCTGCATGGCCTGGAGTGTCGTGTAGTTGATGTTCGCGGCGTTGAGGCTGCTGCCCTGCTGGAACGGGTACTCCTGCAAGGTCGACAGGAAGGCCTTCAGCTTCTGCTGGATCGGAACGAACAGCCAGATGTTGTCCGCGTACCAGCGCAGGTACAGGCCCGACTCGATCGGCGCCTTCTCGTACGGATCGGCGCGCAGGTTGATGATCGTCGGCCAGGCCGGGACGTCTCGCACCGCCGTCGCGATGTTCCCGTGCGTCTCGGCGAAGTGGACCTTCCAGTCGTTCCAGCGCACGGCGTTCAGCTCGCCGCCCTGCCCGAAGTAGAAGATCTCCTCGCGCGGGCCCTTCTTCGCCTCGCCCTTGAAGAAGGGCAGGAAGTTGTAGCCGTCGAGATGGACCTTCCAGGTCTTGCCGTTCGCCTTGTATCCCTTCGCGACCTTCTCGACGATTTGCGGCTCGCCCGCCGCGGCCAGGAAGGTCGGCAGCCAGTCTTCCTGCGAGAAGATTTCGTTCACGATCGTGCCGGGCGCGATCACGCCGGGCCAGCGCACCAGCATCGGAACGCGGAAGCCGCCCTCCCACGTGGTGCCCTTCTCGCCGTGGAACGGCGTGGTGCCGCCGTCGGGCCAGGTGCCCGTCTCGGCGCCGTTGTCGGTGCCGTAGACGACGATCGTGTTCTTCGCGATGCCGAGGTCGTCGAGCTGCTTCAACAGGGCGCCGACCATGTCGTCGTGCTCGACCATGCCGTCCGGGTAGATGCCGATGCCGGTGCGCCCGCGCGCGGACTCCTTCAGGTGCGTCCACACGTGCATGCGCGTCGTGTTGAACCAGACGAAGAAGGGCTTGCCATCCTTCGCCGCCTTGTCGACGAACTTCTGCGCCGCGGCGTAGATCTCCTGGTCGACGGTCTCCATGCGCTTCTGGGTCAGCGCGCCGGTGTCCTCGATCTTCTGGCCGCCCTTTCCGTCGGAGAAGGTGTGCAGCACGCCGCGCGGCCCGAACTGCTTCCGGAACTCGGGATCCTTCGGGTAGTAGTAGGTCTCGGGCTCCTCTTCCGCGTTCAGGTGGTAGAGGTTGCCGAGGAACTCGTCGAAGCCGTGCACCGTCGGCAGGTGCTCGTCGCGGTCGCCGAGGTGGTTCTTGCCGAACTGTCCCGTGACGTAGCCCTGCGGCTTCAGCAGATCGGCGATCGTCGGCGCCCACTCGGGAATGCCCTGCGGCGAGCCCGGCATGCCGATCGTCAGCAGACCCGTGCGGAACGGATGCTCGCCGAGGATGAAGGAGGAGCGCCCCGCCGTGCAGCTCTGCTGCGCGTAGGCGTCGGTGAAGAGCGCGCCCTCCTTCGCGATGCGGTCGATGTTCGGCGTGTGGTAGCCCATCAGACCGCGGCTGTAGGCGCTGATGTTGTCGACGCCGATGTCGTCGCCCCAGATCACGAGGATGTTGGGCTTCTGCTCCGCGTGCGACGATGCGGGGAGCAGAGCGCCCGCCAGCGCGCAGACGGCCAGCACTCGGCGCAGGTGTCGAGAATCCACTCGATGCCCTCCTCTGCTCGTTGGATCGGCGCTAGGCCTGGAACGTGGGTAGCGGCGGCGGACCGAAGAACATCCGGATCACCTTCTCCCTGCCGATCACGCGCACGAGCTCCCGCGCGTTGCAGTACACCAGGATGAGAAGGAAGAGGATGATCTGCACGGCCCAGAAGTGCGGCCACACGATCTCGGAGAGCAGCTTCTCGTTGCCCGCGACGATTCCGCCGGCCTGGCGGCTGAATTCGAGCAGTCGCTCGAGATAGTGGATCACCATCGAGACCAGCAGATAGATCGTCGACTTCCACGTCACGTTGTACACGAGCGGCTTGTTCGGATAGCGATTGATCGCGGGGAGCATGTCGGCGATCAGCACGGCCTTGCCGAGGATCAGCGCCGCGACCGCGATCGAGAACGTGGACAGGGGCTGGTAGTGCGCTGCCCGCGCCAGCAGCGCGCGCACCACGGCGATGATGTGGAGCGCGACGAAGAAGAAGATCGTCGGCGGCAGGACCTTGAAGAACTCTTCCTCGAGCTTCTCGAGCAGCTTGCTCATCGCGTCTCTCCTCAGCGCTTCACTCGTCGAACGAGAAGATCCGCTTCCAGTCGTACTTCATGCTGATCACGATCCAGCCCTGCTTCTTCGCCTGGGAGTAGAGGTCCGGCGTGAAGGTCCCGACCTTCGTCGCCGGCAGTCCCTCCGCGGGTCCGTAGGCGTACTCGCGGGTGGCGTCGTCGTGGAGGACGAGCATCGCGAGGCGCGCGCCGCTCCCGGCCTTGGTGTACTCGAGCATCTGCTGATCGCCGGTCGAGTTGCCGAAGGCCGCGACCGGGCGCCGCCCGATCATCAAGTGGATCCCCTCGGGCTTGCCCGCGTCGTTGTCGTTCAAGAGCAGCTTCGGCTCCTTGGTGAGGAACGGCTTGCCGCTCTTGTCGTAGCCGTACTTCGTCCCGGCCGCGGTTCCGACGACGCGCTCCGGCGGGATGCCGTACGTCGCCTGCGAGTAGACGCGCACGAAGTCCTGGCCGCCGCCCGTCACGATGTAGGTCTGGAAGTGGTTCTCGTCCAGATACGCGATCAGCTCCTGCATCGGCGCGTAGGTCAGCTCCGTGTACGGGCGCTGCCAGCGCGGATCCTTCGCCTCTTCGAGCCAGTCCTTCACCTGCGCCTGGAACTCGTCCGTCGACATGCCGGTGAGCGTCGCGAAGAGGATCGTCTCGAGATCCTTCATCGAGAGCTTCGCGATCGCCTCGCGGTTTCCCGACAGCACCGTCTTGAAGGGCTGCTGCTTGGCGAGAGCCGGCTTCGCCTTCACGAGCTCCGGCACGCGGTCGAGGCAGTACCGCACCTGCGTGTAGATCGGCTGCTCGACCCAGAGCGTGCCGTCCTGGTCGAAGGTCGCGACGCGCTCCTCGGGCGGGACGAAGCTCGGGCTCGACGAGTCGGTCGTGGCGTGCACGAACTCGACGATCGCCTGCTTGGCGGGGCCGTCGTTCCACGAGGCGAGCGGATCGATCGCCGCATCAACCCCCGGAGCCGAGCTGGCACAGCCGATCAGCGTCGCGAGGAGCAGCCACGCGAGCACGGGAAGCGGGGCGCCCCTGCGCACGCGTCTGCTCCGTCGAGTCATGACGCTACTCGCCGGCGTGGCTCGCCGACTGAGCCTTCTTCATCTGGTCGATGACCTGACTCAGGTTGTAGGACTCTGGAGCCTGCAACGGCGGGTATTTGACGTACGACTCCAGGTGCTCCAACCAGAGCTGCTGGCCGATCGGCAGCAGGTTCCAGTCGTACTGGAACGCGGTCACCGGGCCGCCGAGTGCTCCGCCCAGGCTCATCGCCGACTTCTGCTCGATGCCGACCGCCTGCTCGAAGGGATCGCGCTTGACGTTGTCGACCAACGTGAAGTGGAACGGGATCAGCGGCATGATCCAGCCGGCCGGTCCGGGCTGCGACATCGTGTAGTACATCTTCCAATTCTTGTAGCGGACTGCCGACGGCGTCGCGCCCGAGAAGTAGAAGAAGTATTCGCGCGCCGACTTGTCGGTCTTGCCCTCCAGATAGTCGCGCTGGTCGAAACCATCGAGTGTCGTCTTGACGATGCCGGAGTACTTGCCGGCCTCGATCTGCTTCTTCAGCCCGTCGCCCTGCGGTCCACCCGCGATGTCGACCAGGGTGGGCAGCCAGTCGAGCGCGGCGAAGAGCTGGTTCTTGACCGTTCCCGGCTTGATGACGCCCGGCCAGCGGATCACCATCGGAGCGCGGTAGCCGCCCTCCCAGGCCTCGCCCTTCTGACCCTTGAACGGCGTGACGCCGCCGTCGGGATAGGAGATCGCCTCGGCGCCGTTGTCGGTGGTGAAGACCACGATGGTGTTGTCGAGCTGGCCCATGTCCTCGAGCTTCTTGAGGACGTAGCCGATGTTGTCGTCCATCTGCTTCATGCCGGCCTCGTTGACGCCCCAGTCCTTGCCGCCCCGCTCGCCCACCATCGCCTCGTACTTCGGCGACAGCACCGTCACGACGTGCATGCGCGCCGGGTTGTACCAGACGAAGAAGGGCTTGCCGGTCTTCTTCGGGTCGTTGCGGTCCATGAAGTCGATGACCTTGGCGGAGATCTCTTCGTCCACGGTCTTGGAGCGCTCGAGCGTCAGCGGGCCCTCGTCCTTGCACGTCTGGTTCTTCTCCGTGCCGTCGGAAGACTTGCACGCGATGACGGGACGCGGCGGCATCAGACAGAGCGTCGTCTTCTGGTCCACGGCGCCAGGGACCTCCGGGAGGCCTGGCACGGGCGTGTTCTTGCAGGGCGGAACGACGGTTTGCTGCGTCGGGGTCTTGTTGATGTCGGGGAAGCTCACCCCCTGCATCGCGTCGAGGTGATACAGGTAGCCCCAGTACTCCTGGAAGCCGTGCGCGGTCGGCAGCGACGCGGTGTGGTCGCCCAGGTGGTTCTTGCCGAACTCGCCGGTGTTGTAGCCGAGGTCCAGCAGGAACTTCGCGATCGCCGGCGTGCCGGGTCGCAGATACGAGGGGCTACCGGGTAGCTGCGGCGGGATCATGCCCGTGCGCAGCGGATACATGCCGGTGAAGAACGCGTTGCGACCGGAGGTGCAGCTCTGCATCGCGACGTAGTCCATGAACATCGCGCCTTCATGGCCGATGCGATCGATGTTGGGCGTCTCGCCGACCATCAGGCCGCGGTGGTAGATGCTCGGCTGCATCCAGCCGATGTCGTCGCCCATGATGAATAGGATGTTGGGCTTGTCGGCGGCACTCGAGGCACCGGCGATGCCGAGAGTGGCAATCAACGCGAGGCGCTTCAGCAGCGTTCCGATCCGGTTCGACACTCTCCTCCTCCTTTGTATTCGACGCGCACGCCGCGCTGCCGAGCGCTCGACACTACTGGCCCTCGTGCGCCTTGATCATCGCTTCGATCTTCTTCTTCACCTCGTCGAGGTTGAAGGAGGCGGGGTCCTGCATCGGCGGATAGTCGACCGCCGTCATCGCGAGCTTCGCGACGTACTGCTGGACCAGGACGAAGCGCCAGAACTCGCGGGCGAAGAAGTCGTTGACGTAACCCGGTGCCCCATTGTTGAACGACTCGCCGCGAATGGCGGGCGTCCGCTCGAACGGATCCTGGCGGATGTTCACCATCACGGGCATATCGGTCGTCACCTTCTCCCCCGGCCAGCCCCACGGCTGCTGGAAGAACTGGAACTTGAAGTCGTCGATGCGGACCGCGCCGAGGTGCGGGCCGGCGAAGTAGAAGAGCTCGTGGCGCTTGGAAGGCCCGGCGCCGGTGAGGAGATCCATCTGGTTGTAGCCGTCGAGGTGGTTCTTGTAGGTGCGGTCGCCGAGCTTCACGCCCTTCAAGAGCTGGTCGGTGATGTTCGGATTGCCCGCCGCGGCGACCAGCGTCGGGAACCAGTCGAGCCCGGAGAAGATCCCGTTCTCGACCGTGCCGGGCTTGATGTGGCCCGGCCAGCGCGCGATGCACGGCACCCGGAAGCCGCCCTCGTAGGCCGTACCCTTCGTCGCCTTGAAGGGCGTCATGCCGCCGTCCGGCCAGGTGAAGACCTCGGCGCCGTTGTCCGTCGTGAAGATCACGATGGTGTTGTTGGCCACACCCATGTCGTCGAGGTGCTTCAGCAGCGCGCCGATGCTGTCGTCCATCTGCGCCATGCCGGCTTCCTCGAGGCCGTAGTTCGTCTGGCTGTTCTGCATGTCGCTGTACTTCTTCGCGAGGAAGGTCCAGACGTGCATGCGCGTGGTGTTGTGCCAGACGAAGAAGGGCTTCCCGTCCTTCTTGGCCTTGTCCATGAAGTCGCTCGACGCCTTGACCAGCACTTCGTCGAAGGTGGTCATGTCGTACTTCGCCTTCAGGAAGGGCAGGTCGTGCATGTTCGGCACGTTCGACATGTTCGGGAACGGCGGCAGCGGGCCCTCGTCCACGATCTTCTGCTTGCCGACCTTCCCCCAGCGCGGCATGTCGGTGCCGTCGTCGGTGTCGGTCGCCCAGCTGTGGACCAGGTAGCGCGGGCCGTACTTGTCGATCCAATCCTGCGGATAGTCGAACCAGTAGGGGTCCGACATCGCGTCCAGGTGATAGAGATAGCCGAAGAATTCGTCGAAGCCGTGCACCGTCGGCAGGTACTTGTTGAGATCGCCGAGGTGGTTCTTGCCGAACTGACCGGTCGCATAGCCCTGCGCCTTCAGCGCGGAGGCGAGCGTTGCGGCCTTGTCCGGGATGCCGACGTCCGCGCCGGCCTGCCCGACGGTCGTGAGACCCGTACGCAGCGGGATCTCGCCGGTGATGAAGTTCGCGCGGCCCGCCGTGCAGCTCGCCTCCGCATAGTAGTCGGTGAACATCACGCCCTGCGACGCGAGCTTGTCGAGGTTCGGCGTCTTGCCGGACATCATGCCGCGGTGATAGGCGCCGACGTTGAACCAGCCGACGTCGTCACCCATGATGACGAGGATGTTCGGCTTGTCGGCCGCGGACGCGCTGCCGGCAATCCACACCAGACACACGGCCAGGCCGAGAGCGAGACTGCGGACGCGAGCAGCGATGTGCTTCGTCACGGGGGGGACCTCCTGAGTTCGAGGGCGCGCGCGAGATAGGACGCGCGGCAACGCGAAGCGCCGACGCGCGAATCTCCTCCTCGCGCACGCTATCACGACGAACGCGTGTAGCGGAATGCCGCTTCGCGCCATTTTCGTGACAACGCGCGTGGAGCCGAAGAGAGCTGAATCGACGCGCGATCGAGGTGAATCGCCCTCGAACGAGAGATGCGCTTCGAATTGCCGTGGGTTGACGCGGGATGCTGCGAGGCGAGCGCCTTCGATCCGTCACGAGCATCTCGCAGCGTACTGGACCCGGCGCGATCCGGCCGACCCGCTCATTCGATGTCGAACGGCGGGATCGCGCCCTGCGTTCGCTCAGCTCGACGGTGTCGGGCAGGCGGATCGCGCCGAGTGCTCGAGCAGGATGCGGCGCACTTCCTCGATCGTCTCCGGGGCGGCCTGCATGCCCGAGTGCGGGCTGCGCACGATCAGCTCCGACGCAACGCCGTCGATGTGGGCGCTCGCATACTTCACCACGCCGTCGCCCGCCTGGTCGAGCGGCGCGTCGCTGTCGACCGCGATGATCGAGTGCGCGGTCACGGTCGGGCTTACGGGAATCGTGGCGAGCACCCTGATGAACCGATTGCCCGGCGACATGTTGTCGATGCTGGTCGGCATCCGGGTCAGAGTGAGCGCGCCCGCGCCCGCCGGCGCGAGCGTGGCCAGGCCCGCGCCGACGCGAACCACGTCGCTCGGCAGCCGCACGAGGTACGCGGCGAGGCGCCTCACGAGCTGGGGACCCGCGAGGTAGCTGCCCCGCTGCGGCGTGGCCAGGAAGATCACCTCGCGGACGAACGGCAGCGGCTTCACGAACAGCGTGTTGCGCAGCAGCTCCTTGTCGTCGGGGTCGAGCTTCAGATCGTCGAACGGCTCGTCGGTGAGGTCCGCCCAGAAGCGGTCGCCCGAGTCGATCGCGGTCAGCTTCGTGAGCAGCCCTCCCTGGCTGTGACCCATCACGACCATGTCGCGCGCACAGGGATCGCCGCCGTTCGGGTCGGCGCGATCGACCGCTTTCGTGAGCGCGTCGCGGAGCTGATAGCCGGAGTACGCGATCGGATTGCCCGAATCGTAGGTGAAGAGCCAGAACGCGTAGCGATCGCGCAGGCGCGCGTCGGCGAGCAGGTCGTTGATCATGTCGGCCCAGCGCGCCGGGCTCGAGGCCGTGCCGTGGACGAGCACGACCGGAATCCGCCCCGGCCTGTAGGGCCGGAGCCCGAACAGAGCGCTCTGCTTCCGCACGCCGATCGCATTGCCGAGGAAGATCTGCAGCTCGTTCTTCCAGAACTGCGACTCCGCGAGCGAGGCGGCCAGCGCCGCCGTGGGCTCCGCTTCGAGGGGAATCGCGCGGCCGTCGATCTCCACCGTCTCGGTGTCGAGGCTCGCGTAGAGGTCGAGACGGGCGTGGAGGTCTCCCGTGCGGAGACCCTCGAGCGGCGAGTCGATCCGCACCACGGCGGTGAGCGGCACCCGGATCACCGGGGGAACCGGCACGACCTGCACCACGCCCGGCAGCGGTCGCGTCTTCGCGGCGAGCGGAGCACCGATGCCCGGCCGCCGGTAGCGGTTGCGCAGCCCCCTGAGCTCGATCTCGGTGACCGGCTGCAGGTCGTAGAGCTCCGTCCCGTTCATCTGGAGCAGGTCCGGCGGGCGCGTGACGTGGAGGGTTCCGAAAGGCAGTGCGATCTCGCCGCTGCCGTCGAGCGCGAGGGTGCCCTGCCGAGTGCGCTTGAAGGCGCACGTCAGCGCGCGGTTGTAGAGGTCCGCGGCAATCCGCTCGCGCGGGTCGAGCTCGTCGAGGGGCGCGCGCTCCTTCTCGGGGAAGAGCAGCGCGTAGCTGTAGATCAGCGCCGCCGCGTAGCCCGCCTGCAGCTCCGTCTGCTGGGCGCGCACGAACGAGAGCTCGGCCAGCGCGAAGAGCGTATCGGGCGGCAATCCCTCCGCGAGCGCCGCCGCGTGCAGCTTCGCGAGCGCGGCGTCGGGATCGTCGTCGTACGCCTCGAGGAGGGCGTAGCGGCGCAGCTCGTTCTCCGAGAAGTCGCTCGGCTGCTGACCGGTGAGCGCGCTCCGCGTCAGGTGGAGCTGGACCTCGCGCGGATCGGCGATCCGGATGCCGATGGGAGTCGTGCAGCCGGCCCACAGGCCAGTCAGCGCCAGCGCTCCGAGCGCTCGAACGAGTGCGCTTCGCGGTGACTTCATCCGAACGGCCTCAGAGAAGGATGCCGAGCAGGCGCTCGACCAGCTCTTCCAGCGGAATCACGGTCAAGCACCAGCGGCGAGCCCGATCTCGAGGTGCAGGTCCGCCCTGGTAGAGCGGACCGCCGAGGACGAGAGAGAACTCCTCGGCGGTCGGCGCTCCGGGGCGATCGTTCATCAGAACCTGATCACGCAGAGGAATCGGCGCGCGAACTCACCGGAAGCGTGGAGCCGACGGCCGGATTCAGAGAGGGCGACCTGCTGATTGAGATCGGTTCCAACCCTGCCACCATGCGGGTTATACAGGACACGCGAGCAGCGTGCCTGCGGAGCGCCCGCACCACGACCACGTGACGGGGCCCTTCGTACGGCATGCGCCCGTGCGAGACCGAGTCCTCGCTTCACTCGGCTTGCGTCCTACGACGCTTCGACGAGTCGCAGCGCGCGCTCGAAGAGCGCGACGGTCGTCGCGTGCAGGATGTCGCCCGTCGCCTTCGGCGCCTTGCCCGCGCAGGCGCGCGCGTGCGTGCCCTCGAGGATGATTCCGAGCTTGTAGCAGGCCAGCACGCGGTACCACGCGAGCGACGAGAGGTCGCGCTCGCTGCCGCGCGCGTAGTGCGCGATCAGCTCGTCGGCGGTCGGAAAGCCCTGCCACGGTGTCACCGCGATCGAGCCGGGCATCGGGCCCTCATCCGGCGGCCAGGTCGCGAGCAGCCCGCCGAGGTCGAGCAGCGGATCGCCGATCGTGCAGAGCTCCCAGTCGACGATCGCGGCGAGCGCGGGAACGTCGTAGCGGAACATCACGTTCGCGAGATGGTAGTCGCCGTGCAGGATGCCGGGCCGGAAGCTCCGAGGTCGATGCGCGTCGAGCCAGGCCGCTACGCGCTCGAGCCCGGGAATCTCGGGTCCCGGGTAGCCCGCGAACTCGGAGTAGCTCTCGAGCTGCGCGCGCCAGCGCGGCACCTGTCGCTCGAGGTAGCCCTCCACCTTGCCGAAGTCCGCGAGACCCGCCGCGACGTGGTCGACGCGTGCGAGTGCGAGGATGCCGTCGACCATCGAGAGCCCCATCGCGTGACGCCACGATGCGTCGCTCGCGTGCGGCTCGGGCAGTCCGCGCGTCGGATTGAAGCCGTGGATCGGCTCCATCAGGTAGAAGGACGCGCCGATCACGTCCTCCGACGGACACGCAGCGACGAGCCGCGGGTGCGGCACGTCGCTGCCGGCGAGCGCGGCGAGCACGCGCGCCTCGCGGCGCATCGTCTCGTTGCTGTTGCGGCGCAGGTGCGGCGGCGGGCGCCGCAGCACGGTGTCGCGTCCGGAGCGCCGCAGCAGGAGCAGCACGTTCTGCGTGCCGCCCGCGAGCAGCTCCACGCGCTCGAACTCGCCCGCGCCGAGGCCCTGCGCGTCCATCCAGGCCGCCACGCGCGCGAGGTCCACCACCTCTCGCGGCACGGCGGCCTGCGCGCCGTCGGCGCTCACGGCAGCCCGCCGTCCACCCGCAGCACGGCGCCGCTCGTGAAGCTCGCCGCGTCGCTCGCGAGATAGAGCGCCGCGCCGACGATCTCGTCCGGCTCGCCCGCGCGGCCGAGCGCGAAGGCATCGCGCGCGTGGTGCGTGAACCACTCGCTGCGCGACCAGCCTTTCGACACGTCGGTGTGGAAGGGTCCGGCCATGATGCAGTTGACGCGGACCTTCGGCCCGTACTCGTGCGCGAAGGCGACCGTCAGCGCGTTGAGGCCGGCCTTCGCGGCTGCGTAGGGCGCCGTCTGCGGCGTCGGCCGGATCGAGGCCGTGCTGCTGATGTTGAGGATCGAGCCGCCCGCGCCGGCGGCCATGCGCGGTCCGACGAGCGACATCAGTCGGAAGGGCCCCTTCAGGTTCACGCCGAGGACCTTGTCGTAGAGCGCCTCGCTCGTCTCGGCCGACGACGGCGCGATCGGCGACATGCCGGCGTTGTTGACCAGCACGTCGACGCGACCGAAGTGCGCGTAGGCCGCGTCGACGAGATGCTCGCACTGCTCCCAGTGCGCGACGTGGCAGGCGACCGGCAGCGCGCGGCGCCCCTGCGCCTCGATCACGGCGGCGGCCGCCTTGCAGGAGTCGAGATCGCGGCTCGCGATCACGAGATCCGCGCCCGCCGCCGCGAAGCCCTTCGCCATCGCGAAGCCGAGTCCGCGACTCCCGCCGGTCACGAGCGCGACCTTGCCCGCCAGCGAGAAGCGGGTGGCGAGCGCGTCGCTCAGAAGCGGACCCCCATCCCGATGACGGGGCCGTAGACCCAGGTCTTGTAGAGGAAGCCGTTGTCGCCGTCGTAGTCGTCGTAGATGGCGCGGAAGGCCACGCCCGAGAACGCGTCGAGCCCGAACAGCTTGAACTTGTAGAGTGCCGTCGCCCACATCTCGCTGGTGATATCGGACGCGACGGTGAAGCCGCCGACGTCGCCGCGCGCGATGAACGAAAAGCGGCCGTAGTCCACCGTCGCGCGCGCGCCGATCACCGGATCGACCCAGTTCTGCGTGCTGTCCCACTGGTGCTTGACGTCGTCCACCAGCTCGCCCGGCGGCTTGACCTTCAGGTCGAGATCGCCGCTGAGGATCGTCGCGCGCATGCCGCCGAGCGCATCGAGCGTGAGGCCCTGCCGCGGCATCCCCTTCTCGACCACCGGCGCTCCGAAGTCCTTGTGCCAGAGCTCGCGCAGCACCATCGCGTCGATCAGGTAGAGGCCCGCGGTGATGTCCCCCTTGACCTTCAGCGGCCCTGCACCGAGGTCGAACGAGTCCTGCACGCGCAGCCAGGTCGGGTCGACGAGCACGGTCCAGGGCCCGTTCTTCGCCTGCATGTTGACCTCGATCCCGAGGACCGAGTCGTTGTTCTGGAAGAGGTCGAAGAGATTCTTGTGGATGCCGGTCTGCTTGTGGCCCGCGCCCACGTCGCCGTCGACGAAGAAGAGCCAGAGATAGGGAGCGACGGAGAACTCCCAGTTCGAGAAGACCGACGAGTCGTCGGTGCTCGTCCCGCTCGTGGGGGTGGTCGCGGTGGCAGCGGCGTCCTCGCTGCGTGCGGACGTCGCGCACAGCGCGACGAGCGCGAGCAGCGAGAGTGTGCGAAGTCGTGACCGGCGCATCGGCGTCTCCTCCGTGCGGTCGACGTCGCGGGGACGCCGGACCGGCGCGCATGGTACGCCAGCGCGGCAACGCGCGACGATGACGTTAGAATGCGCGCGTTTCGGGGGGTGGCATGCGAGGTCGCGCGAGCGCGTGTCGATTGACGGCCTCGCCGCTCGGCGCCGCGGTCTCGAATGCCGACGACCTCTGGATGCGCGACGACGCGCGCTGGCTCGTCATGCTCGGCGGCGGCGCGTGGGATCTGAACCCGCCGAGCCCGACCGCGTGGCGCTTCGACAACAACGATTGGCGCGTCGGCGAGAACTGGTACCCATGTCGAACGCGGCCACGGGCAACACCAACCCCGGCGCCGAGACGATGATGCTCGAGATCGGTATCGCGCTGCCGTGATCTGCCGGGCCTTCGCGCTCGCTATTCGCTCGCGCTCGGGCTGCCGGCCTTCGCTCGGCAAGCCCGTGCGATCTCCGCTCGGCTTCGCCTCGCTGCGCACCGGACGGCTTGCCTCGCTGCGCGTCGGCCGACTGTCGTCGGCCTCCTTGCGGTTCGCGCGCGCGCTCGCCTCGCTCGGGCTCTGCCTCGCCGCGCTCGCGGGCGCGGCGGTGTCGCGCGCCGACTCGGCGTCCGACGAGTGGCCGCTGCACGGCCGCACTGCCGACGAGCAGCGCTTCAGCCCGCTCCGCGCGATCGACCGCGCCAGCGTGCCCCGCCTCGGGCTCGCCTGGTCGTATGACACCGGAGAGCGACGCGGCATGGAGGCCACGCCGATCGTCGTGGACGGCGTCCTCTACGGCACCGCGAGCTGGAGCGTCGTCTACGCGCTCGACGCCGCGACGGGTCACCTGCTCTGGCGCTACGACCCGCAGGTGCCGAAGCAGAAGGGCCGCGACGCCTGCTGCGACGTCGTGAACCGCGGCGTCGCGCTGTGGCAGGGCCGCGTCTACGTCGGCGCGCTCGACGGGCGCCTGATCGCGCTCGACGCCGCGACGGGGCGCCCGCTCTGGCAGGTGCAGACGACCGACACCGCGAAGCCCTACACGATCACGGGCGCGCCGCGCGTCGTGAAGGGTCTCGTGCTGATCGGCAATGGCGGCGCCGAGCTCGGCGTGCGCGGCTACGTCGGCGCGTACGACGCGAAGACGGGCGCGCTCGTCTGGCGCTTCTACACCGTGCCCGCGAGCAAGGAGGGTCCCTTCGAGCACCTCGAGGTCGAGCTCGCCGCGAAGACCTGGCCCGCGAACGCGCTCTACGAGTCGGGACTCGGCGGCACCGTCTGGGACTCGATGGCCTACGACGCGGAGCTCGATCTCCTCTACGTCGGCACGGGCAACTCGTCGGTCTACGACCGTGAGAAGCGCAGCCCCGGCGGCGGCGACAACCTCTTCGTCTCGTCGATCCTCGCGCTGCGCCCGGACACGGGCCGCATGGTCTGGCACTACCAGACGACGCCCGGCGACGCCTGGGACTACACGGCCACGCAGCACATCGTGCTCGCGGATCTCGAGATCGGCGGAAGGACGCGCAAGGTGCTGATGCAGGCGCCGAAGAACGGCTTCTTCTACGTGCTCGACCGCGCAACCGGCGAGCTGCTGTCCGCGAAGAACTACGTCGACGTGTCCTGGGCCACGCACGTCGATCTCGCCACCGGACGGCCCGTCGAGCGCGAGGAGGGGCACTGGAGCCACGAGCCGCGCATGGTGACGCCGAGCATCATCGGCGGTCACAACTGGCACCCGATGAGCTTCGACCCGCAGACGGGACTCGTCTACATCCCGACGATCTCGTCGGCCTATCTCTTCATGCCCGACGCCTCGTTTCGATATACACCCGGCCGCTTCAACACCGCCGAGAACTATCCGGAGCTGGTGCGCCGCACGGAGGGGCTCGAGGACGCCTTCCGCTTCTGCTCGCCGAGCCACATCACCGCCTGGGATCCCGTCGCGGGGCAACAGGTGTGGCGGGTCGAGAGCGCGTCGACCTTGCCGGGCGGTCTGCTCTCGACCGCGGGTGGCCTGGTCTTCCAGGGCCGCAGCGACGGCGCCTTCTCCGCCTACGACGCGCAGACCGGCGCGAAGCTGTGGGAGAAGCAGACGGGCGTCGGCATCATGGCGCCTCCCATCAGCTACACGGCGAAGGGAGAGCAGTACGTGGCGGTGGTGGCCGGAGTCGGCGGCTCGCTCGCGATGGACGTGACCCGACACAAGGACGTGAACGAGGGCACGGTGTTCGCGTGGAAGCTCGACGGCCGCGCGGAGATGCCGGCGGCCCTGCCGCTGCCGCCCGGCCGCGTCGATGCGCCGCCGCTCGACGCCGGTCCCGACGTGATCGCGCACGGTCGCGATCTCTACGCGGTGCACTGCCTCCGCTGCCACGGGATCGGCGCGAAGAGCAGCGGCCTCGTGCCCGACCTCCGCTACGCCAGCCGAGAGGTGCACGAGCGGTGGAGCGACATCGTGCTCGGCGGCACGCGCGCCGCAAAGGGCATGGCGAGCTTCGCCGACCAGCTCTCCGACGAGGACGCGCGCGCGATCCACGCCTACGTGGTCGAGCGCGCCACCCACGAGCCCGGCTGGCTCGAGCGCTTCGGGACGTGGTTCGGCGAGAACGCCTGCGTGCCGGTCTCGTGGGTGGTGGACTGAAGTCATGCCGAACATCGAGCGCCCGGGCGCTTCCATCCACTACGAGGTGTACGGCTCGGGCCCCGCGCTCGTGGTCGCGCACGGCGCCGGCGGCAATCGCATCTCGTGGTGGCAGCAGATTCCCCACTTCTCGCGCCGCTACCGCGTGATCGCGATCGACCACCGAGGCTTCGGCGCCTCGCGCTGCGAGCCGGACGCCTTCCGCCCCGCGCACTTCCCGGACGACCTCGCCGCCGTGCTCGATGCCGAAGGCGTCTCGCGCGCGGGCCTCGTGTGCCAGTCGATGGGCGGCTGGT
Source organism: Myxococcota bacterium (assembly GCA_035541475.1). GTDB lineage: Bacteria > Myxococcota_A > UBA9160 > UBA9160 > SMWR01 > DASUFZ01. The sequence goes on along the minus strand of DATKND010000053.1, from coordinate 2,549 downwards.
CGGGGCTGCCGTTCGCCCTGCGCCATCCGTCGCGCGTGGCCTGCCTCGTGCTCTGCTCGACCCCGGGCGGACTCTGGAACGACGCGATCGCCGCGTCGGTCCGAGCGACACCGGCGCGGATCGCCGCCGCGAAGATCGACCACACGCCTGCGCTCGGCGCCGCCTTCGCGCGCAAGAGCCCCGAGATGCGTCACCTCTACGATCAGATCGGCTCGCTGAACCAGGCCTCGCTCGGCTGGCTCGGACGACTCTTCGAGCCGGAGGCGCGCATCGCGCCCGCGGCGCTCGCGGGCTACCGCGTGCCGACCCTCGTGATCGCGGGCAGCGACGACCTGCTCTTCCCGCAAGCAGCGATGCGCGCGGTCGCGCGCGACATCCCGGGCGCGGAATTCACGCTCTTCGACGGCGCCGGACACTCGACCTACTTCGAGATGCCGGCGCGCTTCAACCAGGTGGTGGGGGATTTCGTCGCGCGGCACCTGCCCGGCGCCGACGCGCCCGCATAGGAGGATCCGATGCCCGAGTCGAAGGCCGAGAAGGGAATGGCGACGCTCCAGAAGCTCTTCGGTGCAGGGGTGCGCGGCTCGACCATGCCGCCCGCCTTCGCGCAGATGACGGTCGAGCACCTCTTCGGCGACGTCTGGCAGCGCCCCGGTCTCGCGCTCGAGGAGCGTTCGCTCGTGACGTGCGCCGTGCTCCTCGCGCTCGGCCGCGAAGCCGAGCAGAAGATCCATTTCCGCGGCGCGCGCAACCTCGGCATTCCCCGCGCGAAGCTCGAGGAGCTGCTGATCCACGTCGCGCACTACGCGGGCTGGCCGGTCTCGGCGTCGGGATCCCGCGTGCTCGACGAAGTGTGGCGCGCGATGGACGCCGAAGCGTCCAGGTCCACCTAGCGTCGTCGCGTACGCCCAGCGAGCGCGAGCGCCGCGGCGAGCGCGACCGGCGCGGCGCCGGGGAGCGCGGGCACCTCGGGCGGCGGCGTCAGCACGAGGTCGACCTCGTAGCTGCCCGTCACCAGCGCGCTGGTGCAGACGTCCTGCGGGTAGCTCGTCTCGATCGTGTTGCCCCGAGTCCCCACGAGCAGCGTGTAGCGACCCGGCGCCATCGCGCCGGACGCCGACACCGGCGTCGAATCCTGACAGCCCTGCGGGCAGTGGAAGGGGATGCCGTAGTCCGAGTGGCTCGGCGCGATGTCCGCGATCACACCGCCCGGTCCCGCGAGATGCACCCAGCCGCTCGTCGCAGCGTCGCAGCGGTCGAGCGAGAGGTCGACGTGACCGGAGAGGCTGAATGGCGTCGGCGTATCGACGTCGAAGCTGACCGTGAAGACGGACTCGGCGTCCGTGTCGATGGAGGCGTTCGGCGAGCCAGCGCCCGCCGACGCGTGGAAGCTTCCGCTCGCGTGCAGCGCGCCGGGATCGATGCGCGAGTCCTGCGCCGCCACCGCGTCGACGGGAACGTTGACGGCGGTTTGCACGAAGCGAGCGAAGTCCGGCGCGCTCTCGATGTCCTCGAAGTGGAACGAGAAGGGGATCGAGGTGAAGTCGCCGACGACGGAGACGCGGCGCTCCTGCGACACGGGAGTCATGGCGTGCGCGTCGGCGGCGCTGATGAGCAGCGCGACCGTCGTATCGATCGCGCGCGCGCCCCGCATCCTCACGGCTGCGGGAACCGCTTCTCCGCGAGTCCGTCGAGCGCGCGCGCGAACATGCGCGTCAGCGCGCGCCGGATCACGCCGCCGAGGAACGGCACGCGCGACTCGAAGCGGCAGCGCCAGGTGACGCGCGTGCCGTCGCCCTCCGGCTCGAAGTCGACCTCGCCGAAGTGGTCGCGGATCAGCGGGAAGCCCTTCACGATCGTGTAGGTCATGCGTTTCGGCGGCTCGAAGGAGAGGATCTCCTCGTGCGCGGCGCTGAGCGCGGGACCGATCACGCGCACGGCGCCGACTCCATTCGGCGCGGGCACGCCCTCGCGCGAGAGGCGCGCCGGTCCGAAGCCCGCCCACTCGGTCCACGAGACGTGGTCCGTGTAGGCGTCGAACACGGCCTGCGGCGTCCCGGCGATGTGTCTTCTCACCTCGAGCTGCTCCACGGCGACCTCCTGCGACTCGGCCATTCTACTCCGCGCGCGGCGCGCGGCCGGCGCGAACTTCGACGCATGGCCGATCCCGCAGCGCTCGGCCATGCTCCGGCCGTGCTCGCCGCCGCCACTCCGGAGGCCGACGCAGGAGCGGCGCGACGCGCGCTGCGCTCGGTCGCGGAGCCCCTCGCGTGGGCCCTCGTGGCGGCGGTCGCGTGCGCCAGCGTGATCATCCTCGAGCCGAACATGGTCGAGGAAGGGCTCGTGATCCACGTCGCGCAGCGGCTCGCGCGCGGCGAGCACCTGTACCGCGACATCGTCTTCTTCTCGGGCCCGCTGGCCTTCGAGCTGCTCGGCGCGCTGTTCCGCGTCTTCGGCCAGGAGATCCTGGTCGGTCGCTGGGCGCAGGTGTGGATCCAGGCGCTGAACGCCGCGGCCGCCTTCGCCTTGCTGCGGCGCGGCGGTGCGGG
>DATKND010000052.1:0-13572 GCA_035541475.1 Myxococcota bacterium | reverse complement strand
CGCCGTCGCAATCGTGATGCCCCGCTCCCGCTCCTCCGGCGCCTTGTCGATCTGGTCGAACGGCACGAAGTCCGCCAAACCCTTCTTCGCCTGACGCTGCGTGATCGCCGCCGTCAACGTCGTCTTCCCGTGGTCCACGTGACCGATCGTCCCCACGTTCACGTGCGGCTTCGTCCGCTCGAACTTGCCCTTGGCCATCGCCTCTCCCGAGTCGGCTCCGCGAACCGCGGACGCCGTGATTCGACTGTCACTCTCTCCAGGATCTGGAGCCCACGAGCGGGCTTGAACCGCTGACCTCGTCCTTACCAAGGACGTGCTCTACCACCTGAGCTACGTGGGCCTCGGAATCGCTCGTGTTGCCGACCGCGCGCGCTGGATGGAGCGGGAAACGGGATTCGAACCCGCGACCCCGAGCTTGGAAGGCTCGTGCTCTAGCCAGCTGAGCTATTCCCGCGCGAAGTGAAACGACCGGCCCAGCCCCTGGCCCGGTCCTGCCCTGTCTCCTGACGTGTCGTCTCCGACGCTTTGCTAGTTGCTTCTCGTGGTGGAGAGGGGAGGATTCGAACCTCCGAAGGCATAGCCAGCAGATTTACAGTCTGCCCCGTTTGACCGCTTCGGTACCTCTCCGCTGTGTCCGGGCCTCGCGACGATCGATCGAACTCGCATCACGCACGGCGGCGCGACGACCGCCGTCGATCCTCGCCGCGTCATGCCCCACGTGCGCTCGCGCGCCTCACGCGAGCTCGCCATCTCCCGATGTTCATCGATCCCGACCGCGCCGCCCGATCGACCGTCCCGACACGCGACTCACGCTTGCGCTCGTCGAATTGCGTGCGCCCACCGCGAACTGACACGACTCCGTGGAGCTGGCGATGGGACTCGAACCCGCAACCTGCTGATTACAAATCAGCTGCTCTACCCGTTGAGCTACGCCAGCGTGGGGACGGTCGGCTGCCGACTATAGACCTCGGGTCCCCCACGGGCAACGGGGGTCGAGCGATCTTCGCGAGATGCCCGACGGAAATGGCGGCCGAGTTGCACGAGTCAGCCCCGCCGCTCGCCGGTCGGCTCGGATGCACCCGACTCGGCCCTCGCTTCCCGGGCCCGATCGCGTCGTCCCAGCTCGAAGAGGATCACCGCTGCAGCCGTCGAGACGTTGAGAGAGGCGATCCGGCCAGACATGGGGATTCGGACCCGATGATCGATGGCCTCCGTGACGCTCCTTCGCAGCCCGGCGCCTTCCGATCCCATCACGAGCACCCGCGGCGGCCGGAGCCAGGCATCCGGCGCTGAAAAGAGATCGGTCTCGGCCTCGAGATCCGCGCCGACGACCCAGAACCCGCGGTCCTTCAGGGTTTGCAGCGCGCGAACCAGATTGGGAACCCGGCACACGGGCAGCCACTCGATCGCTCCCGCGCTCGCACGGGACACCGCTTCCGAGAGCGGCGGAGCGTGTCGGTGGGTCAGGACGAGCCCGCCAACCCCCGAGGCGTCCGCGACGCGGGCGATCGCTCCGAGATTCTGCGGATCCTCGACCCCGTCGAGCGCGATCAAGGTCTGCGAGGCCGCTGAGCGATCCGAGAGGAGCGCAGCCAGGTCGACCTCGGGTAGCGGGCCCGCCTCGAGTCGGACCCACGGGGCTCGGGTCGTCTCCGAGTCCGCGGCCGAGCCCGGGTCCTCGACGACCCGGACTCCCGCCTCTCGCGCCAAGGCGCGCAGCTCCTCCCATTCGGGTCGCGGAACGCCCTCGAGATGGAGACGCCGGAGCGTCCGACGTCGCGCGCGAAGCGCCTCGCGAACCGGGTGGAGTCCCGTGAGGACGCCCGCCTCGGCGGCAACGGGGCGCGAGCGGAAGCGAGGCTTCGGGCGGCGCACGGATTCTCGCCGGCGATCATACACGCGAGCGCCCACCGCGGACGTCGATCAGAGCGCGGCGCGGAGCTTGTCGAGCCCTTCGAGGTAGCCCTGCGCGTCGTCGATGCGCGGATGGTTCAGCAGCTCGAACTCGAGATACGAGATCAGCTCACCGAGCGCGCCGCGCACGGCGCGGCGTCGGTCTCCCGGGAAGCGCAGAGCGCGCGCCGTCACCAGCTCCGGATCGAGCACGCCTCCCGCGAAGTCGAGTCCCGAGAGCAGCGGATGACGCGGCGCCGACTCGGTGGCCACCTGGGCCATCCGCGTGCGCAGGCCTTCGGCGCCCTCGAGCGCGATGATCGGCGTCGCGAGTTCGGCGAGCAGGGCGACGTGCGCCCGCACGCACTCGCGAAGCCGTTCGCGCTCCGCGTTCGAAGCGTCCGAAGGCGGCGACTCCTTCGCGTCGCTGCGCTCGATGCCGAGCTTGCGGGTCTCGCGCAGCAGGCGGACCGTGCGTGCGCCCGACAGTGGATCGATCCCGACGCGCCGACACATCGCCGGGAAGGCGCCGTCCTCGGCGAGCGCCTCGAGGATCGCCCGCTCGGTGCCGCCGATGCGTTGCCCCGCGCCTTCGACGGGCCGGAGCCGCACGGCGGGATCCTCGAGCTGCGCCAGGAAGCGCAGCAGCGCGTCGCGCTGTGCCAGACCTTCCGCGATCAAGCGCTTCGTCGGCAACGCCAGACGCACGACGTTGTCGGGCCGGACCTCGCCCTCCCAGAAGAGCACGCTGCCCGCGCCGAACGCGAACAGCGAGCGCACGATCTCCTCGACCTGCGCCTTGACGCCATCCCAGAGATCTCGCGGCGAGAGGAAGCCGAGCTCGACCAGGAATCGGCCGAAGGGCGCGGGCGGCTTGTAGACGCGCTCCGCTTCGAGGAGCTGCTCGGCGGTGATGGCACTGCTCCGCAGCAAGCACTCTCCGAGCCGGTCGACGCGCTGGTTCGAAGTCGCGAACACCACCTCACCCGCGTGCAGATAGGCCGTCTTGGCGCAGTCCGCGTGCTCGAAGTACAGGAAGCCCGACTTCGCCGACGCGTGCACGAGCTGGAGCAGATCGGCGAGCGGGAAGGCGCGAACGTCCGCCGTGAGGACGAGATCCCGGTCGAACGGGAGGGGTGTCGAGTCGGGACCCGTGCGCTCCAGCAGCACCGTCCTCGGCGTGGAGCCGAGCACGCGCAGGGACTGCAGCTCCGAGAGTCCGAGTCGCTCTCGCAGGGCGGGCGAGAGCTCGCGCTCCGAGAGCAGCGCCGCGCCTTGGATCGGACCCATTCCGGACGTTTCCCCTCGCGCAAGATCTGCCGGTCTTCACTCGGCGGGGCGCGCGGGCCACTTGAGCGCCGAGAGCGCGGACCGCGACAGGACTCAAGCACGCAGCCCGGCTTCCGATCCGTCGATTCCAGGAGGGGAAGCCCATGGACGAGGATCCGGCAGATCGGCGGCGAAGACATCGACGTGTCACCACGACGCTCCCGGTGCGTGTCTCGACGATCGAAGCGGATCGCGACCCGTGGACGGGCCGACCGTTCTTCCGCTCGTCGCAGGAGACCTGCGCGAACCTGTCGCGCGGAGGCGCGTTCGTGCGAACGGGAGAGCTGCTCGAGCCCGGGCGTCGCGTGCTGCTCGAGATCTCGCTGCCGAACGGCTCGCAGGTCGAGACGATCGGGCGCGTCGCGTGGACCCAGCGCGCGCTCGAGCCCCGCGGCGCGGAGCTCGATACCGGAATCGGCATCGAGTTCCTCGGCGGCGCGGCGTCGGGGCTGGCGGCACTCGCGGACTTCGTCACCCGCGACGACGATTCGCGCGGCGATTCGTGAGGCGCGCGAGTCCGCCGCACGAATGTTGAACAGCGCGCGACGCAGCGGGTATGCTTCGCGTCCCCATGAAGCTCCACGGCCGTTACAAGCTCGCCTACCGCGATCGGCGGGCCGTCGGACCGCCCTACGCCGGAGCGAGCGGGCCCGAGCGGCTGCTGGAGCGCATCGCGCACGGCGAGCGTCGCGTCCGACGCATCCTCGATTCGCTGCGCAGCGAGATCCTCGAGGGCGGCGGCGGCACGAACCTGCGCATCCGCCAGGTCTTCGAGTTCCCTCGCGAGATCTATCGCCTGGAGCTCGAGTTGCCGGAGCTCGCCTACTTGCGCACGACGTTCCTCGATCGCGACGCGCTCGAAGAGCTGCTCGCAGCGGACGACGTCCGCGAGCTCGTCGAGGGCGCGACGCTCGGCTAGCTCGGAGCCACGGGAGGGCGAGCGGAAGCATTCCTTGCCCGGGTGGCGAAATCGGTAGACGCGGGCGACTTAAAATCGCCTGGCCTGCGAGCCGTGCAGGTTCGAGTCCTGCCCCGGGCACCGCTCAGCTCTGCCGGGCCTTCGCACTCGCTGATCGCTCGCGCTCGGGCGCCGGCCTTCGCTCGGATGCGCCTCGCTGCGCGTCCGCCGACTCTCGGGTCGGCCTCCTTGCCGTCCGTCTCGTGAATGCGTCGGTCTATACTGGGCCGACTCGAGCACCAGGACCCCCCGCGATGTTCCACGGCCACCGCATCGTCGTCGTGATGCCCGCCTACAACGCGGCCCGCACGATCGAGCGCACCACCCGCGAGATCCCGATGGATCTCGTCGACGAGATCGTCGTGACGGACGATGCGAGCCGCGACGACACCGTCGCGGTGGCGCGTCAACTGGGACTCCGCACCCTGGTCCACGACCGCAATCGCGGCTACGGCGGCAACCAGAAGACCTGCTACACCGAGGCGCTTCGCCTCGGCGCGGACGTCGTGGTGATGCTCCACCCCGACTACCAGTACACGCCGCGGCTCCTGCCCGCGATGATCGGTCTCGTGACCGACGGCCCCTTCGACGTCGTGCTCGGCTCGCGCGTGCTCGGCGGCCGCGCGCTCTCGGGCGGCATGCCGGTCTACAAGTATGTCTCGAACCGCGTGCTCACCGCCGCGCAGAACTGGCTCTGCGGCGCCAAGCTGTCCGAGTACCACACCGGCTACCGCGCCTTCACGCGGCGCGTGCTCGAGTCGCTGCCACTGCTAGAGAACTCGGACGACTTCGTGTTCGACAACCAGATGCTGGCGCAGATCCTGCTCGCCGGGTTCGAGGTCGGCGAGGTGAGCTGCCCGGCCGCCTACTTCGAGGAAGCGTCGTCGATCAACTTCCGGCGCTCCGTGCGCTACGGGCTCGGCGTGATCGGCACCTCGCTGCAGGCCTTCGCCCACCGCAAGGGCCTCGCGCGCGTGCGCATCTTCGACCCGAACGGACGCCGGCTCGACCCGTCGCTCCCGCCGAGCGGCGCGTCGCTCGCGTCGGAGTCGCGCGCGCTGGCCTAGCAAACGCAAAAGCACGGTGTAGCGAGCTCAGCGAGCGGGTCGCCGCAAGCAGCGGCGGAGACCCGCTCGGTTCCTTCTCCAGCGCCGCCGCGCGCAGCGAGCCGCAGGCGAGCGGAGCTCAGAGCTGGAGGCGCCGGGCGGATTTGAACCGCCGATGGAGGTTTTGCAGACCTCTGCCTTACCACTTGGCTACGGCGCCGCGAGAGCCGCTGTGGGTAACAAGCCCGCGGGTCGGAGTCAATCGAGCGGCGGCAGAGGATGCAGCGCGCCGGCCATGCGGAGCCGCGGGCCCGCGCTCGTCTCCTCGACCGCGCAGAGCAGCTCCGATTGCGCCGCATGGAAGAAGCGCGCCAGCAGTCCGTCGCGCACGAGCTCCCGCTTCACGCGGCACAGCAGCGCGCCGTCGTGCGCGGAGAGCGCGAGGCTCGTCGGATCGAGCGGCTCGCGCGTGCCGTCGGAGAGCGCGATCTCTCCGCCATCCGGGTCGAAGAGCCGCACGAAGAAGGCCGCCTCCTCGACCTCGATCTGGCCGCGGAAGCGGCCGAGCTGCACGACGAAGACGCCCTCGGGCTGCGCGTAGCGGACCGAACGATCGAAGGCCGCGCGCAGCCTCCGGTTGCGGATCGGCACGCCGTCGTGCGTCCAGCTTCCGTCGCGATGGAGCATCAGTCCGAACGGGCGGAGCGGCGGCGGTCCGCGGCGACCCGCGTCCGACTCGGCCACCGCGCGCGATCAGGCGGCCGGAATCGGGAGCGCCTCCGCGCTGCCGTCGGGCCGCACCCGGAACGCTCCCGCGAGGTCGTAGCGGTTCCACAAGACCACGCGGTCGACGCGCTTGCCGTCCTCGCCGAGGTAGATCCACTTCTCGTTCCAGCGCACGCCGTACTCCTCGCGCAGGCGCGGATCGTTCACGCTGCCCACCTGATCCGTCGGCGCGCCGAAGAGCTCCCAGGCGCGGCCCCGATCGAGGCTCACCGGTCGCACTCCCCGCCGACCATGTTGATGAAGTCGAAGGTGGGGATCAGGTCGGCGAGCATCGCGCCCTTCAGCATGCCGGCCATCGGCGCGAGATTGATGAACGAGGGGGGCCGGCAGCGGACCTTCACCGGCACCGCCGAGCCGTCCGACACCAGGTAGAAGCCGAGCTCGCCGTTGGCCGACTCGACCGCCGCATAGCCTTCGCCGGCGGGCACGCGCGGCCCTTCCGTCACCGACTTGAAGTGCTGGATCAGCTCCTCCATGCGGTTGAAGACGCGGCCCTTGGCCGGCCAGCGGACGCGCGGGTCGAGCACGTTGACCGGCCCGGAGCCGAGCCTCTCGAGCTTCGCCAGACACTGCTCGAGGATGCGCAGGCTCTGGTGCATCTCCTCCACGCAGACGAGGTAGCGGTCGTAGTTGTCGCCGACCGTGCCGACCGGCACGTCGAAGTCGATCTGGTCGTACACGAGATACGGCTCGCTCTTGCGCAGGTCGAGCGGGTCGCCGGTCGAGCGGAGGATCGGTCCGGTGACCGCGTAGCGCATGCAGGTCTCGCGGTCGATCACGCCGGTGTCGCGGAGGCGGTCGACGAAGATGCGGTTGCTGGTGACCACGTCGTCGAAATCGCGCAGCAGCGTGCGCGTGCGCGCGATGTAGTCGCGGCAGCTCTCCGGGAAGCCGCTCGGCATGTCGTGCTTCACGCCGCCGATGCGGATGTAGTTCGAGGTGACGCGCGCCCCGCACAGCATCTCGAGGTGGTCCCACGTCAGCTCGCGCGCCTCGATGCCGTAGAGAAAGGGCGTCATCGCCTGGAGCTCGAGGCAGGCGGCGCCGCAGCGGGTCAGATGGTCGCCGAGGCGCGAGAGCTCGCTCGCCAGCACGCGTAGCCACTGGCAGCGCTCGGGCGTCTCGAGCTCGAGCAGCTTCTCCACCGCCATGCAGAAGGCGAGGTTCGCCAGCACCGCGGAGTTGTAGTTGAGCCGATCCGTGTAGGGGATCGCCTGGTACCAGGTGCCCGACTCGCACTCCTTCTCGAAGCCGCGGTGCAGGTACCCGACCTGGACGTCGAGGTTCACGATGCTCTCGCCGTCGAGCTCGATCAGGAACTTGACCGTGCCGTGTGTCGCCGGGTGCGACGGCCCCATGTTGAGCACCTGGTGCTCGGTGTGGAGGTCGCGCTCGAAGTCGTCGTCCGAGCGGAGCGGCGGGCTCGGGAAATAGGGCTCGGCCATGCTAGTTCCTCGGACCGACCAGCGGCTGACGCCGCTCCTTCGGGTAGTCCTTCCGCAGCGGATGCCCTTCGAACTCGTCGTAGAGGAGGATGCGGCGCAGGTCCGGATGCCCCTCGAAGCGGATGCCGTAGAGATCCCAGGCCTCGCGCTCCATCCAGTCCGCCGACGCGTAGAGCGACACCGCCGATGGGATCCGCGCGTCCGCCTCCGGCACGCGCGCCTTGATGCGCACGCGCTGGTTCCGCGCCGGCGAGTAGAGGTGATAGACGACCTCGAAGCGCGGCACGCGCGGCAGGTAGTCGACGGCGCACAGGTCGGTGAGCATCGCGAAGTCGAGCTCGCGGTCGTCGCGCAGCAGGCGAAGCACGTCGAGGACGCGGCTCGGCTCGACCACCCCGGTCGCGTCGCCGAGCCGCGCGTGGGTCTCGTGGACGGCCTCGGGAAGCGCCGCCAGCAGGCGGCGCAACGCGGCGGAGCCGTGGTCCTCCATCAGCGCCGGATCTCCACGCGCGCGTGCTGGCGATCGTATTCGGCGCGCAGGAACTCGAGGCGCCGCTTCAGCAGCGTCTCGGGGACGAGCAGGTCTTCCTTCGCGTAGAGCATGGAGCCGCGGTCGTAGGTGGAGAGCTCCACCTCGCGGCTCATCACGATCGCCTCTTCGGGGCAGGCCTCCTCGCAGAGCCCGCAGAACATGCAGCGCGAGAGATCGATGTCGAAGGCCTCGGGATAGCGCTCGATGCGCGCGCCCTCGATCTCGGCGGGCACGATGCTGATGCAGTCCGTCGGGCACGCGAACTCGCAGAGCCCGCAGGCGACGCACTTCGGCTGGCCGTTGTCGAGCTGCACGAGCACCGGCATGCCGCGGAAGGCGTCCGAGTAGTCGAGCCGCTCCTCGGGGAACTGGACGACGAAATCCGTGCGGTGCTTCCCCGTGACCAGGCCGCGCAGGTTCCGGAAGAAGTGGCGGCTCGTGACCGCCAACCCCTTCACGATCATCGGAACGTAGAGGCGCTCGAGCCAACCGGTCCGCGAACGGCGATCGACGACGATGACCTTGCCCGGCACGCGCGGCACTATAGCCGCCGCTTCCGCGCCGAACGAGGCGCGCCTCAAGCAAAATGGGCGAGGAACGCGGCGCGCACGGCATCGCGCGCGCGGCGCGCGAGGTCGGCCGGTGCCGACGCGCCGAGCTCGCGAGCGACCGAGGTCATCTCCACCCCGGCGAGGCCGCACGGCACGATGCATTCGAAACCCGCGAGGTCGCAGTCGACGTTCAGTGCGAAGCCATGCCACGTTACCCAGCCGCGCACGCCGACTCCGATCGACGCGATCTTGCGCGGCCTCGCCGCAAGAGGGTCAGTGACGAACACGCCGGTCATGCCGGGACGCGTGCATGCCGAGACGCCGAGCGCGGCGAGGCCATCGCAGAGCAGCGCCTCGAGCCGCCGCAGATATGCGTGGAGGTCCGGCGCGCCGCGCGCCGCGAGGTCGAGGATCGGATAGCCGACGAGCTGACCCGGCCCGTGCCACGTGACGTCGCCGCCGCGCGCCACCTCGAAGAGCTCGACGCCCCGCGCGCGCAGCGACTCGCGCGGCACGCGCAGGTTCTCCTCGCGCGCGCCGCGGCCGAGCGTCACCACGGGCGGATGCTCGAGCAGCAGCAGCACGTCGCTGCCGCGCCCCTGCCGGCGCGACTCGAGCAGCGCGAGCTGGCGCGCCATCGCGTCGGCGTACGAGACGAGCCCTAGCTCCTGGACCTCGACCCCGGCCCCCATGCGCTCAGAGGTCGAACTCGGCTTCCTCGAGCAGCTGGCGCACGCGGTGGAGGAAGCCGTTGGCGGGCGCGCCGTCGACCGCACGGTGATCGTACGAGAGCGCGAGGTGCATGATCGGCCGGATCACGATCGCGTCCTCGCCGCCGACGCTCCGCACCACGGGTCGCTTGACCAGCTCGCCCATGCGCAGGATCCCGACCTGCGGCTGGTTGATGATCGCGAAGCCGTAGAGATTGCCGTGGCGACCGGGGTTCGAGACGGTGAACGACCCGCCCTTCAGCTCGTCGGGCGACAGCTTCTTGGTGCGGGCGCGCGCGGCCAGATCCTCGACCGCCTCGGCGAGCCCGGCGAGCGAGAGCCGGTCGGCATGGCGGACCACCGGCACGACGAGGCCCTTGTCCGTCTCGACCGCGATGCCCATGTGGATGTCGCGCTTCTCGACGATCGCGTCCTCGAGCACCGACGCGTTGAGCCGCGGGTACTCGCGCAGCGCGCGCACGGTCGCGTGCACCACGAAGGGCAGGAACGAGAGCGCGAAGCCGTGGGCCGCCTCGAACTCGCGCTTGTTCGCCTCGCGCACGCGCACGACGCCGGCCATGTCGATCTCGGCGACCGTGCCGACGTGCGGGCTGACCCGCTTCGAGACGACCATGTGCTCCGCCACCAGACGGCGTAGTGGGGTCATCGGGATGACGCGATCGCCGTCCTGGAGCGAGTAGCTGAGATACGCGGGGCGCCGGTCGACGTCGCCCGCAGCGCGCGACGCTCCCGCGCTTCGCTCGGCCTGGAGCGGGGCTGCGACCTCGCGTGCACCGCGCAGGTGCGCCTCGACGTCGCGCTTCGTCACCTTGCCGCCGGCCCCGGTGGGCTCGATCCGGCGCAGGTCGACCTGCGCCTGCGACGCGACGCGACGCGCGACCGGCGTGGCGGGTGGCGCGTCGGAGCGGGGCGCGGACTCCGGACGGGCGGTCGGCGCCGGAGTCGATGCGCTCGCCGTCGTCTCGGCGACCTTCGCACCGGGACTCTGCGACGCGCCCGCCAGCGCGGCGTCCGCGATGCGCGCGAGTGCCGCTCCGACCGCGACGACCTCGCCTTCCGCCGCGAGCAGCGCCTCGACCACGCCCGCGATCGGCGACGGGATCTCGGCGTCGACCTTGTCGGTCGTCACCTCGACGAGCGGCTGGTCGCGCTCGACCCGGTCGCCTTCCTTCACGAGCCAGCGCGACACCGTCCCTTCCACCACGCTCTCGCCGAGCTCGGGAAGTCGGACGACGGTCGCCATCGACGCTCGGTCCTCCCGCCGACCGCTCAGGCGACCGGCTTCTCCACGACCGGGAGATGCAGCTCGTGGGTCTCGCGGTGGCGCCCGGAGTCGGGCACCCGCTCGTTCTGCACGCGCGCCTGCAGCTTGATCAGGCCGTCGAGCACCGCCTCGGGACGCGGCGGGCAGCCGGGGATGTAGATGTCGACCGGGATGATCGTGTCGATGCCCTGGAGCGTCGCGTAGTTGTTGTAGGGCCCGCCCGAGCAGGTGCAGGCGCCGAAGGCGATCACCCACTTCGGCTCGGCCATCTGGTCGTAGACCTTCTTCAGCACGGGCGCCTGCCGGTGCGTGATGGTGCCGACCACCATCAGGAGGTCGGACTGGCGCGGCGAGAAGCGCGGCAGGGCGCAGCCGAAGCGGTCGAGGTCGTAGCGCGGACCCGCGACCGACATGAACTCCATCCCGCAGCAGGCCGTCACGAAGGGATAGAGGAACATCGAGTACTTGCGGGCCCAGTTGAAGACGGTGTCGACGGTCGTGGTCAGGAAGGAGTCGCCGCCCTGGCGCAGGAACTCGACCGCGCGCGTCGTGGCGATGCGGTTCGCCTCCTCGCGAGAGATCGGGCTGCGGATCACCTTCTGCATCTCGACTCCGATGCGTGACGAGCGCGCGGCGCGCCACGGCGGCCCAACATAGCGCTATTCTGACGCGCGTCCTCCCGCACGGAAGCGCGATTTGCAGTCCGACGCAGCGACGCCCGCACCCGCGCGCATCTCGTCGCGACCCTCTCGCTCCCTGACGCTCGCATGGTGCGTGCACGCGCTCACCGCGAGCGGTGCGGCGATCGGGACGCTCGCGCTCGTCGCGATCCTGCGCGGCGCGCTCGAGGTCGCGGGCATCCTGATGCTCGTCGCGCTCGCGGTCGACTCGGTCGACGGCAGCCTGGCGCGGCGCCTGCGCGTCTCCGAACTCGTCCCCCGGATCGACGGGCGCCGTCTCGACGACGTCGTCGACTTCCTGAACTACGCAGTCGTTCCCGTGGTGCTGATGGTCTGGATCGGCGCGCTCCCGGCGCCGCTCGCCGCGGTTCCGGTGCTGGCGAGCGCCTACGGCTTCGCGCAGGCCGACGCGAAGACGGACGACGACTTCTTCCTCGGCTGGCCGTCGTACTGGAACGTCGTGGCGCTCTACGTCTGGCGCCTCGAGGTCGATCCGGTGATCGCGCAGGCGCTCGTCGTCTTCTTCTCGGCGGCCGTGTTCGTGCCGCTGAAATACATCTATCCGAGCAAGCTGCGCGTGCTGCGGCGGACGACCGGCGTCGCGGCCGCGCTTTGGATGATCGCGATGGCGATCGCGGTCACCTGGCCCGAGCGCGCCCGCTCGCTGCACCTCCTCGGGATCTCACTGCTGCTCCCGGCGTGGTACGTCGCGCTCTCCGCCTGGCTCGGCCGCTGGGGACGGCGGAGCGCCTAGCATGTCGCCCGCACCGGTCGGCGTGCTGCTCGTGCAGCTCGGAACCCCGGATGCGCCGACGCCGCCCGCGCTGCGCCGCTACCTGGCCGAGTTCCTCTCCGATCCGCGCGTGATCGATCTGCCGGCGCCGCTGCGCTGGTTGCTCCTCCACGGCGTGATCCTGCGCCGGCGACCGCGCGCCTCGGCCGACGCCTACGCGAAGATCTGGACGCCGTCCGGCTCTCCGCTCCGGATCCACTCCGACGCCTTTTCGCGCGCGCTCGCGCGCGAGCTCGGCGACGGATACGCGGTCGCGCTCGGCATGCGCTACGGCGAGCCGCGCATCGACACGGCGCTCGCCGCGCTCGCCGGCGCGGGCGCGACGCGGCTGCTCGTGTGGCCGCTCTTCCCGCAGTACGCGGAGGCGTCGACCGGCTCGGCGCTCGCCCGCGTCTTCGAGTCGCTGCGGGAGTACGCGTCGTTCGGGCGCGTGCGCGCGCAGGGCCCGTGTTTCGACGATCCGGGCTTCGCGGACGCTTGGGCCGCGGTGGCGCGCCCGACGCTCGAGACCGCGCGGCCGGAGCACGTGCTCTTCAGCTATCACGGCATCCCCGAGCGGCAGCTCCGCGCCGCGGACCCGACCGGTCGCCACTGCCTCGTGTCGGAGAACTGCTGCGACGCGCTGTCGTCGCAGAACGCGCACTGCTACCGCGCGCAGTGCTTCGCCACCACGCGGGCGCTCGCCGCGTCGATCCCCCTCTCGGAAGGCTCGTACTCGACGTCGTTCCAGTCGCGGCTCGGGCGCGCGCGCTGGACGCAGCCCTCGACCGACGACGAGCTCGCGCGACTGCGCCGCGACGGCGTGCGGCGCCTCGCGGTGATCTGTCCCTCCTTCGTCGTGGACTGCCTCGAGACGCTCGAGGAGATCGGCCTGCGCGCGCGCGAGCACTGGCTCGCGCAGGGCGGCGAGGATCTCGCGCTGGTGCCGAGCCTCAACGCCCATCCTCGCTGGATCGACGCCGCGGCGCGCCTCGTGCGCGCGGCGGCTCACGGCCTCGACAGCGATGCGCCGGCGGAGAGCCCGGAGGCCAGCGAGTCCGCGACGCCGATCCCCATCACGTAGGAGCCGGCGAGCGCGAGGCCGCCCGGCAGGCGCTCGCGCGCGAAGCGGACGCGCGCGCCGTGATCGACACCGGGCTGCGGAATCGCGCGCGCCCAGCGCGAGAGGCCGAGCACCAGCGGATCGCCGTGGTAGCCGAGCGCGCGCTCGAGATCCCCGCGGAGCACCGCGAGCAGCGCCTCGTCGGGCTGCGCGATCGCGTCTGGCCAGCGCGTTCCGCCGAGCATGCACTGGAGGAGCTGGCTCCCCTCCGGCGCGCGCCCCGGAAAGATCTGGCTCATGAAGAGACAGCCGAGCAGCCGCATCTCCTCTTCGCGCGGGACCAGGAAGCCGAAGCCGTGGATGCGCGCGCGCGCCTGCTTCGGGTCGACGCCGAGCGCGACCGACACGACCGGCGCGTAGGCGATGCCCCGCAGCGCCGACGCGACCTCCGAGTCGACACCGCGCAGCACCTCGGCCGCGACCGGCGCCGGCACCGCGAGCACGATGCCGCGCGCGCGCAGC
>DATKND010000051.1:0-5196 GCA_035541475.1 Myxococcota bacterium | reverse complement strand
GCGTCTTCTCGCGCACCGGTCGGGTGCTCGTCGATCGCTTTCACCACGTTCTGCGAACGCCTCGTGAGGTTCGAAACGCGCTCGCTTATGTCTTGCTCAATGCACGCCGACATGTTGCGAAAATGGGACGACGCGTTCCTCTCCAGGCGATCCTCGACCCGGCCTCATCCGCGCGCTGGTTCACCGGCTGGACGCGCCCACGCGACCGATGCATCGACGGCGATGCGCCAGCCGTCGCGAACCCGCACACCTGGCTGCTCGACCGCGGCTGGAGGCGTCACGGGTTGATCTCGCCCGCGGAGGTCCCGGGTTACGTGAAGGCGTGACACCAGGCCGGCAGTCGCCGATCGAGCCCGCTCACCGCCGCGACGAATCACCCGTCCCGAGCAGCCCGTCGATCCCCTTCCCGAGTTCCGCGCCGGCATCGCGCAGCGCGTCGCCCACGCGATCGAGCACTCCGGCGGCGGCGGCGCCGGGGATACGCTCGAGAGATCGGAGGCCGCCGGCGAGGTCGCCCGCGACGTCGACGGGCAGCTTGCCACTGCGGCGCACGGAGTCGAGGACCGCCTTCACGACCACGTTCGAAAGTTCGGGCAAAGTGAGTCCGCGCGCGCCGCCCGGATTCTGGAGCTCGATGCCGTCGACGTGCACCTCGAGCGCGCTCTCCTTCGCGGCGATCGCGTTCCACTCGACGTGCGCGGTGACGTCGTGGATCTCGAGCTTGCCGACGACGTAGCGGCGCTCGGGCGCGGCTGCGCCGGCCTTCGATTTCGCAGCCGCGGGCCGCTTCGACTCGAACTTCCCGAGGCTCTCGAAGATCGCGTCGGTGTTGCTCGCGTTGCCCTTGCGCTCGAGCGAGAGGTCGACGCCCTCCAATCGGAAGAGCGGCACGCGCACGACGTCACTGCGGAGCGACGCGAGATCGGTCTTCAGATCGAATCGATCGAACGCGAGGAAGTGGCGTCCGTCGAAGCCCGGCGGATTCGAGACGCTGAGCCGATGCACGCGCAGCTCGCCCGCGAGCGGCGCTACGTGCACGAACCCGACGTGCGTGTCGACGCCGAGCGCGTAGCGGGACGCGCGCTCGATCGCGCTGCCGGCGATGCGGTCGATCGAGAGAGCGATCGCGCCTGCGACGAGGAGCACGACGGCGACGAGGACTAGCAGCGCGCGCTTCATGGTTAGCCCCTCTCATCGGCGTCCGGCGCCGCGCCTTTCGCACGGCCGCGCCGCTGGAGCGCGCGGCCCACGGCCGCGGCTACTCTAGGCCTCCTCTGCGCGAACCTCCTCCGCTCTTCTCGCCTCGCCGCGTGCGCATCGCCGTCGGGTTCCTGACGGCGGGAGTGGCCGCCGAGTTCTTCCACCGCCAGATCATCGCGGTCGCGATCCCGCCGCTGCAGAAGGAGCTCGGCTTCTCGGACACGGAGGCCGGCGCGCTGATCTTCGCCTTCGCCACCGGCTACGCCGTCTTCTCCCTGGTGCTCGGCCGCATCGCGGACCGCGGCAATCGCCGCAACATCTACGTCGCGGGCATGGCGCTCTGGAGCCTCGCCACGGCCGCGGCGGCGGCGTGCTCGAGCTTCGCCATGCTGATGGCGACGCGTCTCCTGGTGGGCGGGGCGCAGGGCGCGTCGGGAGCCTGCAACGGTCCGATCCTCGCGGACTACGTGAAGCCCGAGCGCCGCTCCGGCGCGATGGCCCTCGTCTCGGTGGGCGCGGCGCTCGGCGTCCTCGGCGCGCTGATCGGCGGCGCCTTCGCAACCGCCGCGCTCGGCTGGCGCGGCTTCTTCGTCTGGAGCGGCGTCGGCGGCGTGGCGTTCGCACTGCTCTTCGTCGCGATGGTGGCGGAGCCGCCGCGCGGGTGGTCCGAGGGCCACGCCGAGAAGCCGGGTGAGCAGCCGCCGGTGCGCGATGCGCTGCGCGTCATCACCCACACGCCCGCGCTGCGCGACAGCGTCATCGCGGTCTCGCTGGCGAACACCGCGCTGCTCGCCCCGGCGCAGTGGGGTCCGACCTTCTTCACGCGCGTCTACCACATGAATCTCGCCGACGCGGGCGTGGCGGGCGGCGTCGCGGGACTCTTCGCGGTGGGCGGCGGCGTCGCGGGCGGGCTGATCGCAGATCGCATGTGGCTGCGCGACGCGCGCAACGTGCTGCGCCTGCCCGGGATCTGCGCGCTGATCGCGTCGCCGCTCTGCTTCCTCGCCTTTCGCGCGCCGAATGCGGGGTCCTCGATCGTCCTGCTCGTGCTGTCCACGGGCCTCGGCATGATCCACACCGCGCCCGCGGGCGCGGTGCTCCAGGCGCTGGCTCCGCTGCGCACCCGCGCGCTCCTCTCGGGCGTCGTGAACGCGCTGCTGACCTTCGTCGCGATGGGCGGAGGACCGCTGCTGACGGGCTGGCTCTCGGACCAGCTGGGCTCGTCCAACGACGGCGCGGGGCTCGCGCGCGCCCTCTCGTACAGCGCGTTCCTCTACTTCGGAGCGGGCGTATTCCTCGTGCGCGCGTCGCGGACGCTCGTGCCGGACCTGGAGCGGGTGCGAGCAGCGGCATGAAGAGCGCATCGCGCGATCGCCTAGCGATCGCGAGACGCGAGCACCGCAAAGACCGCCTTCATCGCCTCGACGCGCTCGACGTAGACGCGCGCCTCGTGGTCGCCGCAGCGCTGTCCCGGCGTGAAGCTGAAGCCGCGCCGCGCGAAGCGGTCGCCCGCCGCGGCGCCACAGAGATGGATCAGCGCCGCGAGCTTCTGCCTCTGCGCCAGGGTCGCGCCGCGGATGCCGCGCCGCTCGAGCGTCGTCTGGACCGCGCGATCGAGATAGGCGGAGGTCAGCTCGATCGCGTGGCTCGGGATCACGCGGAAGTAGAGCGCGTTCAGCCAGCACGAGCGCCACGCGTACCATGGCCCGTCCTCGGTCAGCACGTGGTCGTGGATGCAGAAGCGCTTCGCCTCCTCGAACGTGCCGTCGGTGATCTGGTACATGCCGACCGCGCTCGACGCGGGCCGATAGACCTCGAAGGGGTCCGCGTGCCACGACCAGCGCCAGTAGGTCCGCGCGATCGGGTTGCCCGAGCCCTCCACCTGCGCGAGCGCAGCGAGCAGAGCCGGCGACATCGTGTCGGTCGAGTGGAGGCGGAAGAGCGTCGCGTAGGCGTTCCAGGTCTCGGCGGGCGTCTTGAAGAGCGTCCCGCTCACCGGGAAGAAGAGCTCGGTCGGCTTGCGCGCGACCTGGTAGAGGACGTTGACGAGCGCCCACGCGAGCGCGACCACGCAGAGCCCCGAGATGACCTGCGCGCCCGGCGGCATGCGCCGGAAGCCGCGCAGCCAGCGTCGGCGCCGCCGCGCGCTCGGCCAGTAGCGCCGCATGCGCATGCTCAGGCGGCGTGTGCGCCCGCGCGACCTGCGTCGCGGCGTCGCAGCGGCTCGCGCCATCGTCACCCCCGAGCTGCGCGCGCGCGACCCTCGCCGCGCGAAGCGCGCAGAGCCTAGCGAGGAGGGGCCGAGCTTCCGCTACCAGCGCTGCGCGGAGGCGGGCGCGGGCTGCGGATTCGGCTCGAGGGTCGTCAGATCTTCGAAGTCGCACACGGGGCCGCGCGCGAGCAGTCGCCGGATCTCCAGACGTCCCGTGCTCGTGCCGCCGTCGCTCCACGCGGATCAGCGCGCGCCGCGGGGCTCGTCCCAGAGGTCTTCCGGGTGACGCTTCGGAGGGTCGGGCGACTCGACCCGGCCGCGCCGCCGCTCGACTGCCAGGCATGGCGCCTCGGTCGCAGGGATGCAGTCGATGCGCGGAGGGACGGGTTCGGCTTCCGTCGTCATGGCCGCGCGTCCCGCTCGGCGACGAGTTCCCGCGCGCGCGCGAACGCGAGAGCGGCCCAGATCAGGATGACGGCCAGCGCGAGCGCCGAGATGCGCGCCCCCCAGCGGAAGCTCGCGGGCTCGAAGTGGAGTCGGACCGTGTGCAGGCCCGAGGGAACGACGCAGCCGATGTAGTCGCCGTACGCTCGCAGCGGCTCCGCGGGAGTCCGGTCGACCCAGGCCCGCCAGCCGGGATGGAAGCTCTCCGAGACGACGAGCAGCTGGCGCCCCTCCGCGCGCGTCTCGATCGAGAGCTGGCCCGCCGACTCCGTGACGATGCGAGCCTCGCCCCGACGCCCCGCGTCGAGCTCGACCGCGCGGTCGACCAGGGCGGTCGTCTCGAGGTCGATCGCGAGGACGTCCTGCGCGGGGTTGCTCGAGATGCGCGCGTCGGTCAACAGCCGGACGCGCGGCAGCGGCTGCGGTGACGCCTTGGACTCCACCGCGCCGATGCGCCATGCCGCGCGCCGGGCGGCCATCCCGCGCTCGTCGAGCGGTCGGCCGTGCGCATCCACGGGGAGGATCGGGAGCTTTCGCGCGGGCCAGAGAGCGACGTAGCCCCACAAGTAGCGGACGCCTAACATCGTCGCCTCTGGGTGTCCGTTGATCTTCCGGTACTCCCAATCCGCGGGAGGCGCCTCGAGCCTCTCGAGCAGCGCGGAGATCGTCGCCGGCGCCGGGATCCGCTGGTGCACGTAGCTCACGCCGTAGAAGCCGACGTCGAGGCAGGCAAATGCGAGCAGGAGCGCGAGCGCGCCGGTCCTCCGCGTCGCCGCGATCCAGACGAGAAGGGCGGCCGCGGTGTAGAGCGCGACCCCGAGCGCGGCCGGACCTGCGCCTTGCGCCGCGAGGGGCCAGCGAACGAGGACGAAGAGGGCGAGCCCCGCCGAGAGGACGACCAGCGCGACCGCCAGCGCGCGCTCGGAGCGGTCCGCGCGCTCGTCGACGCGACCGAGCCGGTGCGCGAACCAGAGAGCCGTCGCGAGCGCACAAGCCACGTGCAGGAAGAGGATGTAGCGAGCGGGAGCCCGGAAGAGCCCGATCAGCGGGAGCGCGGTGAGCGCCGTGTAGAGGCCGCCGTGCGCGCCGAGCGCGAGCCAGGTGCCGAGCAGAGCCAGCAGCAGGGCGCCGCGACCGAGCCGGGAGGAGAGACCGGGTGCGAGTCGTCCGAGCGCGAGCCAGACGAGCGCCAGCAGGCCGATGGTGCCCGCGTAGATCCCGAGCTCGGTGGTGTTCTGTCCGATCACGCGCTCGGTGAAGAGGTACGGCTGCACGAGCTGGATCAGGTCGAGCGGGTGGATCCCGAAGCTCTGGGTGAATTCGGCCGAGGCGGACGCGCG
>DATKND010000050.1:0-65932 GCA_035541475.1 Myxococcota bacterium | reverse complement strand
GCGCGCAGGTCTCCGACGAGCGCGTCGAGCTTCTCGCGCGCGCTCGCGAGATTCGCGAAGAGGACCTCTCGTTCTTCGGCTGTGAGGGGCGCGTCCATCGTTCCCGTCCGGTGTCGCTAGGCCGGCTTCGCGGTCGCTACCGGCTTGTCCTTCTCGAGCACGGCGAGCGAGATCTTCCCGTAGGTGGCCGCCGTGCAGGTCGCCATCACCTTCTTCACGACGTCGTAGGGCAGCGACTTGTCCGCGAGCAGGGTGATCTCGCGCGTGGTCAGATCCGGCGCGGGCGCGGCCGCGTCCGTGTCGCCGCCGACCATCGGCCGCGCGAGCAGGTCGCGCAGCGGCTCGATCAGCGGGCTCCGGTCCGCGCGGATGTCGGCGATGCTCGCGACGAGCTCGCCCTGCACGAAGAGCTGGTCCTTCGTGATCATCACGACCACGGACTGCTTCGGCAGCACGTCCGCGATCGACTGCGGCACCTCGACGTCCTTGGCGTTCTGGATGACCTCCACGTCCGTCGAGTAGACGAGCAGGAAGGCCACCATCACCGACAGGATGTCGATCAGCGGGATCAGGTTGAGCTCCGCGTCGGTGCGATGCCGCAGTGCGGTCGTGGTACGCCGGGCGCGTTTCAGCAGGCCCATGGAATGGCTCCTCCTCGCGGCCGCGCCCTAGGGCGCGTCTCCTACCGCGATGTCGGTGAACAGGGCGACGCGCGTCGGCGGGGCCGGCGCGACCCCGCGGCCGGCGGTCGCCGCAGGCGCGCTCGCCGCGTCCGGCGCGGCCGCGCCCGAGGCGTCGGCCAGCGGCATCTCCGTGCTGCGGATCGCGTCCATCACCTGCACGAGCTGGTCGTACTCGATGTCCGGCTCGAGCAGCACCGACGCGTCGTCGGCGTCGGGGTGGTCGCGCTTCAGCGCCACCGCGAGCGAGGAGAGTGTCGCGAAGTCGTACTCGCCGCTCGGGAGCTTCGGGATCGTCGCGATCAGCGCGCTGCCGTTGGTCAGCTCGAAGCCCTGCTTGCGCACGATCACCTCGAGCCGCAGCCGCGGCTCGCTCGGCGCCGACGCGCTGCTCGGCAGATCGAGCTCGATGATCGTGATGCGCGAGAACACCGCGGTCATCAGCAGGAACGTGACCAGCACCGTGAAGATGTCGATCATCGGCACGAGCAGCAGCTCGGTCGGCTTGTACTTGCGCGCGAACTTCTTCCGCATCCCGGCTCTCAGCCCTGCGCCGCCGCCTGCGGATGCGCGAGCGCGAGATGGGCGCGCGTCGGCTGCCGGGTGGCGAGCGCGTTCAGGAACTTCACCGACGCCGTCTCGAGTCCGTTGATCAGCTCGGTCGTCTTCGTCTGCAGGAAGGCGTGCGCGAACACGATCGGGACGGCCGTCATCAGGCCGAAGGCCGTGCAGTTCATGGCCTCGGAGATGCTGGCCGAGAGCAGGTTCGCCTTCTCCGCGGGGTTCACCGTCGCGACCGCCGCGAACGCGTGGATCAGGCCGCTGACCGTGCCGAGCAGGCCGAGCAACGTCGCCAGGTTCGCGAAGGTCGCGAGGTAGTGCGTGCGCTTCTCGAGCTGCGGGACGATCTCCATCATGCTCTCTTCCATCGCGATCTCGACGTCTTCGCGCTTGCGGACAGCGCCCTGGCGGGCGAGTCCCATGCGCAGCAGCCGCGCGATCGCGGTGGCGCCCTCGGCGCAGAGCTCGCGCGCCTTGTCGAAATCGCCGCCGGTCAAGGTCGGCTCGATCTCGCCCCATGCGCGCCGGTTGGCGATCGCGAGCCGCGTCAACGTGACGTAGCGCTCGAGCCCGATCGCCAGCGCGACCGCGGCCACGAACAGGATCGGCAGCATGAACAGGCCGCCGCCCTGGAAGAAATGCAGGATCGAGTACACGAAGTCCATCACCGGGTCCTCCAGAAGAAAGTGATCAGTTCGAGCCGGAGCCCTTGGCTCCCGTCTCCGCCGCGCGGATCGCGTAGTAGTCGAGCTCGCGCAGGAACACGTCGCGGTCGACGGGCTGGCGCCCGTCGTCGAGCGCGCGCGACACCGCGAGCGGATCGCCGATCTCCGAGCTCTTCCACGGCACGATCACGAGCGACTTCGGCGCGTCGTCGTTGCCGAGAATCGACATGCCCTGCATCTGCTTGTCGCCGTGCGGGGGCGCCGCGTCCTCGGCGTACACGGCGCCGGCGACGAGCAGCGAGGCACACAGGAGAAGCGCGCGCGTCACGAGTCCTCCTACCCGCCCGTCCGGTTCTTCAGGTCGGCGAGCCACTTCGCCGCCGCCTCGTCGCCCGGAACCGCCTCGCTGTAGAGGCGGTATTGCTCGAGCGCGCAGCCCGCGTCCGCGAGGTAGAGATCGCAGAGGATCGCGAGATTGCGCCGCGCGAAGTGGAACTGCGGGTAGCTCGCGAGCGCCTTCTCGTAGGCGGCGCGCGCCTCGGCGAAGCGGCCGGTCCTGCGGTAGACGATGCCGAGCTCGTTCCAGGCGACGGGATGGCGCGGGTCGAGCTCGAGCGCCTTCTTCAGGCTGGCCTCGGCGCGCGCGAGGTCGCCGCTCTCGCGATAGGCGATGCCGAGGTCGACGTGCGCCGCGACGAGCTGCGGCGCCTTCTCGGTGACCTCGAGAAGCCGCGCGATCCCGGCCTCGAGCTGCCGGTCCTCCAGCAGCCGCACGGCGCTCTCGAAGTCGGCGCGCACGCCGGCCGGAACGCGCGCCTTCTCGCGCAGCACGAAGCCGCCCGCCGCCTGCGCCTCGGCGCTCGCCGGGGGCTCCGCGCCGCGCGACGCGCAGGCCGACGCGAGCCACGCGGCCGCGAGCAGCCGGACCCATCGACGCGGGAACGGGCGCTCAGTTCGCATGCGCGTCCTCCGCCGCGTCTGCCGGCGGCGGCGCGGACTCCGGAGCCTCGGCGTGCGCCGGCGAAGGAGCCGGCGTCGCGGCCTCCGCAGGCATACCGTTAACGGTGTCGGCCTCCACCGGCGCGTGCGCAGCGGGCGGCGTGTAGGCGTAGCCGTCCGGCGAATCGAGGTAGCCGCTGCTCGCCTCGGACTTCGCGTAGCGGCCCGGCATCAGCCGGGCCAACGCGTCGAGGCTCTTCTCGATCCACGGGTTGTAGATCCCGCCGGCCATCAGTTCGAGGTTCTTCTGGTGGACCGCGATCGCCTTCTCCTCGAAGGGGTAGGCCTCCTCCTCGAGCGCGTCCTCGTACTCCCGGAGCGCCGCCCCGGCGAGATTCGCGGGCCGCTCGGACTTCATCAGCGCCTGGCCGAAGTCCGCATAGAGCTCCGCCATGTAGAAGGTCGCGGCGGCGGTGACCTCGCCGACCTCGTAGTCCACGAGATCGCCGAAGGCGGCGAGCGCTGCGTCCATGCGCTGCTTCTTGCGCTTCAAGCTCTGCTCGAAGGGCTGCACCAGCGCGACCTCGCCGAACTCGCGATAGAGGCGCTCCGAGAGCGCGAGCGCCGAGCGCGCCGCGAGGTAGCGGACGCGATCAGTGCGCTGGCCCCCGGCCGCGCGGTCGCTCGCGACGATGCGGCCGAGCTCGTCGCGGTACGCCGCGTCGTCGTGCGATGCGGCGAGGCGCTCGGCGATCTTCCAACGCGTCTCCACGGCGGTCTCGAGCGGATCCGGGAAGCGCGTCACGTAGCTGCGCCAGGCCGCGAGCGCGCGCTCGGACTGACCCGACTTCTCGTAGAGGTCGCCCGCCTCGAGCAGCGCCTCGCGCTGCAGCTCGGAGTCGCCGGCCTCGGTCGAGACTCGCTCGTACTCCTCGCCGGCGCGCGAGAGGTCGCCTTGCGCGCGCCGGGCGAACGCGATCTGGCGCGTGGCATCGGCGCGCAGCTCGTGGTCAGGGTAGTGCTGGCGGAAGGCTTCGAGCACTTCCGCGGCCTTCGCCCAGTCCTCGACCTTCATCAGCGCGGCGCCGGCGTCGTACTCGGCGGCCGGGCGGATCGACGAGGTGGGCGCCGCCTCGGCGATGCGCAGGAAGTGGCCCGCGGCCGCGCGCGGGTCGGCCGCCGCGTTGGCCTGCTCGCCCTGCTTGTAGATCGCCGCGGCGAGGTTGTCGCTGAGGCTCTGGCGCGACGCGTCGCCCTCGGGCGTCAGCTCGAGCACGCGCGTGTAGGCCTGCTCGGCCTGCGCGTAGCCCTGCGTCTCGAAGGACGCGTGGGCGACGACGGTCCACGCGGTCCGCCGGATCGCCGGATCCGCGTCCGGGTAGCGCTCGATGAGCTTCTGGCCCGTCGCGATCGCCGGCACGTAGTCCTTCAGCTCGTAGAGATCGTCGACCGCGGCACCGAGCACGGCGGCGGCGTGCTCGTGCTGCGGGAAGGCGTCCACGAAGCGCAAGGTGCTGGCGACGGCGTCGCGCCGCACGGTGTCCTGCTCGGCGCCCGACACCTGCTTCTGTCGCTCGCGATGCGCATAGATTGCCGCGTAGCCGGCCGCTGCGGCTCGCTCGTGCGGCGGGTACTCGTACGCAGTCCGCTCGTACTCGCGCGCCGCGTCGTCGAAGTCGCGGTGCTCGAGCAGCAGGTCCGCAAGCCGGTAGTCGATCGACGCGCTCTCCTCCTCCTTCGGGAAGGACGCGAGATACGCGCGATACCAACGCGCGGCCTCCTGGAAGCTCTTCTCTCGATCCTCGTCGCCCTCCGGATCCTGGAAGCGCGCGTGGTAGTGGCTCGCGAGGTCCTGGAGGTTGGTCTTCAGGTAGCGGAGCACCTCCGGCGACGCGGCGACGTCGAAGTGGCGCCAGTACTCGGAGTCGAGGCCGTAGCTCGCCGCGAACTGCTTCTTGGATTCGAGAACGAGCTTGGGGAAGCCGCCCTGCTCGTAGATCTCGATCACGCGCATGCTGAAGCGCGGGGCGGAGCGGTGCAGCGGGTTCAGATCGACGAACGCGCGGTACGCGGCCGCGGCGTCCTGGTAGCGCAGCTTCTCGAGGTAGAACTCGCCGAGGTGGCCGTAGATCCGGTCCTCGAAGCTCTTGTGGCCGTTCGCGCCGAAGTACTGCTCGATCGACTCGGGCCCGCCGAGGTTCGAGAAGCACAGGCTGACGACGTGGAAGGTGTCGGCGATACGCCGCTCGGTGTCCTCGTCGTGCGGCGTGTCGAAGTCGTAGCCGGTGCCAACCTTGTAATCGAGCAGCGTGACGTACTGGTGAAGCGCCTCCACGTGGAGGTCCTGCTTGTAGAAGGTCCAGCCGAGCTTGTAGAGCGCGAGCTCGTAATACTCGGAGGAGGATCCCATCGCGGTGATGGCCGAGTAGGCGGCCTCGGCATCGCGATACTTCTTGCGCGTGAAGAAGTACTCCGCGCGCCGGAACTGCACCTCGTCCATGTGACGCGACTGCGGGTAGAGCGCGATCATCTGCTCCATCACGACGATCGCGTCCTCCGTCCGGCCGAGCTCGTCGTAGGCGCGCGACTTCTGGTAGAGCACCTCGTCGTTGTGCGGGTAGTTCGGATACTTCGCGAGGATCTGGTCGTAGAGCGCGATCGCCTCGAGCGGCCCGGGAGGCGCCGACTTCGCGCCGGGGAGATCGAGGGCAGGACCCGGCTGCGAGGGCCGCGCCGAGGTCGCGGCCGCCGCGCGCCGCTCGAACTCGGCCTCGGACTCCGAGTGCCCGGGCTTCGCCGCCGGCGCGCGTCTCGTTTCGGTGTCGCTGAGAGCCGGTGCGGCGGACGGCTCCGGGGCCGGCATCTCCCGGATCCCCTCGCCGTCGCCGAGGAGTCCGTACTCCTTCTCGATCTGGAGGTCCGCGAGCCGGCGCATGGCCTCCGGCGTGAGCGACGACTCCGGCGCCTCCTCGAGGAACTTCCGGTAGCCGGCCACGGCCTGGTCGAGGCCGTGCTCCACCTGCACCTCGCTCATGTCCGGCTCCACGTCGTGCAGCCGCGCGAGCGTCTGCCGGTCCGGATCGCCGGCGCAGGCGGCGCAGAGCGCCGCGGCGGAGAGACAGGCGGTGCGAATGCGCATCGGGGCCCGCGCCTCACTGCGCCTGCGCCTGCGCCTTGGCGGCGCGGTCGTAGCTGTCCGCGAAGGCGAAGCGAGCCTGGTTCTGGTAGGCCTCGAGGCGCTCGCGGCGGAGCTTCAGCTCCTCGTTGGCCACGCTCTCGAGCACGCGGCCCTGCGCCTCCATCAGGACGCCGAGGCGCTCCTGCGCGGCCACCACGTGCGCGCGCAGGCGGCGTATCGGCTCCTCGTAGCCGACATAGCTGTGCGTCGCCGCCTGCCGCGTCCGCACGAAAGACTGGTACCGCTGGTTCAGCGCGTCGATCTGCTGGTTCAGCTCGGCGAGGTGCCGGTGGGCCTGCGTCAGGCGCTCGTGGTAGTGCGTCTCCAGATCCCAGCGCAGCAGCCCCTTCAGGCGCCCCGTGCGAGCGCGCAGCGCCGCGGCCTCCTCGTCGCTGCGCCCCTCGAGCGCGGACTCGAGCGCTCCGATCCGGGCCGACGCCTGCTGCTCGTCCGAGGTCGCCAGCAGCTCCGGCCTCGGATCGACGAGCAGGTGCTGGAGGCGGCGGTCGAGGTGCTCGCGCTGCTCGAGCCGCAGACGCATCTGTGCGTCGAGCTTCCGGAACTCCGCGTCGACCTGCGGCAGCAGCGGCTCGTAGTAGTGGCGCCGCAGGGAGACGAGCTCCTCGAACGCCTCGAGGCTGCGCTGCCAGGAGACGAGGCGCTTTCGCAGATCCTCGAGGTCGAGGTAGTTCTGGAGCGCCGTCTGGAAATCGTGCGAAGCCATCAGCGACGCGAGGTAGAAGGTCTCGGGAGCTCCCTCGAGGCTCCGCAGTCGGATCACCCAATCCTTGTCCTGCCGGATCTCCTCGCGCACGAGGTCCTTCAGGAACTCGCCCTCGCGGATGCTCCGCAGCGACGCGTCGATCTTCTCGAGCTCGTGCGCGTAGGCCTCGACCGCGCGCCCGTAGAGCAGCGCCGCGCGCCCGTGCACGCCCTGCTTGCTGTATGCGTAGGGCAGCGCGAGCAGCGCCTCCTGCACCGCCGCGTCGGTGGGATCGCGCTCGGCCAGCAGGCTCCACGGCACGAGCGCGCGCTCGAAGCGCTGTGCCGACGCGTCGGCCCAGCCCGCGCGCAGCAGCGCCTGGTTCGAGAAGGGGCCCTGCAGGCGCACGCGGTCGAGCGTGCTCTGCGCGGAACCGAAGGCGGAGTCCTCGAAGAACAAGGTGCCGAGCACCAGGTTCGACTTGTCGCGGATCGCGAGCAGCGGCGCGTCGTCGCCACTCACCTCGCCCGCGCGACCGAGCTGCGCGACCGCCTCGGCCGTCTTGCCCTGCTGGAGGAGCGCGATGCCGAGGTTGTACTGCGCGAAGCCCTGCAGCGACTTGCTGCCCTGCAGGCCCTGCAACACCGGCACAGCGTCGCCCGGCTGCCCGAGCGCGAGGTAGACGTTCGCGCGCAGGAACTCGAGGTCGTCGCGGATCGCCTCGGGGATCTCGCCGTGGATGCGCGCGAGCGCCTGCAGCGCGTCGCGCGGCTGCTCCTTCTGGAAGAGGATCCGCGCCAGCCGGAAGGCGGCCTCGTTGCGCACCGGATCCTCGACGTTCGCCTCGAGCACGGCCCGGATGGCGCGGCCCGCGCGCTGGTGCATGCGGTAGTCGAGCTCGAAGTCGCCGACCGAGAACTCCGCGCGCCCGATGTGGAACTGGAGCGAGTCGAGCTTCGGCTCGTCGACGCCGTAGTGCTGCGCGATCTCCGTGTCGAGCCGCTCGAGCGCGTCGAAGTAGCGCTCCTGGTACGCGTAGTAGAGCGCCTCGCCGAAGTAGAGGTCGCGCAGATCGCGCGCCGCGGCCGCGTGGGCCGCGAGCAGCACCGCCGCGGCGAGTGCCAGGGAGGGTCCCGCGGTGGCCACGGCTACCAGCCCCCGAGCTCGATGCTGGAGCCTCCGCCGGCCAGCGTGATCCCGACCAGCTTCGGCCCCGCCTCCTTGCGGAAGCCGAAGGTCTGCGAGGCGTTCACGTCGGACGCGCCGGACTTCCCGGCGACGTGCACGTCGAGCCGGTGATCGCCCGTCTGGATGTTTCCGGTGTAGAGGCGCTGCACGCCGCCCTTCTGCAGCGCCTCGAGCTCCTTGAAGCTGTAGATGTGCCGCGCGACCGCCTCGCCGTCGATCTGGATCTGCACCGAATCGAGGCGGAAGGTCTCGCCCTCGGCGACCGACACGAAGACGGCCACCTCGGTGTTGGACGGATAGAGCAGCCGCTCCTCGAGGCGGTCGAGCTGCGTCGCGATGCCGAGCACGTCCGACTTGATGTCCTGGACCTGCTCGTCGAGGCTCTGCATCTTCGCCTTGGACTCGGCCTTCGACTCGGCGCGCGCCGGGCGCGCGCAGTCGCCGACCGCGAGGAGCAGCACGAGCGCGAGCGCGGCGCGCAGAGCGGGATGCGAGATCGGGGGGTAGCTCACGGGTGGGGTCTCGTTCCAGGCATGCGTTCGGCTTGCCCGCCCGACGCACATGTGACCCGGAGCACGCTCGTCGGGCGCGCGTGACGCACGACACGGCAGCTACGCGCAATCCCTTACGCGCGCATCGCATCGCTGCGACCGGGCTGGAGCGCGCGCTGCGGGACCGAGTGGAGTTGCGCGCGAGCCGCGCGCTCGGCGCGGGTGCGCTGCCGACTAACGAGTCTCGGCGACTCCGAGCTCGCGGCCCACCTGGTCGATCCACTTGCGCATGCGCGCGAGCGCGCGCATGCCGGTCGCGGCGTGGAGCTTCTCGCGCTCGCCGCGCGCAGCCTCCGCGAGGGCGGAGAGGCAGCCGGCGATCTCGTCGAGCGGCTCGATCACGTCGCGGCGCAGCGCGAGCAGACTCTCTTCCCCGCGCGTCTCCTCGGTCAGCACGATGATCACGCCGACGCGACCGCCCTCCACCACCACCGGCGACGCGAGCGCGAGGTAGCCGGTGCCGGCTTCGCGCAGGCGGAAGCGCGCGCGCGGCTCGCCGCCGCACACGCGCGCGACCGCGCCGAGCATCGCCTCGCGCGCGCCGCCTCCGAAGAGGCTCGCGAGCGGCACGCCGGTGGCGGCCTCCTTCGTCTGCGAGAAGGCGCGTTCGAAGCAGGGGTTCACGTAGACGGCGCGGCCGTCCGGGTCGCCCACCAGCACGGGCGTGTCGACGAAATCCATCAGCGAGCGGGTCGCCACGTGAGTCTCCGCCTAGGCCTCGTCCGGCAGCTCGTAGTCGGCGTTGTCGCGCACGAGCTGCGCGATCTCCTCCTCGGACAGCGTGCCGGTCGTCCGCACCGTGATCGACTGCTCGCGGTTGGTGCTGCGGTCGCGCGCGGAGACGTTGACGATGCCGTTGGCGTCGATGTCGAACGACACCTCGATCTCGGGCTGGCCCTTCGGCGCCGGCGGGATGTCGGAGAGCACGAACTCGCCGAGCATGTGGTTCTCGTCGGCGCGCTCGGCCTCGCCCTGCAGCACGCGGATCTTCACCGCCGACTGGTTGTCGCGCGTGGTGGTGAAGACGTGGCTCTTGCGCACCGGCACCGTGGTGTTGCGCTGGATCAAGGTGGCGAAGTGGCCGTCGAAGGTCGCGATGCCGAGCGAGAGCGGCGTCACGTCGAGCAGCAAGAGGTCGCGCTCGTCCGACACGAGCACGCGCCCCTGGATCGCGGCGCCGACCGCCACCACCTCGTCGGGGTTGACGCCGCGATGCGGCGGCTTGCCGAAGAAGCGCGTCACGAGCTGCTGGACGAGCGGCATACGCGTCTGGCCGCCCACGAGCACCACGTGGTCGATCGCGCGCGGGTCGAGCCCGGCGTCGTTCACGCACTGCTCGACGCTCTTCATCGTGCGCTCGACGATGTCGGAGACGAGCCCCTCGAGCGTCTCGCGCGTGATCTCGACGTTCAGGTGGCGCGCGCCCGTCGAGTCGTTCGCGATGAACGGCAGGTTGATCTCGGTGGTCTGGAGCGTCGAGAGGTCGCACTTGGCCTTCTCGGCGGCGTCCTTCAGGCGCTGGCGCGCCATCAGGTCGTCGGAGAGATCGATGCCCTCGCTCTTCTTGAACAGCTCGAGCACGTGCTCGACGATGCGCCGGTCGAAGTCCTCGCCGCCGAGGAAGGTGTTGCCGGCGGTCGCGAGCACCTCGACCACGCCCTCGGCGAGCTCGAGGATCGAGATGTCGAAGGTGCCGCCGCCGAGGTCGTAGACCGCGATCTTCTCCTCGCGGTTGTGGCCGAGGCCGTAGGCGAGCGCCGCGGCGGTCGGCTCGTTGATGATGCGCAGCACCTCGAGGCCCGCGATCTTGCCGGCGTCCTTGGTGCATTGGCGCTGCGTGTCGTTGAAGTAGGCCGGCACCGTGACGACGGCGTCGGAGACGGGCTCGCCGAGGTACTCCTCGGCGACGCGCTTCATCTCGCGCAGGATGATCCCCGAGATCTCGGAGCACGAGAAGGTCTTGCCCGCGATCACGATGCGGGCGTCGGCGTTGGGGCCCTCCACGATCTCGTACGGGAACAGGTCGAGCGCGCGCTTGACCTCGGCCGAGTCGAAGCGCCGGCCGATCAGGCGCTTCGATGCGTAGACGGTGTTGCGAGCGTTGGTGATCGCCTGGCGCTTGGCCAGGTGTCCGACCAGGCGCTTGCCGTCCGCCGCGATCGCGAACATCGAGGGGCTGGTCTTGTAGCCGCCCGTGTTGGGGATCACGACGGGCTTGCCGCCGTCGATCACGGCCACGCACGAATTCGTGGTGCCCAGGTCGATTCCGATGACACGACTCATGCCGCCCCTCCAGACCGCGCGCGGCTGCGATGCAGGTTCAGCCGCTCGGCCTTGATTTCCGGATCCTTCGCGTCGATGCGCGCGCCGTTCTCGAGCGCGGCCGACGCCTGCGCCCGCTTGCCCTGGCGCCGCAACACGCCCGCGAGTCGCGCGTGGTGCGCGGCGACGTCGGGCGCGATCTCGACGAGCTGCTCCGCGTACTCGCGCGCCTTCTCCAGCTCGCGCACCTCGATGGAGAGCGCGATCGCGCGCCTCAAGGTCTCGACGTGGCAGGGCCGGTAGAGGAGCGCCTCCTCGAGCAGATGCAGCGCCTCGCCCTGCGCGACCGCGTCGCCGGCGCGCTTCAGCAGCTCCTCGGCGCGCGCCGCGTGGACCTGCGCCTGGATGTCCGCGAAGCCCGACTTGAACTCCTTCTCCCACGGATCGAACGCGATGGCGAGCCGCATGCTGGCGGCCGCCTCGAGGTAGCGGCCCTCGTGCGCCGAGACCCGCGCCGCCTGGAAGAGCTGGCGCGCTCGGATGCGCCGCTCGGCCAGCAGCTTCGGCGGGATGCGGAAGCGGTTGCGGAGCCGCTCGAGGTTCTCCATGCGCCCGGGCACGCGCTGTCCGCGCGGCGGCGCCGGCTCCGGCCCGATGCGCTCGGCCTTGCCCGGCACGGTGTGCCGGTACTCGCCGCCGGACGGCGCGGGCCCCGAGGCGAGGCTGCGCTCGATCTCGGCGCGCGTGTTCGGATCCGACAGAAGCTCGTAGGCCTCCGCGACCTTGCGGAAGATGCGTTCGAGACGCGCGCCGAAGTGACCGAGGTCGCGCCGGAAGTAGCGGTCGGGGTGGTATTCGCGCGAGAGCCGGAAGTAGGCGCGCTTGATCTCCTTCGCGTCGGCGTTGCGCTCGACGCCGAGCAGGTCGTGGTACGGCCGCTCTAGCCCGCTCTCGAACTCGAGGATGCGGCGCTGGAGCTCCAGGGAGATGCCGAGGCGCGCGTCGACGGAGCCCGCCGGCACGATGCTCTTCGCAGCGTCGGCCTTCGCCTGCGGCTCGGCACGACCGGCCGCCGCCGCCGCGCGCGCGCCGCCGGGGCGCTCCACGACGATCACGCCCTTCGCCTCGAAGCGCTCGAGCGCTCGGTCCACCTCGTGCGGCGCGAGGCCACCGATGTGGCAGAGCGTCTTCCAGCTGGTGCTGCCGTCGATCCTCGAGAGCAAGAAGCCCTCCACGGGAGTGAGTTCGAGAACCTCGGGATCGAGGTCCGGCGCGAGTCTGGGAATCCGCTCCTGCTCTCGACTTCCGCCGTCGTTGGAACCCATGCCGACCCCGGCGGCGAGGCATTCGCCACCGGCGTGGGTATCGGACGGGCGCAGCGGAAAGCTGAGCGCAACTGCGCGGTACGGCCGCCGGCATGCTCGCGCGGCTTCACCGCACCGGGTCGACCCTCTGATGGCTTCGCTCGCCCGTCCCGTGCGATCTCCGCTCGGCTTCGCCTCGCTGTGCGCCGGACGGCTTGCCGCTCGCCGCGCGCCCGGCTCTACGAGCCGGGCCTGCCGGGCTTGCGGAGCAGGTGCTCGAGGATCGCCTTCTGCGCGTGCAGGCGGTTCTCCGCCTGGTCGAAGACGATGCTCCGCGGGCCGTCGAGCACGTCGTCCGTGATCTCCTCGCCGCGGTGGGCGGGCAGGCAGTGCATGATCCAGGCATCCGGCGCGTGCGAGAGCAGGCGCGCATTCACCTGATAGGGCCGGAAGAGCCGGCGGCGCATCTCGGCCTCCGCCTCCTGGCCCATGCTCGTCCACGTGTCGGTGTAGACGAAGTCGGCGCCGCCCACGGCCTCGACCGGATCCTCGCTCCAGCGGATGCGCGCGCCGCTCCGCGCCGAGATCTCGTCGGCGCGCTTGCGCACGCGCAGCGCCGGCCGGTGGCTCTCCGGCGTCGCGAGCCGCAGCTCGAGGCCGAGAACCGCGGCGCCGAGCATCAGCGAGTTGGCCATGTTGTTGCCGTCGCCGACGTAGGCGATCACCGCGCCCACGAGCGGGCGCTTCTCCCGCATGGTCTGGAGGTCCGCCATCACCTGGCACGGGTGCAGCAGGTCGGTGAGGCCGTTGATCACGGGGATCGTCGCGACCGCGGCGAGCTCCTCGACGAGATGGTGGCTGTAGGTGCGCGCGACGATCGCGTCGACCCAGCGCGAGAGGTTCGCAGCGACGTCGCCCGGCGTCTCGCGCGTGCCGATGCCGACCTCCTCGGGCTTCAGCCAGATCGCGTGTCCGCCGAGCTGCGTCACGCCGGCCTCGAAGGTGACGTGCGTCCGCAGCGACGGCTTCTCGAAAAACATCGCGACCGAGCGGCCCTCGAGCGTCTGCGGCCGCTCGCCGCGCCGGAGCAGCGCCTTCAGCTCGCGCGCGCGCTCGAGCATCGAGAGCAGCTCCGGGGCGCTCCAGTCGGCGAGGCTGATGAAGTCCTTGGGCACGGCTACAAGGTGATCAGGGTTCCGACGCCGCCATCGGTGAACATCTCGAGCAGGATCGCGTGCAGCATGCGGCCGTCCAGCACGTGGGTGCGACCGACGCCGTTCTCGAGCGCCTCGATGCAGCACTCGACCTTCGGGATCATGCCGTCTCGGATCGTCCCCTCGGCGATCAGCTTGCGCGCCTCGGCGATCGAGAGCGTGTGGATCAGCCGGCCCTGCGCGTCCTTCACGCCCTCGACGTCGGTCAGCAGGATCAGCTTCTCGGCGCCGAGCGCGCGCGCGATCGCGCCGGCGGCCTCGTCGGCGTTGACGTTGTGGGTGACACCGCTCGGATCGATACCGAGCGGCGCGATCACCGGCACGAAACCCGCGTCGGCCACGGCACTGATCGCCGCCGGCTGGACGTCGACCACGCGCCCGACGCGGCCGACGTCCTCGCCTTCGACCTCGCGGCGCACCACGCGGATCATGTCGCCGTCGCTGCCGGTGAGGCCGACCGCGCGGCCGCCGGCTTGCTGCACGAGCGCCACGATCTCGCGGTTCACCTTGCCGCCGAGCACCATCTCGACCACTTCCATCGTCTCGTCGTCAGTGACCCGCAGCCCGCCGACGAATCGCGACGTCTTGCCGAGGCGCTCGAGCGTGCGGCCGATCTGCGGGCCGCCGCCGTGCACGACGACCGGCCGCAGGCCGATGTACTTCAGCAGCACCAGATCGACCGCGAACGACGCGCGCAGCGACTCGTCGCGCATCGCGCTGCCCCCGTACTTGATCACGATGGTCTTGTCGTAGAAGCGCCGGATGTACGGGAGCGCCTCGATCAGGACCTCGGCCTTGTCGATCAGATCCTTCATGCGGCGCGCACCCCGCGACTAACGCCGTTCGTTCGACTCGCGGCGAGCGCGCGCGAGGTCGTCGATCGATTCGAGCAGGCTACGGTACAGGAGCGCGTTGCGGACCGCTGCGGAGAGCGCGCTCGAGAGGAGCTCCGCCGTACGCGCCGAAGTGCCGGCGCCAGCGCGCAAGAAAGCGCGCGCGAGCCCGAGCACGCGGCCGCGGATCGCAATCGGCACGCAGTAGAGCGGTCCGGCCGCGCCGTCCTCCGGCGTGTCGACCGCGACGTCGAAGCCCTGCAGCGACTCCGGCCGGTCCGCGGCGACCGCGCCTCCGCCCGCGAGCACGCGTCCGGCGAGTCCGCGGTCGCGCGGCAAGCGCGTCCGATCCGCGCGGCCCGACCCCGCGCTCGCCTCGAGCGCGAGCGAGCCGACGCGCGAATCGACGAGGTAGAGCGACACCGGCGACGCGCCGAGGCGCTCGGCGATCGGGCGGAGCGCCGCGAGCAAGAGCGGCGCCGGCTCGATCTCGGCGCACAGCGCCGACGCGATCTCGCGCGCGAGCTCGACGCGCACGGGCTCGTCGGGATCGACGCGCGGCGGCTCGGGCGCGCGCTCGGCCGGCGCCTGGACGATCGGCGGCGGCGCCAGGCGCGACGCCGCGGCGAATGCGAGCAGCCGCGCGAAGGCGAGATCTTCTTCCGCGAAAGGCGCGGCCGGCGGGCGCTCGGTCGCGCAGAGCACGCCGAGCGTCCCCGCTTCGCCGCGGATCGGCACGAGCAGCGCGGATCCCGACGCGTAGCGGCCGCGACGCGGCCGCCCCGCGCAGCGCTCGTCGCGATCCACGTCGTCGATCCGCAGACCCTCGTCGGCGTCGAGCGCGAGGCCCGCGACCGAGTCCGCGACCGCCATCGGCGCGAGCTCCTCGGCCGCGTGGTCGCTGCCGTGGATCGCGGCGACGCGAAGGTGGTGCTCTCCGTCCGGCACGAGCAGCGAGGCGCGCGCCGCGCCGAGCAGCCGCGCGGTGCTCTCGACGATCGCGACCGCGGCGGTGTCCGGCTCCTCGGGATCCTGCGAGCGCCAGGCGGCGAGCTCGTCGGCCAGCGCCGCGAGCCGCGAACGCAACGACTCGAAGCGCGTCGCGACCTGCGTCGCGTCGAGCGCGCGCCGCACCGCGAGCCGCAGCTCCTCCTCGTGGATCGGCTTCGCGAGGTAGTCGGACGCGCCGCGGCGCAGCGCCTCGAGGATCAGCTCCTGCGCCGACGCGGTGCCGAGCGCGATCACGCGCAGCGTGCCGCGCCGCTCGCGCAGCGCGCGCAAGGTCTCGATGCCGCCCCGCTGCGAGGTCGAGAGCGACAGCAGCACCGCGCCGACCTGCGGATCCTCGGAGAGCTTCGCGCCGTGCAGCAGGTCGTCGGCGAGCTCGCAGTCGATGCCGTCGTCGGCGAGCGCGTCGCGGATCGACTCCGCGACTCGGCGGTCTTCCTCGATCACGAGCACGCGCAAGGTCACGAAGCGGCGCCTCACAGGATGTAGCGCGACAGGTCCTCGTCGCGGACCAGCGCTTCCAGGCGCGCGCGCACGAACCCGGCATCGACCACGTGGTGCGAGCCGGCGAGATCCGGCGCCTCGAAGGAGAGCTCCTCGAGGAGCTTCTCCATCACGGTGTGGAGGCGCCGCGCGCCGATGTCGTCGGTGCCCTCGTTGACGCGCGCCGCATAAGCGGCGATCGCCTCGATGCCGTCGGGCTTCCACTCGAGCGCGACGGACTCGGTCGCGAGCAGCGCGGTGTACTGACGCACGAGCGAGTTCTGTGGCTCGGTCAGGATGCGGACGAAGTCCTCGCGCCCGAGGCTCGAGAGCTCGACCCGGATCGGGAAGCGGCCCTGCAGCTCGGGGATCAGGTCCGAAGGCTTCGCGACGTGGAAGGCGCCGGCCGCGATGAAGAGCACGTGGTCGGTCTTCACGGGCCCGTGCTTGGTCTGCACGGTCGAGCCCTCGACGATCGGCAGCAGATCGCGCTGCACGCCCTCGCGCGAGACGTCCGGACCGCCGCGGCCCGGCCCCGAGGATGCGATCTTGTCGAGCTCGTCGATGAAGACGATGCCGGACTGCTCGACGCGATGGATCGCGATCTCGCGCACGCGGTCCATGTCGACGAGGCGTGTCGACTCCTCCGCCTGGAGCGCTTCGCGCGCCGCCGCCACGCGCATGCGTCGCCTGCGCGACCGCCGCGGCATCAGGTTGCCGAGCAGGTCCTTGAACTGCATGCCCATCTCCTCGACGCCCTGCGGTGTGAAGAGACTGATGGAGGGACCAGTGCCGCCGTCTTCGAGCTCGACCTCGACCTCGCGGTCGTCGAGGTGGCCTCCGCGCAGCAAGGCGCGGAGCTTCTCGCGCGTCTCACGACCGGCGGCGGGCGGCGCGGCGCCGGGCGCGATCGGCGCGGGCGGCGGCAGCAGCGCGTCGAGCAGGCGCTCCTCGGCGCGCTCCTCGGCCTTCGCGCGCACCGCGCGCCGCTCCTCCTCGAGCACCAGCGCGACACCGACCTCGGCGAGATCGCGCACGATCGACTCGACGTCGCGCCCGACGTAGCCGACCTCCGTGAACTTCGAGGCCTCGACCTTGAGGAACGGCGCCTCGGCCAGGCGCGCGAGGCGGCGCGCGACCTCGGTCTTCCCGACGCCCGTCGGGCCGATCATGATGATGTTCTTCGGCGCGATCTCGTCGCGGAGCTCGTCGGGGACCTGCTGGCGGCGCCAGCGGTTGCGGAGCGCGATCGCGACCGCGCGCTTGGCCTCCGCCTGCCCGACGATGTAACGGTCGAGCTCGGACACGACTTCGCGCGGCGTGAAGCTCTGCGGGGGACTCGGTCGGTTCACGGCAACGAGACCACCGTAACACGGTCGTTCGTGTAGATGCAGATCTCCGCCGCGATGCGCAGCGCGCGCTCGGCGACCTCGGCAGCCGGCATCGCCGTGTTTGCGACGAGCGCGCGCGCAGCCGCGAGCGCGTAGCCGCTGCCCGAACCGATCGCCGCCACGCCGTCGTCGGGCTCGATCACGTCGCCGCCGCCCGAGACGAGCAGCAAGGTCGAGGGATCGCCGACGAGCAGCATCGCCTCGAGTCGCCGCAGCGCGCGGTCGAGGCGCCATTCCTTCGCGAGCTCGACGGCCGCGCGCCGCAGCTGCCCGGGATGGGCCTCGAGCTTCGCCTCGAGCCGCTCGAGCAGCGCCATGCCATCGGCCGCGCTGCCGGCGAAGCCGATCACGGCGCGCCCCGACGCCGAGCGCCGCACCTTCTGCGCGCCGTGCTTCACGGCGGCGTTGCCGAGCGTGACCTGACCGTCGCCCGCCATCGCGATCGCGCCGTCGCGGAGAACGGCGAGCACGGTGGTGGATTGGAAACTAGGTGCGGTCGCCGGCAATCGGTCCCTCTTTGCTCACCGGGTCAGTCCTCCGATCTTCGCTCGCCTTCGGCTCGCTGCGCGCCGCCTGCGGCGGCTTGCGTTCGCTGCGCGGCGCGCCTGGCGCGTCTTGCTCGCGGATGCGCGCGATCGTACACCTCGGCCAGACGCTCCATGGAGACCGCCGTGTACTTCTCCGTGGTCGAGAGGCTCGCGTGGCCGAGCAGCTCCTGGATCTCGCGCAGGTCGGCCCCCATGTCGAGCAGATGTGTGGCGTAGCTGTGGCGGAGCCGATGCGGGTGCACGCGCTCGAAAATTCCGGCGCGACGCGCGCGTGCGCCGACGATCCGGCGCACGTCGCGGACGCCGAGCCGCGCGCGCGCGCCGCGGCGCGGGCGCAGCGCCGTGAAGAGCGGCTCCGCGCGCGAGCCGGGGCCGCGACGGCCCGCAAGATAGCGGTCGAGCGCGGCCCGCGCGGCCGCGGGCAGCGGCACCACGCGCTCGGCGCCGCCCTTTCCCTGCACGCGCACGTCGCCGCGGTGGAGATCCACGTCGCGCACGTCGAGCGAGCAGAGTTCGCCGACGCGCAGGCCCGCGCCGTAGAGCAGCTCGACGAGCGCGCGGTCGCGCAGCGCGCGCGCCTCGTCGCGAGGATCCACCTCCGCGTCGGCCTCGGCGAGCGCCACGCAGTCGTCGACGGCCAGCGGCTTCGGCAGCCGCTTCGGGACGCGCGGCGAGACCAGCCCGCGCGTCGGATCGGCGGGCACCCGCCCCTCGCGAAGCTGCAGCCGGAAGAAGGCGCGCAGCGCGGCGAGCTTGCGACCGAGCGTGGCCGGGTCGCGCGAGCCGTGCAGCGACGCGAGCCAGGCGCGCACGTCGCCCGCATCCACGCGCGCGGGCACGCGGCCCGACACGAACGCCGCGAAGTGTCGGACGTCGGATGCGTACGCGCGCCGTGTGTGCGGCGAGAGCGCGCGCTCCGCGCGCAGGAAGAGGTCGAAGTCGCGGAGCTCGGACTGCCAGGTCGCGCGCGCGGCCGGCTCGCGCTCGCCGCTCATGCGACGGGGGGGCGGACGCGCGACGCGTAGTCCGCGATCCGATCGAGGGCTCGCGCCGCCAGGCGCTCGTGGCGATCCTTGCGCGCGAGGCGCCGCGGCAAGCCTTCTTGCGGCGGGAAGAGGCCGTAGTTCACGTTCATCGGCTGGAAGCGCTTCGCGTCGGCGCCGGTCAGGTAGCGGAGCAATGCGCCGTGCGCGGTCGCCTCGTCGGGTAGCGGCGGCTCCTCGCCGCGCGCCGCGCTGGCCACGTGGATCCCGGCCAGCAGCCCGAGCGCGGCGGACTCGACGTAGCCCTCGACGCCGGAGATCTGACCGGCCAGGTACACACCGGGCGCCGCGCGCAGCGAGAGATCGGCATTCAGGTGGCGCGGCGCATTCACATAGGTGTTGCGATGGACGGAGCCGAAGCGCGCGAACACCGCCTCGGCGAGGCCGGGCAGCCCGCGAAACACGCGCTTCTGGTCCGCCTGCCGCAGCCGCGTCTGGAAGCCGACGAGGCCGAGCAGCAGGCCGCGCTTGTCCTCCTGGCGGAGCTGCACGACCGCGTGCGGGCGGACACCCGTGCGCGGATCGATCAGCCCGACCGGCTTCATCGGCCCGAACGCGAGCGTGTCGCGCCCCCGGCGCGCCATCTCCTCCACCGGCAAGCAGCCCTCGAAGTAGAGCGCCGCCTCGAACGGATGGAGAGGA
Organism: Myxococcota bacterium; assembly: GCA_035541475.1. Lineage (GTDB taxonomy): Bacteria > Myxococcota_A > UBA9160 > UBA9160 > SMWR01 > DASUFZ01. Next base: position 46,739 of record DATKND010000050.1, on the reverse strand, counting down.
AGTGTGTCGGCCTCGATCAGCGCGTCGAGGAAGCGCTCGTACTCGTCGCGCGAGAGCGGCAGGTTGACGTAGTCGCCCTCTCCCTCCTCGTAGCGCGAGGCGCGGAACGCGATCTCGGGATCGACCGAGTCCGCGTACACGATCGGAGAGAGCGCGTCGTAGAAGTAGAGGTACTCCTCGCCGAGCAGGCGCTGGAGATCGGCCGCGAGCGCGCCGTCCGTGAGCGGACCCGTGGCGAGAACCACGGGACGCTCGTCCGGGATGCGCTCGATGCAGGCGCGCCGCACCTCGATGCGCGGGTGCGACTCGAGCGTCTCGGTGATGCGACGCGCGAAGGCGACGCGGTCGACCGCGAGCGCCTTGCCGGCCGGCACCGCGCACTCGTCCGCCGCCGCGAGCACGAGCGAGTCGAGCCTCCGCATCTCCTGCTTCAGCAGGCCGACGGCGTTGCCGAGCTGGTTCGAGCGCAGCGAGTTGCTGCACACGAGCTCGGCGAAGTCGGGTGCGGCATGCGCGGGCGAGAAGCGCAGCGGCTTCATCTCGTAGAGCGAGACGCGCAGGCCGCGGCGCGCCGCCTGCCAGGCGGCCTCGCAGCCCGCCAGACCCGCCCCGACCACGCTGACCTGCGCCGTCTGCAAGGGCGACCCCCGAAGGCGCGCAACGCTAGCTCAGCGCTCGCCAGCGACCGTCGGGGTCCACCACGGCGCGCCCGCCGAGCTCGAGCTCGAGCAGCGGCGCGGCCAGCGCCTGCGGCGCGAGGCCGAGCCGGCGCGAGAGCCCGTCGCGCGTCGCAGGCTCGCGGCGCAGACTCGCGAGCAGCGCCTCGAGCTCGGGCGAGAGCGCGGGCGAGGCGTCGTGCGCGACGCGCGGCGGGCCGGCGAGCGCGGCGAGCACGTCGCTCGCGTCGAGCGCCGGCGCGGCGCCGTCGCGCAGCAGGAGATTGGGTCCCGCGCTCGTCGGCGCGTCCACGGGTCCCGGCACCGCGAGCACGTCGATGCCCTGATCGAGCGCATGGCGCACCGTGTGGAGCGATCCGCTCCGCACTCTCGCCTCCACGACGACGAGCGCCTCCGCCAGCCCGCTGATCAAGCGATTGCGGAGCGGAAAGTGGGCCGACCGCGGCGGCGTACCGGGCGGCAGCTCGGAGACGAGCGCGCCGCTCGCGGCGATGCGAGAGGCGAGCGCGCGATGCTCGGGCGGGTACACTTGCTCCGGACCACAGGCCACGACGGCGACGGTCGCCCCGCCCGCTTCGAGCGCGCCTTCGTGCGCGGCCGCGTCGATGCCGCGCGCGAGGCCCGACACCACGACGAGTCCGCTGGCGGCGAGGTCCGCGGCGAGACGGCGCGCGACCGCGCGGCCGTAGGCGGTGGCCGCGCGCGCGCCGACGATCGCGACCGCACGGCGCGAAAGCAGCGACGGGTCGCCGCGCACCGCCAGCACCGGAGGCGGCTCGCGCAGCAATGCGAAGCGCCACGGGTAGCCGGCGGCCGGCAGCGGCAGCACCCGCGCGCCGACGCGCCGGAGCGTCGCGTGTGCCTCGGCGATCTCGGCCTCGGACGGCAGAGGAGCGCCCGAGAGGACGAGCGCGCGCCGCGGGTCTCCCCGCGCCGATCGCAGCGCCCGCGCGGCGCGCATCGGCTCGAGCGCGAGCGCCTGCTGGAACGCGAGCCAGCGGCGCAGCTCGGCCTCGCAGCCCGGGTCGGACGGATCGAGCGCGCCGGGGCCCGGCGAGGCTCTGTCCAAGGCATCTCTCCGGGGACCGGAGGGCCGTGAGCTTGCCCGCGCCTCGGCACGCGGGCAAGCGTGCAGCGATCACGCGCGCGGCGAGCGCGGGCGCGGACCGATGCCGCGTCGACGGTCTAGTGTCGTCGGCTCGCCGGGTGCGCGCTGCGGCCGACCGTCCCGCGCGCACGATCCTGGTCCACCGGGATCGCGACCTCCGCCGGAGGCGGCGTCGTGGCCATGTCCGACACGTCGACGGCACCGCGGAAGCGGTCGCCGAGCTTCAGCTCCGTCGTGGCCTTGGTGACGAGCGCGACCGAGCTCCGCTCGCCGACGCGCACGACCACGAGCTTCGCGATCACGCGATCCGGAACCTGCACCCGCTCGTCGCGCACCGGCTCTTCCGTCGTGTAGCCGAGTCGGAACACCTCGAGCGGGCTGCCGACCTCGAGGCCGTCGGTGCTGCCCCGGTTCAGGTACACAAAGTCGTTCCAGGCGATCACCACGCGCTTCTGTGGGAAGTAGCAGACCATGCCGTCGACTTGGGGGCTCGGTCGCAGCGCGACGTCCTGCGGCATCGGCTGGCGCGGCGTCACGCGGTCGCCCTCGATGACCTCGCCGGTCGACATACGGATGCGCGCGAGCGACGCTTCGGGATGCGTCTCGGTCACCTCGACATAGCCGAGGAACTCGACGTGGTAGCCGAGCAACCGGCCGGTGTCGGGATCGTAGACCTTGTCGCGCGTGCGGAAGATCGTGAGCTGGTCGCCGACCTTCACGCTGCCCTCGCCGACGCCGATGTAGACCTGATCCTCCTGCGACATGAACACGCGCTCGGGCACCCGGCCGACGATGCTTCCCGCGGCCTCGTACTCCTCGGCCGTGAGCAGGCCCGTCGACTCGCGCGCCGAGACGTGGACGCTAGCCGGCGCGGCCGGCGTCGCGGCGGGCGCCGCCTCGGGCGCGGGCGCAGCCGGGAAGACCTCCTCGGCGGCGGCCGGCTCGGCCGGCTGTCCGGGCGGCAGGTTGGACAGCAGCTCCGCCGCCTCCTCGGCGCTGACCTTCCGCATCTCGTTCGGCGTGATCCAGATGCGATCGCCCGGATAGATGCGGTGCGGATTCGCGACCTGCCCGTTGTCGCGCCAGATCGACGGCCACACCCACGGCGTGCCGAGATAGGCTTCTGAGATGTGCCAGAGCGTGTCGCCCTTGCGCACGATGTGGACGCGGCCCTGGCGTCCCTGTGAGTCGTAGCCGATGGCGCCGAGCGCCGGCGCGACGGGCTCGGACTCGCTCGGCTTCGCGGCGGTCGCACCGCTCGTCTGCGCCTCCGCGCCCGCGGCGTCGGCCGGCGCAGCCATCGCGGGCTCGCTGCCCTGTGCGGCGGGCGCAGCGGCGTCGCCAGCCGGTGTCTGGTCGGCGACCGCGGCAGGCTGGGTCGCCTCGTGCTGCGCGGCATCGGCGCTCGGGAGCGCGGCGGGATCATCGGGCGGGAGATCCGCGACGGCGCCACTGGCCGGCGCCGGATTCGGCGCGACCTCGTCCCCGGCCGCCGCGCCGGCGAGCCAGCCCACCGTCAACGCCGGAACCAGGAGCCCGAGCTTGCTCCACGTCATCGCATCCCTCCGCGTGCAGAGGACCCCACGGAGGGGACCTCCGGCGCCCTATCGGCGCGCCGGTGTCGCGGCTTGATGCGCGTGTTCTGCCGAACCGGAGCGGAGCGGCGAGCTACTGGCTCGCCGTCCGCTGGATCAGGCTGCGCGCGTCGGGAATCCAGGGCGGATCCGGCACCGCCGCGGCTCCCGCGGCCTTCTGGGAGGTCGTGAAGTTCTGGTGGTCCGCGAGCGCCTGCTGGGCGGCCTCCTTGGCATTGGCCTTGTCCCCGCTCGCCTCGTAGGCGAGCGCGAGGTGGTAGCGGATCAGGCCGAGGTTGGAGTCGCCGGGGCGCGTGCCCGCCGCCGCCTCCTTCAGGTAGCCGATCGCCGCCGACGGCACGCCGCGCCGGTAGAGCACCCACCCGAGCGTGTCGGCCGTGTTCGGATCGTCCGGCATCAGGGCCTTCGCCTCCTGCGCGAGGTCGAGCGCGCGGTCGAGGTTCTCGCCCTTCTCGGCGAAGAGGTAGGCGAGGTTGTTCTTGGCCTCGCCGAGGTTCGGCTCGTAGCGGATCGCCGCCTCGTAGTGCTGCACCGCGCGGTCCCGCTCGCCGCCGAACTCGTAGAGCACGCCGAGGAAGTGGTGGATCTGCGGCTGGTCCTCCTTGACCTGGAGCGCCTTCTCGTAGGTGCCGATCGTCTCACCCGTGCGGCCCGTGCGCGCGTAGAACTGCGCGAGCAGCCGATAGCTCGTCATCAGGTTCGGATCGAGCTCGATCGCCTTCTTGAAGGCGGCCTCCGCCTCGTCGTTCTTGTTCTCGATCACGTAGAGGCGGCCGGCGAGCTGCTGCAGGTTCGCGTTGTTCGGCTCCTCGGCGAGCGCGGCCTTGATGCGCTTCGCCGACTCTTCCGTGCGTCCCTCGGAGCTGTCGATGGTGAGCAGGTTGGAGAGGATGTCGGGGTGGTGCGGCTGCTCGGTCAGCGCCTTCTCGAGGAACTTGCGCGCCATGTCGAGGCGGCCCTTGCGCAGGTAGATCCGCGCGATCGCGTAGTTCACCTCGGCGTTGCGCTTCGACTCGTCGACGACCTGGATCTCCTGGAGCGCCTCGTCGACACGATCGAGGTTCATCAGGCTCTGGGCGACGCGCAGGCGCACGTTGATCGCGTCCGGACGCTCCTTCAGGTAGCGGCGCCCCTCTTCGACCGCGTACTCGTGCTCGCCGAGCGCTGCGTGGACGTCGGCGAGAAGGCGGCGCGCGTCGACCATCGTGCCGTCGATTTCGAGCGCGCGGGCGAGCTCCGTGCGGGCCGCCGTGCGCTCGCCCGAGAGCGCGAGCGCCGAGCCGAGCAGGAAGTGAGCCTTGGCCCAGTCCGGCTGCTGATCGATCGCGCTGCGTAGCTCGCGGATCGCGTCGTCGTAGCGCTTCTCCGCGATGTCGAGCTTCGACTTGACGAACAGGCAGCCCGGATCGGTCGGCTTGGCGGCGAGCACGCGGTCGACGATCTCGCGGCCCTCCTTGACCTTGTCGGGCTCCTTGCGCGTGAAGCCGATCTCGAGCAGCACCTCGGCCACGCGCAAGTCGGCGTCGAACGTGTCCTTCGGCGCGACCTTCTGCCCGTTGCGCGCGGCTTCGAGCGCGCCGTCGAGGTCGCCGATCTGGTCGCGGTACGCCGAGAGCACCAGGTGCGTGTGGTAGTCGTCGGGCTTGACCTCGGTCGCCTTCTGGGCGAGCTGGTCCGCCTTGGCCTGGTCGCCCTTCTCGCGGTACATGCGCGCGAGCAGGTAGATCAGGTCGACGGAGTTGTTGGTCGCCTCGATGCCCTTCTCGAGCGTGGCGACCGCGTCCGGGAAGCGATCGCGCACATAGTAGAAGGACGCGAGCACCGAGTAGGCGCCGACGATCTGGCCCTCCTTCGAGGTCTCGAGCGCCTTCTTGTAGGCGTCCTCCGCCTCGGGGTCGCGATCTCCGCCCTCGGCGTAGAAGCCCGCGAGCGCCACGTACGTCTCCGGCGAAGGAGCGCGTTTGCTCGCCTCGAGATACTGCGCCTCGGCGCCCTGGCGGTCGTTGTTCCGGCGCAGGAAGCTGGCGTAGAGGATGCGCGGCGGGACCAGATCGGGCTCGAGTTCGACCGCGCGCGCGTAGGCAGCCTTCGCCTCGTCCACCTGCTTGAGCGCCTCGTGCGCCTGCGCGGCGACCATGTAGGCGTCGGCCTTGGTGTTGTCGTCGGCGATCGCCTCGTTCGCGCGGGTCAGCGCCTCTTCGAGCTCGCCGGCGTAGATCGAGATCTGCGCGAACTGGAGCTTCGCGTCGCGGTTCTTCGGATCCAGGCGGACCGTCTCGCGCAGCTCCCAGAATCCCTCGCGCGGCTTGTCGCTCTTCAGGTACGCCTGCGAGAGCTTCCAGTGCGCCTCCGCGTGGTTCGGGTTTATCTGGAGCACGTTCTTGTACTCGATGATCGCCTCGGGCCACTTCTGCGCGTCGAAGTACTCCTGCCCGCGAGAGAGATGCTGGGAGATCTTCTCCGAGTCGGACTGGCAGGCCGCCAGCAGGAACAGGGTGAGCCCCGCGGTGAGAGCTCGAACGATGTGGATGCGCATTGCTTGGCCGGACCCCCGATACGCCAGACGACACCGCCGGGCGGACACACAGTTGCCGGGCCTTGGAACCCGGCGGGAAGCCTAGGGTTCAATCGATCCCCGGAGTCGGCAAGGGGGGGCCAAGCCGGGGCGAAGCCCTGGCGCGCAGCGAAGCGAAGCCGAGCAAAGTTCAGAAGATCAGACCCGCTCGGCGATGAGAAGCGGCTCGCCGGCGTCCGACCTCAGTCCTCTTCCTTCGCGGGCACGAGGTACTTCTTGCCCTCCTGCTCGAGCCAGCCGCGCTCCTTCAGGCCCTTCAGGGCGCGCGTGACCGTCTCCCGCGAGGTTCCGATCATGTCCGCGATCTGCTGGTGTGTGAGCGCCGGCGTGACGCGCCGATCGATGCGCTGCGGATCCTGCTTCGCGAGCCGCACCAGCAGACCCTTGGTGCGTTCCTCGACGCGCTGGAACGAGAGTGACGAGGCCTGATCGTCGACGCGGCGCAGGCGCCGCGTCAGCTCCTGGATCACTGCCATCGCGAGATCGGGACTGCGTCGCAGCACGGCGAGGAAGTCGGCGCGCGAGAGCGCCAGGATGCGAGAGTCGGTGAGCGCGCGGACGCTGGCCGAGCGCGGCGCGTTGTCCAGCAGCGACATCTCGCCGAAGAAGTCGCCCGCATCGAGGAACTCGAGGATCTTCTCGCGACCGTCGTCGGAGAGCTTCGAGACCTGCACGCGACCTTCGCAGATCACGTACATGTAGTCGCCGGGCAGTCCCTCTTCGACGATGGTCTTGTGTCTCGGGAAGCGCCGCTCGATCAGCAGCGCCGCGATGCTCTCGAGGTCCGCATCGCGCACCGACGAGAAGAGCGGGATGTTGCGCAGGGAGTCGAGTGCCTCCCGACCTCGCCGCGGCATCGCCATGACTTGCTCTCTTCCCACCTTGCCGCCTCCAGGTGTCTCTGTTCCTCCGAGCCCCCGATCCCGGACCCAGGCCTCCGAGGGGAAGCTCCCCCGCCCGACTACGTGACGTCCAGTCGGCCCTTCTCCTTTAGGCCTTGGACGATAGCCCGCACCTCGTTGCTGCGATCCAGGCGGGCCACGAGCAGGGCATCGCCCGCATCGATCACGGCGAGACCCGATACTCCGAGCAGTGCCACCGCCTTGCCATCGAGCCCCCAGACCAGGTTGCCGGCGCCATCGTCGTAGACGAGGTCTCCGGCCAGGAGCCGGGAGCGGCCCGGGGCGACACCGAGCTCTCCGGCCAGCGATTCCCACGTCCCGACGTCACTCCAGCGCCAGCGCACCGGCAAGGTCCAGACGCGCCGGCTCCGCTCCATCACCGCGACGTCGATCGGCAGCGACGGCGCGCGGCGATAGCTGCGGGCCAGCTCCGCGCTCGAGCTGCGGGCGCGCGCGCGCAGCGGCTCGAGGGCGGCTGCGAGATCGGGGGCGTGCGCCTCGATCTCCTCGAGGATCGCGCGCGCGGAGAAGACGAAGATGCCGGCGTTCCACAGGTGGCGTCCGCCGCGCAGGTAGCGCTCGGCCACGCGGCGCTCGGGTTTCTCGACGAAACGGCGCACGCGGCGCAGGCGCGGGTGCGCGCGGCCGACCGGAACGCCGACGTCGATGTAGCCGTAGCCGGTCTCCGGACGCGTCGGGCGGACGCCGAGCGTGACGAGCGCGCCCGCGCGCGCGGCGCGCGCCGCGGCGCGCAGATCGGCGGCGAACGCGGCGGTGTCGGGGATGTGATGGTCCGCCGGCAGGACGGCCAGGATCGCCTGCGGATCGGCGCGCGAGATGCGCACCGCCGCGAAGGCGATCGCCATCGCGGTGTTGCGTCGTGCGGGCTCGACCAGTACGCGGGACGCGGACAGGCCCGTGGCGCGGCGGATCGCCTGCGCGTGCTCGCGTCCACACACCACCCACACGCGCGAAGGGCCGGCGATCCGGCGCGCGCGCAGGCAGGTCGCGTCGAGCAAGGTGCGGCCGCCGACCACGCGCAGGAAGGGCTTGGGGCGCCGCGCGCGCGACGCCGGCCAGAAGCGCTCCCCGGCGCCTCCGGCCAGGATGACGGCGTGGAGGCTCACGCTCGGTCCGGCTCGCGGTGCCTAACGACCCACGCACACGTAGGTGAAGCCGGCGTCGCGCATGTCGGCGGGGTCGTAGATGTTGCGCAGGTCCGCCACCAGCGGCTGGCGCAGCAGCGACTTCACGCGCGCGAGATCGAGCATGCGGAACTGGTTCCACTCGGTCAGCACCACCAGCGCGTCCGCGCCCTCGCACACCTCGTAGGCGTTCTCGCACAGCAACACGTCGGGCAGCAGCTTGCGAGAGTTCTCCATCGCCTGCGGGTCGTAGGCGCGCACCCTCGCGCCGCGCTCGATCAGGCCGCGCAGGATCGACAGCGAAGGCGCGTCGCGCATGTCGTCCGTCTCGGGCTTGAACGAGAGGCCGAGCGCGCCGATCACGCGGCCGTCGAGCTCCCCGTCGAGCAGGGCGGAGATCTTGTCGACCATGCGCCGCTGCTGCGACTCGTTCACCTGCACCACCGCCTCGACGATGCGCACCGGCGAATCCTTCTCGCGCGCGAAGTGCGCCAGCGAGCGCGTGTCCTTCGGGAAGCACGACCCGCCGAAGCCCGGCCCCGGGTGCAGGAACTTCGAGCCGATGCGGCGATCGAGTCCGATCGCGCGCGCGATGTCGTGGACGTCCGCGCCGACCATCTCGCAGAGATTCGCGAACTCGTTGATGAAGGAGATCTTGGTCGCGAGAAAGGCGTTGGCGGCGTACTTCGTCAGCTCCGCCGTCGCCACGCTGGTCACCACTACCGGCGTCTCGATCAGGTAGAGCGGCCGGTAGAGGCTCTTCAGGATGGCGGTCGCCTCCTCGTCGTCGGCGCCGATCACCACCCGGTCGGGCCGCATGAAGTCGCCGATCGCGGCGCCCTCGCGCAGGAACTCCGGGTTCGACGCGACGCTGAAGCGCCGCTGCCCGCGGCGCGGCAGCTCGGCTTCGATCCAGCCCCGCACCTTCACGGCGCTGCCGACCGGCACGGTGCTCTTGTTCACGATCACCTTGTAGCCGTCCATCGCGCGCCCGATCTCGCGCGCGACCGACTCGACCGCGCCGAGATCGGTGCTGCCGTCCTCGCGCGGCGGCGTCGGCACCGCGATGAAGACCACCAGCGACGCGCGCACCGCCTCGGCCGTGTCGGTGGTGAAGGAGAGCCGACCCTGCGCGACGTTGCGCACGACGAGATCCTCGAGCCCGGGCTCGTAGATCGGCATCTGACCCTGGCGCAGCGCCGCGATCTTCGCGCCGTCGACGTCGGCGCAGATCACCTGGCAGCCGAACTCGGCGAAGCAGGCGCCGGTGACGAGACCCACGTAGCCCGTGCCGATCACGCAGACGTTCATTCGATCCTCGCGCTGAAGCTCTCGATGGTGATGCGCAGCCCCTCGCGGAGCGCGACCTGCGGCTCGTAGCCGAGCAGGTCGCGCGCGCAGTCCAACGAGGCAACGCTGTCACGTACGTCGCCTTCGCGAGGCGGCGCGTGACGCGGCAGGGCCTTCGCCCCCGTCTCCTGGCGAATCACCGCGATGAGCTCGTTCAGGCTGGTGCGCCGGCCCGCGGCGATGTTGCACACCCTGCCGGCGGCGCGCGGCGCATCGGCGGCGAGCAGGTTCGCTTGCACCGCGTCGTAGACCATCACGAAATCGCGGGTCTGCTCGCCGTCGCCGAAGAGGATCGCCGCGTCGCCGCGCAGACAGGCGGTGATGAACTTCGGGATCACCGCCGCATACTCGCTCTTCGGGTCCTGGCGCGGCCCGTAGACGTTGAAATAGCGGAGCGCGACGGTCTCGAGGCCGTAGAGCTCCGAGTAGAGGCGGCAGTAGGACTCGCCCGCGTGCTTCTGGAGCGCGTAGGGCGAGAGCAGGTTCGTCGGCATGTCCTCGACCTTCGGGAGACCGGGCGCGTCGCCGTAGGCGGAGGACGAAGCCGCGTAGACGACCCGCCGAACACCCGCGTGGCGCGCCGCCTCGAGCACGCAGAGCGTGCCGCCGACGTTCACGCTGTTCGTGAAGATCGGCTCGGCCACGCTGCGAGGGACGGACGCGACCGCCGCCTCGTGGAAGACCACCTCGACGCCGTGCACCGCCTTCGCGACGCAGTCGGAGTCGCGGACGTCGCCGCGCAGCAGCTCGATCCGCTCGGCGACGTCGGCCAGGTTGTCCTCCTTGCCGCTCGAGAAATCGTCGAGCACGCGCACGCGCCAGCCGTCCGCGACGAGACGCTCGACGAGATGCCCGCCGATGAAGCCCGCGCCCCCGGTCACCAACGCTGTGCGTGCGCTCACCGCGTCTCCTCGAGCCACGCCGCGAAGCGGCGCACGCCCTCTTCGAACGAGATCCGCGGCGCGTAGCCGAGCGCGCGGCGCGCGGCGCCGATGTCGGCCAGGGTGCGCGACACGTCGCCCGGCTGCCGGGGCCGCCACTCGACGCGCGCCTTCACCCCGAGCGCCTGCTCGAGAACGCCGAGCACCTGCGCGACCGAGATGCTGCGGCCCGCGCCGAAGTTGTAGACGGCATAGCCGGGCTCGGCGTCGAGCGCCGCGACGAGCCCCGCGACGAGATCGTCCACGTAGGTGAAGTCGCGCAGCGCCGAGCCGTCGCCGAAGACCTGCACCGAGTCGCCGCGCAGCATGCGCTCGGCGAAGCGCCGGATCGCGAGGTCGGGTCGCTGGCGCGGGCCGAAGCAGGTGAAGATGCGGGCGCACGCGATGGAGAGTCCGCGCGCGGCGTGGAAGGCATGCGCGATCAGCTCGCCGGCGCGCTTGGTCGCGGCGTAGGGCGAGACCGGCGCATCCGTGGCGTCGCTCTCGCGGAAGGGCGCGTCGTCCGCGCGCTCTCCGTAGACCGACGACGAGGACGCGAACACCACGCGCGGCATGCCGTGCGCGCACGCCTGCTCGAGCACGACCGCGGTGCCGCGCACGTTCACGTCGGCGTACTCCGCAGGGCGCTCGAGGCTCGGCCGTACGCCGGCGAGCGCCGCGAGGTGGACGAGTCCGTCGCACGGACCCGACTCGAGCGCGCGACCCACGGCGGACGCGTCGCGCACGTCGCCCTCGATCAGCCGGAAGCCGCGGTGGTCCTGCGCGACGCGAAGATTTCGCCATTTCTGCTCGGGCGCGTAGAACGAATCGAAGGAGTCGATCCCGACCACGCGCCGGCCGTCGGCGAGCAGGCGCTCGACCAGGGTCGAGCCGATGAAGCCCGCGGCTCCCGTCACCAGCACGCACTCCGCGCGACTCATCGCGCGCGCCCGCGACCGCGCCGCGCGCCGCTCGCCGCCTCGCCGCGCTCGAGATCGGCTTCGACCATGATGCGGACGAGCTCGCGGAAGCTGGTCTTCGCCGACCATCCGAGCTGCTCGCGCGCCTTGGTTGGGTCGGCGAGCAAGGTGTCGACCTCGGCGGGGCGCAGCAGCGAGGGATCGATGCGCACGAAGTCGGCCGGATCGAGGCCCACGTGCTCGAAGGCGAAGTCGACGCACTGCTGCACCGAGTGGTGTACTCCCGTGCCGACGACGTAGTCGGCGGGAGCGGACTGCTGGAGCATGCGCCACATCGCCTCGACGTATTCGGGCGCGTAGCCCCAGTCGCGGCGCGCGTCGAGATTTCCGAGCGTGAGCTCGTCCTGGAGGCCGAGCTTGATGCGGGCGACGCCCTCGCTGATGCGCCGCGTGACGAACTCGCGTCCGCGGCGCGGCGACTCGTGGTTGAACAGGATCCCCGACACCGCGAAGAGTCCGTAGCTCTCCCGGTAGTTGACGGTGATCCAGTGGCCGTAGGCCTTGGCCACGGCATAGGGGCTGCGCGGGTAGAACGACGTCGACTCGTTCTGGGGCATCTCGCGCACGCGCCCGTACATCTCGGAACTCGACGCCTGGTAGAAGCGGATCTGCGGGTCCACGAGACGCACGGCGTCGAGCATGCGCGTCACGCCGAGCGCGGTGAACTCGCCGGTCAACGACGGCTGGAGCCAGCTCGTCGGCACGAACGACTGCGCCGCGAGATTGTAGAGCTCGCGCGGCCGCACCGCGCGCAACAGGCTCACGATCGAGCTCTGGTCGAGCAGATCGGCCTGGTGGAGCTTCACGCGATCCGCGATGTGCGCGATGCGCTCGAAGCTCTCCGTGCTCGAGCGGCGCACCATGCCGTGCACCTCGTAGCCCTTCTCGAGCAGCAGCTCCGCGAGGTAGGAGCCGTCCTGACCCGTGATGCCCGTGACGAGCGCGCGGCTCACGACGCGCCTCCCTCGGTGTGCCTCTGCGCCGAGGTCGGGTCCTGCGCCGGGGCGTCCTCGTCCGCGGTCCGGCCGATCACGCCGAGGTTCCACAAGAGCCGCACCGTCAGCGCGAGCACCGTGACCAGGAAGACGGCCGCGGTGATCCCCTGCAGGCGCGTGAACGAGACCGCGATCATGCAGAAGGCGGAGGTCAGCAGATAGAACTGCGTAACGGCCGCGCGTGGCGAGCCCTCGTAGGCGAGCAGCCGGTGGTGCATGTGCTGGCGGTCCGCCTTGAAGATGGGCTTGTGCTGCACGATGCGCCGCACGATCGACATCAGCGTGTCGAGGATCGGCACGGCGAGCGCCAGCATCGGGACGATCAATGTGATCAGCGAGACGCGCCGGTAGCACTCGAGCGCGAGCAGCGAGAGCGTGTAGCCGACGAACAGCGCGCCGGTGTCGCCGAGGAAGATGCGAGCCGGCGAGAAGTTGTGCGGCAGGAAGCCGAGCAGCGCGCCGGTCAGCGCGACTCCCGCGAGCAGCACGAAGGTCTGATCGCCCTGGAACGCGATCGCGGCGAGCGTGGCGGCGATGATCGCGCTGACACCGGCGGCGAGTCCATCGAGGCCGTCGAGCAGGTTGAGCGCGTTGGTGATGCCGACGATCCAGACCAGCGTGACGGCCCAGACGAGTCCCTCGGGCACGTCCACGAGTCCCTGGGTGAAGGGATTCGTGAAGTACGGAAAGCGGAAGCCCTGCGAGATCGCGATGCCCGCCGCGAGCACCTGGCCGCTGAGCTTCTGCCAGGCGTTCATGCCGAAGCGGTCGTCGTACATGCCCGTGGCGAGCATCACGAGCCCGCCGAGCAGCAGTCCGCGCACGCGGGGATCCGGGCCGTGCTCCGACAGCTCTAGCGCCGCGTACAGACCCACGGCGAACGCGCCCGCGACCGCGAGCCCCCCGCACAGCGGCATGTCGGGCCGCTGGTTGACGCCTCGATCACTCGGCCGGTCGATCGCGCCGATCGCCCGCGCGAAGCGCCCGACGAACGGCGTCGTGACGGCCGCCACGGCGAACGCGCTCGCAACGGGGATGGCGATGTCGAGCGGTTCCATGGTGCACTCGGAGTTCGAGGGCGCCGTCAGGCATCCGACTCGAGAGCCGACCGACGCGCACGAGCGAAGTCCATTTCTCCTAGCTCACGTAGCCGTAGCGTCCCTGGTCCGCGACGGCTCCATTCAGCACCAGCCCGAGAACCCTTCGCCGGTCGATGATCTCGAGCACGGTCTGGATGTCTTCTTGCCGGCTCACGTCCGCGCGCACGACGACGACGATCCCGTCGGACAGATCCGCCACCGCTTTGGCGTCGGGGAGTCCGAGCGCGGCCGGCGTGTCGAGAATGACCCGGTCGTAGCGCGCAGCCACCTCTTCGATCAGCTCGCGCATGCGCGCCGAGCCGAGCAGCTCGGAGGGATTCGCGGGGCGCCCGCGCACCGCCAAAATCTCGAGTCCCATGCCCTCCGGCTTCACGATCGCCTGCTCGAGCCCGATCTGATCGGTGAGCACCTCGGCGAGTCCCGCTTCCGGGCTGATCCCGAGCGCGCTGTGGACCTTCGGCCGGCGCAGATCGCAGTCGACGAGCAGGACGCGCCTCCCGACCGAGAGCGACGTCACGATCGCGAGGTTGATCGCGGAGGTCGTCTTGCCCTCGCCGGGCGTGGCGCTCGTGACCGCGATCGTGCGGAGCGGTCGGTCCGCCGCGATCGCGTCGATGCGCCCTCGCAGCGCGCGGAACTGCTCGGCGACGAACGAGTCGGGCTGGAGCAGCGAGATGCGGCGCTTGTTCAGGTCGCCCGTCGTCTCGACCGCGGCCCGGCGCCACGACAAGAGCCGCGACCAGAAGGATCCCCGCTCGACGGGGGCGATCGGTGCGACCGGGGCCGAGGCCTTCTCGGGCTCCCACTCGAGCGGACCGCCGACCGCCGAGTCCTGACCCGCGCGGCGGCGCCGTTCCGCCTCCGCCCTGCGCAGCGCATCGTAGACCTTCGCCATCGATCGATTCGCCTACCGAAACAACCCGAGCCAGCTCCGCCGCCGTGGGGAAGGCGACAGAGTAGTCCGCTGGCCGTTGGGCGCCGCTTCCACGAGGCGCAGCTCCCGCGCGACGTCGTCGATCGTCGACGCGTCGAGCGAGGTCTGCTCCCGCGTGTAGCCGCTCAGGAGTGCGCCGTCGCAGAGCACGTTGACCAGTCGCGGCACGCCACGAGTCACCTCGTACAGCCGCCTCAGTGCGGCGCGCTTGAAGATACCCTTGCCCGTGTACCCGGCGAGGCGAAGCCGCTCTTCCACGTAGCCCGATAGCTCTCCCTCGTCGAACGGGCGGAGGTGGTGGCGCAGCACGACGCGCTGGCGGAGCTGGCGCAGGTCGGGGCGATCGAGCATCGCGTCGAGCTCGGGCTGCCCGACCAACATGATCTGGAGGAGCTTCGAGGTCGGGGTCTCGAGATTCGAGAGCAGCCGCACCTCCTCGAGCATCTCGGGCGACAGGTTCTGCGCCTCGTCGATGATCAGGAGCGCGGTGCGGTTCTCCTTCAGCCGATCGATCAGGAAGCGGTTCAGGCTGAGCAGGTACTCGGCCTTGGTGCGGCAGGACGTCTCGATGCCGAACTCGTCGAAGAGGACGCGGAAGAAGTCGAGCGGCTCGAGCCGCGGGTTGAACAGGAAGGCCGACGGCATCTCGGGTTCGAGCTGGCCGAGCAGCGCGTGGAGCAAGGTCGTCTTGCCCGTGCCGACCTCGCCTGTCAGCACCACGAAGCCCTTCCGCGCGCGCACGGCGTAGACCAGCATCGCCAACCCTTCGCGGTGCGTGTCGCTGAGCACCAGGAACGTAGGGTCCGGCGTCATCTCGAAGGGCGCGCGCATCAAGCCGTAGAAGTCTCGATACACGCGTCACCCCTCGTGCGCCGGAGCGGGTGCCGGTGCCGCGGGGGGCTTCTGTGCGGGCGCGGCGTTGTCGGAGGGGGAGGAAGAGGAGGACGAGGAGGAGCTCCTCAGGAAGCCTGGCATCCCATTGACCCACATGTAGTTCGCCGCACCCCCGACGAGCGCGAAGAGGACGACCCCGGAGGTCGCGATCGCCTCGCGCAGGCGCCGTCGGCGCAGCCGCACGCGATCGCCCTCCAGCCAGATCTGCGGAATGGTCGCGAGCACCGGCAGCTCGATGCGCGCCTGGAGCTGGCGCGCGTCGTGCGGCGAGCGGTCCCGCACCTCGAGCAGCAGTCCGACGCCGGCGCCGAAGAAGATCCCGAACACCGCGCCGAGCACGATGATGACCGCCCGATGCGGCGAGCTCGGTCCGGGCGCGATGAAGGCCGCCTCGATCACGCGGAACTGCTCGCCGAGCTGCCGCCGTTCGAGCTGCGCCTGCACCGACGCCTCGAGCTGTCGCTTGCTGAAGTCCTGGAAGCTGGTGAAGAGGTGCTCGTACTCGCGCTTCAGCGCGTCGAGCTGCTCGGTGACGGCGGGGGTCGCATTGATCAGCCCCTGGACCTCGTCGGCGAGGTCCTGCAGCCGCTCGATCTCCGCCTGCGCCTGCTCGCGGCGCAAGGTCGCGCGCTTGAGGCTCGCCTGCGCCTGCTGCTCCACCAGGTTTCCCGACGGCTCCTCGGCGCTCTTCTGCTTGAGCTTCGAGACCGTCTTCTCGAGCTCTTCGATCTCGGCCTTGGTCTTCACGATGTCCGGATGCTTCTCGGTGTAGCCGCGAGAGCGCAGGTCCGTCAGCGTCAGCTTCAGGAGGTCGAGGCGGCGCGCCGGGCTGGCGTCGTCGTTCGGCGCGGAGAACGCGGCCGCCTGCGCGACCTGACTGCGATAGAAGCCCTCGTCGCTGGTCGCCTCGGCCATCTCCCGCTGCGCGATGGCGCGGTCGCCGAGAATCCGCTCGAGGCGCCGCTGATTCGGGTCGAGGTCCTCCGGCAGCTTGCCGGAGTTGTCGTTCTTCACCTTGGCTATCTGCCCCTCGACGTCCTGGATCTGCTCCGCCAGTCGGGCGAGCTCGCCCTGGATGAACTCGAGCCCCTTCTGCGAGACCACCACGCGCGAGTCGATGTGGCTCTCGATGAAGTCGTTCGCGAGCAGCTGCGCGACGTCGCGCGCCGTCTTCGCGTCGTAGTCGTCGAAGAAGATCTGGAACTCGTTGATCGCGACGTCGCGCGCGCGCACCTGCTGCCGCTCGAGCTCGGGGATCACGGGCTCGACCCGGATGCGCGAGCGCATCAGGTTGATGATCTCCTCGCGCAGCATGTAGCTGGATTCCGGCTTGTAGAGCCCGACCTTGTCGATGATCGCGGACAGTCGCGGCCGCGAGAGGATCTGCGCGCTCATGATGTGGAGGCGCTCGTTGATGTCGCTGTCCTGTACGCCCGACTGCACGAGCTTCTCGTTCACGGACTGCGGCTCCACCAGCACCGTCGCGTAGCTCGTATAGATGTTTGGCAGCGCCATCGCGACCCAGTAGGCGACGAGCACCACGCCGAGCGCCGTCAGGCCCGCGAGCTTGCCGCGCCGGCGCAGGATCCCGGCGAAGTCACCGAGCTGGATGTCGCCGTCAACGTTCATGGGAGGAGATCACCGCGCTGGTTTTACCAGAGTTTGATCGGTGTGAAGACGTGCTGGACGCCCACGGTCACGAGGTAGTCGTTGAAATCGGAGGGGTCGCCCAGGGAGTTGTTCTGAGACTGCTGTTGGTTGTAAGTGAACTGAAGATACCCGGAGGTGTTACGCGTGAAAAAACGGGTAACACGTGCGGCGATTCCCCAACGCATCGTGTCGATATCGGTGGTCTGACCGCGCTGGACGAATGAGGTTCCCGCCCCGCTCGTCGCGGCAGAGAGTGCCGCGAGGCCGATCGTGGATGCCGGCACTCCGAAGATGGTCGGGCTCACCCCCTGGGGCGGAGGGGTCGCGGCCGTGGCGTCGCCCACGACCTTGGTATTGACCTGCCCGGCCTGGGACACCGACTTCCGCAGGCCCCACTCACCGCGGGTCGCGATCTGCCACTTCTCCGTCAGGTTCCAGGTATTCGAGAGGACCAGCGTGTCGCCGACCACGGCGCCGCCGAGGCCCGACGCGTTGCCCTGCTCGCGCGTGTAGTTGAGTGCCGTGTTCAGGTCGGGGGTCCAGTGGCGGACCAGGGTCGCGTCCGCGAACACGGTGACGTCGGTCGAACTCTCGCCGCTCGGATCCTGATTCTGGACCGTCGAGGTGGCGCCCGTGATCGCGTCGATCAGCCCGGGCTGCTCGGCGCCCGGAGTCTCGTCGAGGACGACGCTCGGGTTGCAGGACTTGTCGCTGACGAGAACGCGATCGGGGCTGCCGTTCTTCAGCCTCGGGCAATCCGTGAACTGCGAGAGCAGCACGACTCCGTTCTGATAGTTCACGCCCCCGACGGGGTTCCCCTCGATGTCGACGAAGCCGTTCGGCGCCGTGAAATCCCCGCTGATGCGCGTGAAGGGAACCATCGCGCGCACCTTCGTCGAGTCGGCGTTGTCCTGCTCGCTGTGGATCACGGCAGGGCCGGCGCTCACGGCGAACTCCGTCTTCTCGTCGATGGACCAGCGCCAGCTCCCGAACACGTTGTAGATCTGCGCCTGGCTGCCGACGATGTCCTGCGACTCGTAGTACTTCTGGTACGCGATCCGCGCGCCGCCGCCGAGTTGCTGCTTCGGCGTCAGCGTGTAGGAGAGGTCGGTGATGCCCTGGAGCTGCCAGTTCTGCTGGCGGTCGTTGCGGCTCGGATCGAAGTAGTTGTTCGAGAGCTGCGCCGTGGCGGCGAGGCGCGGCGTGAACTCGTAGCTGGCTCCCATCACGGCCGTGTTCAGCAGCACGCGATTGCGCTCGTTGTTGACCAGCGGCGACTCGGCGCCGCCCTGGGTCTGGTCGAAGTTCGTGCGCAGCTCGCTCCGGATGTAGCTGAAGCCGTTGTTCGCGAACAGCTGGAAGCGGTCGTTCACGTGGTAGACGACGTTGCCCAAGAGCTCCTGGTCGATGGCATCCACCGACGTGTGGTCGACGGCGAACTCGACGGGCAGTGCGTAGGTCAGCGAGTAGCTGAGATCCTGGCCGCGCGGCTCGGCGAGCTGGACCCACGGACGCAGGCGGAAGACGACGTCGTCCTTCTCGTCCTGATGGGAGCGGAAGACGTTGCTGTCGTATTCCGTCGCGCCGTCGATCGCGAAGGTGACTTCCGCGGCGCGCAGCGCGCCGGGGACACCCAGCGCGCACGCGCAGAGCGCGAGTACGAGAATCGTGCGCATGGTCGACCTCAATCAGGAACGATGATGACGTCGCCGGATTGCAGCACGATGTTGGACCCGGGCGCCCGACCTCGGACGTACGCGTCGTAGTCGAAGCGGTACTCCGTTTCGTTGCCGTCCAGATCCCGACGTACGATTCGCACGTCGTTCTTGTTGGCGAAGGTCGTGAACCCGCCGACCAGCGCGATGGCTTCGAGCACTCGCAGATCTCGCGTCAGTGGCACGCGATTCGGCTGTCTCACCTCTCCCAGCACCGAGACGAAGCGGCTGTTCATCTGCTGAACCAGCACGGTGACGTCCGGAGCGGTGACGTACTCGGAAAGCTGTCGCGTGATGACTTCCTTGAGCTCCTGGGGGGTCAGGCCTTCGGCGCGGACATCGTCGATCAGGGGGACGGAGATCATTCCGTCCGCGCGGACCTGCACCTCGACCGACAGCTCCTCGTTCTTCCATACGCTGATCTTCAGCACGTCGGTGACGCCGATCGTGTAGGTCTCGCGGTCGGTCGGCGTCGGGTCGAGCGGGGGCGGAGCCGGCGCGCGCCCTGCGCAACCGGCACCGAGCAGGAGCGCGAGGGTGAGAAGGACCCTCGCAGGCTCGAAGGAAAGTCGCATCGTGTCGCTCACCCGTTCGATCGAGGCGCGTCGGGGCTAACGCCCCTCACTCAACCCGTTCTCTTTCATCTTGTAGAGCAGGGCCTTGTAACTGATCTGCAGTCGCTCGGCCGCTTCCTTGCGGTTCCAACGGGTCTGCAGCAGCACGCGCTCGATCACTCTTTTCTCGGCAACTTGAGCGGCACGCCGCGATATCGCCTTGAGATCAATCGACTCGCCCTTGTCGAGCTCCGCGCCCAGACCTTCGAAATCCAGCATGTCGCGGGCGCCGGCCTCCTCCGGCTCCGGCTCGGGTCCGCGCAGCGAGATCTCGTCGAGCACGGCCTGCTCGTTCCCGAGCACCACCATGCGCCGCACCATGTTCTCGAGCTCTCGCACGTTCCCGGGCCAGTGGTAACGCATGAACACCTCCATGGTCTCGTTCGAGAGGTGCTTCACGCTCTTCCCGTATTGCTCGTTGTTCTTCTGGAGGAAGCGATCGACGAGCAGGGGAATCGAATCCCGCCGCTCGCGCAGCGGCGGCATGTGGACCGTCACCACATTGAGTCGGTAGTAGAGGTCCTCGCGGAAGGAGCCGTCGGCGACCGCCTCCTCGAGGTTGCGATTGGTCGCCGCGATGATGCGCGTGTCGACGCGCACGTCGCTCTCGCCGCCGAGCCGGGAGAACTCGCCATCCTGCAGTACCTGCAAAAGCTTGGCCTGCAGGTTCGGGTGCATCTCGCTGATCTCGTCGAGGAAGATCGTGCCCTGGTTGGCGTACTCGAACTTTCCGAGCTTGCGCTTCTGCGCGCCGGTGAAGGCGCCCTTCTCGAAGCCGAAGAGCTCGCTCTCGAGCAGCTCCGACGGCAGGGCCGCGCAGTTGACTTTCACGAACGGGCGGTCGCGCCGGCTGGAGAGCTGGAAGATCGTGCGCGCGACGAGCTCCTTGCCCGTTCCGCTCTCGCCGCGCACGAGCACGGTGATGTCGGTGTCGGCGACCTGCTCGATGATGTCGCGCACCTGACGCATCTTCGGGTTGTCGCCAAAGAGGAGCAGCAGCTCGGTTTCCGAGCGCGCCCGCCCACGCAGCCGCTCGACCTCCTGCTTGAGCGCGCGCTTCTCGAGCGCCTTCTGGAAGGCGAGCTCGAGCTCCTCGACCTCGAACGGCTTGCGCAGGAAGTCGGTCGCGCCGAGCCGCATCGCCTCGACGATGTTCCGGGCCTGGCCGTGGCCCGAGAGCATCACGACGGGCACCTCGGGCATGCGCTGCTTGATCCGCCGCAGCGTCTCGAGGCCGTCCACACCGGGGAGCACGACGTCGAGCGTCACCAGGTCGGGTCGGACGTCGTCGAGCTGGCCGAGCGCTTGCTCTCCGTCCGCCGCCGCGTAGACGCGGTAGCCCTGGCGCGACACCAGGGCTTCCATGTAGTCCCGCACGCTCGGGTCGTCGTCGATCACCATGACCCGGAAGGGATCGTTCCCACGCGCGCCACGTTTTTCGATGCCGCTCACCACGAGGCCTTCTCCACCCGAATCATCAGCGAACCGACCAGCACAGATAGAACCCAGAATCGGCGTAGTGTGTAAGATCCTTCCGTCGATGGGAAGGACTTTTCCAGATGGAAGACATGTTCCCATTTTTTGGACCCCTCGGGGAAATGTTTTCATTCGCGGCATGGCGAGATACTCGGCCTTCCTCGGCGAACCCTCCGTTACGGAAGGAGCCTCACTGGCCACTCTTCCGATGCGAGTGTCCGATCGCGATGCGACGCTGAAACTCTGCTCGAGAAGTCCGGAACCCGTTCCCGAGCCGAGACGTCTTTGATCCATCCGCACGCGAGGATCGATTCATGAGCGTGTTGAAGCGCCTGTCCCAGACGCGCCTATACCAGGGCTGGATGGCGATCGCCGGCCGTTTCGGTGGCATCCAGACGGTGGTGCTGCTCGCCTTCTTCTACTTCTTCCTCATGGGTCCCATCTCGGCCTTCTCGCGGCTCAGCGGGGCCGACTACCTGGACAAGCGACAGCTCGATCGAGGCCGGACCGCCTGGCGCGATGCCGAGTCGTCGCCGCCGGACCTCGAACGCGCGAAGCTGCAGACCTGATCGCCCGCGAGAAAGGACGCCCGCGTGCACATCCTTGGAATCTCCGCGTTCTATCACGACTCGGCGGCGGCGCTGCTGCGAGACGGCGTGCTCGTCGCCGCCGCCCACGAGGAGCGCTTCACGCGCAAGCGCCACGACCCGGCGATGCCGGTGCAGGCGGTCCGCTACTGCCTCGAGGTCGCGGGCATCGAGATGAACGACCTCGACTACGTCGTCTTCTACGACAAGCCCTTCGTGAAGCTCGAGCGCATCCTGATGACCTACATCGCGACCTTCCCGCGCTCGCTGCCCTCCTTCGCGAAGTCGGTCCCGATCTGGCTCAAGGAGAAGCTCTGGATCCCGCGCGCGATCGGCCACGACCTCGGCTACCGCGGCGAAGTGCTCTTCGCCGAGCACCACCAGTCGCACGCCGCCTCCGCCTTCCTGCCCTCCCCGTTCGAGGAAGCGGCGATCCTCACCTGTGACGGCGTCGGCGAGTGGGCGACGACCACGCAGGGCATCGGGCGCGGCAACTCGTTCGAGCTCTCCAGGGAGATCCGCTTCCCGCACTCGCTCGGTCTGCTCTACAGCGCATTCACGTACTACCTCGGCTTCAAGGTGAACAGCGCCGAGTACAAGGTCATGGGCGCCGCGCCGTACGGGAAGCCCGTATACGTCGACAAGATCTTCGAGGAGCTCGTCGATCTGCGCGAGGACGGGTCGTTCCGGCTCAACATGAAGTACTTCGCCTACGACTACGGTCTCACCATGACCAACGACCGCTTCGCCGCGCTCTTCGGGCACCCGGTGCGCCCGATGGAGAGCAAGATGGAGCAGTTCCACTGGGACATGGCGGCGTCGATCCAGAAGGTCACGGAGGAGATCGTGCTGCGGATGGTGCGCGATCTCCACACCCGCACCGGGATGCGCAATCTGTGCATGGCCGGCGGCGTGGCGCTGAACTGTGTCGCCAACGGCCGCATCGTTCGCGAGGGACCCTTCGAGGAGCTGTGGGTGCAGCCCGCGGCGGGTGACGCGGGCGGCGCGCTCGGCGCCGCGCTCTTCGCGCACAACGCGGTGCTCGGCAAGCCGCGCGCCTTCCGCATGGACCACGCCTTCTGGGGACCGGAGTACTCCGACGCCTCGATCCGCAAGTTCCTCGACGCGCGCAAGCTCCCCTATCGGACGCTCTCGCAGAGCGAGATGATCCGCGAGACGGCGCGCTGCCTGCACGAGGAGCAGGCCGTGGTCGGCTGGCTCCAGGGCCGCATGGAGTGGGGACCGCGATCGCTCGGCGCCCGCTCGATCCTCGCCGACGCGCGCAACCGCGAGAACTGGCAGCGCGTCAACCTGAAGATCAAGTTCCGCGAGAGCTTCCGGCCGTTCGCGCCGGCGGTGCTCGCGGAGAAGGCGTCGGAGTGGTTCGAGATCGATCGCGAGAGCCCCTACATGCTCCTGGTCTGCCCGGTCAAGGCGGGCCGCGACATCCCGGCCGTCACCCACGTCGACAACTCGGCGCGGCTCCAGACCGTGCGACCCGAGCAGCATCCCGTCTTCCACGGCCTGCTCGAGGAGTTCGACCGCCAGACGGGCTGCCCGGTGCTGATCAACACCTCCTTCAACGTGCGCGGCGAGCCGATCGTGTGCACGCCCCAGGACGCGTATCTCTGCTTCATGCGAACGAACATGGACGTGCTCGTGCTCGGCAACCAGATCCTCCGAAAAGAGGAGCAGCCGGAGCTGCACGAGGACATAGACTGGCGCGAGCTGTACGAGCTCGACTGAACCACTCGCCGGCCACGCCGGCACGAGGAGACAGGACATGGCAAAGGCTGGCGGCAACCGTTCGTCGATCTTCAGCGAGCTCTGGGCCTTCATGCGCGTGCGCAAGAAGTGGTGGCTCGGACCCATCGTGGTCACGATGCTGCTCCTCTCGGTGCTGATCGTGCTCACGGAGGGGTCCGCCGTCGCACCATTCATCTACGCCCTCTTCTGACAGGAACCCTGTGACGACCGAGGTCGGGTCTCCCGCCGTCGCATCGCTGGGCGGCGCGCGCCGCTTTGCCGTGGCGAGCGCGGTGGGGACGTGCGTCCTCGCGGTCGCGGTCTACGCGCCGGTCCTCTACTACATGGTCCTGCACTGGCGGGCCGTCCCGGACTACTCGCACGGGTTCGTGATCGCGCCGCTCGCGGTGTACTTCGCGTGGGAGCGTCGACGCGCGCTCGAGCGGGCGCCGATCGAGCCGTCGTGGTGGGGCCTGGTCCCGCTCTCGCTCGGCGCGCTCGCGCTCGCCGTCGGTCGGCTCGGCGTCGAGCTGATGTCGATGCGAACCGGCTTCGTTCTGACCCTGATCGGGCTGGTGCTCCTGCTGCTCGGCCGGAAAATCTTCCGGATCCTGGCCTTCCCGCTGTGCTTCCTGTTCCTGATGGTGCCGCTGCCGCAGTCGCTCGTGAACGTGATCGCGTTCCCGCTCCAGCTGCTCGCGGCCGACCTCGCGGTGAAGACGCTGCAGCTGCTCGGCGAGCCCGTATTGCGCGAGGGAAACATCATCCACCTGCCGAACGCTCCGCTCTTCGTCGCACAGGCCTGCAGCGGCCTGCGCTCGCTGATGGCTCTTGGCACGCTCGGCGTCGTCTTCGCCTACTTCTTCCGCAAGACGTGGGGCGAGCGGCTCATCCTGGTCGCATCGACGCTGCCGATCGCCGTGCTCGTGAACGCCTTCCGCGTGCTCTTGACCGCGGCGCTCACCTACCGCTACGGGCCGGACATGGCCGAGGGCGTGATCCACCAGACCGAGGGCTTCTTCACCTTCGGCCTCGCCTTCGGCCTGCTCCTGATCGAGGCGCGCCTGCTCGCCTGGCTGTGGCCGCAGCCGAAGCCGCCCGCGGCGCGGCGGTTCGCGGCATGACGCGCCTCGCCGTCGCGATCGCCTTCCTGGCCCTGAATTTCTACATCTATCACTTCATGGCCCGGCAGGCGGTGATCCCGCCGCGCACCACCTTCGCGAGCTTCCCGATGGAGTTCGGCGACTGGCGCTGCGATCAGAAGCAGTCACTCGAGCCGGCGGTGCTCGAGAACCTCGGCGCGACCGACTACCTGATCTGCGACTACCAGGACCCCAGTCACGAGCTCGTGTCGCTCTACGTCGGCTACCACGCGACCCAGATCCGCGAGGAGGGCGGCGGCTCGGGCGAGAACTCGATCCACCCGCCGGCGCACTGCCTGCCGGGCTCGGGCTGGGACATCATCGACTCACGCACCGTGCCGCTCGACCTGCCCGGCCTGCCCCAGCCGAACGCGCACGTGAAGCGTCTCGTGATCGCTCGCGGCAAGGCGCGGCAGGTCGTCTACTACTGGTACCAGACACAAGGCCGTGTGGTGTCGGAGGACTGGAAGAAGATTCTGTACGTCGGCTACGACCGCGCGTTGCACGGCAGGACCGACGGCGCGCTGGTGCGCTTCACCATCCCGCTCGAGCGCGAAGACGACGAGCCGCGCGCCGATCGAGACTTCCGCGACCTCGCTCTCCAGGTGCTCCCCCAGCTTCCGCCCTACATACCGAACTGAATCGACCGACCTGGCGTGGTGTGCCGCCCTTGAAGCTATACGACGCCATCTACACCACTCTGCCCATCTTCGCGCAAAACCTGGTTTGCAGTGCAGCCGGATACGCGCGCTTCCGCTCGCGCTTCAACGCCCACTTCCACAGGGTCCTGGCGCGCTGGGAGGAGACGATCCATTGGCCGCTCGAGCGTCTGCTGGAACTGCAGCGCGAGCGCCTCGACGAGCTGGTGCGCCGCGCGCGCGCCTGCGTGCCGTACTACCGCGATCTGCCCGAGCCGTCCGACGCGCGCGACCCCCAGAAGGCGATCGCCGAGACGCTCTCGCGCATCCCGCCGCTCGAGAAACGCGAGTACGGCGACCAGCCTGAGGTGTTCCTCGCGCGCGACGTGGCGCGCCGGCGGTTGCTACGCGGCCGCACCAGCGGCACCACGGGGACCGCGCTGCCGCTCTGGAACACCCCCGAGACGCTCGCCGAGGAATACGCGGTCTCCTGGCGCATGCGCCGCGCCTGCGGCGTGCCGGGCCCCGACGCTGCGAACCTGACTTTCAACGGCAACATCGTGGTCCCCTTCCGGCAGTTGGCACCGCCCTTCTGGCGGCACAGCGCCTACGACCACCGGACGCTCTTCTCGATCTTTCACATGACGCCCGCCAACCTGCGCAGCTACACGCGGGCGGTGCGCACTCTGCCGGCCATCTACGTCGAGGGGTATCCGTCTGCGATCCACCTGGTCGCGCTCCAGATGCTCGCGGAAGGCGATCCGCTGCCGCCCGGACGCATCCAGGCCGTGTTCACCTCCTCGGAGTCCCTGCTCGCGTTCCAGCGCGAGACGATCGAGATGGCGTTCTCGGCGCCCATTCGCGACCGCTACGGAGTCAGCGAGAAGGTCGTCTCGATGACGGAATGCGAGGTCGGTTTGCTGCACGTCGACATGGAGTTCTGCATCGTCGAGGTCGAGGCGACCGAGGAGAGCGAGGGTCGCCTGTCTGGCGCGCTGCTCTGCACGGGGCTGTCCTCGCACGCGACGCCGATGTTCCGCTACCGCATCGGCGACGTCGGGACGTTGTCGAAGCAGCCGTGCCCGTGCGGCCGCGCCGGACCGGCCTTCCTGCAGGTCGACGGCCGCGTGGAGGACTACGTGCTGACGCCCGACGGCCGCCTGATCGGCCGCGTCGATCACATCTTCAAGGCGCAGCTCGAGGTCGCGGAGGCGCAGATCGTGCAGGAGAGCGCCGCGTCGGTGCGCGTCCTGCTGGTGCCGCGGGCGAGCTACTCGAGCGCGTCCGAGCGCCAGCTGCTGAAGGAGATGCGGGCCCGCCTCGGCAACGAGATCGCAATCGAGGTGAAGCTGGTCGAGGAGATCCCGCGCGAGCCGAACGGCAAGTTCCGCGCGGTCAAATCGAGAGTCGGGCGAATCGAGCGCCTGCATCCCGCGTACGCCTGGACCCGCAAGCCTGTCGTCGCCGCGCCGGGTGGGAGGAGCTGAGCGTGTGCGGCATCGCCGGCTTCCAGGGGGACTACGATCCCGCCCTGCTCAAGCGCATGAACGACGCGATCGCGCACCGCGGACCCGACGACGCGGGTGTCTGGTTCGATTCTCGGACCCGGACGGGTCTCGCGCACCGCAGGCTCTCGATCATCGACCTCTCGCCGCGCGGACACCAGCCGATGTGGGACGCAACCGAGACGGTCGCGATCGTCTACAACGGCGAGATCTACAACTACCGCGAGCTGCGGAGCGAGCTCGTCACCGACGGCTATGGCTTCCGTTCGCATAGCGACACCGAGGTGTTGCTGAACCTGTTCCTCCGCGACGGCGCCAAGATGCTGGAGCGGCTAAACGGCATCTATGCGTTCGCGCTCTACGACACGCGCAACGGCGAGCTGTGGGTGGCGCGCGACGGCTTCGGGGTGAAGCCGCTCTACTACGCCGAGACGCCGCGAGGTCTCCTCTTCGCCAGCGAGCTGAAGGCGCTGCTCCAGGAGTCGACCCTGGATCGCTCGCTCGAGGCACAGGCCGTGCGCGATCACATGCTCTTTCTCTGGTGCCCTTCGCCGCGCACCATGCTGCGCTCCGTGCGGAAGCTCCAGCCGGGCTTTGCGCTCCGCGTCCGCGACGGGCGCGTGCAGGAGCATTTCCGCTTCTACGACCTGCCCTACGAGCAGTCGACGTTGGACTGGCCGATCGGCGACGTCGTGGTGCAGACGCGTAAGTACCTGACGCGCGCGGTCGAGCGCCAGCTCGTCGCCGACGTGCCCGTCGGCGCATTCCTGTCCGGCGGCCTCGACTCGAGCAGCATCGTCGCGCTAGCGCAGCGGCGCCTCGGCACGCGGCTCCAGTGCTTCACGATCGGCTTCCGGAGCCCCGAGGCGCGGATCGAAGGCATGGCCGCGGACCTGCCCTATGCGGAGCAGGTGGCCCGGCACCTCGGCGTAGACCTCAACACCATCTGGGTCGGGCCCGAGATGGTGGACGATCTGTCGCGCATGCTCTTCCACCTCGACGAGCCCCAGGCGGATCCCGCCCCGATCAACGCGCTCTACATCACGAAGCTCGCGCGCGAGCACGGCATCAAGGTGCTGCTCTCGGGCGCCGGCGGCGATGACATCTTCACCGGCTACCGCCGTCACCACGCGCTGATGCTGGAGCCCTGGTGGTCGTGGCTGCCGGATCCGATTCGCGTGAAGCTGCGCCAGCTGTCGGATGCCATCCATCCGACGAGCGAGCTGCGCCGCCGGTTCGCGAAGGCGTTGCGCTATGCGGACCTCGAAGGCGACGCCCGCATCGAGAGCTACTTCCATTGGATTTCACCGCGCCTGCTCGAGCCGTTGTTCGGCGCTGACCTTCGCCACGAGCTCGCGGCTTCGCACCGCGACCTGGTGGACGAGGCGATCGCTCGACTCGGCTCGGGCGTGCCGCCGCTCCACCGCATGCTGTACCTCGAGGCCAAGTTCTTCCTAGCCGACCACAACCTGAACTACGTCGACAAGATGTCGATGGCCAACGGCGTGGAGGTGCGCGTTCCCTTCCTCGACCGGGAGCTCGTCGAGCTGGTGGCGCGCCTGCCGATCGCGTACAAGCAGCGCGGCCGCGTCGGCAAGTGGATCCTGCGACAGGCGATGCAGCCCTACCTGCCGCACGAGGTGCTGCGGCGCGAGAAGACCGGCTTCGGGGCGCCGCTGCGATACTGGCTGCGCAACCAGCTCCGGTTCCTGGTGGAAGAGGTCCTGTCGCCGCAGTCCCTTCGTGCGCGCGGCCTGTTCGACCCGGACGCCGTGCACCGGCTCGTCCTCCAGAACGATGCCCGCAAGGTCGACGCCGCCTATACCATCTTCGCGATGATCTGCATCGAGCTCTGGTGCAGGATGTTCATCGATCCGCCTGCGCCCAACCTCGCTCGAGCAACCACGTGATTCGCGTGGGTCTCGCACGAACGCTCCGGCACTATCGCGGGCTCGAGGCGCCCTACGGGCCTGGCAAGGCGTGGCCGGAGCTCGCCCCGTTGTTCGGCGATCGCGCGGGCAACGGTCCGCCGAATCACGTCTACGCGGCGGTCCGCGCTGCGCTCTACGGCCTCGGCCTCGACGCGGCGCGCTTCGGCTCCGAGTTCTGGAATCCCCTCGGCGATCTGGTCGCGCGCGGAAGCTCGATCGTCCTCAAGCCGAACTTCATCCGCCACTGGAACCCCCACGCTGGAGCGAGCCTCGAGTCCGTGATCACTCACGGCTCCGTCGTGCGCGCCCTCGCCGACTACGCATTCCTCGCGGCGGGGACGGAGGGCTCGGTCACACTCGCGGAGGCGCCTCAGCACGACTGCGACTTCTCGCGCATCCGCGAGCTCGCAGGCCTGGACAGGCTCGTCGACTTCTACACCACGACCCTCGGGCGCTCCCTCGACATCATCGACCTGCGCCGCGAGGAGGTACGCTACCGCGACGGCGTCGTGGTGGAGCGGCGCTCGCTGCCGGGCGATCCGCGGGGCTACCGGCTCGTGGACCTCGAGAGGCGCAGCTGCTTCGAGAGCTCGGGCCTCGATCCGCGGCGCTTCCGCGGAGCCGACTACGATCCCGGCCCCACGACCCTCCACCACACGAACGGCCACCACGAATACCTGCTGTCGGAGACGGTGTTGTCGGCCGATCTGATCCTGAACCTCCCGAAGCTCAAGACCCACAAGAAGACCGGCGTGACCCTGGCCCTGAAGAACATGGTTGGCATCAACGGCGACAAGAACCTGCTGCCGCATCATTGCGTAGGATCGATCGACGAAGGCGGCGACGAGTTCCCGGGCGCAAGGGCCCTCGACCGCGTGCGCAGCCGCGCCACGGAGCTGGCGCGCCACCTCCTCTCGCGCGGCATCGGCGTGCGCCTCGTGCGGTTCATCCGGCGCCTCGAGACCGCGGCGCGCGGCGATCAGTTCATCCGCAGCGGGAACTGGCACGGCAACCGCACCACCTGGCGCATGTGCGTCGATCTGAACCGCTGCCTCTACTACAGCACCCGCTCGGGTCAGCACTTCGACGCGCCGGAGCCCGTGCGCCGCGTGCTGAGCGTCGTCGACGGCGTCGTCGCGGGCGAGGGGGATGGTCCGCTCTCGCCCGGCGACGTCCCGCTGGGCGCGATCGTCGCAGCTTGTGATCCGATCGCAGCCGATCTCGCCTGCGTCCGGCTGATGGGCTTCGACGAGAGCCGCCTTCCGAAGCTCGCGCAGACGATGGGCGATACGGCGCTACGCATCACGGCGGTGCGATCGCCGGACGACGTCGAGGTCTTCGAGATCGACGCCGACCGCCTCGAGCCGAGCCGCCGCAAGCTGGACGACATCACATCGACACGCGCGTTCGCGCCCCATCCGGGATGGCGCGGATTCGTCGAGCGCAGCACCGGGTGAGGCAGGCACGGCCACCATGCATGGACGCCCGAGCACGGCCGCCCTGTCGCTGGCCCTGATCGCGCTCGCGTGGCAGGGCGCGCAGGCCACCGACCGCCCCCCGACCTACGACGATTTCATGACGGTGACGGGACCGGCTCAGCTCGCGAAAGCGATTGCGACAGGGAAGTACCTGTACCTGCCACCCGATACCTACGTCGTCGACAACCCCATCGTCCTCTCGCGGACCGAGCCGCTCTATCTGCTCGGTGCGGACCGCATCCAGACCCGCATCGTCGCCAGAGACGCCAAGAAGCCGCTGTTCGTGATCGAGAAGGCGCCGCTCCTGAACATCACCAACCTCCAGCTCGCGCCGTCGGAGGACCCCTCTCTGGCGGGCGCCCGCGCGATCCTGGCGCGCAACGTCGATCCGACGGTCGTCGAGCTCCAGGACGCGAACGTCAGCTATTCCGTGCTCGAGTTCGCCGGGCCGGGTAGCTACACACTCCAAGGTACGGTGATCACGCCTAGAGGGCGGGTCCAGGCGCCGATCCTCGTCGACCATCCGGATGCCCAGCTCGTGATGGTCGGCGGCAACATCTCGAATGCAGGGGATCCTCCTCTCGTCCCGGGCTCGGATCTGTACCACGCCTGGGCGAAGCGCGGGCGGATACGGATCTACGGAACCGGCGTGCAGGCCTCGCTCGGCATCGCCGATTTCCGCATCGACTCCGCCTCGCACCACGGGCCGCACCTGATCGCGAATGTGCGCAGCGAGGGCAACGGCGGCGCGAATGCCGGTCGCTATCCGTCGACGCTGCTGCGGGTCCCGCCGAGCGACGAGGCCGTGGACGTCCTGCTCGAGTCGAACAGCGGGGCGTGGTCCCACCTCGGCCCGGGCAGCGGCCGCCTCGTCGACTACGACGCGGCGGGAACGCTGTGGCTGCTCGGCAACAACGCGGATTCCGGAGGCCGCTCGCTGGTGACGGGGCGAGCGCCGAAGGCCACGATCGTCGCGATCGGCAACATCTCCTTCGACAACAAGAAGCTCCTACCCGTGGAGGCGACCCGGAAGGTCGCGGCTGGAAACCTCTATACCCACCGCTGGCTGACCGGAGACCTGACCGATCCCTTCCAGCGTCTTGTGGACGCCGGGGCGAAGCTCTCGAAGCAGCCCCGCTTCCCGGAAGTTCCGGAGATCCCGCTTCCCGCGGCGATCCCGCGCCCGCGTTTGACACGCCCGTTCCCGGGGATGTCGAACGTCCGCGACTTCGGCGCCTTGGGAGACGGCCAGAAGGACGACACCGCGAGCGTCCAGGCCGCACTCGATGCGAACTGCGGAAAGAAAGTGGGGAAGGTGCTCTTCTTCCCGGCCGGCACCTATCGCATCAGTCGCACGCTCGTGTACAACCACGAGGACGCGGGCTGCCGAACCCATCCTCCGGGCGGATGGATCGCCGGCGAGGGACGCGAGCGAACCCGGATCGTGCGCTCGCCGACCGACGGAGGCGGCGTCTTCGCTTCGCAGGCGCTCGCCTTCATCACCTTCCAGGGCATCACGTTCGAGACGAGCCCGTTCGCCGGAGACGCCCGCGACAGGCTCCGCGAAGCCACGTTCGCACTCGAGCATGCCGACGGCGCCAGTCCCGCGAGCCAGGAGGTGGACTTCTACGACGTCGCGTTCGTCGGCGGCAGATACGGCCTGGGAATCGGGCTCGATTCGGGCACGCAGTGCTCCGAGAACCTGATGATCGATACCGAGTTCCGCAACGCGGGCTACGGACTGGCCGTCGGCTCCTACAACGCGCTCGCGAATCTCGTGTACGGAGCCCGCTTCGTCGACAACCAGATCGCGATCGGCCACGTCGCGGAGAAGAAGAATGGGGGGACGTGGGCCGTCCTCGGCGCCGACATCTCGGGAACCTCCGACAAGGACTTCTCCCTCATCAACTCGGCCGCGGGGGTCTGGTACTTCCGCGACCTCACCTCCGACTCACGCAAGCTCGTCGATGTGGCTTCGTCGGGGGCGCCCTTTCCGTTGCTCTTCGAGAACCTGACTCTCACCGGGTCGCCGGGTCCGGCAACGCCCAACTTCGCATTCATGAACACCCCCGGCGGCCTGATCTTCCTCCGCTCGCAGGCGAGCCGCACGCGCGTGAGCCTCGCCGGAACTGCCAATTCGAGCTACGCGATCAGCCTCTACAGCCGGATGACGGGTTGGGGCGACGCGCAGATCGGTCCGGCAAGCGAGAGCGACGAGCTCTCTCTTCCGAGCGGAGCCGCCGCAGAGGGACCGCGATGAGGCAGATCGTGCAGAGCGCGCGCACCGGCGAGCTTGAGCTGCTCGAGGTTCCGGCGCCGCTGCCGGCCGAGGGGCAGATCCTCGTGCGAAACGCCTTCTCGGTCGTGTCACCGGGTACGGAGAAATACGTGCTCGGCTTCGCGCGCAAGTCCCTGCTCGGCAAGGCCCGTAGCCGTCCGGACCTCTTGAGGCAGACGCTGCGGAAGCTCGGACAAGAAGGCCCGATCCCGACGATCCGCACGGTCTTGAATCGCCTCGATGCGCCCCAGGCGCTCGGCTACTCGTCCGCGGGAGTGGTCGAGGCGGTCGGCCCGGGTGTGACCGCCTTCGCGTCCGGTGATCGGGTGGCCTGCTCCGGAGCCGGCTACGCGAGCCACGCGGAGATCATCGTCGTCCCGGAGAATCTCGCGGCCAGCGTTCCGGACGGCGTGAGCCTGGAGCACGCCGCATTCTCCACGGTGGGCGCCATCGCGCTCCAGAGCCTGCGCGTGGCCCAACCGACGCTCGGCGAGTTCGCGGTCGTGATCGGTCTCGGGCTCGTCGGCCAGCTCACCGTCCAGCTGCTCGTCGCCAACGGCTGCCGCGTGCTCGGCATCGACCTCGACGGGAAGCGGGTCGAGCAGGCGCTCGCGCTCGGGGCCGCGTGGGGCGGCAGCCCTCGCGACGATTTCGCGCCCTGGCGCGGCCGCTGGACGGCAGGCGAAGGGGCGGACTTCGCGATCGTCACAGCGGCGTCCGAGACCGCGGCGCCGCTCGCCCTGGCCGCGGAGCTGTGTCGTCGCAAGGGCCGCATCGTGGTGGTGGGCACCTTGCCGATCGAGCTCGATCGGCGCGCGGTGTACGAGCGCGAGCTCGAGATCCGCATGAGCACCTCGTCGGGACCAGGACGCTACGACCGCACGTACGAAGAGGACGGCTTCGACTACCCTCTTGCCTACGTGCGCTGGACGGAGAACCGCAATCTCCAGGCGTTCCTCGCCCTGATCGCGAGCGGACGGATCCACCCGGATCGGCTCGACACCGAAGTGATCGGATTCGAGGATGCCGTCCAGGTCTATGACGAGCTGGCGAAGGGTCAACAGCGCACGTTGGCAGTGGTGTTCCGCTATTCGGCGTCGCCGGCGCTCGGCCGCTCGCTCCAGCTCGCCGCCTCCGCGCAGGTCTCGCCGGCGCGCATGGCGGACGGACGCCTCGGTGTGGCGTTCCTCGGCGCCGGAAACTACGCGAAGGCCGTGCTGCTACCCCTGCTGGCTGGGCGACGCGACGTGCGCCCAGTGATTCTCGTCACGGCCAGCGGCGCGTCCGCCCGTCGAACGGCCGAGCGCTTCGGCTTCGCCACCTGCGCCACGGACCCGAAGGCAGCGCTCGGGGACGCGTCCGTGGACCTCGTTTTCGTGACGACGCGCCACGACAGCCATGCGGAGCTCGCCATCCGAGCGCTGCGCGCGGGCAAGGCGGTCTGGCTCGAGAAGCCCGTCGGCCTCACCGCCGAGCAGGCGAAGGCCGTCGTCGATACCGCTCGTGAGACCGGGGGATTCCTCGCGATCGGCTACAACCGCCGCTTCTCGCGCCACGCCATCGAGGTGAAGCGCGTCTTCGAGAACCGCCAGGGCCCCTTGGCGATCCACTACAGCGTCAGCGTCGCGCCTCCGCCGCGAGAGAGCTGGACCACGGATCCCGCCGTCGGCGGCGGGCGCATCATCGGCGAGTCGTGCCACTTCGTCGACCTGTTCGCCTTCCTGATCGGCGCGCCCCCAACGAGCGTCTTCGCGCGCGCCCTCGGCCGCGACCTCGAGGTCGACGATTCGCTCGTCGCTCAGTTCGCGTTCCCGGACGGCTCCATCGCCACGCTCGAGTACCTCGCGTGTGCGAGCCAGGAGCTTCCGAAGGAGCGCTTCGAGATTTCCGGCGACGGCAAGACGGTGCTGTGCGAGAACTTCCGCACCACCCGCATCCTCGGCAGCGGGCGCCGCAAGATCCGCACGCTGAACCAGGACAAGGGACAGGCCGGGGCCGTGTCCGAGATCCTCGAGTGCGTGCGCTCCGGGGCGGCCTCTCCGTTCCGGGTGGAGGAGATCGACGCGGTCTTCCGCGCTACCTGCGCAGCCCTGGTGTCGGCGCGAGAGAGACGCCCGGTGGAGATCGACTCGTGACAGCCGCGCCCTACACGAGGCCGAGAGGTGTCCCGTCGCCTTCGACGAGCCGGCTGCTCCTCACGCTGTTCGCGCTGCCGAGCCTCGCGTTCCTGGGCACGGCCATCGGCCTCGTCGTCGGGCTTCGCGGGGGCAAGCTCACCATGCTCGCGCTCGCGCTGGTGACGCTGTGTCTCGGGCTCGTTCCGCTCGTCCTCAATCAAATGAGACGACCGGAACGGCGCGGGATCATCTTCTGCATGCTCTCCATCTGGTTCACACTTCTCTTCGTCGTACCCGTCTTCACGAACTACATCCACATGCAGGGATTCGCGATCCCCGGGAGCATCGGCATGTCGCTCGCCCTGCCCGACGTCGTCCGCGGCCAGTGGACGGCTTTGCTGGGGTTGTGCGCGCTCCTGCTCGGCCACTATCTACCCATCGGGCGCCACCTGGCGCAGGCGATGCGGCCCCCCCGACGCGACTGGTCGCACGGCGTGATGCTCCTCGTGGCGATGGGAATGCTCGTCGTCGGCTGGACCATCTACATCACCAGCCTGCTCGGGCTGGTGCCCGAGAGAGCGGGCAGCGGATTCCTCGGCGCACTCGGGTCCGGATTGATCTACGCCAACGTGCTGCTCACGATCGCCGTCTGGCGATACCGATCCCGGCTCGCACTGCTGATCCTCGCGATCTCGGTTCCCTTCACCAGCTTCGTCGGCTTCTTCGGCGGCAGCAAGGAGTTCTTCCTGGTGGCCCCAGCGATGGTGGGCATCACGCTGATGACCTTGAGCGGCCGGATCTACGTGCACTGGATCGCGGCGGGACTGGTGGCGCTGATCGTCACATATCCGACGGTGATGTTCGTCCGGAACGCGATCCTGGTCGATGGTCAGGTCACGGTGCTGGATGCGGTTCGCGACCTCGGATCCACGACGAAGAGGATCCAGAAGTTCGCCTCGAGCGGGAGCATCGCCGACCACCTGCTGGAGGGTTTCGAGGCGGCCGGCAACCGGATGGACGACCTCGGCGTCGCATCGGTCCTGATCCGCGATACGCCGCGGGTGTCGCCGTTCCAGAACGGCCGCACTCTCGGACTGTTCTTCATCGCGTTCGTTCCGCGCGTCTTCTGGCCCGACAAGCCCAACACCTCGACCGGTCGCTGGATCACCCGGACCTACACGTCGAGTCTCGCGGTGGACACGTGGATCGCACCGAGCGCGATCGGAGACTTCTACATCAACTACGGATACTCGGCGGTGTTCGCGGGCATGCTGCTGCTCGGCCTGATCCTGCGCTTCGCCGACGAAGCGCTGCTGGCCCGACCCCGGACTGCTCCGATGATCCTCGCGGCGGTCGTGATCCTCTACAAGACGGCGATGGGCGTGGAGGGAAACGTCGGCGCCTCGTGGTCGACGACGGTCTTCTTCCTGTTGCCGATCGCGGCCACGCACATCGCGCTGCGAGCGATGGGATGGACGATTCCCATCGACCGGGCGCCGGCAGCGCGTCGAGCGCCCTACGCGGTATCCGCACCCGCCGACGCAGCGTCCTGAGCCGAGGGCCCTCGGGATGGCGGACGAAGCGCGCCCGACGGCGCACGCGGAAGCGAGTGGGCTGGGAGCCTGGCAGCGCTTCCGCACGGGGATCCTGACCCTCGTTCTGTTGATCGCGGTGGCCATCTGGCTGGCACCCACCGAGTTCGATCCGGAGGCCCCAGGTCTCGGCAACAACACGGCCAGCGTCCGCGATGCATCCGTGGCGGGCGTCGCCGTCCGCGACAACGGGCGGCCCGTGCTCGAGGTCTTCGATTCCCTCCCGACCCGTGAGGGCGGCGTCTTGCCGATCGTGTGGCTCGGAAACTCGCATCAGCACGCTGTCAACTCGCTGAAGCCGGGCGACACGGTCGCGAGCGTCTATCTGCATCTGGCTCTCAATGGGGAGATGTACCCGGGACGCGCGCCCGTCATCGGCATCTCCTATCCGAACCTGCGCTTCGAGGAGCAGTTCCTCCTCACACTGGCGCTCGCGCTGCGCGAGCCCGAGCGACGGCCGGCGGTGATCGTCCAGGGCGTCCGCTTCCACGATGCCCGCGAGATGGGCGTACGCAGCATGCTGCGGCCGCTGCTCGAACAGGAGTCCGTGAAGGCATGGCTCGCGAATCAGGACCCCCCGCCGCCGGAGTACGGCGAGGCGATCGCTCGCCTGCGCGCCGACGCGGACCTGGCCGACTCGGAGCGAAAGAAGGAGGAAGGGCTCGAGGCGTGGCTCGTCGCCCACCTCGGTCCGCATCTGCCGATCTTCCGGCAACGCGAATGGCTCTACGCGAGCATCGAGGACCGGATCCACAACCTGAGGGATCGCGTCTTCCGCATCGACACGCGCACGAAGCGCCCGATTTTGAAGTCGCGATACCTGCTGTCGATGCAGTTCATCGAGCTGGCGCTGCGGGTGGCTCGGGAGCACGGGATCGAGACCCTGCTGTACAACGTCCCGCTGCGTCAGGAGATGGACAATCCGTACCTCCCCGACGACTACGCGGCGTTCCGAAGGGATCTCGCCGCGCTCGCAGCCCGGCACGGTGCGACGTTCCGCGACTACGACGACCTGATCCCGCGAGATCTCTGGGGCAGGTGGTACGACACCGACATGCCGGACTTCTCTCATTTCACGGCTGCGGGTCACCGCCTGCTGGCGACGCAGGTCGCGACGGACATCGCGCCGCTCCTCGGCATCGACGCGGCCGAGCGCAACAGTGCTCTGAAGACGAGCTCACCCGAAGATGCTGTTCAATAGCCTCACGTATCTCGTATTCCTGACCATCATGGCGGTGGGCTTCTGGTGCCTCCCGCATCGAGCGCGTCAGCCCTTCTTGCTGATCGGGAGCCTCGCCTTCTACTGCTCGTGGCGCTGGCAGTACGGCCTGCTGCTGATCGCGTCGATCGCGATCAACTTCCAGCTCGGCAGGCTTTTGCATCCGAGCCCGTCGCACGCGAAGCGGGCGCTCGCCGTGGCGCTCAACCTGGCGATCCTCGGCTACTACAAGTACCTGGGATTCTTCGCCGAGACCCTGAACAGCATCGCGTATGCCTTCACCGGGGAGCGCCCCGTCCCGGTGCTGCACCTAGTCCTTCCCCTCGGCATCTCCTTCTACACATTCCAGCTCATGTCCTACGTGATCGACATCGCGCGGGGCGACCGGCTCCCGGAGCGGAGGTTCCTCTCGTTCGCGCTCTACCCACTTTTCTGGCCCCACCTGATCGCCGGTCCGATCGTCCGCTCCCACGAGCTGATCCCGCAGTTCCAACGGCCGCAGCGATTCTCCTACGAGCGATTCAGCGAGGGTCTCGCGTACATCGTGTACGGCCTGTTCCTCAAGGTCGTGCTGGCGGACAACATCGCTCCCTTCGTGGACGAGGGATTCTCGACGGCGACCTATCTCCGCAACTCCGCGCTCGACAACTGGACGCTCGCCTTCGCCTTCGGCTTCCAGATTTACTTCGACTTCGCCGGCTACAGCAGCATCGCGATCGGCAGCGCACGGCTGATCGGAATCTGGTTCCCCGACAACTTCAACTTCCCCTACGTCGCCTCGTCACCGCGGGAGTTCTGGAGACGCTGGCACATCACGCTGTCGAGCTGGATCCGCGACTACCTGTACATCCCCCTGCAGGGCGTGATGCCGGGCCCGTCTCATTCCACCGGCGGACTCAGCGTCCAAGAAGGGGACGAGCGAGGTCGGCTGGACGCGCGTCGCCGCAACCTGGCGCTGCTCGTGACCTGGATGCTCATGGGACTCTGGCACGGGGCCGCATGGACCTTCGTGCTCTGGGGGCTCTGGCACGCGCTCCTTCTCCTGCTCTACCGGGCCTGGAGCGGCCTAGCGCGCCGCACCACCTCGCTTCGACGCATGCAGGAGCGCTCTGCGCTCGGACAGCTCGCGGGGGTGCTGATCACCCTCGCTGCCGTCATGGCCTCGTGGATCCTGTTCCGCGCGAGCAGCGTGGAGCAGGCCTTCACGATGCTCGCCACGCTCGCCAAGCCGAAGGCCTATCTCTCCATCACCTACAAGGAGAACTTCTATCTCGTCACCTTCCTCTACACGGTCGGATTCTTCGCCACGTTCGCTCTGCGCGAGGCGCTGGCGCGCGACCCGCTCGCTCGTGCATGGAACCGTGTGGGATGGATTGCCCATTCGCTGGTGTACACGCTGCTCGTGGTGCTCGTCGCGAGCTACCTGCGCGGACAGCAGCAGTTCATCTACTTCCAGTTCTGAAGCGCGAGCTCGCTAGGCGGGTCGCACGGCGAACGTGCGATCGTCGGCAGCCTCGAGCGCGACGCCGTGGATCCAGAAGCCGCGCGAGCAGCCGGGCCCGCGCGGAAAGTGGAGCGTGCCTGGCAGGAAGAAGCGAACGGACAGCGTGTCCTTCTCGAACGACGCCACCCGTGTCATTCGACCGGACGAAGAGACGTGCCAGAGCGTCGCGCTGCGCCCCACCTGGCTCGGGCACAGCTCCGCGGTGACGGCGAAGAAGAGGTCGCTCCCGCAGGCGTACGAGTAGTAGACCGGCCCGTCGATCACTCCGAGTACGTCGCGGCGTCCCGTGGCGCGGTCGATCCGGTACAAATGGTTGGGCTGGAACTCGGCATCCGAGCCGTAGTAGATCGCCGATTCCGTGAACAGCGCACTCACGCAGCGCCACGTCTCGTCGCCCTCTCCCACGACGTCGAGTGTGCGGAAGCCGTCTCGGGAGACAGCGACCCTGCACTCCTTCCCGCGATCGCCGGTGAGGCACCAGAGGCTCTGGCCGAAGGGGTCGTGGTAGATCCCATGGACGTGGCGGATCGCGCCCGCATCGAAGCGATGCGCGACTTCGAGCTCCCGGCTCCCCGGACGATGGCGATACAGGTGAACCGGACCGCGCTCGGCGTTCGAGAGGTATTCCCCGAAGTAGAGGTTGCCGTCGGGACCCGATGCGCAGGCGCCCCGCAGCACGCGGCAGGGTCGGAGTAGTCCGCGGATCGGCTCGAACCCTTCCCCGGACAGCACGCCGATGTCGTCATCGAAGGTCGCGAACACACTCCCGTCAGCGAGCTTGACGACGTTGTAGAACAGGAATCGCAGCATCCGCTGCGCCGGGCGGAAGCGCGCGGCCGCCGATCTCCAGCGCGGCGCGGGGAACGTCGCGATCGCGGTCGGCGGCGCGTCCGGCGACGCGGTCCGATAGAGGCGGTTCCTGCGCGACAGCAGCAGGTCGCCCTCTTCCGCCCATTCGACCGTGTAGTGCTCGAGCGCAGGCTCGGGTGTGATCTGCCACTCCGAGGCTTCGATCTTCAACGCCCGACCGCGTCCGTCTTCCTGCAGACGAACGGACCGATCGCGAGCACGTCCATCTTCGTGCGCGCGAAGCAATCGATCGCCTCGGCGGGCGTGCTGACGATCGGCTCGTTCTCGTTGAAGCTCGTGTTCAGGATCACCGGGATGCCGGTGGATCGCTCGAACGTCACGATCAGGTCGTAGTAGAGGGGGTTCTCCTCGCGCGAGACGGTCTGGAGGCGGCCCGTGTTGTCGACGTGGTTCACCGCCGACAGCCGATCCCGCCACGCCGGCTTGATCGTGTAGACGTGCAGCATGAACGGCGACGGGTGCGTGTGCTCGAAGATCTCGGCCTGGCGCTCCGCGCGCACCGACGGCGCGAACGGCCGGAACGCTTCGCGTTGTTTGATGCGCGCGTTCAAAACGTCCTTCATGCCCGGCAGCCCCGGATGCGCCAGGATCGATCGGTTGCCGAGGGCTCGCGGTCCCCACTCTTCGCGCCCCTGGAACCAGCCGATCACGTTGCCGGCCTGGATCTCCGACGCGACCTCGCGCAGGAGGTCCTCGCGCTCGTGCCGCGCGTAGCGGATTCCTTGCCGCTCGAGCTCCGCACGGATCTCCGACTCGGCGTACTCGGGGCCGAGATAGGAGTTCTTCATCTCCCAGCGATGGCCCTCGCCGAGGATCGAGTTGCTCACATAGAGGGCCGCGCCGAGCGCGAGTCCGTCGTCGCCGGCTGCGGGCTGAATGCACGTCTCGCGGAAGGGCGTCTCGTCGAAGAGCTTGCCGTTAGCGACGCTGTTCAGGACGCAACCTCCGGCCATGGACACGCGGCTCTCCGGGACCATCCGGTGGAGCAGGCGCAACAGGTGCATGTAGCCGGACTCGAATACTCGCTGGAGCCCGAACGCGAGATCCATGTCTCGTTGTGTGATCTCGGCGTAGGGCTCGCGCGGCTTCCCGAACAGGTCAACGATCCGGTCCGAGTAGTGGCGCGCGAGATCCATCTCGCCCCTGTCGTTGATAACGACGCCCTGGTTCGCGCCGAGCGGCTGGAAGTAGCCGAGATCGAGACGGAAGCCGTCGCGAGTCAGGCGGACCAGGCGATCGAAGCTCTCGCGATAGCTATCCTTCCCGAGCGGAGCGAGGCCCATGACCTTGCCTTCGTCGCCGTACTTCCGGTAACCGATGAACTCGCAGATCATCGTGTAGAGCGACCCGAGCGAATGGGGAACGTAGATGCGCCGCTTCGCGGAGATCCGGTTGCCCTCGCACACGCTCATCATGCAGGTGACGAAGTCTCCTGAGCCGTCGAGCGTGAATCCCGCCGAGCGCTCCCACGGAGAGATGAAATAGGCGCTGGCGGTGTGGGCGACGTGGTGCTCGACGCCGTATTGCGTGAAGCGGAGCGTCGCCGGATCGACCTGACACTCCTTCGCGATCAGCGCCCGTAGATCGTCCAGCCGGCTGCGCTTGGAGCGGATCTTCAGCAGATTCCGGAGCTGCGACGCGCGCGACAACGCATAAGCGACTTTCTGCCGCCGGTTCGCCGCGGGATCCCGACCGATCGCGACCGCGTCGATGTCGCTGAATTGCAGCCCGGCCATGTCGAGGCAGCGGCGGACCGCCAGGGTCGGAAACCGCGCATAGTACTTGACGCGGTTGAGCCGCTCCTCTGCGATTGCCGCGACCGGCCGTCCGTCGAGGAGTAACGCCGCCGCCGCGCCCGCGTGAAACGCGTTGATCCCGAGTATCACGGCCATGTCGAGGAACTCTCCAGCGGCAGGTTCGGCGAACGCGCCTCTTTAGCACATGGGTGGGGGTCATCCGGTACGGCGTCCCGCATGCGGGAGGCTCTCACCGCGCACCCACGCGAGGTACGCCCCTAAATTTCCCCATCGCCAGCGCACATCGGGGGCCAGGTTCTCCCACGCAGGGCCTCCATTCAGGATCTCGCACACCCACGCGTGCCCGGTCCGGAGGGGCTCTTCCAAGGCCGCCACGTAGGCGGTAAGAGGAGCGTGGAACCCGAGCTTCCACGCGCGATCGCGGACCGCGGGAGGCAGGACATCCGCAACGGCGTCCCGCAGGCCGGTCTTGAGCCCGGCTCGGCTCACCCGGTCCTTCGGAGGGATGCCGAATGCCGCCTCGATCACGCCCTCGTCGAGCAGCGGGACCCGGCCCTCCACGCCGTGGGCCAGCCCCATCCGATCGCTGTGCGCGAGGAAGCGCGGAATGCACCAGGACTCGATCGAGCCGCGCAGCGCTGCGTTCGTGTTGCCGGCGCCATCGTGGGGATGCCAGTGCCGATGGGCGTCGACGATCCCCGTCCACCTCTCGGAAAGCGGCAGGCGGAGCCCTCTCGTGTTTCTTGCGGCGGACACGGCGTTGCGTAGCCGGGCGGGCAGCGCGTGATAGGCCGCGGCCAGCAGCGGGAACCAGTAGGCGCCCGGTCGACCGAGCACTTTCGGCGCGATGCCGACCAAGTCGCGCAGGGCGGCGAGGCTCCCGCTCTTCGCAACGTCCAGGAGCAGCGGGCCGAAGAAGGTGGGATAGCCCACGAACACCTCGTCACCCCCGAGACCGCTCAGCAGCACTTTGACGCCGTGCCGTTGCGCCTCCTGCGCAAGACACTTCTCCGCGTAGCTCGAGACGTCGCCGTAGGGCTCCTCCTGGTAGCCGAGATAGGATTCGAAGCCGTCGCGGAGCGCCTCCGGGCTCGACGAGACCCAATGGACCCGATGGGGGCTGCGGATCGCCCGGATCACCGCCTCCTGGAACGACCGCTCGTCCTGCTCCGCCGCCCGATCGTGATACGCGAACAGGTGCAACGTCGTGGCGTCGTCGCGCTGCAGTCTCTCGCGATCCGCCAGCAGGGCAACCGTCGACGAATCGAGGCCTCCGGAGACCGTCGCGCCGATGGGCACGTCGGAGACGAGCTGCTCGGCCACGGCGCGCTCCAGCTGCTTCCGCACGTCCCGGGGGGCCGCGGGAGGCGGAGTGGTCGAGAAGCGGTGATACCTCTCGACGCGCAGCGCATCACCGTCCCACACCGCCCAGTGACCCGGCGGCAGCGAGCGAATGCCCGCGAGCAGCGTCTCGCCGGGCACGTCGTCCGTGCGTCCCATCAGGAGGAAGCGAAGCATCGCGGCAACGGAAGGCGTTGCGTCGACCCAGGACAGCGCGAGCAGCGCCTTCTGCTCCGACACCACCGCCAGCCGCTCGCCTGCGCGAGCGAGATACACCGGCCGGATGCCGACTCGATCGCGCGCCACGTACAGCTTCCGGGCGATGCGATCCCACCAGACGAAGGCGAACTGACCGCGCACCCGTTCGAGCGTCCCGGGCATGCCCCACGTCTCGAGCGAGCGCAGCAGGATCTCGGTGTCGCTGGTTCCCCGCAAGACGACGCCCGTCGCCTGCAGGTGGTCGCGCAGCGCCTCGGCTCCGAAGAGCTCGCCGTTGTAGACGAGCACACCGCGATCGCCTTGCATCGGCTGCGCGCCCTGCTCTCCGAGTCCGCGAATCGCGAGCCTGCGGTGCGCGAGCACGAGCGGAACGTCGTTTCCGGGCGGCTCCCACTTCCCGTGTCCATCCGGTCCCCGGTGGACCAGACGCCGGGACATCTCCTCCGCCAGGAAGCGCCGCGACGCAGCGTCTGCCGTCGGATCCCAGAGGGCGATGATTCCGCACATAGGCGAAGGACCGTCCTCCCGCTACACCGCGCGCACGACGAGCGATTCCGGTTGAACGGGGAACTCCGTCGGAGGTCGCAGTCCCACGGTCTCGAGGTGCGCCACCCAGCGGTGCTCATAGGTGT
Organism: Myxococcota bacterium; assembly: GCA_035541475.1. Taxonomy (GTDB): domain Bacteria; phylum Myxococcota_A; class UBA9160; order UBA9160; family SMWR01; genus DASUFZ01. The sequence continues at coordinate 3,553 of DATKND010000050.1, read as the reverse complement.
GCTGAGCGTGGGCGCGAACACGCGCGCGCTCGGCCATCTCGGCGCAGAGCTCGGGCCGCGCCAGGAAGTAGTCGATCTTCTCGATCATCTCCTTCTGCGTGCCGAACGACGACACCTCCGTCTCGGGATCGAACACGTCACTCAATGCCGGGGTATCGGTCAGCTGGAACGCGCCGATCGCGGCGACCTCGAACGTGCGCTTGTTGGTCCCGGCGACCTCGGCGTAGTGGTTCTGGTTGAGCACGATGCGGCTGGCGAGCATCGCCTTGCACTTCTCGTCTCCGGCCACGTAGCGCCCGGTGTGTCGAGCGGCGATCGGATACTCGAGCCAGCTCGACGGCGGAGGTCCCCAGATCTTCACGTCGCGGCCGACGAGCGGCCCGAGCATCGCGGCCCTCCACGGATACAGGTTTCCGGCCACGGTGATGTCGCAGCCATAGGTCGCGCGATCCGCGTCGCTGAGCGGGAGCTTGCGGTGCAGGACCCGGTCGCAGGCTTGCGGCAGATAGTGGACGTGCCGCCAGCCGAGCTTCGCCCTGAACCGGTCGACGATGTAGTGGTCCTTGAAGAACAGCGCATGGTAGTCAGCACCGAAGAAATAGCTGCGCCCGAAGTTCACCATCGCATCCGAGAAGACGCCGATGACCTTGCAACGCATGTTGCCACCGCGGAGCCCCGCCACCACCTTCGGGCGCAGGGACTCGATGCACGTCACGAGGACGATGTCCGGCGCGAACTCCCGCGCCACGCGCAGCAGGCGCGGCTCGACCAGCGCGAGCGGTTCCCGCACGAACATGTTCACCAGATACCCGATTCGAACGTTGAGCCTCAGCGCCCGGGACGGGCCGAGGCGATTCTCGAGCCCCCCCAACACCGAGAACGGATCGAAGTGTTGGACCTGATAGTGGGGCGACAACGCGCGACGGTAGGAGTCGATCACCGAGTCGAACGGCGCCGAACCGACCAGCAGTACGCGAGTGTCCGCACCCATCACGACTTGCGACGGAAACACGTCCCATCGGTCGGAGCGTCGAGGGCGATCTCGTACTGCTCTTCGAGCAACGGGTTGCGCAACAGATCTCGCTGTCCGGACTTGAAGGCGCCCATGGCGCGCAGCTCCGCGTCGCTCAGCGCGCGAAGGCTGGCCAGCGGCTGACGCACCGTGAAGTTCTCACAGATGAAGTAGGGACCGCGGCGCAGAACGTACTCCGCATCGTAACGACTGCCGCGGCCCGATCTTCCGGTGTTGGACGCGGCGGCGACGTGACGGTCGTTGAGTCCGAGCATGTCGATCGTCGGCAGATCCGTCTGGTAGGGCACGAGGCCGGCCCAGGGGACCGCGACGAATGCACCGGATGGCGTGTGGTCGAGCAGGTATTTCGAGATCGGCGTCAGCGGGCTCGGCTCGAGCGCGCGCCTCCATGCCAGCAGCACATCCGCCGGCGTGGAGAGATTCGTGCTCCCGGTGGCGTTGCGGAGGAGATCCAGCGCATTGGGAACGCGCATCACGAAGGCCACGAGGACGACCCCCATCAGCGCCGGCACGGCCCGGCGCGAGGTGACGGGGCGGAGCACACAGAAGAGCACGAACGCCGCGGGTGCGAACGCAGGGGTCAGCAGCCGGGTTGAGCCGAAGGCGCTGGTGTCGTCACCTCCCGCGACCAGCACGAATGCGCATAGGACGACGCTGAAAGCGACGCTCGCCAAGGCGATCCGCCGTCCGACGGCACCTGCGCCCTCCCCGATGCCGGCGGCTCGGGTGCCACCGAGGCCGGCCGTGCCGGCCACCACAGCGGCGACGACCGCCGGGATCGCGGCCCAATCGGCGAAACCGCGAGCCAGATAGACGGACCCCTCGACGAGCGCGACCATGAGCGATCCGCCGTAGTGCTTGGCCGCGGCAGCGTTCGGCAGCCAGCGACCGAACAACGCGAACCGTAACAGGAGGAGCGCCCCCATCACCGCGAGGCCAGGAGCCACGGTCCAGGCGGAGCTGGCGAGCGAGCGCGCTCCCTTTCCTGCGAGCAGGAAGCTCGACGCCATCAGGGCCAGCGCCGGGACGAAGAGCAGGAACCCCTCGGGCCGCATCAGGACTCCGAGTCCGGCGACTACGAAGTGACGCGGCCGCGGTTCTTCCGCGGTGCAGACCCACACGATGTACATCCACACCGCCATTGCCCAGGCGATGTGATCCATCCCCGACGAGGCGTAGTAGGCGAGACTCGGAGAGGCGAGGATCGCGGCCGACGCGTTCCCCGCGAGCCGGTGACCTCGGTCGCGCAGGACGACGAACGAGAAATGGGTGACGAGCGCCGCTCCGAGCGCCATCCCGACAAGCTTGGCGACGAGCACCGGATCGAGATCGAATCGCTCGGCCGCTGCATAGACGGCAAGCCAGGGCCAGCTCGAGAAGCCCTCGATGCGGGCCTCGCCGGGGTTCCAGACGACGTCCCCGTAACGCAACAGGTGCCGCGCGTAGCGCGCGAAGATCCAGGTGTCATCGATGGCGGAGCCGAGGAACAGGAGGGACTGGACGAGGAATACCGCCGTCCAGAATGTCACCCACGCGGCCAGCCCTAGATCGCGGCGGGGCGGAGACGGGGCCGTCATGCTTGCCTCGACCCCGCGAGCGCGAGGAGTCGCGAGGATTAGTGGACGCTCGCCGGCCACGCAACACGACTCCCGATCCGCAGTCGAAAGGCATTCGCGGGTTGCCGCGACGCGCCCTTGAAAACACCCCGGACGAGAGGAAAGCTCCGGCCCCTCGGGTCTGCTCGAGACGTTCGTCGGACCTTCTCGTCTCCCACTCTGACCGCTAGGTCCCCTCCGCCAGGATTCGCTCGTATGGCCGCGTTAACGCGCAAGCTCCGATCGGCGGCATTCAGGCTGAGACAGGCGGTGATCTCCCAGCGATTCGGATTCTCTCCGAGCGCGATCTACGGACCCGATTTCTACACCGGCTCCGCCTGCGGTCAGACGATTGTCGCAGCCGAACGGATTGCGTATGTCATCCGCGACGTGGTCGGGCCCGCTTCCGTCTTCGAGTTCGGATGTGGTCGTGGGTCGTTGCTCGGCGCCTTCGCCGATCTGGGTGTGCCCGCGTTCGGGTGCGAAGGGAGCGAGCACGGTGTCGCCATGTGCCCCCGGTCCGTGTTCGTGTTCCAGGCCGATCTGCGCCAGCCGCTGCGGCTGAATCGTACGTTCGACCATGTACTCTGCATCGAGGTCGCCGAGCACCTTCCGAAGCGCGCCGCGCGCGGCTTGGTGACGATGCTGAGCGCTGCGGCGGAAAGAGGCGTGATCTTCGCGGCTTCCGGACCCGGTGAACTCGGCGATGATCACATCAATCTGCAGCCGTCGTCCTACTGGGAATCGCTGTTCGCCGAGCACGGCCTTGTCAAGGACGAGCCGAGTTCTCGCGCCCTCGTGGAGCGCCTGGCCGCGGTCGACGCGCCCGCGTGGTACGCGCATACCACGCTCTTCACTCGCAAGCCCTCCTGATCCAGTCGAAGGGAACGTCGAACCTTCACCGGATCCAGGAGCCTGCCTGGAG
>DATKND010000049.1:0-40210 GCA_035541475.1 Myxococcota bacterium | reverse complement strand
TCGGCCTGGCTCATGCCTTCTCCCCGGGCGCGCTCGCGCGCTGGAGCAGGGTCGCTCGGATGAAGCGGTCGAGATCGCCCTCGAGCACGGCGTCCACGTTGCCGAGCTCGAGCTGGGTGCGGTGGTCCTTCACGCGCTGCTGCGGGTGCAGCGTGTAGGAGCGGATCTGGCTGCCGAACTCGATCTGGCGCTTCTCGCCGGAGAGCTTCGCGAGCTTCTCCTCGTGCTCTTGACGCGCGCGCTCGTAGAGCCGCGCGCGCAGCACCTTCATCGCAGACGACCGGTTCTTGTGCTGGCTGCGCTCGTTCTGACACTGCACGACGATGCCGGTCGGCAGGTGCGTGAGGCGCACGGCGGAGTCGGTCTTGTTGACGTGCTGGCCGCCGGCCCCGCCCGCGCGATAGGTGTCGACGCGCAGATCGTTCTCGTCGATCTCGATCTCGATGTCCTCGTCGATCTCCGGGAAGACCGACAGGCTGGCGAAGGCGGTGTGACGGCGCGCCTGCGAGTCGAAGGGCGAGATGCGCACCAGCCGGTGGACGCCCTCCTCCGCTTTCAGATAGCCATAGGCGTAGTCGCCCGCGACCGTGAAGGTCACGCCGCGCACGCCCGCCTCGTCGCCCGACTGGAGGTCCAGGATCTCCGTGGTGTAGCCCTTCTTCTCCGCCCAGCGGAGGTACATGCGCAAGAGCATCTCGGCCCAGTCGCAGGCGTCGGTCCCGCCGGCGCCCGCGTTGATCGACACGATCGCGTTGCCGGCGTCGTGCTCGCCGCCGAGCAGGGTGCGGAGCTCCGCGTCCTCGAGCGCCGACTCGGTCTCGCCGAGCTGCTGCTGCGCCTCGGCGAGCGCCTCGGCGTCGGAGGCCTCCGCGCCGAGCTCGACGAGCGCCTCGACGTCGTCGAGCGCGGCGCCGAAGCGGGTCCAGGTCGAGAGCTCGCGGTCGAGCCGGCTCTTCTCCTTCAGCAGCGACTCGGCCCGCTCGCGGTCGTTCCAGAGCGCGGGATCGGCAGAGCGCGCCTCGAGCTCCGCGTGTCGCGCGCGCAGGCCTTCGACGTCAAAGACGCCCCCGGAGCTCGTCCACGCGCTCGCGCAGGCGCCGCAGGCGCAGTACCAGCTCGTGCGCTTCGACCGCAGGCGGTCCTTGAACCGTCATCGCCTCCTCACCCTCCCCCGCGGCTCGCGCCAGGGCGTGGAGTCTCACTCATCGGCGACGGCCGCGCACGAAGCGCGCCCGGACGAGCAGCGCGGCAGACCCGAGCCAGCAGAGCCCCGCGAAGAGATCGCCGTGGCGCACGTAGAAGGTCGCGCGCACGGGGTCCGTGTGGCGCGGCACGTCCGCCACGAGCAGCGCGGTCTCGAAGATCGGCGTCTGCTCGCGGACGCGTCCCGAGCCGTCGATGAAGGCCGACACGCCGGTATTGGCGGCGCGTGCGGTCCAGAGCCCCGTCTCGGCCGAGCGCAGCGCGGTGATCGCGAGGAACTGATAGGGCGCGCCTGTCTTCCCGTACCACGCGTCGTTGGTCATGCCGAGCAGGATCTCGGCGCCGTCGGCGGCGAACCGGCGCATCAGATCGGGGAAGAGGAGCTCGTAGCAGACGGCCGCGCCGACGGGGAAGCCGCCGTCACCGTCCGGCGACACGCGCACGCTCCGCACGCGCTCGCCCGGCGCGACGTCGGCCGGCGCGATCCCGCTCGCGACGCTGCTGACGAAGACGCCGAAGAGATCGCGCAGCGGCACGTACTCGCCGAAGGGGACAAGGTGCGTCTTGTCGTAGCGGTCGCGCGTGGAGCCGTCGTCCGCGACGACGAAGGCACTGTCGTAGAAGTGGATCGCGCGCGCGCCGTCCGGCGAGAGCTCGAGACCGACGCCGCCGACCACGAGCCAGGCGCGCGTCTCGCGCGCCAGCGCGCGCAGCGACGCCGCGAGTGAGGGCTCGGCCTCGAGCGCGCCCGGCACCGCGGTCTCCGGCCAGACCACGATGCGCGCGCCGCGTCGGGCCGCCTCGCGCGTCAGATCCGCGTAGATCTGGAAGGTCCGCTCGCGCCAGGCCTCGCTCCACTTGACGCCCTGGTCGATGTTGCCCTGGAGGACCGCGACGCGGATCGGCTCTCCCGACGCCGGCTTCGCCGCTGCGCCGAGCGCGAGCCCCGCGGCGTGCGCGAGCGCGACACCGGCGAAGGCCAGCGCGGCGGCGCGCCAGCGCCGGCGCGCGAGCTCCGCGAGCCCGGCGCCGCCGAGCGCGCTGACGAACGAGAGCCCGTACACGCCGGCGAAGCCCGCGAGCGGCAGCAACGCGAAGTTCCAGTGCTGCGCGTAGCCGAGCGTGGCCCAGGGAAAGCCCGTCAAGACGAAGGAGCGCGCGTGGTCGTAGAGCGCGGTCCACAGCGCTGCGACGGCGAAGGGGCCCGCGAGGCCGCGACCCTCCAGCGCGGCAAAGGCCGCGCCGAACGCGGCGGCGAAGAGCGCCGGGTAGACCGCGAGCAGCGCCGGCGCCAGCACGCCGACGGCGACCGGCGCGTGCCCGTAGACGACCGTCACCACGTAGATCCAGTGCCACACGAGCGTGTGGGCGACGAGGCTCGCGCCCGCGGCCCACCGCGCGGCGGCTCGCGGCGCGAGGCCCCGCAGCGCGAGCAGGAGCAGCGCGGGCGCCACGTACGCGAAGACGAGGCCGAGGTCGATCACGCGCCCGGCGAGCGGGAACGGGAAGGCCAGGAAGGTGGCCGCCGCGTAGCCCGCGCAGAGCGCGGCGCGCCGGCCGCGGCTCAAGCGCTCACCGCGCGGAGCAGGCGCCGCTCCTCCGCGCGCATCCGACGCCGCTCGCCGGCGCGCACGTGGTCGTGTCCGACCAGGTGGAGCGCGCCGTGCACGAGCAGGCGCAGCACCTCACGCTCGAGCGGGCGGCGGTCGCGCCGCGCTTGTCGCGCGGCGGTGTCGAGCGAGATCACGACGTCGCCGAGCAGCTCGCCGCGGCGCGCGGCGTGTGGCCCCTCGCAGAGCGAGAAGGAGAGCACGTCGGTCGGACCCTTGCGGCCGCGGTGCTGGAGGTTCAGCCGGGACATCTCGCGGTCGTCGACGAGCCGGATCGAGAGCTCCGCGCCGGCGAGGTCGAGCGCGCGCAGGACGCCCGCCGCGCGCCGCCGCAGGAGCGGCCGGTCCAGCCGGGGCAGCCCGCGCCGCCCCGAGAGCCGGACCGTCATGCGCCGGCGGGCCCCGCGTTCCCGGCGTCGTCGGGTGCCGCCGGCGGCGCGCCGGAGTCTCCGCCGGGCGCCCGGCGCCGGTCGTAGGCGCGGATGATCGCCTGCACCAGCGGGTGTCGCACGACGTCGCGCTCGCTGAACTCCATGAAGCCGATGCCCTCGACTCCGCGCAGCAGCGAGAGCGCCTCCACCAGGCCGCTGGTCTTGTCCGCGGGCAGGTCGGTCTGCGTGACATCGCCGGTCACGACGGCCTTGCTCTCGAAGCCGAGCCGCGTCAGGAACATCTTCATCTGCTCGCTGGTCGTGTTCTGCGCCTCGTCGAGGATCACGAAGGCGTCGTTCAAGGTGCGGCCGCGCATGAAGGCGAGCGGCGCCACCTCGATCACGCCGCGCTCCATCAGCCGCACCGTCTTCTCGAAGTCCATCATGTCGCCGAGCGCGTCGTAGAGCGGCCGCAGATAGGGATTCACCTTCTCGGCCATCGTGCCGGGGAGATAGCCGAGCTTCTCGCCCGCCTCGACGGCCGGACGCGTCAGCACCACGCGCGCGACCTCGTGGCGGTTCAGCGCCGCGATCGCCATCGCCATCGCCAGGTAGGTCTTGCCGGTGCCCGCCGGACCCACGGCGAAGACGACGTCGCGCTTGCGCATCAGGTCGACGTAGTGCCGCTGCGCGAGCGTCTTGGCAGTGATGCGCCGGCGCGCGCCGACGTCGGCGAGCACGTCCTCGTAGACGTCGCGCAGATCCGTCTGCGGCTCGGCTGCGAGCATGCGGATCGCCTCCTGCACGTCGCGCGCGCCGACCGGGTCGCCTCCGCGCAGCACGCCGTAGAGCTGCTCGAGCACGCGGCGCGCGACGTCGACCTGCGCATCCGTCCCGACGAGCCGGACCTCGTTGCCGCGCGCGCGCGCGTCGACGCCGAGCTCTCGCTCGAGGATGCGCAGGTGCCGATCGCCTTCGCCGTAGAGAGCGGCCGCAGTGGAGTTGTCGTCGAAGACCAGGGTGCGGCGGGTCGTGGCGTCTCGGCTCAGTGGAGGACCTCGCGCGTCGTCAGTGCTCTGGAGCGAGCAGGATCAGCCCATCGGCGCGAAGGGCCGAATAGTAGGGTCGGCCCTCGGGGGCCGCCAACGCGTCGGCGCCGACGACACCGCGGCGCGCGAGCGCCTCGAGGCTGTCGGGGAAGCGGCCGTCGAGCAGCCGGTAGGTGTCGACCGCCGCGGACAGTCGCCGGGTCGCATGGCCCTCGCGCAGAGACTCGAGCGAGCTGCGCACGATCGGGTGCGCGGGCGCCGCGGGCTCCGGGTGCTCAGCCGCGAGCCAGACCGCGCCCGCGAGCAGCGCGAGCGGGATCACGCTGGCCGCGACGCCTTTCAGGAACGGCGCGATCGAGAAGCCGCTGCGTAGACCCGCCGCGGATCCGCCGGCGATGCGCACGGCCTCGATCGCGTGCGCCTCCTGGAGCCCCGTGAAGATGCGCAGGCCTTCGAAGTTGCCGACGAGCGCGAGGTCGATCACGCGCCGCATCGAGAGGCGACCGTCGATCAGCCCGAACAGGCGGCGCGCCGCCTCCTGTCGCGCGGGCGACTCCTCGCCCGACTTCTGCGTGTAGCTTTCGAGAGTGCCGACGCGCGCGAACACGGTCGCGTCGGCCGGCACGCGGGTCACGAGCTCGCGCCACTCGTCGAGCATGCGCAGGCCGTCCATCAGGATCTGCTCGGCGCCGAGCAGCGACGCGGGATCGCGCTCGTGCTCGACCGGCCGCGCCAGGAAGTCGAAGGAGCCCTGCGTCCAGCGCAGCACGTCGAAGATGGTGTCGCGCGTGAGCACGTCCTGGACGCGCGCGAGCTCGCGCGCCGCGATCCAGGCGCGGTCGACCACCACGCGGGCCAGCGGCTGCGCCGACGCCTTGCAGGCCTCGGCGGCCGCGACCGCGCGCTCGCGCGTCAGCAGGCCACAGCGCACCAGCATCTCGGCGAGCGGATCGGCGTCGCTCTCGCGCGCGCCGGCCGGAGCGGCCGACACCACCGCGCCGCGATCGAAGACGAGCTGCACCCGCGACTTCTTGCTGCGGAGCTCGAGCACGCCGGTCTTGCGCTGCTGCCCGATCAGCTGGAAGACGTCGGCGAGGCCGAAATCCTTCAGGTTTCCCGAGAGCCCGACGCTCACGCGTCCCCTCCGCGCCGCGCCGCGAGCGACGAGATCAGCGAGGCCGCGGCGACGAGCAGCGAGAGCGCCGCGGCGCCGACGAAGAACGCCGGGGCGGCGGCGCCCGCGATCAGCGGGTCCGGCACCACGCCGTCGCGCCAGACCAGACACGCGGCCGCGACGCCCACGCCGACGACCGCCGCGAAGGCGTGCAGCGGCTGGTTCGCGAGCAGGCCCGCGGCGCCCGGCACGCAGAGAGAGACGGCAGTCGCGGCGCGCGCGACGCGCCGGTCGCGCTTGCGCAGCGCTTCGAGCCGCGCGAAGCGGAGCGCGCGATCGGTGCGCTCCGGGTGATTGAAGAGCAGGTCGCAGCTCTGGCACTGCGCGCTCGCCCAGTCGGTCTCGCAGTGCACGCACATGCGCGAGCCGCAGCGCGAGCAGCTGCGGGAGCGGCGCACGAAGGCCCCGAGCACGAGGCCGAGCACCGCCGCCGCGCCGAGCGCGCGCGCGCCGTCCACCTCCGTGCTCGCGAGGCGCCCCGGCGCGAAGGGCCGGCGCAGCGACGCGGCGAGCGCCTCGCCCGAGCCCGGAGCCAGCGCGCGCGGCCAGAGCAGCGAGACGTCGAGCGGCAGGTCCACGAGGAAGTCGTCGTTGCGCACGCGCTGGAGCGCGGTCAGCTCGGCCATCAGCTCGCCGTCGACGCGCTGCGCGTCGGCGAGCGAGCGATTCAGCTCGTCGACGCGGAAGCCGCGGCCGTAGGCCTGCGACAGATTGAAGAGCACGACCGCCGATTGCTTGTCGTCGAGCGCGCGGCCGTACAGCTCGAGCGCGCTCTCCATGTGGCCGAGCGCGAGCCGCACGTTGGCGGCGTTGTTCAGCACCGCGACGTCGCCGGACGACGTCGCGAGGATCTGCTGGTAGAGCGCGTCGGCACGGCCGAGGTTGCCGCGGCGACGCGCGTCGATCGCCATCGCGCGCAGCGCCAGCGGGTCGTTCTGCGCGGCCTCGAGCCGCATCACGTCCGCCGCCGACGCCATGCCCTGCGACAGCGAATACGCCGCCCGCGCCACCGTGTCGTTCGGGAAGGCCTCGAGCGCCGCCGCGGAGATCCTCGCCATCGGGTAGAGGGCGGCCCAGAGCGTCGCGGCGGACAGCACCAACACCACGCGCTGTCGCACGCCGCCGTAGGCGATGCCGAGCGCGAGCAGCACGAGCGCCACGCCGAAGGCGCCCTCGCCCGCCGCGAGCGGCACGAGCGCGAGCGCGGCCAGCAGCGCGAAGCGCGCGAAGGCGGGGGGATTGCCGGGCGCGAGATGACCGAGGTCGTGCGCCGCGTGCGGCGCCGCGCGCAGCGCGACGAGCACCCACAGCATCAGCGTGCCCGCGCAGAGACCGATTGCGAGCACGAAGAAGCCAGAGCCCGCGAACCAGAGCGACGCCTCGGGGTGCGTCGCGATCGCATGGATCGCGCCCTCCGAGGCGCGGATCGCCGCCATCGGCGCGTCGGCGTGCAGCCACAGCGCCCGCGCGAGCTCCATGTGCGCGAGCGGGAGCTCGGGCGCGAGCGCGACGGCAGCCCGTGCCCGCTCCAGCGCGTCGCCGCCGAGGTCGCCGCCTAGCACCGCGCGCGCGGCCGGGTCGAAGCTCCACGCGCCGGCCTCGAGCGAGGCGCGGCGCACGCGCGCGACCTTCGCGTCGAGCGATTCGGCCGGCTCGCCCCAGACCTCCATCAAGTTCCAGGCGGCGATGGTCTCGGCCGGCGCGGCGCTCTCGCTCGGCGGAGCCTGCGGAGCGGCGGCCTGACCGCCCTCCCCAGGGGGCATCCCCATCTCTTCTAAGGCGTTGTCCACACCGCCGGTCGAAGGCGCGTCATCCTGCGCGAGGGCGCCGACCCCGGCGAGGACGAGTCCGAGCGCCAGCGATCCGAGAGCGAGAGCCCGGATTCCCGATCGGCCGCTCATGGACGTCGCCCCCCGGAGCGCAGAAGACAGCGCAACGCCGAGAGGATCGGCCGACCGCACATTTGGCTGAACACGCCAGCGATCTCGGAGGCAATTTCGAACCGGGTCTGTCTGCTGACCTTCGCTCGGCTTCGCCTCGCTGCGCGCCGAGCGCAAGGCGCTCGGCTTGCTATTCTGCCGCGCCTGCGAGCCGGGAGACCCGAGTGGCCACGCACGAATCGTCACGCAAGCGCGCACGCCAGGCGGAGAAGCGGCGTATCCGCAACCGACACGTCCGCAGCGGCGTGAAGGGCGTCGTCAAGGCCGTCCACGCAGCGCTCGCGTCGGGCTCGCAGGAGTCCACCGAGCTCGCGCGCCGCGCGGAGAGCGTGATCCGCCGCGCCGCCAGCAAGGGCGTGCTCTCTTCCAAGCAGGCGAGCCGTCGCGTCGCGCGTCTCGCGCGCCGCGCGCACCAGGTCGCGGCGAAGTAGCAAGCGCGAAGGCGCGCGCAGCGAGGCGCAGCCGAGCGAAGATCAGAAGAGCGACCCGGCGCGCTGAAGCCACGGGTGCGCGCGGCCAGCGCTGAAGGCGCGGCTCCTAGCTCGAGAGCGCGAGCACCAGCCTCTCGAGCGCGAGCTCCGGAGACACCCCGCCCTCGCCCTTCAGCGCGAGGTCGGTGTCGTGGATCGCGTCGAGCGACGCGCGCAGACGCGCGGCGCCGAGGCGTCGCGCCTGCTGCGCGAGCTTGCGCTGCACGAAGGGCGGACCCGACACCTCGGCGCCGTACGCCACGCGCAACAGCCGGCGGAAGTGCGAGACGATGCTGCCGAGCAGCACGGGAGGCGGCGCTCCCGCGCGGAGCAGGCGCGAGAGCACGCCGAGCGCGTCGCCCGCGCGCCCTTCGCCGATCGCGTCGGTGAGGTCCCAGATCGGCGCTTCCGACGCATCCTGCGTGCCGGCGGCGACGTGCGCGCGTGTGACGGCGCAACCATCGCCGGCGAGCAGCGCGAGCTTCGCGATCTCCTGCCGCAGCCAGAGCAGCTGCGGCCCCGCGCGCTCGGCCAGCAGCTCCGCCGCGCCGCGCTCGAGCGCGACGCCCTGCCGCTCCGCCTCGCGCCGCACGAACGCAGCGACCTCGGCGGTCCGGCGCGGCGCCGCGCACTCGACCACCGCGTCCGCGAAGGCACGGACCCAGCGCGCGCGCCGGTCGAGCTTCGCCGCTAGCACCACGAGCACAAAGGTCACACGCGAGCCCTCCGCCTGCTCCGCCAGCAGCTCGGGCAGCGCCTCGCCGACACCGCTCCGCGACGCGTCCGGCTCCTCGAGCACGACCAGTCGCCGCGGGGCCACCACCGGCAGGATCCGCAGCGCGTCGCGGAGCGCGCCGGCCTGCACGCGCGCCGCCTCGATCCGCTCGAAGTCGAAGGCGTCGCCGGCTCCCGCGAGCGCCGCCTCGCGCAGCGCCCGCAGCGCGTCCTCGCGCAGAAGGGGCTCCTCGCCGGCCAGCAGATAGGCCGGCCGCAGGCGTCCCGCGGCGAGCTCGGCCGCGAGCTCCTCCGGCGTCATCGCGCCGCCTCCTGATCGCCGAGCCGGTCCAGGAAGCGCGCCGCGATCAGCGACGCGATCCGCCGCAGCGCCTCCACGCGGTTCTTGCGCTGCGCCTCGACGTCACCGCTCGCGAGGTGTCGCTCGCTGTCCTCGAAGCGCGTCGGCGCGACCACCACCTGGTCGCCCCGCTTCGCCTCGAGCTCGAGCGTCACCTGCGTCTCGTACTCGAGCACGAGCACCACGGATGAGAGACCGCGCGCAACCGTCTGGACGCCGACGATCTTCCCGCGCACCACGACGTCGGCCTTCTCGGGATTCTCCGCGATGCGCGCGCCGCTCCGGCGCAGCAGCTCGCGGCGCAGCGCGTCCGCGACGATGCGATCGAGCCCCGGCTCGCCGGTCTCGTTGCGCGGCGAGACGATCGCGATCGTCCCGACCTCGCGCAGATCCCCGGCCGCGAGGTGGTAGCCGCAGCCCGCGAAGAGCAGCGCGATGACGAGAATCAGCGAGAGCCGGACCGACACGCGGGCGAAGGTATAGCCCGCAGCCAACACCGGGCCGCGCGCTTCGTAGAGAGTTGCTCTCGGGCACGAGGCTGCGGAGCTCGGGGAAGATGGCGCGCGGAGCGCGCCGCAAGCGCCGAAGGCGCGCGCAGCGAGCGCAGGCGAGCGGAGCCCGATCAGACGCGAAGACTCGCCACTTCCTGCTTCAGCGCCGCCGCGTGCTCGCGCAGCGCGCGCGTCACCGCGTCGAGCGTGCGCGTCGCCGAGTCCTGCGAGTCCGTCGTCGCCTGCACGTGCGACAGCTCGCGCAGCACCGCCGTGCACGCGGCCGTCTGCTCCTGCAGCGCGCCGTCGATCTGCTCGACCACCTGGCGCACGCCCTCGATCGATTCCTGGATCCGCGCCGCGCCGCGCGCCTGCTCCTCCGTCGTTCCCTTCACCTGCCGCGACACGTCGCGCATCGTAGACGTGCCCGCCGAGATCACCGCGCTCGCGCGATCCTGCTCCGCCGTCGCCTGCTCGATCCGGTGCACTCCGTCGCGCACGCGCTCCATCAGCCCGACCACGTGGCCTGCGGCCTTCGCCTGCGCCTGCACGGCCGTCACGATCCCCGCGATGCGGCGCCCGCTCTCCTTCGACGAGCGCGTGATCTGCTCGAGCGCGAGCCCCGCCTCGGCGGACTGCTCGACTCCGCGCGCCACGCGCGACGTCCCCTGCTCGATCGCGGTCGTCGCCGAGCGCGCCTCCTCCTGCACCGCCGCGATCAGGCTGCCGATCTCCTTCGTCGACGCGAGCACGCGCTCCGCGAGGTCCTTGATCTCCTCGGCCACGACCGAGAACGCTCGCCCGTGCTCGCCCGCCTGTGCCGCGATGATCGCCGCGTTCAGCGCGAGCAGATTCGTCTCGTCCGCGACGTCGTCGATCACGTCGACGATCGCGCCGATCTCGACCGTGCGGCCGGAGAGCCCGCGGATCACCGCCTCCGCGCGCTCCGTCGCCTCCTGGATCTGCTCCATGCCGGCGATCGTCTCGCGCACCTGCGCCTGACCCTTCTCCGCGGAGGCGACCACGCCCTCCGAGAGACGCGAAGCCTCGGACGCCGCCACGTCCACCTCGCGCAGCGAGCTGGCCATCTCCTCCATCGAGGCGCTCGTCTCCTCCGCCGCGCCCGCGAGGCTCTGCGAGTTCTCGCGCACCTGGCGCACGCTCGACACCATCTGCTCCATCGAGCTCGAGGCCTCGTCCACGCGCCGCGAGAGGATCTGCGCCGTCTCCTTCAGCTCCGCACCGGCCGCGCCGAGCTCGAGGATCGAGGAGCTCGACTCCTCGACCGAGCCGTTCAGCGACGACGAGGAAGTCGCGATGCCGCGCACCTGCGCGTCGATCTCCTGCATGCCGGCGGTGGCACGCGACACGCCCTGGCGCGCGCCCGAGGACGCCTCCGAGAGACCGCTCGAGATCGGCGCGAGCGCCTCCGCGCCCGACTCCACCCGCTCGGCCGCCCACTGAACCTTCGACACCATGCCGCGCAGCCCCGCGGCCATCGCCTCGAACGAGCGCGCGAGCTCGCCGATCTCGTCCTCGTTCGTCACGGGCCGCAGCGCGCGCAGATCGCCGCTCGAGAGCCGCTCCGCCTCGGCGGACAGCAGCTGCGTCGCCGACGCGACGTCGCCGGCCAGCAGTCGCGTGGTGACGAGCGTCAGCGCGAGCACCACCGCCAGGAAGGCGCCGAAGGCGAGCCAGCTCGCGGAGGCGTCGCCCCGCACGTCCCGCCAGTCCGAAATCGCCACGGCGAGGCGGCCGTCGGAGAGCCGGCGCCAGCTGAACACGTGGTTCGAGTCCACCGACTCGCTGTCGCCGCTCTCGTAGCCGCCGGCGCCGATGCCCTCGCGCTCGGCCGCCGAGAGGCCAGGCAGCGCCGCGGCGAGCCCGCCGTCCGGCGTCGGGTCCAGGATCACCACCTGCTGCGCGATCTTCAGCTCGGACGCCAGCGCGGACGCGTTCGCCAGCACCGACTCCTCGCCGCGCGCCTGCTCCTGCGCCAGACGCTCGAGGAACGCGCTCTTGTGCACCACGTCTCTGTGCTCGAGCGGCCGCGCCGCTTGCACGGTCGCCAGCAGGCCCGCGAAGAGCGATGTCACGAGCGTGATCCCCGCGAGCGAAACGCCGAGCTTCCGCGCGAGGGGCACGCGCGGCGTGAGCTGCCCGCGCAGCTGCGGGTCGCCGAGCTCCTCGGCGAGTTTCGCCGCCATCGGCTGGAGCTTCCGCTTCATGACGCAGTAATGGATCACCGCCATCAGGAAGCCACCGGAGCCCGCGGCCAGCACCATGACCGCACCCGCGAAGGGACGGAAGCTCTCCGACACGACGGCCATCGCGCCCGCGACCAGCGCGCCGCCGGCGATCCACCACAGATTGCCCCAGGTGAAGGTCCGCAGCGGCAGCGCGACGATCGCGGCGAAGCCCTCGCGCAGCAGCGTCGCGTCGGCCTGGCCGGCCGCGCGCGCGTCGAGGCAGCGCACCAGCGGCCGCCACAAGTGATCGTGCATGCGCGCCTGCGCCACGAAGAGCACCACGAAGAGCACGCCGACGATCGAGGCGAAGCGGGTCCACTCGACGGACGACATGCGCAGCAGCGCGACGAGATACAAGGTGATCACGCCCACCGTCGCCAGCGACAGCGCGGCGGAGACAGCGAGCATGCGCGTCTGGTAGCTGCGTCCGGTGGGCGTCGATTCTTCCATGGCGTTCTCCATGCGCCTAGTCGTTGTCCTTCAGCAGATCCTTGACCACGGTCAGCACGCGGTTCGCCTGGATCGGCTTGGTCAGGTACTCGTTCGCGCCGAGCGCGAGCGCGCGCTCGCGGTCCTCGTCCGCGCCCTCGGTCGTCACCACGACGATCGGGATCTGCTTCAGCGACTCCTCGTCCCGGATCAGGCGGATCAGCTTGAGGCCGTCCATCACGGGCATGTTGATGTCGATCAGCGCGATGTCGTAGTGGTCGCTCGAGATCTTGCGCAGGCCGTCCATGCCGTCCTGCGCCTCCACGATCTCGACGTCGCGCAGGCGCCGCAGAGCGAACACCAGCAGCTGTCGCATCGTGGGGCTGTCCTCGACGATCAGAACTCGGTATTTCGCCATGATGGTTTCGCCCTCCGCTCGGGCTACTTGGTGAGCAGGTCGATGAATCCCTGGATCGTGTTCAGCTTGCGCGCCGAATGCGAGTAGAGCCTCGCGGCAAAGATCGCGGTCGCCGCGTGGCGGCCCAGCATGTTGAACAACTCGTGGTCAAGCGGCGTGAAGCCGCTCTTCTGCTGGAGCAGACCGTGCACGACGATCGCGCCGACGGGCCGGTCGTGGACCGCGAGCGGCACGCACACTACCGGCTGCGACAAGTCGCCCCCGCGCTGCGGCACGTCCCAGCAGGTCGCCTCGTGCGCCGCGACCGCCTTGCCGAGCATCCCCTGGCCGAGCTGGATGCGCGGGAACGACTCGAGGTCGGCGCCCTCGCAGGCCACCGCGCGCAGCTCCCCGGTCTCCTCGTTCAGCAGGTAGACGCCGAACACCTCCGCGCCGATCAGGTTGATCGCGATCTCGACGATGCTCTTCAGCACCTCGTCGGGATCGAGCGTCGAGTGGAGCTGGTAGCTCGCGACGTAGAGGTTCGCGAGGTTATTGTTCTCCTCCTCGATCTCGATGTAGCGCTGCGCGAACTGGTTGTTCTCGCGCTCGACCTGGTCGAGGCGCTCGCGCACGCTCGTGTACTCGGCCTCGAGCGTCGCGATGCGCGCGAGCAGTTCGACGCGGAGCTTCTCCCAGGTCTCGGGCGAGCGCGCGGCGGTCTCCTGGCGGTCCTGCACCGCGGCGAGCTTGGCGCGCAGGCGCTCGTTCTCGCGCAGGAGCTCGCGCGAGAACTCCGCACCCTTGCGGAAGATCCCGAGGAGCTCCTCCGCGCGCGCGAGGAACTTGGGGTCGTGGCTGCTCATGTCGGTTCCCTCGTCGACAGCTGCGTTCCGGACGCGCCGCGCGAGCCTTTCGCCTCGCTGGCGCCGATTCCCGTCAGGATCGATGCGGCGATATCGTGGAGCGGGAGCACGCGATCCACTGCGCCGGAGCGGATCGCCTGCTGGGGCATGCCGAAGATCACGGCGGTCTCCTCGGATTCGGCGATCACGAGGCCGCCGGCCTGCTTGACGGCGCGCACGCCCTGGCTGCCGTCGTCGCCCATGCCGGTCAGCACGACGGCCACGACGCCGCGGCCGAAGTGCTTCGCGGCCGACGCGAACAGCCGGTCCACCGAGGGCGCGTACTTCTCGCGCGGCTGCGGCGACGCGACGCGCGCGACCACCGACTTCCCCTGCGCCTCGAACTCGAGGTGACGTCCGCCGGGCGCGACGAGCACGCTGCCCGGCAACACCTCCTCGCCGCCGCGCGCCTCGCGTGCGGCGAGCGGAGTCAGCCGTCCGATCCGCTCGGCGAAGCCAGCGGTGAAGCCCTCGGGCATGTGCTGCGCGATCGCGAAGCTACACGCCGGCCGGGTCGAGAACGCGCCGAAGATCCGCATCAGTGCGGCGGGCCCGCCCGTCGAGGAGCCGACCACCACGAGGCGCGGCGCCGCGACGGACGCCTGCACCGACGCGACGTGCGGGGGCAGCGCGGCGATGCGGTCGCGCACCTTGTCGATCCGCAGCTCGCGGATCGCGTGCACCTTGCGGATCAGCTCGCGCTCGATCTTCGCGAGCTCGGGCGTCGCGCGCGGCGTCGGCTTGGCGAGGAAGTCGACCGCGCCGAGGTCGAGCGCCTTGAACACGTCCTCCTCACCCGAGCGGCCGCTGATCACCATGACCGGCGTCGGCCGCTTGCTCATCACCACGCGCAGGAAGGTGAAGCCGTCCATACGCGGCATCTCGAGGTCGAGCGTGATCAGGTCGGGCTCGAGCTCGAAGGTCTTGCGCAGCGCCTCCTCGCCGTCGCGCGCCACGCCCACCACCTCGACGAGCGGCGATGTGCCGAGCATGCGCGTGATCACCTGGCGCGAGAACGCCGAGTCGTCGATCACGAGCACACGGATGCGGTTGCTCTTCGTCATCGGCCGCCCTCCACGCGCCGCACCGCGACGTCTGCAGCGGCGTGGACCGGATCGGGAGCGCGCAGCCCCCCGAGCGGCTTGCGATAGACCATGTCCTGGCGCAGGTGCCGCAGCTCGAGCGAGGTGGAGAGGTTGAGCAGCGACTCGCTGTGGCCGAGCAGCAGATGGCCGCCCGGCCGCAGCTTCTCCTCGAAGGTCGAGATCACCTGGCGTTTGCGCTCCGCGTCGAAGTAGATGAGCACGTTGCGACACAGGATCACGTCGAGCGACCCGAGCAGCGCGACCTTGCTGCGGTCGAGCAGATTCAGGTGCAGGAAGTCGACGTGCTTCTTCACCTCGTCCGAGATGCGCCACTGGCCTTCCTTCTCGGCGAAGTAGCGCGCGCGCAGGCCCGCTTCGGTCTCGCGGAAGGCGCCCTCGCGATAGGTGCCCTGGCGCGCGCGCTGGAGCATGCGACGCGAGATGTCGGCCGCGTAGACGCGCAGGTTCGCCGCCGGATCGAGCCCCGCCTCCATCGCCATGATCACGATGGTGTAGGGCTCCTCGCCGGACGCGCAGCCCGCGGACCAGATTGTCACGGGGCCGCCGCCGCGCTCGCGCCGCTGGAGCAGCGCCTCGGGCAGGATCTCATCGATCAGCGCGAGCAGCTGTCTTCGCTCGCGGAAGAAGTAGGTCTCGTTGGTGGTGATCTCGTCCACGAGCCGGCCGAGTTCGCCGCCGCCGGCCGGGGCCTGGCGCAGCTCGAGGTGATAGGCGGCGAAGCTCGACACCGAGAGCTCGCGCATGCGGCGCTCCACGCGCCGCTCGAGCAGGAAGCGGGTCTCGGGGCCGAAGTGCAGCCCGCAATGGCCGCGCACGAGCTCCGCGAACATGCGGAACTCGCCGTCGCTCATGCGCAGCTCTGCGACCGCCTCGCGCATGCCGCTAGCCCTCGAGCCTCGCGAGCGCCCGCAGCGCCGCGCCCCGAACGAACTCGTCCTGCTCGATGTCGAGGCGCCGCAGGATCGCCGGCGCCGCGCGCCGCAGGCTGCGCTCCGCGATCGCCTCGATCGCCTCGGCGCGCACCGACCAGTCCGCGTGGCCGACGAGCGGGATCAACGCCTCGAGGGCGCTGGCGTCGGCGTGGAGGCCGACGCAGCGGATCACCTCGCGCACCAGCTCGGGTTCGGGGCGCTCGAGCATGCGCAGCGCGCGCAGCGCGAGCGAGCCTCCCCGGCGCGTCGCGGCCTCGAGCGCGGCGAGCGCCACGGGCGCCTGATCGGCGCAGGCCGCGTCGAAGTACGAGAGCGCGGTGGTGCGCCGCCCGGACGCCTCGTCGCCGGAGAGCAGCGCGCCGACGGCGGTCGCGCGCACGTGCACGTCCTCATCGGCGGCGAGCCGTTCGAGATCCGCCAGCGCCTCGCGGCCCGCCGCGCCGCCGAGCGCCCGCGCGACGGCCGCGCGCACCTCGGGCGACTCGTCGCCGATCGCCATGCGCAGCGACTCGCGCGCGCCGCCCGGCTCGAGCCGCGCCAGCGCGTCCACCGCCGCGCGCCGCACGGGCGCGCTCGCGTCCTTCAGCAAGAGCTCCATCAGGTCGGCGTCCTGCGCGCGCCCCACCCGTCCGAGCACGCGCGCCACCGCCTCGCGCACCGGCTCCGCGGCGCCCGAGAGCGCCGCGCGCAGCGCGTCGATCACGCGGTCGGCGCCGCCCTTGCGCGTGACCTGGCACAGCGCCTCGGTGACCGCGGCGATCTCCTCCTCGGACAGCTCGCGCAGCGCGTCCGCGGCCGCCAGCTCGAGGCGCCGCGCCAGCATCGGCACCGCCTGCGGCAGCGCGCGCACCGCGAGCGCCGTGGCCGCCGCGATGCGCACGGCCGGATCGGCGTCGTCGAGCGCCTCGCACAGCCGCTCCCCGCTGCGCGCGCCCGACGCGCGCGCGAAGAAGCCGCAGGCCGCGCGGCGCGCATCGCCCTCGAGATCGCGCCAGACTTCGTCGATCGCCGCCTCGGCCGGCGCGCCCATCACCTCGAGCGCGCTCTGCGCGATCGGCTCGAGCGCCTCGTCGCGCGCCGCGAGCAGTACGGCGAGCGCCGCCGGATGGTGTCGCACGGCGCCGAGGAACTGCACGAGTCCGAGGCGGGTCGGCAGGTCCGCCTCGAGCAGGCGCTCGACCGCCGCGTCCGCGATGGCCGGCTGCGCCGCCACGCGCTCGCGCATGCGCGCGAGCAGCCGCTCCGCCGAGTCGACGTCCGAGCGCGCGAGCAGCCGCAGCAGCGAGCGGATCGCCGCCTCGCGCACCGCGCGCGCGGGACCGTCGAGGCCCTTCAGCAGCGCCTGCACGGCGCCCTCGTCGTCGGGCAGCCGACCGATCGCCTCGAGCGCGACCGGCCGCAGCATCGGGTCGGAGAGCGCGCCGGCGAGATCCGCCGCCGGGATCGGCACGTCCTGCGCCGAGAGCGCGTGGAGCGCCGAGAAGCGCACCAGCGGATCCTCTTCGTCGGAGCGCGCGACCTGACAGAGCGCCGTGGCCGCTGCGGCTCCGCCGATCGCGCCGAGCGCGTCGGCCACCGACGCCCGCACGTTCGTGTCCGCATCGCGCAGCCGGATCAGCAGATCGGGGACCGCGCGGGCGTCGCCGATGCCGGCGAGCGCGTCCACCGCGAACTTCCTCACGTCGGGATCGGGGTCGCGCGCCGTCTCGCAGAGGCGCGGCAGCGCCGCGGCGCCCCGACGCACGAGTGCGTCGACCGCCGCGTTGCGCCGCCCGGGGTTCTCGCCGTCGGCCAGCGCGCCGCAGAGCGCCCGTGCGACGGCGTCGGCGTCGGGCCACGCGGCCAGCCGCTCGACCGCGGACTTGCGCACCCGCCACGACGTATCGCCGAGGCACTCGACCAGCCGCGGCACGACCTCATCCACGGCGAGCAGCGCCATGCGCTCGACCGCGAGGCGCCGGACCTCCTCGTCCGCGCTCGCGAGGTCGCGCGCGATGGCGAGCCGTTCGCGGTTCGCGTCGTCGCTCATCCCGCCATCCCTCGCGAGCGCGCGACGCGCAGCAGCTCGCGCTGCAGGAACTCGTCCGCGGTGCCGACGCGTGGGTCGATGCGAGAGCCGAAGAGCGCGCGGCCCTCCTCGAGCTCGACATCGAGCGCGGCGATCACGTCGCCGGAGCGCACGCCCGCCTCGAACTTCTCCGCGTTGTAGAGGATGATGTCTGACACGATGATGCGTGCGAGGCGCTCGGCCTGCGCACGCGCCTCGTCGAGGCCGTCGCCGGTGGGCATCCGCGGCTCGGCGGCCGGTCCGGGGGCCTGCGCGGGCGCCGGGCGCGCCGCCGGTCGCGGCGCAGGCGACGGCATCGGCGGCGCCGCCGCGGACGCCGGCTCCGAGAGCGGCAGGATGCGGCGCGGCGCCGGCTCGGGTCGCGGCTCGGCGCCCTGCGAAGGCATCCCGAAGCCCGCGAGGACCGGGCCGAGCGCTTCGGGCAGCTCGGGTCGCTCGACGTAGGCGTCGGCGCCGTAGAGCTCGCCCGGCGGTCGGCGGTAGCGCGACGGATCGTGGATCGCGCCGACGAGCACCACGTGGATCGAGCGCAGGCTCTCGTTACGCTTGATCAGCTCGCACACCTGGAAGCCGAACATCTTCGGCAGCGCCGCGTCGAGCACGACCACACGCGGCTGCGAGCGCTGCACCGTCAGGATCGCCTCGACGCCGTCGTGGACGAGCAGCGACTCGAAGCCCCAGCGCGCGAGCGCGGCGCAGACCGCCTTGCCGCTCGCGACGTCGGGGTTGGCGACCAGGACGAGCCGCGACGGGTCGCGCGCCGGCGGCTCCGCAGCGGGCGCGGGCTCGCGCGGCGGCGGCGGCGCTTCGACGCGCGCGGGCGGCGGAGGCGCCTCGACCCGCGCGGGCGCGACCGGTGCGGGCGCCGGTGCCGTGGCGGGGCGCGCGCCGCTCGCGTCGGCCGGCGGGCGCACGCGGAAGACCGCCTCGCAGCGCGCGCAGCGCAGACGCGCGCCGTCGGCCGGGAGCTTCGCGACGTCGATGCGATAGCGCGCTCCGCAGGTCGGACACGCGGCGATCATCGGGCCCTCCTGGCTGCCTCGGCAGCCCACGCGGGATTCGCTCGGCTCACGCCGCGCCCTCCTCGACCGGCAGCGCCGACCGGTACACGCACTCGAGCACGTGGTCGAGCGCGACCACGAGGATCGGGGGCGCGCCCGGACGCCGCAGCACGGCGCGCGCGGCGTCGTAGCCCGCGTGCGAGGCGAGCGCCGGCGGGTCGCAGAGCGCCTGCGTGTCGGCAGACACCACCTCGGTCGCGGCGTCGACGGCGAGCCCGACCACGAGGCCGTCGATCTCGGCGATCGCGATGCGCGTGCGCTTGCCGGGCGTGAGGCGCTTGCCGCGCAGCAGCCGACCGAGATCGACGACCGGCACGATCGCGCCGCGCAGGTCGATCACGCCCTCGATCAGCTCGGGCGCGCGCGGCAGCGGCGTGACCGCCTGCCAGCGCACCACCTCGCGCAGCTGCGTCACATCGAGCGCATAGCAATCGCCCGCCACCTCGAAGCAGGCGAGCGTGATGTGGCTCGCGTTGGCTTCATGCGTCGACATGGAGATCCAGCACCCTCTCCAGGTCGATCAGCGAGACGAAGGCGTCGCCGCGCCGCACGAGACCCGCCACCATGCCGTCGCCGCCGCCCTGGAGCTGGAGCGACGACTGCCCCGTGCGGAGCACCTCGCGCACGCCGTCGACGAGCAGTCCCGCGACGCCGGACTCCTCCGCCTGCACCACGACGATGCGCGCGCGCCGCGTCGGCGCGCAGGGAGCCAGGCCGATGCGCCGGCGCAGGTCGATCACCTGGAGGATCTCGCCGCGCAGCGAGATCACGCCGCACACGTCCTCCGGAGCGCGCGGGATCGGCGTGGTCGCGCGCTGGCGTACGATCTCGCGCACGCACTCGACCGGGAGCGCATAGCTCGCGTCGGCGACCTGGAAAACCAGCAGCTGGCGCATCTCCTCGCCGGGCGCCTCGTCGACGCCGCGCGCCGCCTCGCGCGCCAGCGCCTGCCAGTCCTCTCGCGAGTTCGCAGCCGCCATCAGGCCGCCTCCCGCCGCCGCGTGGCATCGTCGACGATGGCGGAAGCGTCGAGCACGAGCACGGGCTGCTGGTCGCCGAGATCGGTGCCGCCGGCGATGCCGTGCAGCGCGCCGAGGGGACCCTGGATCGGCTTGATCACGGTGTCCTGCTGCCCGAAGAGGCGATCGACGGCGAGGCCGACGCGCTGCTCGCCGATGCCGAGCACGATCACGTAGAGGCTCTCGCCCGCCGGCTCGGCGGCGAGGTCGAACTCGCGCGCGAGGTGGCGCAGCAGCAGCGGCTCGCCGCGCAGGTCGATCAGCTCGCGCCCCTCGCTGCGCTGGATCGCGGTGCGGGGGAGCAGCAAGGTCTCCAGCACCGACGAGAGCGGGATCGCGAAGCGGCGCTCGCCGACGCCGACGATCAGCGACTGAATGATCGCGAGCGTGATCGGGACCGTCATCGTGATCGTGGTGCCGCGCCCGGGGACCGACTCGACGTCCACCACACCGCCGAGCGCCGCGAGGTTCGAGCGCACGACGTCCATGCCGACGCCGCGCCCGCTCGTCTCGGTGACCTCGTCGCGCGTGGAGAGCCCCGGCTCGAAGATCAGCTCGAGCGTCTCGCGCTCGGACAGCACCTGCCCGGCCTGGACCAGCCCGCGCGCCTCGGCGTGGGTGCGCAGCGCGCGCGTGTCGATGCCGCGGCCGTCGTCGCGCACCGCGATCACGACGTGGTTGCCGCGCTGGAGCGCCTCGATCGAGAGCGTGCCCTCGGGATCCTTGCCCGCGGCGCGCCGCTCCTCCGGCGACTCGATCGCGTGGTCGAGCGCGTTCCGCACCACGTGCATCAGCGGATCGACGAGCGCCTCGACGATCAGCTTGTCGAGCTCCGTGTCGGCGCCGCGCAGATCGAGTCGGACGTCGCGCCCGAGCTCGCGCCGCAACCGGCGGATCACGCGCGCGACCTTCTCGAACACCTGGCGCAGCGGCACCATGCGCACGTCGAGCACGGCCGACTGCAGATCGCGCAGCTTCCGCTCGAGCGCCTTGTGCAGCTTCGCGAGCTCGCCGCCGACGCGCGCGGTCGCGGCGTTCTCCTGGAGACGCAAGGTGAGCTCGCCGAGGACGCCGCGCGCGATCACGAGCTCGCCGACTAGATTCATCAGCTCGTCGAGCTTGCGGATGTCGACGCGCACGGTGTCGCTGATCGAGCGCAGCGACTCGAGCTCGCCCGGGGTCTCGCCGGGCGGCGGCTCGAGGGCTTGCGACTCGTCCGCGGGCTCCTGCGCGGAGGCGTCGGGCTCCGCCGCCGGCGCGAGCTGCGCGCGCGGCGCGGGCTCGCCCGCGAGCACGCTGCGCACCGACGCCTTCGGGAAGTCGAGCGCCGCGAGCAAGTCGTTCGCCGGGAGATCCGAGGCGACGAGCAGCGAGAAGTTGATCTGCGACTCCGGAGCCGCGCCGGGCGCGGGCAAGGTCGAGATGAGCTCGCCGTGCTCGCGGATCGCACCCGTCAGCTCCGAGAGTCCCTCCTCGAACGAGAGGATCTCGAAGGTCGAGTCGACGAGCGCGATGTGGCGACCGCGCCGCACGCTCTCGCGCAGGCGGTGCTCCTCGTACTCGGTCAGAGCGCGCAGCAGCGAGGCGTCGACGGAGAGCCGCGCGAGCGGATCCGCCTCGACCGCCGGGGGCGCCGCGGCGGCCGCGATGCGGCGCGAGAGATCCGCGATCGCCGGCTCGGACTCGCCGAGCGCCTGCACGTCGCCGACGCGCTCGAGCAGGCTCGCGAAGGTCGCGATCGACTCCTCGAGCAGCGCGCAGAGCGACGCGTCGAGCCGCACGCGGTCGAGGCGCAGTCCGTCGAGGATGTCCTCGAGCCGGTGGCCGAGATCGCGGATCGGATCGAAGCGGAACATGCCGGCGAGCGCCTTCAGCGAGTGCGCCGCGCGGAACAGGCGGTTCACCAGCTCGGGGTCCGGCCCGCGCGACTCGTCCAGCGAGTCGCCGAGATCGGCCACCCCGGCGCGCATCGCGTCGAGGATCTCTTCCGCCTCGGAGACGAACTCGCGGTCCGCCTTCGAGCGGCGCTTCGCGCGCGGCCGTCGCGTCGCCACGCTAGGTCTTCCGCGCGCGCGATCGCGCCAGCAGCTCTGCGGCGATCTCGCGCAGATCGCCGGGCTCGAACGGCTTCACGAGGTACGCGTCGGCGCCGAGCTCGAGGCCCTTGGCGCGGTCGCGCTCGGAGCCCTCGGTCGAGACGATGATCAGCGGAACGTGTCGATAGGAGCCATTGCCCTTGGCGAAGGCGACGAGCTCGAGACCGTTGATGTCCGGCATGTTGACGTCCGTGACGATCAGGTCCCAGCGCTCGCGCGGCAGCACGCGCAGCGCCTCGAAGCCGCTCTCGGCCTCGGTGATCTTCACCGACCCCTCGAGCTCCTCGAGCGCGGAGGCGAGCAGAGCGCGCATCGTCGGCGAGTCTTCGACGATCAGGATCCGCGGCAAAGTGGTCCCCTCCGCACCTGGAGACAACGGCCTATCGGCGCGCGGAGACGCTTTCTTGAGTCACTCGGCGCACTTGGCGAGCGGCTCTACCCACGCGGTGCCATCGGCTGCAGTTGCAGCCGCAGCGGACGCGTGCCGTGGGGACGCAGACCTCAGGCGCCCGAGAGCGCGCGCTCGAGCGACGCGCGGTCGAGCGCGAGGCCGGCCTCGTGAAGCACGATCTCGAGCGCCGTGGTGTCGCCGAGGGCCGCGCCGCCCGGCAGGTTGTCGGCGTAGAGCAGCGCCACCACGCAGCCGGCGCTCTCGATCGGGGCCAGGTACACCTCGTTCGGGCAGGTCTCCCCGAGCCGAGCCAGGAAGGCGCGGTCGCGGGCGCTCGCGGGCGACGCCCGCAGCGCGCGCCGCTCGCGCAGCACGCGCGCGACGAGCTCCGGCCGCTCCGAGGCCACGAGCTGGAGCGAGCGCAGGTCCTGCGGACCCCCGGCCCGGTCGAGCCCGCGCGCCCCGATGCCTTCGACGACCTCGTCGCGCAGCATGAAGAGCGCCGCCCGCGAGAAGCTCTGGGCCGCGAAATCCAGCGCCAGGGTGAGGATCTCCCCCGGCGCGACCTCGTCGCGCAGCCGCTCGCTGGCCGCCTTGACACTTGCGAGCGACGGGCCGCCGCGCGGAGGCGCCGCCGCGGGCGACCGCCCCCGATAGGTCTCGAGCGCGCGGCGCACCCGTTCCGCGGCCGGACCGTGAACGTCCCAGCTCGCGGGATCGAGCCCGGGCGAGATGGGCCGCGCCAGCGCGGCGTCGACACCGGGAGGCGCCTCTGCCTCCTTGCCCGGTCCGACCAGCGCGACGAGTGGC
Organism: Myxococcota bacterium; assembly: GCA_035541475.1. Taxonomy (GTDB): domain Bacteria; phylum Myxococcota_A; class UBA9160; order UBA9160; family SMWR01; genus DASUFZ01. Next base: position 17,364 of record DATKND010000049.1, on the reverse strand, counting down.
ATGCGCGGCGCGAGCGCGCGCAGGCGCGCGACCAACGCGTCGGCGTCCGCGATCCCGGCTCCGTTGTCGGGCGGCATGCGGCTCGAGATCGCCACGACCGGGAGCTGACCGCGCCGCAGGTACTGGCGGACCCGCTCGAGCGCCGCGCCCGCATGCTGGAAGATGTGGACGCGGCGGAAGATCCCCTCGACGGAGGCCTTCAGCCACTCGAGCGCACCGAGGTCGGCGTCGACCGCGACGAGGTGGAGCTCGGAGCCGGCCAGCGACGCCGGCGCGGGTGACGCCGCATCGAGTCGCACCGCGACGGGAGCGGGCTCGGAGGGCTCCTCGGAGACGACGATCTCCGCCGCCGCCGGTTCGGGCTCGGCATCGGCCGCCTCGGCGCTCGCGAGCGCGAGTCGGTGCGTCGCGGCGTCGCGAGTCGCCTCGGGCGGCTCGGGGCTGTCGGCGGGCTCGGCCTCGCCGCTGAAAAGGAGCGCGTCCGCGGCCGCCGCGTCCGGGTCCGCCACGGGCAGCGAGTCTTCCGGCTCGCGCGAGAGCTCGTCGCCGAGACGAGTCGCCTCCATCGCGAGGTATTGCGTGTTGAGCCCGGTCGCGAGCAGCGAGCCGGACTCGCTCGCGTCGATGTCGTCGCGCACCTCGAAGCGGAACTCGCCGCTGCGCCAGCCGAACATGCGCATGACCGCGCGCTCGACCCCGCCGCGTCGCGCCGCCTGGAGCGAGTCGTTCGTGACGGCGCCGGAGCCGAGCAGCGCTGCCTCGAGCTGAGGCTCCTCGCCCTTCGCGTCGCGCGACGCGCGGTCGTAGATCTCGGCCGCGACGTGGCCCGGTCCGACCAGCAGCGCGCGCAGGCCTTCGCTCTGCCCCTTCACCCCGGCTCCGCGCACGAGGCCGTCCTGGAGCGCGATCCAGCCCTCGCCGTCGTCCGAGCGCAGCAGCAGCCGCCCCGACTTCCGCGCCAGGCTGACGATCTGGAGGATGTCGGCGAGGCCCAGGTCCTCGAGGCTTCCCACGAGACTCATCCGCGACTCCGGAGGGGCGCCACGCGGTCGCAGGCTCCCCCGAACGACAAGAATCGGCCGTCCAGACCGTTACTTGAAGCGGATGCGCGCGATCGACGCGATCCCGGGCGAGGCGGGTCGGATCGGAGAGGACGGATCCGCCGCGGCGAGGGGCGCGCCGAGGACGACGCCGCGCGGCAGCTCGCGCCGCCGCAGGGCCTGCGCCAGCACCGCCGCCTCGGACGCCGAGGCGCAGAGCCACACGCGCGCGACCCCTTCGCTCGACGCGGATGCGCGGTCGAGCCCCGAGAGCAGCGCCTCGACCTGCAGCTCGCCGGGGACGGCGATGCGTTCGGGCCAGCCGAGGGCGAGGTTGCTCGCGCGCAGCTTCGCCGCTCGGTGTACGGCCTCGACGGTGAAGCGCGCGAGCGCCGCGTCCCCGAACTCGGCGCGCGACCCGAGGCCGAGCGCCATCACGCACGGAGCCGCGATGCCGCCACCGGAGGGCACGAGCGCGGCCTCGCCCGACGTCCCGGAGAGATGACCGGCCGCATAGAGTCGCGACAGCGCGCCGCACAGGCGCCAGTCCGCGCGTCCGGCGGCGCCCGGCAGCGGCCGGTCCTCCGCGAAGACCGGCACCACCGCGAGATCCGCGACCACCGCCTCGAGCGGCGAGCCCGCGATCTCGAGCACGATCGGCCTCACGCCTCCGGACCTCGCGGCGGCAGCGCCTCGCCCCCGCGCACGCCCCGCGCGACCGCGTCGAGCACGCCGTTCACGAAGGCCGGCGACGGCTCGCTGCCGAACTCGCGCGCGAGCTCGACGGCCTCGTCGATCACGACGGTGTAGGGCGTGTCGCTGTGGAGCAGCTCGTAGGTCGCGAGCCGCAACACGTTGCGGTCGACCGCGGCCATGCGCTCGAGTCTCCAGTTGCGCGCGCAGGCGGAGATGTGCCCATCGATCTCCGCGCGGTGCGCCTCGACACCGAGCGCGAGCTCGCGCGCGAAGGCGTGGGCGCCGCCGCGCAGCTCGAAGTGCGAGGCCACGCCCTCGAAGACGTCGGCGGCGGAGGCCTTCGCTTCGCCGCGTGCGCCGACGTCGACGGCGTAGAGCACCTGGAGCGCCGCGCGGCGCGACTGGTGGCGCGGAGCCGGCCGCCGCTCGCTCACGTCGCGCTCTCCGGAGCCGCGGAGAGCCGTGGCGCGAGCCGCGCCATCTCGATCGCGACCAGCGCGGCCTCGGCGCCCTTGTTGCCGTGCGCGCCGCCGGCGCGCTCGAGCGCCTGCTCGAGGTCGTCGGTCGTCAGCACGCCGAAGGCGACCGGCACGCCGGTGTCGCGCATCACCGCCTGCACGCCGTCGGTGACGCCGCGGCACACGAACTCGAAGTGCGGAGTGCCGCCGCGGATCACGACCCCGAGCGTCACGATCGCGTCGTAGCGCCCGCTCCTCGCGAGCGCACGCGCCGCGAGCGGCAGCTCGTAGGCGCCCGGTACCCAGGCCACATGGACGTCCTCGCTGGCGGCGCCGCGCCGCAAGAGCTCGGTCGTGCACGCCTCGAGCAGGCGCACCGACACCAGGTGGTTGAAGCGCGAGACCACCACGCCGAAGCGCAGAGCCGACGCGTCGACGCGCGACTCGTAGAGCTTCACGCGGATCGCTCCGGCCGCGCGATGAGATGCAGGTCGCCGCCCAGGCGCCGCAGCGCGAGCACGCGCAGGGCGGGCGCGTCGCGGAGCGCGCGCAGCGAGAGCGCGCCGACCGCGGGGCGCGCGTCGCCGCCGAGCAGGCGCGGCGCCGCGAACCAGTGCAGCTCGTCCACCAGATCCTCCCGCAGGAGCGACGCGGCCAGCTCGCCGCCGCCCTCGACCAGCAGCTCCGTCAGCCCCCTGCGCGCCAGCTCGCGCAGCGCGGCGCGCAGGTCCAGCCGGCCCCGTCGCAGCGGGGTCGGGATCAGCACCGCGCCCCGCCGCGAGAGCTCGCGGCGGCGGCCGGCCGGCGCCGACCTCGCGCAGAGTACCCAGGCGGAGCCCGGCGCGCCGCGGAAGAGCCGCGCCGACGGCGGCACGCGAAGCCGCGCGTCCGCGACGACTCGCACCGGGCGATGGAGCACGCGACGCCCGCGGCGCGCCGTCAGCGCCGGGTCATCGGCGCGCGCGGTGCCGCCGCCGACGAGGATCGCGTCGACCGAGGCGCGCAGCCGGTGCGCGGCCTCGCGCGCCGGCGCGCCCGTGATCCAGCGCGACTCGCCCGACGCCGTCGCGATGCGGCCGTCGAGGCTGGCCGCGAGCTTCAGCGCGACGAAGGGACGACCGCGCAGCACCACGGACAGGAAGCCGCGGTGCTGCTCGACGCACTCCGCCTCGAGCACGCCGACCTCGACCCCGACGCCCGCGCGCCGCAGCCTCGCGATGCCGCGACCGCACACGCGCGCGTGTGGATCGGGGTGCCCGACGAAGACCCGCGCGAGACCCGCGGCGAGCACGCGCTCGCTACACGGTCCCGTGCGCCCCGTGTGATCGCAGGGCTCGAGCGTCACCGCGAGCGAGGCCCCGCGCACGGCGCGCTCGCCGTGCGCGCGCAGCGCGCGCTCGATCGCGACGACCTCGGCGTGCCTGCCCGGCGGAGGCTCCGTGCGGCCGCGCCCGAGCACGCGGTCGCCGCGGAAGACGACCGCGCCGACGGGAGGATTCGGCCAGGTGCGCCCGCGCGCGCCGCGCGCCTGCGCGAGCGCGGCGCGCATCGCCGCCTCGGGAGTCACGACCCGGCGCCGCGCCGCGAGGCAGCCTCGAAGAACTCCGCATAGTCCTTGGCGTTCTGGAAATCGAGGAAGACCGAGGCGAAGCGCGCCGCGGCCAGCACGTCGATCCCGACGAGCTCGTCGAGGACGCGCTCGCCGACGAAGCGGCTCGTCACCTCCTTCTCGCCGCGCTCCTGCGCCGCGCGCTCGACGCGGTCGACGAGGCGTTCGAGCACGTCGCTCGAGACGGGGCGCTTGTCGCAGGCGCGCCGCACGCCGGCGAGCAGCTTCTCGCGCGAGAACTCCTCGCGGCGCTCGTCGCGCTTGACCACCTTCGGCAGCACCTCCTCGACGCGCTCGCGCGTCGTGAAGCGCTGTCCGCACTCGAGGCACTCGCGCCGCCGGCGGATCTCGGCGCCGCCCGCGCCGAGCCGCGAGTCGATCACCTTGTTGGTCTCGTCCGAGCAGAACGGGCAGCGCATGGATTCCGAGTCACTGCGTAGTGGCGTGACGCCGGCCGAGTCCGGGGCGTCGCTCTCCGGGTCTCATCCTCTGAACTTCGTTCGCCTTCGGCTCACTGCGCGCCGGCTCCGCCGGCTTGCTCGGACCAGCGACCCGGATACAGCGGGAAGCGTCGGCAGAGCGCCTCGACCGCGGCGCGGACGCGGCACGCCTCGTCCGCGTCGTCGGGGCTCAGCAGCACGCGCGCGATCAGAGACCCGACCTCCGCCATCTCGGGCTCGCGCATGCCGCGCGTGGTGAGCGCCGGCGTGCCGATGCGGACGCCCGACGTGACGGCCGGCTTGCGCGGGTCGAACGGCACCATGTTCTTGTTCACCGTGATGCCCGCGCGCCCGAGCGCCGCCTCGGCGGCCTTGCCCGAGAGCTCGCGGTCGACGAGCGACAGCAGGAAGAGATGCGTGTCGGTGCCGCCCGACACGATCTTGAAACCCGCGTCCGCGAGCTGCTTCGCGAGCGAGCGCGCGTTCGCGAGGATCTGCGCGCAGTAGGTCCGGAACGCCGGCGCGGCGGCCTCCTGGAAGGCCACCGCCTTCGCGGCGATCACGTGCATCAGAGGACCGCCCTGACCGCCCGGGAAGACCGCGCTGTCGATCTTCTTGGCGTACGCGGCGTCGCAGAGGATCATGCCGCCGCGCGGGCCGCGCAGCGTCTTGTGCGTGGTGGTGGTCACGATGTGCGCCTGGCCGACGGGTGAAGGATGGAGTCCCGTGGCCACCATCCCCGCGATGTGCGCGATGTCCGCGAACAGCACCGCGCCGACCTCGTCCGCGATCGCGCGGAAGGCGGTGAAGTCGAGCGTGCGGGAGTAGGCGGTGGTGCCGCACTGGATCATGCGCGGTCGCACCTCGCGCGCGAGACGCCGTAGCTCGTCGTAGTCGATCTGCTCGGTGTCGCGCCGCACGCCATAGGGCACGATGCGGTAGAGCTTGCCCGAGAAGTTGACCGGGCTGCCGTGCGTGAGATGGCCGCCGTGGTCGAGGTTCATCGCGAGCACCGTGTCGCCGACCTCGCAGACCGCGCGGTAGACGGCCTCGTTGGCCTGCGAGCCGGAGTGGGGCTGCACGTTCGCGTGCTCAGCGCCGAAGAGCGCCTTCGCGCGGCTGCGCGCGAGCTCCTCGACCTGATCGACCACCTCGCAGCCGCCGTAGTAGCGGTTGCCGGGATAGCCCTCGGCGTACTTGTTCGTCAGCACCGAGGCGGTCGCCGCGAGCACCGCCTCGGAGACGAAGTTCTCCGACGCGATCAACTCGAGGCCGAGCGCCTGGCGCCGCGCCTCCGCGCGCAACAGGCGCGCGATCTCCGGATCGGTCTGCTCGAGCTCGCGCTGCGCGACCTCGCCGGGCCGCGCGGTGTCCTCTTCGATCTTCTCGACGCGGCGCTGGTGGCGTCCGCCCTCGAACGGTGTCACGAGCCACACCTGCACGAGCTTCCAGGCCCGCTCGGCGTCGAGCCGATCGCCCGGCAGCGCGATCATGTTGGCGTCGTTGTGGGCGCGCGCCATGCGCGCCATCTCCTCGTCCTGCACCCAGGCCGCGCGCACGCCGGGGAAGCGGTTGGCCGTGTACATCACGCCGAGGCCCGAGCCGCAGATCACGATGCCGCGCGGCACCTCGCCCGACGCGACCGCGCGCGCCGCCGGCGCGGCGAAGTCCGGGTAGTCGACCGCGGACTCGCCTTCCGTGCCGAGGTCCCGGACCGGGTGGCCCTCGGCCTCGAGTCGCTGGCGCAGCGCGGCCTTGAGGCGCACGCCGCGGTGATCGCTCGCGATGACGATCCGATCGCCCATGGCCCGGGACCCCCGTCTAAGGGGAGGAGTCTACTCGTCGAGCCGGGCGAGGACGAGCGCCGCGTTGGTGCCGCCGAAGCCGAACGAGTTCGAGAGCGCCACGCGCAGCGCCTGCTGGCGCGGCTTCTGCGCGACGTGGTCGAGCTCGCACTCGGGGTCCGGCGCCTCGAGGTTGATGGTCGGTGGGATCCAGCCGGTCTCGAGCGCGCGCACGCACAGGAGCGCCTCGACGGCGCCGGCCGCGCCGAGCAGGTGCCCCGTCATCGACTTCGTGGCCGAGACCGCGAGGCGCGAGACGTGCGCGCCGAAGACGGCGCGGATCGCGCGCGCCTCCGAGACGTCGCCCGCCGGCGTGCTGGTCGCGTGCGGGTTCAGGTAGTCGACGTCGCGCGGCTCGAGGCCCGCGTCGGCGAGCGCGGTGCGCATGCAGCGCTGCGCGCCCTCGGCATTCTCCGTCGGCTGCGCGATGTGCGCGGCGTCGGCCGACGCGCCGTAGCCGAGCAGCTCGCACAGCACCCTCGCGCCGCGGGCGCGCGCGCTCTCGAGCGCTTCGAGCACGAGCACGCCGGCGCCCTCGCCGATCACGAAGCCGTCGCGCTCCTGGTCGAAGGGCCGGCTCGCGCGCGCGGGCTCGTCGTTGCGCGTCGAGAGCGCGCGCATCGCCGCGAAGCCCGCGACACCGACCTCGGCGATCGGCGCCTCGCTGCCACCCGCGACAACCGCGTCGACGTCGCCGCGCTCGATCGCACGCGCGGACTCGCCGAGGCTGTGCGCGCCCGTCGCGCACGCGCTCACGTGACACAGATTCGGGCCATGGATGCCGTGACGGATCGCGACGTATCCGCTCGACATGTTGCAGATGGCCATCGGGATGGTGAAGGGCTGCACGCGGCGAGGGCCCGAGCGCGTCAAGGTGCGGATGCTCTCCTGGAGCGTGAGGAGCCCGCCGATGCCGCTGCCGATCGCGACGCCGACACGCTCGCGGTTCACGTCGCGGATCTCGAGGCCCGCGTGCGCGATCGCCTCGCGCGCCGCGACCAGGGTCATCGCGATCACGCGGTCGAGCCGGCGCGCCTCCTTCGGCGGCAGGTCGCCGAGGTCGAGCTCGCCCTTCACCTCGGCCGCGAAGCGCACCGGGTACTCGGAGGCGTCGAAGGCCGTGATCGGAGCCGCGCCCGAACGGCCCTCCAACGCGGCGCGCCAGGTCTCCTCGACGCCGATGCCGAGCGGCGTGACGGCGCCGAGCCCCGTCACCACCACGCGACGCCGGGAGGCGGCGCGGGTCACGCCTCGAGCTTCTGCTTCAGGTAGGCCACGGCGTCGCGGATCCGCTCGATGCGGGCCGCGTCGTCGTCGGGGATCTCGACGTCGAACTCCTCTTCCATCGCCATCACGAGCTCGACGATGTCGAGCGAGTCGGCGCCGAGGTCCTCCACGAACGAGGCGTCCGGCGAGATCTCCTCGCGGGAGACCCCGAGCTGCTCGACGATGATCTCGGCGACCCGATCCTCCAGAGACATGGTCCCCCTCCTGCCGCGGGGCCTAGCCCCGGGCGAACGCTACCGCCTCGTCGAGCGCCGTCGCGCTGTCGAGGTTCTCGCGCTGCATGGCGCGCTCGATGCGCGCCACCAGGCCCGTCAGCACGCGGCCCGGACCGATCTCGAGCACGTGGGTCACCCCCGCACCCGCCATCTGCTGAACCATCTCGGTGAAGCGCACCGGGGCCGTCACCTGGCGCGCGAGCAGCGAGCCGAAGCGCGCGGGATCGGCGCACGGCGCGGCCTCGACGTTGGTCACGACCGGCGCGGACGGCGGATGGAACTGCACGCGCGCGAGCTCGAGCTCGAGCTTCGCGGCCGCGGGCGCCATCAGCGAGCAGTGGAAGGGCGCCGACACGTCGAGCGGCACGGTGCGGCGAGCACCCTCCTGGCGCGCGCGCAGACACGCGAGCTCGACGGCCACGGCGTCGCCCGAGATGACGGTCTGGGCGGGGCCGTTGTAGTTCGCGGGTGAGACGGCGCGGCCGGTCTCGGAGGCCGCAGCCGCGCAGGCCGCCTCGACCACCGCGGGCGCGCAGCCCATCACGGCGGCCATCGCGCCGCGTCCCTCCGGCACCGCCTCCTGCATGAAGCGGCCGCGCGCCTGCACCAGGCGGAGCGCGTCCTCGAAGTCGAGCGCGCCCGCGGCGACGAGCGCGCTGTACTCGCCGAGGCTGTGGCCCGCGAAGCAGGCGGGCGCGAGCGGCACCCGCTCCTCGAGCGCGCGCAGCATGGCGATGCTGGTGGCGAGGATCGCGGGCTGCTGGTTCTCCGTCCGGACGAGCTCCTCCTCCGGACCCTCGAAGCACAGGCGCGAGAGCGGGAACGAGAGCGCGGAATCCGCGGCCTCGAAGGTCGCACGCGCCGCGCGCGAGATCCCGGCGAGCTCGCGGCCCATGCCCACTTCCTGGGAACCCTGCCCCGGGAAGAGCAGCGCCAGCACGCGGGCCGTCATTCCTCGTCGGTGTGGATCACTTCGCGGCCGCGGTAGGTGCCGCAGTTCGAGCAGACGCGGTGCGGCAGCCGCGGCTCTCCGCAGCGCGGGCAGGCGCTGCGAGACGGGACCGGCAGCGCGTGGTGGGAGCGTCGCATGTCGCGCCGGGACCTCGTCGTCCGGCGCTTCGGAACGGCCATCAGCGTTCTCCTCGTGGGCCTCGCAGAGAGGCGAGCGCGGCAAAGGGCGAGTCGGGGCGGACCTCCTCGCACTCACACGCGGTCGTGTTGCGATCCACCCCGCAGCGCGGGCAGAGCCCCGCGCAGTCCTCGCGGCAGAGCGGCTGCACCGGCAGCGCGAGGGTGATCAACTCCAGACATACCGCGTCCAACTGCACCTCCACTCCGCGATACCAGCCCGTCTCGAGCTCGTCTCCGAGGCACAGGCCGTCTCGCGCCAGCGCCTCCGCCGCCTCCGGATCGCCGGGCACGCGCGTGCCCGCAGGCTCCAGCACGAGTCGGAAGGATTCGCGAAGCGGCTGACGATAGCGCGCGAGGCACCGCCCGCATTCGAGCTCGAACGCCCCCACGACCTCGCCCTCGAGCAGCACGTCCTCGCCCTGCTTCCGCGCGCGCACGTGCACCCAGAACGGTTCGGCCGGCTCCTCGGGCAGTCCGGTGCCGGCCCGCGCGTGCGCGCGCCACCAGGCCGCGCCGACCTCGAAGTCGTACGCGGCGGGCGTCTCCGTCAGGCGATCGACGAGCAGCTTCATGGCGTCGCGCGGGATCGTGCCCGCGTGGAAAGCGTCAGTCCGGACGGGCCGTTGACCCGAACGGGGGTGGATCCCCGGGGAGGATTCGAACCTCCATTGACAGGTTCAGAGCCTGCTGTCCTGCCGTTAGACGACCGGGGAGCGAGCGAGGTCAGTGTGTAGCCGGGCGCCCTTCCTTCCTCAACGCCCGGCTCGCAGCCGCTTCAGCGCGGCAGCAGGTCGGGGGCTAGCAGCACGAGCAGCGCGCCGGCCGCGAGCGCCGGGCCGAAGCCGAAGGGCGCGCCGAAGCGGCGCAACGACGCCGCGAACGCGAGGCCGAGCACGAGTCCGGCCAGTGAAGCGGCGAGGATCGCCTGCAGCACGCCGATCGGTCCGAGCACCGCGCCGATCAGCGCCAGCAGCTTCACGTCGCCGAAGCCGACGCCGGGGAACCAGACCCAGTAGTCGAGGCTCCGCGGCGTGGGCACCAGCTGACCCGGTCCCGGCCAGTGCTCGAAGCGGCGCCCGAAGGCCGTCGACACGCGCGCGTGCAGGAATCCGACCAGCCAGAAGATGCCGCCACCGAGCGCCGCGCCTCCGGCGCTCCACGCGAACGCGGCGCCGAGCCCTTCGCCCGAAGCCGCGCGCACGAGCGGCACCAGCACCAGCGCGACGCCGAGCCCGCCGAGCGAGATCTCGTCCGGGATGATCTGGTGATCGAAGTCGATTGCCGCGCAGGCGAGCAGCGCCGCCGCGAACGCGCACCAGACGGGCGTCATCGGGTCGGGCACGTGGCGCCACGCGATCGCCGCGAAGAGCAATCCGGTAACGAGCTCGATCGCCGGATAGCGCCACGAGATGCGCGCGCCGCAGTGTCGGCAGCGACCGCGCAGCCACAGGTACGCGAGCAACGGGACGTTGTCGAACCAGCGCACGCCCGCGCCACAGCTCGGACAGTGCGAGCCCGGCCGCACCAGCGAGGCGCCGCGAGGCAGCCGGTGGATCACGACGTTGAGGAAGGATCCGATCACGAGCCCGACCAGACCCGCCAGCGCGACGAGCGCTCCGCGAGGCAGACCGAGGACCGACATGCAGACGACGCTAGCCCGAAAAAACTACCGGAAGTCCCGCCGCTCGAAGATCGCGACGGCGACGAGCAGCACGAGGGTCGTGTAGCCGAAGCCGTAGGCGAGCGGCAGCAGCACGTCCGACGCGGTGAGCGGCAGCCCGTGCGCGGCCTCGGTGGCGAGGTCGAAGCTCTGCAGATCGGGGAGCACGCGGAAGGCCAGCGCCGTCACGAGCTTGAGCGCGGGCTGACCGGACGCCGCGCCGAGGTCGCGCAGCTCGCGCGTGAGCTGCCCGACCGCCCAGAAGCCGGTGGTGAAGAACGCCGCCAGCATCGGGGTGGTGAAGCTGGAGAAGAGCGTGGCGAGCGCGACGACGAGCGCGAGCTCCACTCCGACCAGCAGGCCGAAGGCCAGGTGCTGCCAGGCGAGCGGCGCGCCCGAGACGAGCGACACCCCCGCGAAGGCCACGCCCATGCACGCGGCCTGCAGCCAGATCGTGAGCGTCAGCCCCGCGAACTTGCCGAGCACGAACTGCGCGCGCGAGATCGGCTTCGACAGGATCGTGTAGACCGTGCGGCGCTCGACCTCGCGGTGCACGATCTGGATGCCGACGAAGATCGCGAGCGCGACGCCGAACAGCCGGATCGCGGCGAGCCCGACGTCCTGGAGGATGCGATTGCTCTCGACGTAGGAGAGCGACGACACGATCGCGCCGGAGCCGATCATCACGATCGCGAAGAAGAGGAGTGCGTAGGCGATCTTGTTACGCACGCTCTCGCGCAGCGTGTTCCCCGCGATCGCCGCCATCGCCGTCGCCGACATCACCGCTTGCCCTCCACCGCCGAGAGGAAGATCTGCTCGAGCGAATCGCGCTGCGGGGTCACCGAGATCACTTCGGCGCGGGCCGCGAGCAGCATCGCCAGCAGCTCCTGCAGCGACTTCTCCTTCACCCGGATCTCGAGCTGCTCGCCGTGGCCTCGCAGCCGCGCGCCGCAGCGCTCCTCGAGCGCGACGACGGTCTCGGGCGCCACGCGTGCCGCGACCACGTCCGTCTCGCGCTCGGTCCCTTCGAGCAGCTCGTGGGGCGCACCCTCGTAGCGGATGCGGCCCGCCACCAGGATCGCGACGCGGTCGCACAGGAGCTCGACGTCCGAGAGGATGTGCGTGTTCATGAATACGGTCTTGCCCTCGCTGCGCAGCCGCAGGATGAGATCGCGGATTTCCTTGCGCCCGATCGGGTCGAGCCCGCTCATCGGCTCGTCGAGGAAGATCACGTCCGGGTCGTGCACCAGCGCCTGCGCGATGCCGACGCGCTGCTGCATACCCTTCGAGTAGGTGCGGAGACGCGCGTCGGCGGCGGCACGCAGCCCCACCCAGTCGAGCAAGGTGTCGACGCGGCGCGCGCGCGCGGACGCCGGCACGTTCGCGAGCCGCGCGTGGAAGTGGAGCAGCTCGCGGCCCGAGAGCAGCTCCGAGAAGTACGGGTTCTCGGGCAGGAAACCGACGTGGCGGCGCGACTCGGTCTGGCCGACGTCGACGCCGAGGATCGACGCGCGGCCCGCCGTCGGCCGCACGAGCCCCATCAGCACCTTCAAGGTGGTGGTCTTGCCGGCGCCGTTCGGTCCGACGAAGCCGAACACCTCTCCGCGCCCGACATGGAACGAGAGTCCGTGCAGGACGCGCCGCACGCGCAGGCCGAAGCCCGGGCGGAAGTCCTTGACCACGCCCTCCACCGACACCGCGACGTCGCGTCGCTTCATCCCGCGTGTCCTCCGGGCGCGCTCGCTGCGGTGTCGTCGCCGCTGCGCCAGCGCGCGCGCATCGCCGCGTCTGCCGGATGGAAATGGAGGCGATAGCGGCTCTTGTAGAAGGTCGAGACGATCTCCCCGGTGTCGGGGTCGATCGCCCAGGTGAAGCCCGGGAACTCCGGATGCGCCGGAGGCATCTCGCGCAGCACGCGCAGCGGCCCCTCCCACAGCTCGCTCGGGTCCTGTACGTCGCGGCCGTTGCGCTGCTGGAAGAGCGAGCGCGCGCGGTCCAGCAGACGTGCACGCAGCTCGGTCTCGATCTCGTCGTGCGCCTTCAGGTACTCGGCGCGCGCGTACTCGTCGGGCGCGGTGCGGATCAGCTCCTGGAGGAACATCTGCGCGGTGAGCAGATCGCCGCCCTCGGCGCGCAGCCGCGTGACGAGCGGTCCGAGGTAGTTCGGCGCGCCCGGCAGGCGCAGCGCCGGCTCGAGCGTGCGAGCCGCCTCCGCGTTCTCCTGCAGGTAGAAGAATTGGTTGTATCCGAGGTAGAAACGATTGCGCCAGTCGCGCGGGTGATAGGAGAGCGACTTCTCGAGCAGCCGGTCGGCGCGGCGGACCTGCGCCTCGTCGCCAATGAGCCAGACCGCCGCGAAGCGATAGGGATGGTCGACCCACGGATCGAGCGAGGTGACGAGCTCGATCGCGTCGGCCACCTCGTCGGCGTGTCGGCCGACGTCCTGGAGCGCGCCGCCGACGATCTGGAGCGCCTGAACCCAGTACCAGTCGGCGAGCACCGGCGCGAATCCCTGCGCGACCAGCTTCGCGAGCCGCGGGTCGGGGACGTGCAGGATCGCGGCGCCGGCGGACGCGTCGGTCTGCATACGACCGTGCGCCGCCAACGTCATCGAAGCGACCGCGACCAGCAGCGCGAGGCGCCGGCCGCGGCGAGAGCCCCTCCGCTCGCCCATGCCGAGACGTCCCCGCGTTAGAAGTCGCTGTTGGAGCGCGCGGCCACCGAGTCGAAGATGAACGCGCCCGACGAGTCGATGGCCGGGGGATCGTTGTTGAGCCCCTCGTTGCACCAGGCGTCCGCGCCGCCGACCGTGTCCTTGTGGACGTACAGGACCTCCTGGGGGATCCCATCGCCATCGACGTCACCGTAGGCCGCGCCCGTGAAGCAGAGCTCGCAGCTTCCGCAGTTCGGGCCAGTGGAGGCGGACTGGGACGTGTAGGACGCGTAGGAGTAGAAGACCTCGCCCTCGGGCGACCAGCCGAGATCGGAGAACGCCGTCTGGGCGTCCATGTCCCACGGCATCTTCATGGTGCTCCAGGCACCCCCGTAGTTGAGGATGTCCGGGACGTCGGCGCCGATGCCGGCGATCAGCGAGTCGTGGAAGTAGTTGCGCTCGGCCTGGAAGGCCTTCTGCGCGGCGGCCATCGCGGCCAGGTTGGTGAACGCCTCGCTGCGTCGCGAGCGCGCCTGATACGCCATGAAGTTCGGGATCGCGATCGCGGCCATGGCCCCGATGATCCCGACGGTGAGCATCAGCTCGATCAGCGTGAAGCCGCTCTGCCCGTGGGTCTTGCGCATGGGACGCTCCTCCGTTTTCGGACCGGGAGTGCGGAGTGGAGGGCCGCAGACGCGGCCCTCCACTGCGCGTCCTCGGAACTAGAACACGCTCTGACCGAACGTGGTGTCGCAGGGGCCGACGACCTGGGGCTGGAGCATCGCCGGGTCGCAGGTGCCACCACCCGCGTTGGCCGGGGCGGCCACGTTGGCAGCCGCGATGCCGGGCTTCTTGTAGCCCCAGTACTGCTTGACGGTGTCGGCGTCGATGTCCGCCTCGGCCGACACGGTGTAGCCGGCCGTGTCGATGCCGACGTCATAGTTGAAGAACACGGTGCCTTCCGGGCTCCAGCCGAGCTGGTCGAAGCCCGCACCGGCGGCCGCGCCGCCGTTGCTGAAGGGCTGCTTCATCGAAGTCGGCGCCAGGTTCGGCGACGCCGGGGCGGACACGAACACACCGAACTCCGAGTAGTAGGACTGCTCGGCCGTCCGGATGGCGGCAATGTTGGTCTTGCCTTCGCTCGTCTTCGCCTTGAGCTGGAATCGCAAGAAATTCGGGATCGCGATCGCGGCCAGGATTCCGATGATGGCCACGACGATCATGAGCTCGATGAGCGTAAAGCCGCTCTTGCGCTTGAGGATCGTCTTCACTTGGGATCTCCCAGTTTGGTGCAACGAGCGACCGGTCTCGTCCGGTGGAACCCCTTCCCAGTTCAGTTGGCGGCTCCGCTCGGTGCCGACCTTCGGCACGGACACTCGAACACCCGTCGGGCCTCGAACAGCAACCGACGTGCCAAGCTCCCATCTGCGCGCGCGTGTATCGGCAAGGCGCGGCCGCAACGTGAGCGGACGCAGAGCGGTTTCGGCCCGCGCCGGCCCTCAGCGTCGCGGGCGGCGTGAGCGCCGGCGCGGTGACGCGTTGCGGCTCCGGGTGACGAAACGCGTCGCTGTCGCTCAAGTGACAGCGGAACGCTTCCGATGCTCCTGCTGCGTCCGCGGCGCGCGCCGGGGACCCGGCAGGAGCCCCGTGTGCAGCAACTCGTCCTCGCCATCTGCCTGCTCTTCTCCGGCCTGTGCGCGCTGATCGACCAGCTCGTCTGGACGCGCTGGCTCGGCCTCTCCTTCGGCACCACCACCGAGGCGATCGCCGCGGTGCTTTCGGTCTTCTTCGGCGGTCTCGCGCTCGGCAACTGGATCGCGGCGCGTCAGCTCACGCGCGTCGCGCGTCCGCTGCGCGTGTATGCCGCGCTCGAGGCGGCGATCGGCGTCTTCGCCCTGCTCTCGCTGCCGCTCCTGCGGCACATGGGCGCGCTCTACGAGGTCGTCGGTGTGCCCGAATCGGCGGCGGGCCTGACGGCGCTGCGCATCGCCTGCGCCGCGCTGCTCTTGCTGCCGCCGACCCTCGCGATGGGCGCCACCTTGCCGGTGGTCGCGCGCGGGCTCGTGACCCGCGACGACGCGCTCGGCCGCACCTCGGCCGTCCTCTACGGCGCCAACACGCTCGGCGCGGTGCTCGGCGCCTATCTCTGTGGGTTCTGGGCGATCCCGCTGCTCGGGCTGACGCGCACGCTGGTCGCCGCCGCCTGCACGAATCTCGCGGTGGCGGTGCTCGCGGCGTTCGCTGCGCGGCGCTCTCCGGCCGTGGCGCCCGAGCCCGACGTCGCCGACGAAGAGATTCCCGCGCGCAACCGGCGCGCCTTCCTCGCCTTCTTCGCGGTGTCGGGCTTCGTCGCGATCGGGTACGAGATCGTCTGGTCGAAGGTCTTCGGGATCGTGATGGAGGGGACGCTCTACGGTTTCGCGGCCGTGCTCTCCGCCTATCTGCTCGGCATCGCTTCCGGCAGCTTCGCGATCGCGCCGCGCGTCGATCGCCTGCGCGACCCGGCCCGCACTTTCGCCTTGCTGCACGTCGGCATCGGACTCGCCGTCGTCCTCGGCCTCGCCGCCGTGCCCTATCTCCCGTATCTCTACGAGCGGCTCGCGCGGCTCGGGTCGGGCGCCGACGCGGTGCACCTGCTCTACCTGATCGTGCTGCCGATCGTGCTGCTGCCGACGGCGCTCTTCGGCGCGGCCTTCCCCGTCCTGATCCGCGTCTACACGCGGCGCGCGGGCGCGGTCGGCCGAGGCATCGGCCTTGCGACCGCCGTCAACACGGCGGGCAGCATCGCCGCCAGCCTGGCGGTCGGCTTCTGGTGGATTCCGTCGTGGGGCACGGACGCGACGCTCTACGCACTCCTGTGGCTCGAGTTCAGCGCCGCGCTCGCGGCGCTGCTCGCCTGCCAGCAAGCACGCGGGCGCGAGCGCGCCGTGGCGCTCGTCGGCTCGCTCGCCGTGATCGGCTGCGTCAGCCTCGCCTTCGGCGGCGTGCGCATAGAGGACGCGATCTCCGGCCGCCAGCTCGGCGCGCCCGACCTCGCGCACTACGAGCAGGCGCTGGAAAAGCTCTCGTCGCAGCGGGCGCTCTCCTACGAGGGCCGCGCCGCCATCGTGACCGTCTACGCGGGCCCCGGCGGCCGCATGATCCGCACCAACGGCATGCCGGAATCGAACGTCACCCTGGCGCCTCCCTTCTATCCGCCCGAGAGCGTCGCCCTAGCAGTCTGGCCGTACGCGCTCGCGGCGCAGCCGCGACACGCGCTCGTGATCGGGCTCGGCGGCGGCAATACCGTCGCCGCGCTGCAGCGCACGCAGGTCGAGGCGATCGACGTGGTCGAGCTCGAGCGCGGCGTCGCGCGCGCGGTCGCTCTGATGCACGAGGGCATGCCCGATCCGCTCGCGGACCCGCGCGTGCGCCTCGTGTTCGACGACGGCCGCGACTACCTGCTGCGCCGCAATGCGCAGGGCGCCGCCGGCTACGACCTCATCTCCTCGCAGCCGAGCCACCCGTGGCGGGTCGGCGCGGCGAATCTCTTCACCGAGGACTTCTTCCGCATCGCGCGGGCCTCGCTCTCCGAGGGAGGCGTCTTCACCGCCTGGCTGAACGGCTTCCGCATCGACGCCGATTCCTTCCTCGCGGTCGTCGCGAGCTTCGAGCGCGTCTTCCCCGGCGCGTTGCTCGTCGACCTCGCGACCGAACGCGGGGGCTTCCTGCTGCTCGGCGCCCGCGAGCCGATCGAGATCGACTCCGCGCGCTTCGCGGCGAGGCTCGCCGAGCCCCCGCTCGCGCAGCTCCTCGCCGAGCAGGGGATTGCGGGCCCCGCCGACCTGCTCGCGCGCATCGAGGGTCCGGCGCAGGTGTTCGCGGCGCTCGCGCCGGACGCCGCCAACACCGACGACAATGCCTTCGTCGAGACGCGCACGCCGCGCGAGCTCACCTGGAACGACCTCGACTTCCGCCCGATCGAGGCGCGGCTCGCGGCGGACTCGCCGGTGCTGCCGCCCCTGCGCGGACCCGTCGACGTGGCAGCCGTCGCGCGCGCGCTGCTCGCGCAGCAGCTGCCGGACGGCACGTGGCTCTACCAGCGAAGGCTCGAGCGTCTGCTCGCGCATCACGGCCACGCGCTCGACCCGTTGCAGGTCGGCCTGCTCGAGCTCGAGGGCCGGCTGCGCGAGCCGTCGCGCTCGGAGGACGCGGAGCGGGGTCTCCGCGCGGTGGCGGAGGCGCATCCCGAGAGCCCGGCGGCGTGGCGCCTGCTCGGCGAGTGGCTGGCCCGACACCACAGCGCGTGGCGCGAGGCGTCCGACGCCTTCGCGCGCGCCTTCGCGATGAGC
>DATKND010000048.1:0-13399 GCA_035541475.1 Myxococcota bacterium | reverse complement strand
GGTCGGGCTCTTCTCCAGCAGCTCGCGGCACCACTTCTCGGTCTCGGCGCGGAGCTGCGCGAACGGGACGACGCAGTTCACGAGCCCCATCGCGAGCGCCTGCTTCGCGTCGTATTGGCGGCACAGGTACCAGATCTCGCGCGCGCGCTTCTCGCCGACGACGCGCGCGAGATACGCCGTGCCGTAGCCGGCGTCGACGCTCCCGACGCGAGGTCCCGTCTGGCCGAAGACCGCGTGCTCGGCCGCGATCGAGAGGTCGCAGACGACGTGCAGCACGTGACCGCCGCCGATCGCGAAGCCGTTCACCATCGCGATCACCGGCTTCGGACAGCGCCGGATCGCGTTGTGCATCGCGTCGACGTCCATCGGACGCGAGCCGTCGCTCGCATAGCCTCCGGCGCCGCGCTCCTTCTGGTCGCCGCCGGCGCAGAAGGCCTTGTCGCCCGCGCCGGTCAGCACCGCGACGCCGACCTCGCCGTCGAATCGCGCCTGCGTGAAGGCTTCGGTCAGCTCCTCGACCGTGCGCGTGCGGAAGGCGTTGCGGACCTCGGGCCGATCGATCGTGATCCACGCGACGCCGCCCTGCTTCTCGTAGCGGATGTCGGTGTAGGGCATGCGCGTCGCCTCCGGGTCGTCCGCGCACACGGTAGCCCGCGCTCGCGCGAGATCTTTTACATTGCGCACACAATGTAAGTGTCGTAGCGTGGCGCCGATGAGCACGCATGCGGGACTGCTCGAGGCCTCGACTGGGCCTGCAACAACGCGGTCGGAGGCGCGGGAGACTTCGGTCCGCTCGATCGGATCGATGAGCGCAACTGGGACCGCACGCTCGACGTGTGCCTGAAGGGCGTCTTCCACGGCATGAAGTACGAGGTCCCCGCGATGCTCGAGAGCGGAGGCGGCTCGATCGTGAACATCACGACCGCCGGGATCTTCAAGGGCGAGGCGATGCTAGGTGCCTACGTCGCGGCGAAGGGCGGTGTCCACACGCTCACGCTCTGCGGAGCCTCGGAGTACGCGGCGCGCGGGGTGCGCGTCAACTCGGTGACGCCGGGCGGCTTCGAGACCCCGGCCATCGCGCGCTACTTCGCGAAGTTCCCCGAGTTCGAGGAGAAGACGATCGCGACCCACGCGATGCGGCGGCTCGGCCGCACCGAAGAGATCGCGGAGCCCGTCGTGTGGCTCGCCTCCGATCGCGCGTCGTTCGTCACCGGCGCGTGCATCCAGTGCGATGGCGGCGCGCTCGTGAGCTCGCACCTGCTCTAGGCAGGTCGCCGAGGGGCGAGGCAGAGGTCTCCTACGGCGGCCATCTGTTCCTACTCGGGGACCTCTGCCTCGCCCCCATCGGCGCTAGGTGCGCGAGTCCTCCGGCGGCAGCTCCGGACAGGACCGGATCTCGTGGGGAAGGTCCTCCCACAGGTAGGCGCGGTTGGCCGAGTAGCCGGGCTGGAGGCGCTCGTAGCGCGCGAACTTCTGCTCGCGGCGCGCGCGGTCGTGCACGGCGAAGTCGAGGTGCAGCAGATGACCGCGGCGGAGCTTGCGGCCCGGACCGCGACCGCGGCGCGGGAAGCGCGCGTGCGAGGGCAGGTCCTCGTAGCGCCAGAAGGGCGTGTTGCGGAAGAGCCGGAGCTGATAGTCGGGGTAGAGCAGATCGGCGTGCACGTAGCGCGGCGGATCGAGCGACAGCAGCCAGTAGCGCGGCAGCTTGTACCACTGGTTTCGGCGCGAGCCGCAAAGGCGCGGCAGCGCGGCACGCAGCGGATCCGAGAGCAGCTCGTCCGAGTCGAGCACGAGCACCCAGTCGCAGCGCGCGAGCGAGATCGCGAAGCTCTTCTGCCGCCCGACGGTGTCGAGTTCGCGCCGCGCATAGCGGACCTTCGAATGCGCGCGCAGCAGCTCGGCCGTCGCGTCGCGCGAGCCGCCGTCCACCGCGATGATCTCCTCGACCACCGGATCGACGTTCGCGAGCCAGCGCGGCAGCAGCGCCGCCTGGCTCTGCGTGACGAGCACGACCGACAGGCTCACGCGGCGGACGCTATCGCGCGGGCCGCGCTGGGTATACTGCGCCCGCGATGCGGATCGCCTTCGATGCCACCGCCGCCGTGCGACCGCAGCGCACGGGAATCGGCTGGTACGCGGCGCATCTCGCGCGCGAGCTGGCGGCCGAGCTCGAGCCGCGCGACGCGCTGCTGCTCTGCACCCGCGTCTCGCGCTGGAAGCGGCGCGGCCATCGGCCCCTGCTCGGTGATCCGCACGCGGAGCAGCGCTGGTTCCAGGGCTGGGTCGGGCCTCGCGGCGCGCCCGACGTCTTCCACGGGCCCGACAGCCGACTCCCCGGGCCGCGGCGCACCGCGCTCGTCGCGACCGTGAGCGACGTCTTCAGCCTGGTCTCGGATCGCTTCGCCGGCGCGCGCTTCCGCGCGCGCAAGCGGCATCGTTATCGCGACATCGCGCGGCGCGCCGATCGCATCATCTTCCCGTCGCAGGCGGCGCGCCGCGAGTACCTCGAGTTCTTTCCGGAGGCGGAGTCGCGCGCGGTCGTGGTGCCGCACGGCGTCGCGCGCGAGTTCGCGCCGCAGACACGCGATCGCGTCGCCGAGGTGAAGGCGCGGCTCGGCCTGCCGGCGCGCTACGCGCTCTATGTGGGCGAGCTGTCGCTGCGAAAGAACCTCCCGGCGATGGCGCGCGGGCTCGCGCTCTCGGGCGTCTCGCTGCCGTGGGTTTGCGTCGGGAGGGAATCCTTCGGGGCCGATGCCGCGCTCGACGCGGTGCGCGAGACGCGGGTCTCGCTGGTGCGGCCGGGCTACGTCCCCTTCGCCGATCTGCCGGCGGTGTATTCCGGCGCCGACGTGCTGACCTTCGCGACCTCGCACGAGGGCTTCGGCATGCCGGCGTTGGAGGCGATGGCGTGCGGCACGCCCGTCGTCGCCTCGGATCGCGGCGCGCTGCCCGAGGTGGTCGGCGACTGCGCGCTGAAGGTGTCGCCCGACGACCCCGTCGCGATCGGCGAGGCGATCCGGCGCGCGGTCTGCGACGAGGATCTGGCGCGCCGGCTTCGCGCGCGCGGTGTCCTGCGCGCGGCCGACTTCCCCTGGCGTCGCACCGCGCGCGAGACGCGCGCGGTCTACGCGGCGGCGCTGGCGTCGTGAGCGGGGCGGCGCCCTCGCGCGAGGAGGCCGTCGCGTTTCGCGCGTCGCGCCTCGACTGGCGCGCCGAAGCGTCGGACGCGGCGCTCGTGCGCGCCGAGATCGCCGAGCGCCTCGAGGCGCTCGAGTCCGCGCCGGGCGCGCAGGTGCTGAAGCGGAACCGGGTGCGGACGGTGCTGCGCGTCCCGCTCTCGGACGGACGGCGCGTGATCGTGAAGCGCTACCGCGCGTCGGGACTCGCGCCGCTGTTCAAGTACCAGGTCCGGCGGTCGCGGGCGCGAACCGAGTGGGACGTGGGACGCGCGCTCGCCTGCGCAGGCATCGCGACCTCGGTGCCGCTGGCCTACGCGGAGCGCCGCCGCGCGAACGCGCTGCGCGACGCGGCGCTCGTCACGCGCGAGATCGACGACGCGCTCCACCTGAACGCCTACATCGAGCGCCATCTGCGCGGTGACGCCGCGCGCGACGCGCTGCGCGCGTCGCTGCATGCAGAGGTCGCGCGTCTCGCGCGGACCTTGCACGACGCGGGCTTCGCGCACGGCGACTTCCACGGCGGCAACCTGCTCATCACGGGTCCGCCGGAGCGGCCGCGGCTCCACGTGATCGATCTCCACTCCGTCGCTCGTCGGCGACGCATCTCGCGGAGAGCGCGTTGGCGCGACCTCGTGAAGCTGCTGCACTCGCTTCGGAACGACACGACCGCGGAGGAGCGTCTCGAGCTGGTGCGGAGCTACGCGAGCGCGGGGCCCGATGTCCTGGCGATTGCGCTCGACGCGGGAACCTTGTCGCCGCGTCTCGAGCGCGCGATCGCGCGCGTGGAGCGCGTGCGCGTGCGGAGCCGCACCGCGCGTTGTCTCGTGCGCTCGACGGCCTTCGACATCTCGAGCGTGCGCGGCGTGCGCGTGCATCACCGGCGCGTGATCGACGCGGCGGAGGTCGTGGCGCTCGTCGACGCGCACCGGCGCGACGTGTCCGCCGGCGCGAAGAGCGTGCTGAAGAGCGGCCGCCGCTCGTCGCTCTCGCGCCAGCGCCTCGGCGATCGCACGGTGGTCGTGAAGCAGTATCGCGACCTCTGGTGGGAGCGCGTGCGCAATCTCGTGCGCCCGCGCGCGCTCTCCGCGTGGGTCGCGGGCCACGGCCTGCGCGTGCGAGGCTTCGACGCCGCCGAGCCGCTCGCGCTCGCGCTCTGTGGGCGCGGGATCGCGATGTCGGATGCCTTCCTGGTGATGGAGGACCTCGGCGCCGCGCGGCGCGCGGACCACGTCGCGCTCGCGCGCTACGGCGGGAAGCCGGCGCCGTCGCGGCGCGCCGAGAAGCGCGCGCTCGTGGCGTCCGCGGCGGAGCTGGTGCGGCGCCTCCACGTTGCGGGCGTCTACCACGCCGATCTCAAGGCCGTGAATCTCTTCCTGCGCGGCGAGCTCGGCGACGACGCCCGCTTCGTGCTCGCGGACTACGACCGCGTGCGGCTCGACCGCGAGGTCTCGCGGCGGCGGCGCATCAAGAACCTGGCGCAGCTCTCCGCGAGCGTGCCGGTCTGCATCTCGCTTCCCGACCGCCTGCGCTTCTTCCGCGCCTACGCGGCCGACGACCCGTCGGCGCTGCGCGCGTGGAAGGACTGGGCGCGCCGCATCATCGAAGCGTGCAGCAAGAAAATCGTCGTCGAGATGCGACCGATCGAATGATCAGTGCGGCCCCGGCACGTCCGCCATCTTCGGTGGCCCGAGCGGCCCGATCCCCGTCTCCGCATCCGCCCGGATCTGTGCGCACTCCGCGGCCTTCTCCGTGCCCTCGCAGCGCGCGAAGAGGCTCGCGAGCGCGGCGCGGTGGAAGGGCACCGCGTGGTGGAAGTAGGTCTGGAAGCGGGCACTCTCCTCGCGCGCGACGCGCGGCAGCTCGGCTTCCGTCAGCGGACCCGGGTAGTCGTCCGCGTAGAGCCGCATCAGCGGCGTGACCAGCGAGAGATCGACCGGCCGGAAGGGACCGTCGGGAGCTCCGGACTGGATCCACTGGAGCACGTCGGTCCGCTGCGACGAGTCCGGCCGCTCCTTCGCCCACGCCGCCAGCAAGGTGACGCAGGCCGCCGGGCTCATGTCACAGCTCTCGCGCACGAGCTGTGCCCACTCCACCTCCTGCAGGCCGCCTCGCAAGGTCGCATAGCGACGCAAGAGCGAGTTGCGCGCTCCGACGAGCGCCGCGGCCTCGGACGCCGACGGCGGCAGCGGGCCCTCCTGCGCCGCGAAGAAGGCGTGCGCGGCCGAGTACGAGAGGCGCGGGTGCAGCAGCGTGTGGATCGACCCCTTCATGTCGAGCGCGTGTAGCACGCCCTGCGGCCAGATCTCGTGCGCGAGCAGCGCCGCGAAGCCGGCGATCCCGGCGCGCCCGAAGCCGGACTGGAAGTCCGGCCGCGTCGCGCGCTGCGCAAGGCGCTGCAGGTCGAGCGCCGAGTCGGGGTCGTCGATGCCGAGCAGCAGCACGTCGGTCCCGATCGAGAACCAGAGGGCGACGTGCGGGAACACCGCGGCGTAGGTGCGGAGCACGAGGCCGATCGTAGGGGCGTCCGTCTCGTAGAGATGGAACCACTGACAGAAGACGCCCCCGGGCGCGAGCTTCTCCTTCGCCGCGCGCAGGAACTCCTCGCTGTAGAGCATCTCGACGCCGTTGACCCAAGGGTTGCTCGGCTCCGACGCGATCACATCGAAGCGTCCCTCCTGGCGCAGCAGCACGCGGTAGGCGTCGCCGCGCACGACGTGGATCTTCGGATTCTTCGAGGCGCCGTGGTTGGCGAAGTCGAAGAGCGGGGCCGCCTCGGCGACCGCGGGCGAGATCTCTCCGACGATCACCTCCTTCGACTCGTCGAGCATCGCGAGCTCGCTCGCGGTGACGCCGGTGCCGTAGCCGACCACGAAGCTGCGCTCGGCGCTGCGCGCGAGCCACGCGGGCACGAGCGCGATCATCGCGGTCGTCGTGTAGTCGCCGGTCACCGAGCCGTCGGACTTCCCGTTGGTGATGAGGCTGCGCTGGAGTCGCCGCTCGCCGCCTCCGGTCTCGCGCACCTCGATCGAGGCGGTCGGGTCGTCGTGGTAGTAGGCGATGCGCGCGTTGCTCCACTGCGCGGCGGTGAAGGCGGCGGGTCCGTCGAGGCTCTGGGGCGTCGGCCGGCGGATGCGGAAGGCGCCGAGGCTCAGGCGCTCGGGATCCCAGGCGGGAAGCGACACCACCGCGATCGCGGCGAGACCGGCGAGCGCGGCGGCCTGCATGCCGAGCGGGAGGCGGCGCACCGGCGGCGTCAGCAGCGCCGCCGCTGCGCCGAGCGCGACGAGCGCCACGCGGTAGACGTGGTGGAGATCGAGCCAGTAGAAGAGCGCATAGCCTCCGATCAGCGCGCCGAGCAGCGAGCCGGCGGTGTTCCAGCCGTAGAGGCGGCCGGCGGCGTCGCCGAGCTCGCCGCGCTCGCGCCGCGCGCGGTCGAAGCAGAGCGGCAGCATCGCGCCGGAGAGCGCGACCGAGGGTCCGATCACGAGCAAGGTCCAGCCGAGCACGCTGGTCTGGAAGGGCATGAACGCGACCGGGTCGTCGCGAAACGCGATGCGCAGGCGATGCGCGTAGTAGGGCACGTCGTCGAGCTGCAGGTAGAGCAGGGCGAGCAGGCCGAAGAGACACCACGCGCAGATCGGCAGGAGCTGCGCGGGCACGCGCGCGAGCGCGCCGACCGCGAGACTGCCGAGCGCGATGCAGAGCACGAAGACGGCGACCACCGTCGCGAAGGTGAAGAGCGAGGCGCCGAGCGCCTGGCTGCCGAGGCGGATCAGCACCGTCTGCACCGTCATCATGGCGAAGCCGAGCAGACACGCGACCGCCGCCAGCCGGCCGAGCCGGAGCGGCGCCTGCGAGGCGACCGGCGCCGGGCTGTCACCGGACGGCGCGCGCAGCGAGATCGCGACGTAGGCCGCGCCCGCGCAGAGGTTGATGATGCCCATCAGGCGCAAGGTGCCGACCATGCCGAGCGCGGGCAGCAGCACGTAGCTCGCGGCCAGCGCGCCGAAGAAGGCGCCGAGCGTGTTGAGACCATACACCGCAGAGTGGATACGTGTCGAGTCCGCGACGCCGCGCGAGAGCGCCTGCGTCAACAGCGGGATCGTCGCGCCCATCAGCGTGGCGCCCGGCACGACCAGCGCGGCCGAGAGCAGCGCATCGTAGGCGAAGGCCAGTCCCGCCTGCGACGGACCGTGCAGCGAGAGGGCGCGCGCGATGCTGAAGAAGAGCTCGAAGGCGATCGCGTACGCGCCGATCGACGCTTCGACCACGCCGTAGCTCCGCAGCAGCTCGCGCGTGCTCGCGCCGCCGCTCGCGGCGATGCGGCGCGTGTAGACGCCGAAGAGCGTGTAGCCGATCGCGAGACCGCCGAGGAAGAACGCCAGCACGGCGGCCGTGGCTTCGGCGTGCGAGCCGAGCAAGGTCGCGAGCATGCGTTCCCACGTGACCTCGTACACGAGGCCGGTCGTGCCCGTGGCGATGGTGAGGAGCAGGGCGAGCGCGCGCGACATGGGCGGGCACTCTACCCGAAGCATCGGGACGGGCGTGCCCTCTCGTATACTGCCGCGCCATGCGCGCTGCGGGGCGATGGCTGGTCCACGCGCTGTTCTTCGCCTCGGGCGCGACCGCGCTGGTCTACCAGGTCGTCTGGGTCCGCAGCCTCTCGCTGATCCTCGGCGCGAGCCACCTCGCGGTCAGCATCGTGCTCGCCGCCTTCATGGCCGGGCTCGCGCTCGGCGCGGTCTCGATCGGACGGCGCATCTCGGGCTCGGCGCGCCCGCTGCGGATCTACGCGAGCCTCGAGCTCGGCATCGCGCTGTGCGCGCTCGCGCTGCCGTGGGGGCTCGCCGGCGTGCAGCGCGCCTACGTCGGCATCGCGCAGGCGCTCGAGGACGAGAGCGGCGGCGCGACGGCCGCCGCGCTCGTGCGCGCGCTGCTGGCCTTCGGCTCGCTCGTGATCCCGACATTCCTGATGGGCGGCACCTTGCCGGTGCTGGTCGCCGCGCTGGTGCGACGCCGGTCGGAGCTCCACGCGCGGCTCGCGAGCCTCTACGCGATCAACACCGCCGGCGCCGCGGCCGGCGCGGCGCTCGGCGGCTTCGTGCTCTTGCCGGCGCTCGGCGTGCGGCACAGCGAGCTCGTCGCCGCGGCCGGCAACGTCGCGATCGGCGTCGTCGCGCTCCTCTGGGACCGCGTACGCGCCGGCGCGCCCGACACCGCGGAGACGGCGATCGAGACGACGGGCGACGCGGGCACACGCCCGTCGCCCGACGAGGACGTCTCCGGGCTCCGTCTCGTCTTCGCGAGCACGGCGGTGTGCGGCTTCGGCGCGCTGGCGCTCGAGGTGCTCTGGTCGCGCGCGATCTCGGTGGTGATCGGGTCGAACGTCTACAGCTTCACCGTGATGCTGGTCGCGTTCCTGTGCGGCATCGCGCTCGGCAGCGCGATCCACGGCGCGCTGCCGCGTCGCCTCCCGATCGGCGCACATTTCGCGCTGCTCGCCGCCGCGATCGCCGCCAGCACGCTCGCGGTCTCCTTCGCGATCCCGCGCCTGCCGGAGCTCGTCGCCTGGAGGCCGATCGCGACGACCGCCGGCTTCGACTCCTGGACCGCGCTCGGCCTCTGCTTCCTCGTGATGCTCGTCCCCTGCGTGCTACACGGCATGGCGTTCCCGCTGGCGGGCGAGGCGCGCGCGAAGCTCGAGGCGCGCACCGCGCGCTCGGTCGGCGATCTGGTCGGGCTGAACACGGCCGGCTCGATCGCCGGCTCGCTCGCGGCGGGCTTCGTGCTGATCCCCGGCCTCGGCATGCAGCGCAGCCTGCTCGGCATCTCGGCCCTCTACGCGAGCGCCGCGATCGGCATCGCGACCGCGGCGCTCACTCGCGGCCGCGCGCCGAGGCCGCTCGCCGCGCTGAGCGCGCTCGCGGCCGTCGCGGCGGTGTGGGTCGGCGTATTCTCGCTGCGGCCCTGGGACACGCGCATGATCGGCGCCTTTCGCAACAACGAGAGCGTCGATCTGCAGCGCGCGGGCGAGCGGGGCGACGCCGGCTTCTCCGACACCACGGTGCTCTACTACCGCGAGGGGCGCGGCTCGACGGTGTCGGTCGTCGAGGACAGCGCGAGCGTTCGCCGGCTCCAGATCGATGGCAAGGTCGTCGCGTCGGATGCCGCCTCCGATCTGCGCCACGAGGTGCTGCTCGGACACCTGCCGGTGCTCGCGCACCCGGCTCCGCGCAGCGCGCTCGTGGTCGGGCTCGGCGCCGGGGTGACGCTCGGCGCGGTCGCCGCGCACCCGGAGCTCGAGTCGATCACCGTGGTCGAGATCGAGCCGGCGGTGGCGCCCGCGTCGCGCCTGTTCGCCCACGTGCAGCGCGACCCGCTCGCCGATCCGCGCGTGCACCTCGTCCTGCAGGACGGCCGCAACTACCTCCTCGCGACGAGCCGCCGCTTCGACGTCATCACGGCCGACCCGATCCACCCTTGGGTGCGCGGCTCTGGCTACCTCTACACCACCGAGTACTACGAGCTCGCGCGCGCGCACCTCGCCGAGGGCGGCGTGATGTGCCAGTGGCTGCCGCTCTACCAGCTCTCCCCCGACGATCTGCGCGCGGCGGTCGGTGCGTTCGTCGACGTCTTCCCCGACGCAACCCTGTGGAGCACGCCGGCCGACGCCGTGCTGATCGGCACGACGCGTCCGCTGCGGATCGAGCTGCCGGACTGGCGGCGCCGGCTGGCGTCGCCGAAGGTGCACGAGGAGCTCGCGCGCGTCGGCCTCTCGGATCTCCTCTCGCTGATCGCCGAGTTCACCTCGACGGCCGACGGCATGCGCCGCTTCGCCGAGGGCGCGCGCCGCAACACCGACGACAATGTATTCCTCGAGTTCAGCAGCCCGCGCCAGATGGGCGGCGGCCCCGCGCTCCTCGCGAGCAACGCGAGGCTGATGGCGTCCCTGCAGGAGAGTCCGGCTCCGTTCGTCGGGTCCGTCGAGCCGACCTTCGCGAGCCGCGACTCCGCGCTGCACGCGCTCGCGCAGGTGCTCGTCGCGAAGCAGGCGCTCGCGGCGACGCTCGCCGCGAGACTGCCGCTGCCCGAGCGCGTCGCGAAGCTGCGCGAGATTGCGGCCGGCCCGCCGCCCTACGGACCCGCGCAGGACGAGCTCGCGTGGCAGCTCCGCCTGCTCGGCCGCGAGGCCTTCGAGGCGGGAGACGACGAGCAGGCCGAGCGCGCGTTCGAGCTCGCGGGCCGCCTCGCGCCGCTCGACTGGCGCGCGAAGGTCGAGCTGGCATGGGCGCTGCGTCGGCGCGGCGATCGCGATGGCGCGATCGGGAGCCTGGAGGAAGCGCTTCGCCTCGCGCCGCACGTGCCGCCCGCGCACTACGAGCTCGCGAGCGTGCTGATCGAGAGCGGTCGCCGCACGGAGGCGTTGCCGCATCTGCGCGCGGCCGCCGCGGAGCGGCCTTCGTGGGCCGGACCGCGCAACGACCTCGCGTGGCTGCTCGTGACCGAGCCCGGTGTCGGCGACGCGGGCCGCCACGAAGGGCTCGCGCTGGCGGAGTCCGCTGCGGCGCTGACCGACTCGCGCGATCCCGAGATCCTCGACACGCTCGCCGTGGCCTGGGCCGCCAACGGACGCGCGGACCGCGCGCGCGCCGTCGCCGAGCAGGCGCTTGCGCTCGCGCGCGAGAAGCGGCCGGATCTGGTCGCCGTGCTACAGGCCAGAACCGCCGCGTTTGCGCGAGGTGAGCTGGCCGTCGTCCCCGCAAGCGCCGAGGGCGCGCGCAGCGAGCCGAAGGCGAGCGAAGCTCAGAGGTAGAGTCCCGGGTCGCGAGGCTACCGAGCGCGCGGGCGCATCGTTAGGCCCAATCGATTCGCACCGGCAATCGCTTCAGACCGAAGAGCCGGTTGTCGCGCGTCCACTCCGCCGAACCCGCTTGCTCGAGCGCGCGCACGCGCGGGAGCAGCTCCTCGAGCATCACGCGGATCTCGAGGCGCGCGAGGTTGGCGCCGAGGCAGTAGTGCGGGCCGAAGCCGAAGCCGAGATGCGGGTTCGGGTCGCGCGTCACGTCGAAGCGGAGGGACTCCGCGAAGACGCGCTCGTCGCGGTTCGCGGACATCTCCCAGACCGTCACCTTGTCGCCGGCGCAGATCGTCTGGCCGTGGAGCTGCGTGTCGCAGGTCGCGGTGCGGCGCTTGTAGACCGACGGGGTGGTCCAGCGGACGATCTCCTCCACCGCGACCGGAATGCGGGCGGGCTCGCCGCGCAGCCACGCGAGCGCGTCGGGCCGCGCGGCGAGCTCCATCGCGGCGCCGGCGATCGCCTTGCGCGTCGTCTCGCTGCCGGCCGTGAAGAGCAGCATGAAGAAGTTCCGCAGCTCGTCGTCGCCGAGCCGCGGCGCCTCCTCGCCGGGAAGCTCCGCGTGGATCACGACCGAGAGCATGTCGTCGCCGGGCTCGCGGCGTCTGCGCGCGATCAGGTCTTCGGCATACGTGAGCAGGCGAGCCGTCGCGGCGCGGCTCGCGTCGTTCTGCTGCCCGAGCGTGCGACCCGAGTAGTCGAAGGCCGTGTCGACGCAGTCACAGAGCTCCTTGCGGTCCTCCTGCGGCACGCCGAGCAGCATGCAGATCGCCTGTAGCGGCAGGTCGCGCGCGACGTCGCCCACGAACTCGCACTCGGGCGTGTCGGCGACCGCGTCGACGATCGCGCGCGAGCGGCGCCGCAGCTCCGCCTCGAGGCGAGAGATCACGCGCGGCGTGAAGCCCTTGTTGACGAGCCCGCGCACGCGCGTGTGGCGTGGCTCGTCGAGCATGTTGAGCATGAGGCCCGCGACCGGAGTGTCCTGGAGGAAGGTGCCGCCCTGGCGCCGCGCGCCGCCGCCGACCGACGAGAAGGTCTTCGGGTCGAGGAAGACCGCGAGCACGTCGGCATGGCGCGACACGACCCAGAAGCCCTCGCCGTCCGGCGTGTGCGAGGTCGGCCGCTGCCAGAAGAGGGGCGCCTCGTCGCGAAGCAGGCGGAAGACGTCGTGCGGGAAGCCGGCGGCGAAGAGGTCGAGGTCGCAGAGATCGATCTCGTCGAGATTCACGTTCTGACCTCCGCTCGGCTGCGCCTCGCTGCGCGCGCCCTTCGGGCGCTTGCCGGCGATTGTACGCCGGCCTTGTCCACCGGATCGCCTGCCGCGATATTCCGCGCCCGACCCGGAGAGGCATCCGATGGAAACCCTGCTGCGCGCCGGCGCTTTCGAGGGACAGACCGTCATCGTGACCGGCGCGGCGCAGGGCATCGGCCACGCCGTGGCGCGCGGTTTCGCGGCGCACGGGGCGCAGGTCGCGATCGCCGACGTCGACGCCGGCCGCGTGAAGGCGGCCTGCGACGCGATCGCGGCGGAGGGCGCGCCGAAGCCGATCGCGCTCCAGGTCGATGTCGCCGACGAGGCGCAGGTCGCGCGCGCGGTCCGCACGGTGCTCGAGGCGACCGGCTGCATCAACGGCATCGTCAACGCGGCCGGCATCACGCGCGACTCGCGCATCGCAAAGAAGAGCTACGCGGACTTCAAGCTCGTGATCGCGGTCCACCTCTTCGGGACCTTCCTCTTCACGCGCGAGGTGGCGACGGCGCACTGGCACCCGCTCTTCAAGCAGAACGGCGACCAGCCGCTGCGCGACGGCGTGAACCGCTTCATCGTGAACTTCTCCTCGGTGTCGGCGCGGAACGGCAACGTCGGCCAGGCGGACTACACGGCCGCCAAGGGCGGCATCGAGTCGCTGACCAAGACGACGGCGCGCGAGTTCGCGGGCTACGGCGTGCGGGTCAACGCGATCGCGCCGGGGCCCGTCGACACGCCGATGCTCGCGGCGGTCGGCGAGCCGGGCATCGCGGCGATCGCGCGCGCGACCCTGGTCGGCCGGGTCGCGCAGCCCGCCGAGATCGCCGCCACGGTCTGCGCGATCGCCGACGGCCGCATCTTCGGATACACGACCGGCCAGATCTTCGCGGCCAACGGCGGCATGTACCTCGACTAACAGCACGAGAGGGCAGGGTGGCTGCGCCGCGCATCTTCGTCACCCGTCCGATTCCGGACGCCTCGCTGGCGCGACTCGCGCGCGCGCTGCCGCAGGCGCGGGTCGACGCGAGCACCGAGGACCTCAACCTGACGCGCCCGGAGCTGCTCGCGCGTGCGCGCGGCGCCGACGCACTCCTCTGTACCCTCGCCGACCCGATC
>DATKND010000047.1:0-76025 GCA_035541475.1 Myxococcota bacterium | reverse complement strand
TCGTCGGGGGCGGCGGAGACGCCTTCGCGACCACCGGCGGAGCCACCGGCTCGATCGCCGGCGCGGGTCGGGGGGCCGGCTTCGGCTTCGGCGCGGGCTCGCGACGCGGCGGCTCGGGCTTCGGCGCGGGCACCGGCTCCGGCGGCTTCACGGCCACGACCTCGGGCTCCGGCTCGGGCGCGACCTCGGGCTCGGGCGCCGGCTCGGGAGCGACTTCCGGCTCGGGCTCGGGCTCCGCGGTCGCGACGGCCGTTGGCTCGGCGAACGGCACGATCTCGACCGGCGACTTCTCCTCGTTCGGCGCGAGCAGGGACGCGAGCGCGAAGCTCATGAGCAAGGCGAGCACCGCGGGCCCCGCACCGCGCGCGAGCGCGCGCCGGATCTCACCGCCGAGCAGCGATCCTTCCTCGCGGCGCGCCGCGGCGAGCCCGTCGCGGAGCGACGGCGTCGGCCGCCGGCGCAGCGCCGCGGGCCGCAGCACCACCCGGGCGGCGCCGAATCCGTAGCGCCGCTCGACGACCCGCTTCACCGCGATGCGACCGGCATCGACACGGCGGCGCGTCGGCCGCCCGACCACTCGGCTTCGAGCGCCGCGAGCGCCTCCAGCATGTCCTCGCTGCGCGAGTCGGCATGCGGAGCGAGCAGCGGCTTGCCGGCGCCGTCCGCATGGAGCTTCGCGAGCTCCGCGCGCAACGCATCGCGCCCGAAGCGCGCGGGGGGCTCGTCGGCCTCGGGCCGCGCGAGCTCGTAGGGCGGACCGTCGTTCGGCGGGTGCACGCGCAGCTGCCACGACGGCCGGGCCGCGACGCGCAGCGGGCGCGCGTCCGCCGCGTCGATGCGCGGCACCAGGATCTCGCCGAGCGGCGGGCCCGCGTTCGGGTCGGCGAGCTGCGACATCACCATCAGTAGCAGGAACGCGAGGTCGACGAAGGAGAAGAGCCAGGCGTGGCCGTGACTGTCGTGGGGGGACATGAGGGCTTACCGGTCGAAGATCGGCAGGTGGTAGAACTGCCAGGTGAGGCCGGTCGTCAGCTCGTGCGCCACCAGCGACGTCTGCACCTGCGCGTCGCCCGAGCCGAAGCCCACCTGGAGCGTGCCGAGGTCGTAGTACCGGTACCCGACCGAGAGGTGCATCGTGTCCGTCAGCGCGTAGCCGATGCCGGCCTTGAACTGGTGCGCGAAGGTGAAGCCCTGGTCCGAGTCCTTGCCGAGCGCGGAGTCCGTCGCCTGGATCTCGTTCAGCGACGCGCCGACGCCGGCGCCACCGTAGAGCGTCACCGGCTCGAGCATCGGCAGGCGCCCGAAGAAGACGTGGAGCGGGGCCTGGATCGGGACGTCGAGCCGGAAGTTCGCCATGAACGAAGACGACTTCACGTTCGAGATCACCGGCGTGTTCGCGTTGGGTCCGTCGGTGATGATGTTGTAGTCGCGTCCGGTCTGGCCCTCGAGCTCGAACGAGGTGCGCCAGCCGGGGAAGTGGAAGTCCTCGGTGCCCGAGACGTGCACGCTGTGGCCCGGGAAGTAGGGCACGTCGAACGACGGGAAGCGCAGCCGCCACGGGATCAGCTCGGAGAGCGGGAAGGCGATCCCGATCGCGCCGCCGTAGACCGGCGAGTTGTCGTCGTCGTTCCCGGTGCTGTCGAAGTTGAAGACGTTCTTGCTCTTGGTGTCGCCGAGTCCGAACGACATGCCCACGCCGCCGGTCACGTACAGGTCGGCCGCGCCAGCCGGAGCGGCCAGCGAGAGCGCGGCGAGGAGCGAGAGCGCGGCGAGCGGGGTCCGAGCCGAGCAGCGCATGAGCGAACGCCTCACTTTCCGCCGGATTGCGGGCGGCATGCCGGCTTATCGCCGGACCCCCCGGGCAACCTTTGTGCGACGGGTCACACAAGCCGCTCACGTCTGCGCCGCGCGCTGGGGCGAAGAAGGGCTGCGCGGTAGGGTTCGTGCGGTGAGAGTTGCCGCCTGGCGAGGGGTCGTGCGCGGTGCGCTCGCCGGCAGCGCGCTCCTCATGGCGGCTGCGGCGTCGTCGGCGCCGCGCGTCTACGGGATCGAGCGGCAGATCGAGGGGCCGCAGGAACGGATCCTCGTCTTCGCCGACGCGCAGCTCTCGCCGCGCTACGAGGAGCACGAGAAGGGGCGCGGCGAGCTCGTGCTCGAGGGCGCGACGCTCGATCCCTCCGCGCCGCGCCGGCTCGATCTCCCGGGCGCGGGCAACTTCCTCGAGGTGTCGGTGCGCGAGCAGCGCGGCGACGAGCAGCGCGTGATCGTGGAGGTCCGCCACACGCCCGAGCTCACGCCGCGCCTGATCGAGAGGGGCTCGCTGCTCGCGCTCGAGCTGCCGCGCCACCCGGACGAGGGCAGCGAGAAGGGCATCGACCTCGCCGGTCGCAACATGTCGGTGCGCCAGCTCGTCCAGCGGATCGCGCGCTTCACCGACACGCCCGTCCTCTACGACGAGACCTTGCAGGGCGACGTGACGATCGTCGCGCTGCGACCCTTCTCGAAGCCCGAGGCGTTGCTGACGCTCGACACGATCCTGCTCATGAAGGGCATGGCGGCGATGCCGACGCCGGGCGGCTTCCGCAAGGTCGTCCGCATCGAGGGCTCGCAGGCGCCCTTCGTCGAGGACGTCGCGAAGGCGCGCGGCGACGAGCTCGTGACGACGTTGGTGACCCTCCACACGATCAAGGCCCAGCCGATCCTCGAGGCGATGCGGCCGATGATCGGCTCGAACATGACCGCCTTCGTCTACGCGCCGAGCAACTCGATCGTGCTCGGTGGATCGGCGGCGCTGATCACGCGCATCGCGGGCATCGTGGAGGCGCTCGACGCGAAGGGCACCGAGCGCATGTTCCTCGATCGCCTGCGCTACGCCGTCGCGAAGGACACCGCGACTCAGCTCGAGGACGCCTTCCCCGGCGACAAGCTCATCGCCGTCTTCCCCGACGACCGCACCAATACCCTGGCGGTGCGCGCGCGCGCCGACGCCGTGCCCGCGATCCGCGACTTCCTGGCGAAGGTGGACCGGCCCGCGGCATCGCGCGGGGTGCTGCACGTGATGCCGGTCGAGCACGGCGATCCGGACAAGCTGGCCGACATCCTGACGGCGCTCGGGACCGGCAATGCGCAGCGCATCACCGCGGCGCGCGGCGGCAGCTTCGACCCGATCCGGGGCGGGGAGTCGCTCGCGGGCCGCAAGTTCTCGGTGGTGGTCGACAAGCACACGCACGCGCTGGTGGTGGAGGCGGACTCCGAGACCGCCGCGATCCTCCACGACGTGCTCGCGGAGCTCGACGTGGTTCCCCGACAGGTGGACGTCGAGGTGACCGCCGTCGAGATCGCGGCCAGCAGCGGCGTCGATCTCGCCTTCGACTACCTGCTGCCGCTGACCAACCCGAACTCCGCGCGCGATCCGATCGCCTTCATCTCGGGCGTCCCGTCCGGGAGCTTTTCGCCGCTCTTCGCCGGCACGCCGGTCGCGAACACCGTCGCGCCGCT
The DNA here is from genome assembly GCA_035541475.1 of Myxococcota bacterium. Classification (GTDB taxonomy): domain Bacteria; phylum Myxococcota_A; class UBA9160; order UBA9160; family SMWR01; genus DASUFZ01. Next base: position 72,527 of record DATKND010000047.1, on the reverse strand, counting down.
CGTCGGGCTCCCGCCGCCCGACCAGGCCTTTCTCGGGCGCATCACGCGCGAGCCGGTGATCGTGCCGATCAACGTCAACGGCACGATCGTGCCGGTGGCGATCCCGCGCGAGAGCGCGGCGATCACCGCGCAGAACCAGCAGATCTACTCGCGCATGATCCTGCGGCCGCACATCGTGGTGATCTCCGGCGACGAGGACGAGATCTTCGTCGGCGACAACGTGCCGATCCTCAATGCGCAGACCAACGCCACCAATCCGCTGGTGACCGCGCAGAGCGTCCAGCGCCAGGACGTCGGCGTCGATCTGAAGGTCAAGCCGACGATCGGGGAGGCGGGCGACATCGTGCTCGATCTCCAGCTCAAGATCAGCGCGATCGCCTCCACGCTCTCGTCCTCGACGGCCAACCTGGGACCGACGATCGCCGAGCGCACGCTGACCACGAGCGTGCGGCTCGAGCCGGATCAGGTCGCCGTGGTCGGCTGGAACGCCGGCCCGTCGAGCATGAAGACGCAGACCGGAACGCCCTGGTTCGAGGACATTCCGGTTCTCGGCTGGCTCTTCCGCTCGACCAACGACGTGACGCTCGACAGCAACCTGATCCTCATGGTCGCGGCGCGCTTCGACGACCCCGAGGTGCGCGCGCTCGCCGACTCGATGGCGAAGGAGTTCGACCGCGAGGCGCCGCAGATCGCCGCGCCGGGCGCGCTGAACCGCCCGACGCGGCCGGGTGGCGTCACGATACCGTGACGGCCGGCTCGGCGGAGTCCGCGTGCGCCGCGTCTCGCGAGGCGCCGACGCGCGTGCGCGCGGTGCCGTCGCGATCCACGCACACGTGCGGGATCCGTTCGCGGACGAGCCAGGCGGGGCCGGCGTCGCGGCCTCGCAGCATCGCGATGGTCGAGGCGGTGCCCGCGACGAGGCAGCGCTCGGCGAGCACGGTCACGGAGGCGGGCCCATCGACGGGCCAGCCCGTGCGCGGGTCGAGCAGGTGCCCATAGCGGCGCCCGTCGACCAGCATGCAGCGTTCGGTGTCGCCGCTCGTCGCGACGCCGCCCGCGAAGACCGCGAGCGTCACCACGGCCTGCGATCCGAACGGATCGCGCACGCCGATCGACCACGGGCGGCCATCCGCGTGCGGGCCGGCGATCGCGAGGTCGCCGCCGAGGTCGACGAGCGCCGGCGCGCCGAGACGCCGGCAGATCGCGGCGGCGCGGTCGGCCGCGTACTCCTTCACGAGGCCGCCGAAGTCGAGCTGCATGCCGGCGCGCGGCAGCGCGAGGCGAGGTCGCTGCCAGAGGAGGCGGTGCCAGCCGACCCGCGGCAGCAGCGCCGCGACCTCCTCGCGCGACGGCAGCCGACCCGAGCGGAAGTCCCAGGCGCAGCGCAGCACGCCGGAGGTGAGGTCGAAGAGGCCGTCGCTCGCGCGATACGCGGTCTCGGCGTAATCGAGCAGTGCCGCCGTCTCGTCGTCGATCTCGACGCCCGAGTCGTCGCCCGCGCTGCGGTTGATCCGCGAGGTCAGGCTGTCGTCGCGGTAGCGCGTGTACTTCTGCTCGAGGCGCGCGACCTCGGTATGGACGTCCGCGAAGACGCGCAGGGCCTGTGGCTGCGCCGCCGCGTCGACGTGCAGCGCGCAAGGGCTCCCCATCGCGTGGAAGGGGAAGCGGAAGGTCTGCACTAGAACTTGCTCGAGATCCCGACCGAGAACATGTCGAAGTCGACGAGCCCCGGGTTCGCCGTCCCCACGTTCTGGATCGCGAGGTTGCCGCTGCTCGTGTAGCGCTCGTACGCGACGTTCAGCAGCAGGTCGAGGTTGTAGATCTGGAGGCGCGTCTCGCCCTTCACGCGCCAGGTGAGCGACCCGTAGGGCGAGAGACGGTAGTCGCTCGAGTAGAGGTCGTTGCCCCGCGGATTCAGGTAGTAGGGCGCGTAGAAGTCGGCCTGGCTCTGCGTGTAGTACCGCACGGACGGGATGATCCGGAAGCTGTCCCACAGCATCTGGTACCAGGCGAACTCGAAGGTGTGCGCGTCGATGTGCCAGTCGTCGTAGTAGAAGCGGTAGTCGGCGTGGAGCGTCCCGCGCAGGAACGGGATGTGCTGGCGGTAGCGCGCCAGGAACGAGACCTGGTTGCGGAGATCCGGCCGGGTGTCGGGCTCCGGCGTGCTGGTGCTGACGACGAAGGCACGCTTGTAGGGGTCGCTGAGGAAGCCGTGGTCGACCTGGTACTGGAGCGTGCCCTGGATCGCGGCGTTGCGTCCCAGCACCTGCGCGAGGCTCACGAACATCGAGCCCTGCTGCTTCTGCTCCTCCGAGTCGCGGCCGAAGCTCTCGGCATCGGTCGGCTCGATGCGGCCCCAGGAGAAGTCCGCGCCGCCGGACAAGGTCGTGTTCTTCTCGTTGAAGGAGCGCTCGCCGCCGACCCCACCATTGATCGCCAGGTAGTCGTTCTCGACCGAGACGCCGCTGTTCAGCGACGCGTTGCCGCGGTCGAAGGCCAGGGTTCCCTTCAGATCCGCCGCCGTGCGCGCCTCGTGGATCGTGGCGTTCGTCATCACGAGCAGCGGATTGCCGCCGTTCTGGTTCGGCACGACGTAGAAGGGCGTCGCCCCGGTCATCGACTCGTGCGTGACGTTCAGGTCGAGCGAGATGCGCTCCGTCACCGGGCCCGCGAGGTGGATCTGGTGGATGTCGATGTCGTAGCGGTCGTTGCTGCCCGACTGCACGCGCGACGACGTGACCTGGTCCTCGGTGTACTTCGAGTACTTGTACTCGGCGGTGTAGCCGAGGTCGCCAAACTCGCCGCCGGCGTGCGCGAGCCCCGGCAGCGCCAGGCTGCTCGTGGTCAGCGCCGCGAGCGCGCCACCGCGCGGCACGCCGCGCCATGCGGGGCGGTGTCGGCGCAGCGCCGCGCGTCGGAAGCGCCTCGTGATCCCGGCCAATCGCGCCCTCCTGGCTCGTGGCCTAGTTGCAGCCGCAGCCGCCACCACCGCCGCCGGAGCCGGCGAGCGACGCCTCCTTGGCGAAGTGGATGTGCGCTTCGACCTGCGCCTGCAGCGGATCCGGGTCCCAGGCCATGTCGCGGCGCGCCAGCGACTCGCGCTCCCATGGCCGCACCTCGAAGACCTGGAGCGCGGAGCAGCCGCTCGCGAGCGCCGCGATCGCGAGCAGCAGAACGAGCGACACCGATCTCCTCATGGCGATTCCTCCGGCCGGGAGCTCGCGCGCCCGGGCTCGCTCCCTCATCGCCCCGACCGGATCAGCTCTTGAATCGCGGCGTGGAGCTCCGGCACGTCCTCCTTCCGGAAGCCCTTGTGCACGCTTCGGATCACGCCCCTGCGGTCGATCAGGAAGGAGGTCGGCATCGTCTCGACACCGAAGCGCACCGGGTACTCGCCCTTCGGGTCGAAGAGCGACGGGTATCCGACCGGTCGGCGCGAGAGGAAGGCGCGCGCGAGCGCCGGGTCGTGGTCCACGTTGATCGCGAGGACTTCGAAGTCCTTGCTGCCGAACTCCTTGCGGAACCCGTCGAGCGTCGGCAGCGAGAGCGCGCACGGCTTGCACCAGGACGCCCAGAAGTCGAGATAGACGACCTTGCCGCGCATGCCGGCGAGCGACAGCTGGCCCTGTCCGTCGAGGCGCGCGCCGGCGACGACGGGTGCGGGCTGACCGGTCTCGACCCTCGGCGGCGCGGCGCCCGCGAGGGAGAGAGTCGCCAGGAGCAGCAGCGCGCGCAGTCCGCGCGAGCCAGCGCATCGAGTCCTCATCGTCGTGTCCTTTCTGTCGCAGCGAGTCAGCGCATCGCTGCGCCGACCGCGTCTCCGTGTGAGCGGCGTCACGGCAGGGAGCCGGCAGGTTCCGCGCGCGCCGCCTGGCGTGTGGTTCCGGCCGACGCCGTCTCCTCGAGCGCCGCGGTGAAACCGTCCTGCGAGAGCAGGTCCGGCAGCAGGCGCGGCGGCTCCGAGCTCCCGGCCGCGTAGAGCGCGTAGACCGGCACGCCGGCGCGTCCGAGGCGCGCGAGCTCGGCCGCGATGGTCGCGTCGCGCCGCGTCCAGTCGGCGCGGAAGACCGCGAAGCCGAGCCTCGACAGCGCGTCGTGCGCGGCGTCGGTATCGAGCACGCGCCGCTCGTTCAGCTTGCAGGTGAGGCACCAATCGGCCGTGAAGTACACGAAAGCCGGTCGCCCGCTCGCGAGCGCGGCTTCGACGCCGGCGCGCGACCACGGCGTGACCGACTCCGCGGCGTGCACGGCGACGTGCGGCGTCCAGTCGATGCGGCCCTGTCCGACCAGCGCGATCGCCGCAATCGCGGTCAGGAGCACCGGGGCGCCGAGCCGTCCGCGCGCGCGCTGCACCACGCCGAAGAGCCAGCCGGCCATCGCGACGACGAGCAGCAGCACCACGAGACCGAGGGCCGCGTCGAGGCCGCTCTGGCGCCCGGTGATCCAGAGCAGCCAGGCGGCGGTCAGCAGCAGGGCGAAGCCGAGCCCGCGCCGCAGCTCGAGCATCCAGTCGCCGCCGCGCGGCAGCGCGCGGGCGAGCGCGGGAGAGAGAGAGACCGCGACGAAGGGCATCGCGAGCCCCGTGCCGATCGACGCGAAGATCGCGACGCAGACCGCGCCGGAGCTGGCGAAGGCGAAGCCGACGGCCGTGCCGAGGAACGGCGCGGAGCAGGGCGTCGCGAGCACCACCGCGAGGAGCCCGTCGAAGAAGCTGCGCGCCGCGCCGCTCGACTTCTCGCCGACGCGCGCGAGGCGATCGGGGGCGAACTCGAGCTCGAAGGCGCCGAAGAGATTCGTCGCGAAGGTCACGAGCAGCACCGCGACCCCCGCCACGAAGAGCGGCTCCTGGAGCTGGAAGCCCCAGCCGACCGCGCGCCCGCTGGCGCGCAGCGCGAGCACGCAGACGGCCAGCGCCAGCAGGCTCGCCTGAATGCCGGCGGTGTAGGCCGCCGCGTGCCCGAACACCTCGCGCCGGCTCCGCTGCGAGAGCTCGGCCAGCGCGGCGAGCTTCAGCGCGAGGACCGGCAGCACGCAGGGCATGAGGTTCAGCACCAGCCCGCCGAGGACGCCGAACGCGATCGCGCGCAGCAGCGCGAGCGCGCCGCCGTCCGCTGCAGGGGTCGCGGAGATCGTCGCCGGAGCGGCAGCCTGGCCGCTGCTCGGCGGGAGTGGCAGCGCGATCTCGACCGGGCGCGGCGAGCCGTCCGGCGCGCGCAGCGCGAGGACGGCGCGGAGCTCGCGCGGCTCGCGCTCCGCGTCGGGAAGCGCCTGCCCCGCGAGGTCGATGCGCAGCGCACCGTTCTCGACGCCGCGGAGCGTCGCGCGCACCCACCAGAGCGCGGGCTCGTGGACGAAGAGGGGCACCGCGTCCGGCGCCGGCGCGGCGGCGGCGCAGCCGCCCTCCTCGTCGCCGCAACGTGTCACGCGCAGCGATGCCTCGAGTGGCTCGCCCTCCGCGCGCGGCACGCGCGCGAACTCCGCATGGACCTCGACGCCGGCCTCCGCGGCGGGCCGCGGCACGCGCGCGGCGGCGTCCTGGAAGAGCGCGTGGACCTCGGCCCGGATCGCCGCGGACTCGCTCACGAGCGAGCGCTCGAGCTCGAAGCTCGCGGGCAGGCATTGCGAGTGACAGACGAGCGCGTCGGCGCGCGCCGCGATGCGCGCGCCCTCGCGCGGCGCGTCGAGCGTCGCGAAGAGCAGCGCGCGGTCCGAGTAGCCGTAGGAGACGAGGTCGTCCTCGCGGAACGCCTCGGGCGCGGGCCAGGCGACGGCGAGCGGCAGGCCGTCCTGCGTCAGCGAGAGCTTCGTCGGAAGACCCGTGTCGCCCGGAAACAGCCAGTAGAGGCTCCAGCCGGGCGCGAGCTCGAAGAGCACGCCCGCGCGCCAGGCGCCGCGCGCATCCGGGCCGTCGACGAGCAGGCGGGCGTGGACGTGCGGCGTCCCATCCTCATAGGCGCCGGCGTCCTGGCTCCCGGGGGGTCCATCGGGGAGCTCCGCGCGCGCCGTCACGGCGCAGGCGAGCGCGGCGGACGCAAGCAGCAGGGACCGCGCGAGACGGCGGCGGGTGCGCATGCAACCACGCATCGGCGCGACGACGCGGCGGCTTGCGACGCAGCGCACGCGCAATCCGTGCGCAGCGAGCGACCGGATCCGCCGCGGCGGCGCGGGCTGGCGGGCGCCGCTGCGCCCGAGCTGCCGCCTCTCGCGGCGCACATGACGCGCAAGTGTGACGGAGGTCACGAGAGGGACTCCGAACTCCAGCCGATACGAGTCCAGGGAGCGGGGGCGTCCTCGGGACAACGCGGGAAGGAACGCCGATGAGCTTCCAGGCGACACGACGAGCGGGCCGAGGCATGCGCGTGCTCGCCGCCCTCTGCACCGCGCTGGTGTGCGGCGCCGCCGGCGCGACGCCGCGCGATCAGGCCAAGCGCATCCACGATCGGCTGGTCGGCGTCCCGCCCGACGCCGCCACCCTGGATCAGATGACCGCGCTGGTCTCGACGGGCCAGCCGGCGGACGCGTTGCAGGCGGCCGAGATCGCCATGCACAACCCCGCCTTCTACCGCACTGCGCTGAAGAACTTCATCACGCCGTGGACCAACGTCGACCGCACGGTGTTCGCCGATCTCAACGACTACACGGCCACGGTGATCGGGATCATCCGCGACGACCGCCCCTTCACGGACGTGCTGACGGCGGACATCGTCTACGTCGGCACGCCCAACGCCGTGTCGACCCCGTACTCGCAGACGGACAACGTCCACTACCAGCTGCTCGATCAGAAGCAGGTCGATCTGAGCGATCCGACGCTCTTCGTCGGGGTTCCGCAGTCGACCTTGCCGGGCTCGCAGATCACCGCGGCGGATGCGGCGGGCGTGATCACGACGCGCGCGGCGGGCGAGGCCTTCTTCAAGGCCGGCACCAACCGCCGCATGTTCCGCTTCACCGCGATCAACTATTTGTGTCGCGACCTCGAGCAGCTGAAGGACGTGTCGCGCCCGGCGGATCGCATCCGCCAGGACGTGAACCGCAGCCCCGGCGGCGACTCGAACGTCTTCCACACGCAGTGCATCGGCTGCCACTCGGGGATGGACCCGATGGCCGGCGCCTTCGCCTTCTTCCAGTGGGACGACACGGCGGGGCGTACCGTGTTCACGCGCAATCAGGTGCAGCCGAAGTATCTGATCAACGCGAACGTCTTCCCGGGCGGCTACGTCACCGTCGACGACCGCTGGGACAACTTCTGGCGCGAGGGCCCGCGCGCCGAGCTCGGCTGGCGCGCGGCCGCCTCCGGCGGCTTCGGGCCGAAGAGCTTCGGCGAGGAGATCGTGAGCTCGCGCGCGTTCTCCGTCTGTCAGGTGGAGAAGGTCTTCCAGCAGGTCTGCTTCCGGCCTGCGCAGACCTCGGACGACGCGAACGAGATCGAGCACATCGCCGACGACTTCGAGGCGGGCAACTACCGGATGAAGTCGGTCTTCGCCGAAGTGGCCGTCTACTGCATGGGGCAGTGAGGTCGTGATGGGGACGCAGAGCCTTCCGAGCACTCCGACCTCCCGGGCCGCGCGCCTCGCCGGCGCGCTCGGCGCCACCTGGCTCGCGCTCGCGGCCGCCGGCTGCGGCGACTTCTCGGGCGCGGCCGATTCCGGCAACTCGACTCCGACGTCCGGACCCGGCACGGTGTTCGACCCGACCAACGTCCCGGGCAGCCGCGAGGCCTTCGAGACGACGCTCTATCCGCTTCTGACCCAGTATTGCGTCAACTGCCACGCGAACGGCCCGGGCTCGCCGCAGTTCGCGAACCCGACGTCGGGCACCGCGTACACCGAGATCCTCGCCCAGAACAAGGTGAACCTCGCCGACCCGCCGAGCTCCCGCATCGTGCGCAAGCTGATCGACGAGCAGCACAACTGCTGGAGTGACTGCACGACCGACGCCAACATGCTGGAGGCCGCGGTGCAGGCGTGGGCCGACGCGATCCACTTCGGCCAGGGCGGCGTCAGCATCGGGGAGACGCTCTCGAGCACGAGCCTGCGCCTCGCGGACGGCACCGAGGACACGAGCGTGCAGCGCTACGACACGGACATCATCGCGCGCTGGGACTTCAAGGAGGGCGCGGGCGCCGTCGCCTTCGACACGAGCGGCGTGCAGCCTTCGATCGACCTCGCGCTGCAGGGCGGGGTGACCTGGCTCACCGCGTGGGGCGTCCAGATCGACACGGGCATCGTGCAGGGCATGTCCGGCAACCGGAAGCTCTACGACCGCATCGCCGATCCGAAGACCGGCAGCGGCCAGTACACCGTCGAGGCGTGGATCACGAACGCGAGCACCGCGCTCGAGGGGCCCGCGCGCATCATCACGTACTCGGCCAACACCAACGCGCGAAACTTCACGCTCGGCCAGGTGATGTACCAGTACGACTTCCGAAACCGGGGCGTGTCGCCAGACGTCAGCGGCAACGGCACGCCCTCGCTGATCACCTACGACGCCGACCAGGACCTACAGGACCGGCTCCAGCACGTCGTCATCACCTACGACGCGCTGCGCGGCCGCCGCATCAACGTGGACGGAAAGTGGACCGAAGACGTCGACCCGGTGTCGCCGCCGCCGCGCCTCTGGAACTGGGACCGCAACTTCACCTTCGCGCTCGGCAACGAGATCACGCAGGACCGCCAGTGGAAGGGCCAGGTGCGTTTCGTCGCGATCTACGATCGCGCGCTGACCGACGCGCAGATCGTTCAGAACTTCAACGCGGGCGTCGGCAAGCGGATCTCGATGAACTTCGACGTGAGCCACTGGGCGGGGCCCGGCAGCTCGATCGAGTTCCAGGTCTCGGAGTTCGACAACGCCAGCTACATGTTCTGCAACCCGATCTTCCACACGCCGCAGCCGAGCGGCTACGAGCTCGCGCACGTGCGCATCGCGGTCAACGGCACCCTGGCGCCGACGGGTCAGGGCTTCGTCACGCTCGACACGCCGATCACCGACACGCGCACGGTGCTGAGTCAGCGCTGCACCGTGATCCCGAAGGGCCCGGACCCGGCGACGGACGAGTTCAACATCGTCTTCGAGGACCTCGGCGGCTTCCAGAACGTGATCACCGAGCCGGTTCCGCCGCCGGCGGTCGTGCAGCTCGACCCGACCGCGCGGCCGACCTACGGAGTCCGCGACTACGCGCGCATCCGCGAGTCGATGGCGTCCGTGACCGGCGTGAGCGCGCTGGTGCCGGCGATCGACGCGGCCTACCAGGACCTCGAGCAGCAGCTGCCGTCGACCTTCGACGTGCGCTCGTTCGTGTCGTCGCAGCAGGTCGGCATCTCGAAGCTGGCGCTCGAGTTCTGCGACGCCCTGGTGGAATCGGCGCCGCTGCGGACCACCTTCTTCGGCAGCTTCCCCTTCACCACCGAGCCGGTGGCGGTGTTCGGAGCGGCTGCCACGCCGAACACGGTGAACCGCAACCAGATCGCGGACGCGCTCTACAACCACATGGTCGGCTCGGGCCTCACGGTCCAGCCGTCGCTCACCGACATGCGCGCGGATCTATCGGGCCTCGTCGACACGCTGGTCGCGTCGTGCCTCGGCACGCCCTGCGACGCGGAGCGCACGCAGGCGATCGTGAAGGGCGAGTGCACGGCGGTGCTCGCGAGCGCCGCGGTGTCGATGCACTAGGAGCGCGAAACGAGGACGCCATGAGCAAGCGAAGAAACCCCGAGCCCGGCTTCCCGCCGTTCCTGCACCTGGACCATCCGCGTCCGGTCACCCGGCGCCAGTTCCTGGCGCAGGGCTTGATCACCGGCTCCGCCATCGTGATCGCCCCATCGATCGCCGGGTTCTTCCGCTCGTCCGAGGCGCGCGCGGACGTGCTCGCATGCGACGCCGGCTTCACGCCGACCGGGCGCATTCCGTTCATCGTCTTCGACCTCGCCGGCGGCGCCAACACGGCGGGCTCGAACGTGATGGTCGGCAAGCAGGGCGGCCAGCTCGACCCGCTGACACAGGACGGCTACGGCCTGCTCGGGATCCCGCCCGCGATGACTCCGGTCAGCAACCCCGCGAATGCGGACCCCGAGCTCGGCCTCGTCTTCCACGCCGACAGCGCGATCCTGCGCGGCATCCGCGCGCGCAGCAGCGCGACGACGCGCGCGAAGGTCAACGGCGCGGTCTTCTGCGCGAAGTCCGACAACGACACGGGCAACAACCCGCACAATCCGATGTACGGGATCCACAAGGCGGGCGCTGACGGCCAGCTCGTGACCTTGATCGGCACGCAGGCGTCCGACTCCGGCGGCAACTCGGCGGCGCCGGCGTCGATGATCGACCCGACCGTGCGGCCGACCAAGATCAACCAACCGTCGGACGCGACCGGCCTCGTCGACACGGGCAAGCTGATCCAGATCCTGCCGAACCCGGCGGACGCCTCTGCCGTGATGATGGCCGCGCAGAACATCAGCGACCAGAAGGTCGCGCTGATGAACGAGAGCACCTTGGTCTCCCAGCTGATCCAGTGCGCCTTCCGCGACACCACGCACCTGGTCGAGACCTTCGGGGACCCGAACGCGCTGAACCCGCTCGCCGACCCGATCATCACGGGCAGCCCGACCAGCCTCTTCACGGCCGCGGAGCTGCAGACGAACGAGTTCCGCGGGACCGCGTCCGTCATGAAGCTCGTGGTGAACGGCTTCGCGGGCGCCGGGACGATCGAGCTCGGCGGCTACGACTACCACGACGGCACGCGCGCCACCGGCGAGGGCCGCGACTTCAACGCGGGCCAGTCGATCGGCGCGGTGCTCGAGTACGCGGCGCGCCTCAACACGCCGATCGCGATCTACGTGCTCTCCGACGGCTCGCTCTCGGCCAACGGCCAGATCGACAACTCGACGGGTGGCCGCGGCAAGTTCGGCTGGGCGGGCGACAACTCGTCGACGGCCGCCACGTTCATGCTGGTCTTCGACCCGGACGGCCGCCCGCCGCTCGGTCCGGCCGGCAACCAGGTCGGCTGGTTCCGTGCCACCGGCAACGTGGAGACCGCGGCGACGCGCATCAGCGACGAGGTGGACCTGCTCGCGCAGGCGATCGTGCTCAACTACCTCGCGCTGCACAATCAGACCGGCACCTTCAACACCGTGCTGCCCGGCCAGGGCCTCGGCTCGGGCTCGCAGCTCGATCCGCTGATCGCCTTCGCGAATCTGCCGCGATTCACCTAGGCCGGCGCTGATACAATGCGCCTCTCTCTCGAGGAGGCGCGTCATGGAGCTCCGAAATCGCACGGCCGTCGTCACCGGCGCGGCCAGCGGCATCGGGCGCGCGCTCGCGCGCCGCTGCGCCGCCTCGGGCATGCGCGTCGTGCTCGCCGACATCGAGGCCGCGCCGCTGTCCGAGGCCGCGCGCGAGCTCGAGAAGCAGGGCGCGGAAGCGCTGGCGGTCGTGACCGACGTCTCGCGGCCCGCCGAGCTCGAGGCGCTTGCCGCGCGCGCCGAGGACGCCTTCGGCGCGGTCCACCTCGTGTGCAACAACGCCGGCGTGTTCGCGGGCGGGCTCTCCTACGAGGCGCCGCTCTCGGACTACGAGTGGGTCTTCGCGGTCAACGTGTGGGGCGTGCTGCACGGGCTCCGCACCTTCGTGCCGCGCCTGCTCGCGCAGGGCGAGGGCCACGTGCTGATCACCGCGTCGATGGCCGCGCTGACGGCGACTCCCTTCGCCGCGCCCTACGTGATGAGCAAGCATGCGGTGCTCGCGCTCGCCGAGTCGCTCCACCTCGAGCTGCGCGCGCGCAGCGCGCCGGTCGGTGTCTCGGTCGTCTGCCCCGAGATGATCCGCACCGGCATCGGCGAGTCCCGCCGCAACCAGCCGGGCGGCGCGAGCGGGGGCGCGAGCCCGGAGCGCGAGCTGGTCGAGGGCGCGCTGCGCGCCGGCTGCGCGACCGGCATCGACCCGGATGTGATCGCGGTGCGCGCGCTCGAGGCGGTGCGCGAGGGCCGCTTCTACGTGCTGCCGCCGGCGGGAGATCCGTGGAACACGGCCATGCGCGCGCGTCAGGACGACCTGCGCGCCGGCGGCGACCTGCGCCTCTCGCTGCCTGGCACGGAGACCTGAGGAAAGCAGCAAGCGGCTTCCGCGCGCAGCGAGGCGAAGCCGAGCGGAGTCGACCGAGATGGATATCGGACTGCTTCTCATCTTCCAGAACTACCAGGGGCGCCGCAGCGACGCCGAGATGGTGCGCGACCAGATGCGCCTGGCTCTGCTCGCCGAGCCGCTCGGCTACGACGCGCTGTGGCCGCCCGAGCACCACTTCACCGACTACTCGGCCTGCCCCGACAACGTGCAGTTCCTCTCCTGGCTGGCCGGCAAGACGACGCGCCTCAAGCTCGCGACGGGCGCCGTGATCGTGCCGTGGAACGACCCGCTGCGCGTGGTCGAGAAGATGGCCTTCCTCGATCACCTCTCCGGCGGGCGCGCCGTGCTGGGCCTCGGCCGCGGTCTCGCGCGCGTCGAGTACCACCACTTCGGCATCGAGATGGCGTCGTCGCGCGACCGCTTCGACGAGGCCGCGCGCATGATCGTCGACGGGCTCGAGAAGGGCTTCGTCGAGGGCGCGGGCCCGTACTACCCGCAGGTCCGCACCGAGGTGCGGCCGCGCCCGCTGCGGAGCTTCCGCGATCGCCTCTTCGCGGTCGGCATCTCGCCCGAGTCGGTCGAGGCGGTGGCTCGGCTCGGCGCGCGCCTCATGGTCTTCTCGCAGCAGCCGTGGGAGATGTTCGCACAGGGCACGCTGGCGGCGTATCGCGCGCACTGGTCGAGGCTCCAGCAGGGCACGGCGCCGGCCCCGCTGACCGGCGACCTGATGTTCTGCCACGAGAACGCGGCCGAGGCCGAGCGCCTGGCCCTCGAGTACATGAGCAACTACTACCTCTCGATCATCCACCACTACGAGCTGCTCGGTCACCACCTCGAGGGCGTGAAGGGCTACGAGCTCTACAACGACGCCGCGCAGGCGCTGCGCGCGATCGGCGCCGAGAATTCGGCGAAGATCTACTGCGGCATCCAGACCTGGGGGACGCCCGAGCAGATCCTCGACAAGCTGCGCGCGCGCAAGGCGCTGCTCGGAGACTTCGACCTCGCTCTGATCGCTCACTACGGCGGCATGCCGGTCGAGCTCGCGGAGCAGAGCATCCGTCTCTTCGCGACGCGCGTGCTGCCCGAGCTGAAGGGCTGAACCGGAGCCTTCCGACCCGCACCCGTGGCCCGCGCAACCGGACCCGGATAGCGACCACAATGGCACCGGCGATGCCTTCCTTACCGCGCAGCAGTCTCCCTGGTCGCTATGCGCCGGAGCAACACGGCGTGAGCGCGAGCGCTGCGGGTTGCGCGGGTTGGTCCGAGCGCAGCCGCGATCCGGAACCGGAGACACCGAGCGTGCTTGACTCGCCGGGCAAGTTGAATCGACAATCCGACCCTGCACCGGGGCCGAGCTCTCCGGCGGTGTAGTTAGTCGAAGCCGTAGCGTTCGCGAGGAGGCCTCTGATGGCGCGAGGCGGGAATCCCTGGCTGAAGTGGTTCGGCCTCTGGACGGTGGCCTCGGGCGCGAGCTTCGCCGCGCTCGAGGCCGCTGCGCAGGCTCCTCCCGTGCCCCAGGGCACGCAGTTCCAGATCAACACCTACACGACGGGGTATCAATACCGCGCCAGCGTGGCGGCGGCTTCGAACGGAGACTTCGTGGTGGTGTGGAACAGCGACCTGTACTCCGGGTCCAGCATCCAGGGTCAGCGCTACGCCTCGAACGGCTCTGCTCAGGGCGCGCAGTTCCAGATCAACAGCGGCACGTCGAGCCATCAGGCTAATTCGAGCGTGGCGGTCGCTCCCAATGGGGACTTCGTCGTGGTGTGGGAGAGCGACGGCTCGGCCGGGACGGACACGAGCGTTTGGAGCATCCAGGGCCGGCGTTACGCCTCGAACGGCTCTGCTCAGGGGGTGCAGTTCCAGGTCAACACCTACACGACGGGTGCTCAGGCTCAGCCCGTCGCGGCGGTCGCTTCGAACGGAGACTTCGTGGTGGTGTGGGCCAGCCTCGGCTCGTCCGGGACGGACACGAGTGGCGCCAGCATCCAGGGTCAGCGCTACGCCTCGAACGGCTCTGCTCAAGGCGCGCAGTTCCAGATCAACAGCTACACGTCGGGCTACCAGTCTGTTCCGAGCGCGGCGGTCGCTCCCAACGGGGACTTCGTCGTGGTGTGGCAGAGCCGCGGCTCGTCCGGGACGGACACGAGCTACTACAGCGTCCAGGGTCAGCGCTACGCCTCGAGCGGCTCTGCTCAGGGCACGCAGTTCCAGATCAACAGCTACACGCCGGGCTACCAGATCGCTCCGAGCGTGGCGGTCGCTCCCAATGGGGACTTCGTCGTGGTGTGGACGGGCGACGTCGCGTTCGGGCCGGACACTGGCCCCTTCAGCATCCTGGGCCAGCGCTACACCTCGGACGGCTCCGCCCAGGGCGCGCAGTTCCAGGTCAACACCGACACGACGAACACACAGGAGCGGCCCTCCGTGGCGGCGGATGCCAACGGGGACTTCGTCGTGGTATGGGACAGCGCCCCGCTCGGGAAGCTCACGACCAGTGTCCAGGGCCGGCGCTACGCCTCGAACGGCTCTGCTCAGAGCGAGCAGTTCCAGATCAACAGCTACACGTCAGGCTACCCGTTTGCTCCAAGCGTGGCGGTCGCCAGCAACGGGGACTTCGTCGTGGTCTGGAACACCGACGACATCCAGGGTCAGCGTTATCTGCCCGAGCCTTCGTCCGTGGCGAGTCTCGGTGCGATGCTCGCGATGCTGTGGGCGTGCGCGCGGCGACGCGGGCCCGTGATCGCGTGTGACGCTTTCCTGTTTGGGTCCGCTCGACGAAGCTCGTGAGCTCTAGCGGCGTCAGGGGGCGGCCGCGCACCACGCGGCGAGTTCTTCGAGCACCCGCCCGACGGCGCGGTTCGCCGCCACGACGCCGCCGTAGGGATCCTCCGAGTCCGCCTGTTCCGTGGCCTCGATCTCGGTCTCCGCGACGAAGCGCCCGCTCGCGTCGTCGAGCCGCGCGCGGAGTGCGAACCGGACCTGGCTCGGGCGCACGGTGAACTCGTGCTGGAGCGCAACGATCTCGGTCTCGAGACGCAGGGCCGGCGGCTCCGCTTCGTTCGCCTCCACCACGCGGAGTCGGCCGCGCCGCGCCAGGGCGACGCGGAGGAGCGGCGCGAGGAGGCGTGCGGGCGGCTCGACCCACTCGTGCGTCGCGAAGTACTGGATCTCGTAGGGGCGCGTCACGTAGGCCATGCGCGGGCCCTCGAAGCCCGGACCTGCGGAGGGCGGCGAGATCGCGATCGTGCGCCGAGAAGCAGGATCTGCCGCGCCGTCCACGGTCGTGAAGCTCGGCTGCAAGGTGAAGAGTCGGGGTGCCGGCGCTCGCGTCGGAAGGAGCAGGCTGCAGCCCGCGAGCGCCCCGGCAAGGATCCCGACGAGAGCGCGCTTCGCCAGCGGGTGTGGTGCGGCGATCATCTCATTCTCCGGGGCCGGGCGGGGTGGGCTCGCGCCCCACGACGAGCGCGTTCGGGCTCCGCTGGAGCTCCTGCGCAAGACGAACGATCGAGGCCGCGGCGCCGCGCGCGTCGGTGACGAGGCGCTGGAGTTCGGGGAGCGTGTCGGCGCGGAGCTGCTGCACTCCGCTCGTGGCGCCCGCCGCCGCCGCGTACAGCGCTTCGCTCGCCCGATTCGTCTGGTCCGCCGCACGCTCGACCGCCGCGGCACTGCGCGCGATCTCGCGGACGAGCGCCGGCAGGTCGTCGCTCGCCCTCGCGCTGTTCTCGAGGGTCCGGCTCCCCTCCACGGCGAGCGCGTGCACCACGGTGTCGAGGTCGAGGATCGTGCGCTGGAGCTTCGCGCGCGTCGGCTCGTCGATCAGCGCGTTGATGTTGCGCGCGGTCTCCGAGAGGTTCGTGACGAGCGCGGTCGCCTGAGTGTCGAGACGCCGGAAGAGGGAGGGGCGCGTCGCGATCACCGGGTTGCCCTCCGGGCCGGGCGCGAGCAGCGGCGAGTCGCGCGACCCGCCCTCGAGGTCGAGGAAGGCGATGCCCGTCAGGCCCTGCGTGCTGAGGGTCGCCACGGTGTCCTGCTTGATCGGAGTGCCGCGCTCGATCGAGAGTACGACGCGCACGCGCTGCGGATCCTCGGTGTCGATGGCGATCTCGCGCACGAAGCCGACCTCGACGCCACGATACTTGACGGGCGCCTGGCGGTTCAGCCCCGACACCGACTCGGTGAAGTACGCGAGGTAGCCGTCGTACTCCTTACCGGCGGTCCTGCCCGAGGCGATCCACAGCACCGCGGCGATGATGGCGACGAAGAGGATGACCACGAACGCGCCGACGAGCGTGTAGTTCACTTTCGTTTCCATGCCTGCTCCCGGGCGCCCCTGCCGCGGGGCCCATAGAAATACTCTCGCACCAGGGGCTCTTGTGACTTCGAGAGCTCCTGCATGGTGCCGACGCCCACGATCCTCCCCCCGACCATGAACGCCACGCGGTCCGCCACGCGCCAGAGCAGATCGAGGTCGTGCGTGACCATGAAGATCGTGAGCCCGAGGAGCTCCTTCAGCTGGCGCACGAGCTCGTCGAATCCGGCGGCGCTCAGCGGATCGAGCCCGGCCGTGGGTTCGTCGAGGAAGAGCAGCTTCGGGTCGAGGGCGATGGCCCGCGCGAGAGCCGCTCGCTTGCGCATGCCGCCGGAGAGCTCGGACGGGTACTTGAGACCGGCGCTCGGCGGAAGGCCTGTGAGCGCGATCTTCACCGCGGCGATCTCGTCGATCAGGCGGTCGCTGAGGCGCGTGTGCTCGCGGAGCGGAAGACCGACGTTCTCGCTCACCGTGAGCGACCCGAACAGCGCTCCGCGCTCGAACAGGACGCCCCAGTTGCGGCGCAGCGCCAGCGCCTCCTCGTCGCCGAGGCCCGAGATGTCGCGCCCGAACACGCGGATCGAGCCCGAGTCGGGCCGGTGCAGCAGGATCAGCTCGCGCAGCAAGGTGGACTTGCCGCAGCCGCTCGCGCCCGCGAGGGCGAAGATCTCACCCTCGCACACGTCGAGGCTGACACCGTCGTGCACCACGGCTTCCCCGAAGCGAGTGCACAGTGCGCGCACCGTGATGATCGGCTCGCGCGCGCGACCCGGCTCGCCCATCTCAGATCCCGAGCCGCGCGAAGACGACGGAGAAGAGAGCGTCGGCGACGATGACGAGGAAGATCGACTGCACCACGCTCACCGTCGTCCGGTGCCCCACGCTCTCTGCGTCGCCCGCGACCTGGAAGCCCTGGAAGCAGCCGATCACCGAGATGATCGCAGCAAAGACTGGCGCCTTGCCGATACCGACCAGGAAGTCCGAGAGGTAGAGAGCATGCTGGAGACGGTCCGCGAACTCCGGGAATCCGACGCCGAGCTCGGTGCGCGCCATCACCATGCCGCCTGCGACACCGAGGGCATCCGCATAGACCGTCAGGAGGGGGAGCGCAATCGCGAGCGCTGCGAGCTTCGGCAGTACGAGCTGATCGAGCGGCGGGATGCCGACCGTGCGCAGCGCGTCGATCTCCTCCGTGACCTTCATCGTGCCGATCTGCGCGGCGTAGGCGGAGCCCGAGCGTCCGGCAACGATGATCGCCGTGAGGAGCGGAGAGAGCTCGCGCAGCATCGAGAGCCCGACGAGGTCGGCGACAAAGATGTTCGCTCCGTAACGCTTCAGCTGCGTGGCGCCCTGATAGGCGATCACGATGCCCATGAGGAAGACGAGCAGGCCCGCGATCGGTAGCGCGTCGAACCCGGCGGTGCGGATGTTGTAGAGGATCGGGCGCCAGCGGATGCGCGCCGGCCGCACGGCGGAGCGGGCGGCCGCGATCCCGACCTCGCCGATGAACTCCAGGAGCTCGGAACCTCGACCGATGCGGGTCCATGCGAGACGGCCGACACGCGCCAGCAGTCCAGGCGCCGACGCGGGCGCGGGAAACGCCGCCCGCATGGCGGGCTCGCCGACCATCTGCAGCAACGCCGTGTGCTCCGGGCGGAATCCCGTGAGCACGGGCCTTCGACCCGCATTCGCGAGCGTCCCGACCATCCGCTGTAGCAGCCACGCGCCGGCCGTGTCGAGAGCAACCAGCTCCGAGCCGTCGATCGAGATCCCGGCACGGCCCGCCGTGCGCTCCTTCCCATCCGGCTCGCCGATCGCGCGTTCCAGGCGCGTGCGAGGCCGGCCCGCGAGCCAGTGCTCCAACCCGGCCGCGGCGTCGACGGTCCAGGCGCCGACGCAGCGCATCGCGTCGCCCTCGATCTCGAGCGTCGCCTCCGGCGCGGCGAGCTGCGAAACGCGACGATCAGCGTCCACGGCGGCAGCCTAGCAATGTCACGGCATCAGTCCGCGGACACGGCTCCGTGCGAAGGACGCGCAGCGCGCGGCGCATCGGATGGAAGGGACGGCCTGGACTCGCTCTTGCCACCGACCGGCGTCGGGCAGCGAAGATCGGCGCGCGAACAGGACCGGAATCCCGGCCGGCCTGCTCGATCCCGCTCGGTGGTAGACCAGAATCGGGGTGCCGGGCGAGCATCCGCTCGTAGCTGCTCACTCGAGCGATTTCCGGAAGCGCAGAGCGCTCACGACGAGCAGCAGGAGCGCGATCGCCGCCATGCCTGCCATCTGGGGCCAGAGCACGGCGAAGCCCACGCCCTTCAGGAACGTGCCGCGCAGCACGACGAGGAAGTAGCGAAGGGGATTCACGTAGGTCAGCCACTGCAACGCCGTCGGCATGCTCGAGATGGGGAAGCTGAAGCCCGAGAGCAGGAGCGCCGGGCTCAGGAAGAAGAAGTTCGAGGCGAATGCCTGCTGCTGCGTGGTACAGAGCGTGGAGATCAGCAGGCCGACGCCGAGCATGCTCAGCAGGAAGAGCGATGCGCCCGCCAGCAGCACCAACGGATCGCCGCGGAACGGCACCTGGAACCAGAGCGTTCCGACCAGCGAGATCACCAGCACCTCGGCGAGGCCGACGAGGAAGAAGGGAATGGTCTTGCCGAGGATGAACTCGGCGCGGTGGATCGGCGTGACGATCACCTGCTCGAGCGTGCCCATCTCGCGCTCTCGCACCACGGCGAAGGCCGTCAGGTTGGCGATGATCACGAGCGCGAGGCTCCCGACCACCCCGGGTACGAAGAACCAGCGGCTGTTGAAGTCGGGGTTGTACCAGGGGCGTTGTTCCATGCGCACCTCCGGCAGGACCT
This sequence comes from Myxococcota bacterium, assembly GCA_035541475.1. Lineage (GTDB taxonomy): Bacteria > Myxococcota_A > UBA9160 > UBA9160 > SMWR01 > DASUFZ01. The sequence goes on along the minus strand of DATKND010000047.1, from coordinate 53,243 downwards.
GGATCAGGTCGGGTCGCAGGCGACGCAGGCGATCGATCACATAGTCGTCGGCGAATCGGGACACGATCTGGTTGACGTAGCCGAGGGCGATCAGCGCGGTGTTGGAGTTCGTGCCGTCCAGGATCACCTGGAGCGACGCCGTCTCGCCCTTTCGCAGCAGCTCCGCGAAGCCGGGAAGGATCTGCAGCACCAGCGTCGCCTGCTCGCGATCGATCACGCGGGCGATCTCGTCGCGGTCTTCCAGCACCGCACGCACCTCGAATCGGCCGCTCGACGTGAAGCGCGCCAGCAGCTCGCGACTCTCCTGGCTGTGGTCGAGATCGAGCACCGCCGTCGGCACGCGGTGGACCTCGAAGGTCGCGGCGTAGCCATAGACGAGCATCTGCACGATCGGAGGAACCAGCAGGCGGAAGCGCGCCGCCCTGTCGCGCCGGAGCTGGAGGAATTCCTTCACGATCAGGCGGTAGATGCGGGCGAACACCGCGCTACACCAGCCGCTTGCGGAAGGCGCGCGCGGCGAGCGCACCGATCGCGACGGCGTATACGACGAGCGCGAGGATCGGCGCGAGCAGGTCCTGCGGGCCCGCCCCCTTGAGAAAGATCGCCTTCAGGATGGTGACGTAGTAGCGACCGTAGACGAGATAGGTGAGGACGCGGATCGGCGCGGGCATCTGGTCGATCGGAAACGCGAAGCCGCTCAGCAGCGTCGTGGGCAGTAGCGTCACCAGGAGCGCGATCTGGCTCGCCCCGAGCTGGTTGCGCGTCAGGACGGAGATGATGTAGCCGACGCCGAGCACGACGATCAGGAACAGCGCCGCGGTCCCGAGCAGCATCACGAGGCTGCCCCGGAAGGGCACCTGGAACCATCCGACGGCGATCGTCGCGCACAGCGCGGCGTCGAGGAGCCCGATTCCGAAGTAGGGGACGAGCTTCCCGAGCATGATCTCCATGGGGCGCACGGGCGTGGAGATGAGCAGCTCCATCGTGCCGCGTTCCCACTCCCGCGCGATCGTGAGCGAGGAGAGCAGCGCGCCGATCAGCGCCATCACCATCGCCACCACGCCGGGAATGATGAACGCCCGGCTCTGCAGGTCCTCGTTGAACCAGACTCGCGGCTCGACGGCGAGCGGCGCGGCGGCCTGCGCGCCGAGGCCGCGCTGGCGCATGAAGTCGAGGCGCAGATCGGCCGAGTATCCGGAGATCACCGCCTGGGCGTAGGCGATCGCCACGTTCGCGCTGTTGTCGTCGGTTCCGTCCACCACCGCCTGGACCGAGCTGCCTCCGGCGTCGCGGAGCGTCCGCGAGAAGTCCGGCGGCACGACGAGCGCGATCCGGCAGCGGCCGGAGTCGATGGCGGCCGTGAGCGCTCGGTCGTCGGCCACGCTGCCGACCAGGTCGAAGTACACGGACGCCTGGAAGCGCTTGAGCAGGTCCTGACTTTCCTGACTGCCTTCGCGGTCGGAGACGCAGACGGGCACGTGCTTGATGTCGAGGCTCGCGCCGTATCCGATCAGGCCCATCTGCATGATCGGCATGAAGAGCGCGATCCACAGGCTGCGGCGGTCGCGCCAGATCTGGATCAGCTCCTTGCGAGCGATGGCGGTGAGCCTCTGGATGCTCACGGCGCGCCTCGCGACTGCCGCGCGGCCGCTCCGAGCTGCTGCACGAAGACGTCCTCGAGCGAGGGCTCGATCGCGCGGATGCGTGTACAGCGGACACCGCGAGCGCCGAGATACGCCGGAAGTTCGGCGCTCGCGGCGTCTGCCGATGCGACGACCACGTGGAGGCGGCTTCCGAACACGGCGGCGTCGAAGACACCCGGCGCGGCCTGCAGCGCCTCGAGCGCCGCGCCCACGGGCTCGCAGTCCATTTCGAGCAGCGCCCCGCGCAGCGCGTGATGCCGCAGCTCCTCGGGCGCGCCGAGACCGACGAGACGCCCGCGATCCATCAGCGCGAGGCGGTGGCAGTACTCCGCCTCGTCCATGTAGTGCGTCGAGACGAACACGGTCACTCCCGTCGCCGCCATCTGTTGGATCAGCTCCCAGAACGCGCGGCGTGCGATCGGATCGACACCGGAGGTGGGCTCGTCGAGAAAGAGGATCGGCGGCCGATGGAGCACGGCGCAGCCGAGCGCGAGGCGCTGCTTCCAGCCGCTGGCGAGCTCCGACGTCAGCGCCGATTTCCGGTCGAGCAGCCCGGCCATCTCGAGCGCCCAGGCGCTGCGCGCTTCGAACTCGCGACCTTCCACCCCGTAGAGACCGCCGAAGAAGCGCAAGTTCTCGAGCACGGTGAGGTCGGCGTAGAGCGAGAAGCGCTGCGACATGTATCCGATGTGCTGGCGGACGGCCTCGGGATCTCGCGCGACGTCGAGTCCCGCGATCAGCGCGCGGCCGGAGCTCGGGCGCAGCAGCCCGCAGAGCATGCGGATCAGCGTCGACTTGCCGGCGCCGTTGGGGCCGAGAAAGCCCATGATCTCGCCGGGGTCGACGCCGAAGCTGACGTCGTCCACCGCGGTGAAGGCGCCGAAGCGCTTCACCAGGCGCTCGACGACGACCGACGCGCCGACGCTCGATGACGCAATCACGCGTCGGTCCTCTCCGCTTCGCGGACCGCCGACACGAAGAGGTCCTCCATCGTGGGGTCGACTCGCTGCAGGGACTCGCAGGGCACGCCGGCCGCCACGAGCGCGCGCAGGAGCTCCGGGATGCGGGCGGCATCGTCGACGTTGACGTGGACGGCGACACCGACGAGCAGCGAGCCGAGTACGCCGGGCGCACCCGCCAGGGCGTCCCGCACCGCCCGCGGCCGCGGCGAAATCGCCACCACCACCTCGCCGCGCATGCGACGCTTGAGATTCGCGGGCGTGTCGCAGAGCAGGAGACGCCCGCTCCGCAGGAGCGCCAGCCGATGGCAGCGCTCGGCCTCGTCGAGATAGGACGTCGAGATCACCACGGTCACGCCTTCGTCGACGAGCGAGTAGAGGATGCGCCAGAAGTCGCGCCTCGAGACCGGGTCGACGCCGGTGGTGGGCTCGTCGAGCAGCAGCACGCGCGGGGTGTGGATCAGGGCGCAGGTGAGGCCGAGCTTCTGCTTCATACCCCCCGAGAGTTGTCCCGCGAGACGCCGCCGGAACTCGCTCATCCCGGACGCCGCCAGCAGGCGGCCCGCGCGCTCTTCGCGCGCGTTGCGCTCCGTCTCGAACAGGTCCGCGTAGAAGCGGATGTTCTCCTCGACGGTGAGGTCCTCGTACAGGCCGAAGTGCTGCGGCATGTAGCTGATGCGCGTCTTCAGCCGCTCGGCCTCGCGCACGACGTCGCAGCCGGCCACCGACGCCGATCCGGCATCGGGCGGCAGCACCCCGGCCAGCATGCGGAGCGTGGTGGACTTGCCCGCGCCGTCGGGGCCCACCAGCCCGAAGATCTCGGCTGGCCCGACGCGGAAGCGGAGGCCATCGACCGCGGTGACCCCGGCAAATCGCTTGGTGAGCGCCTCCACCCGGACCGCGTCGCCGACCTCAGCGGGCGGCATCGGGGGCACGGAGATCGATGAGGGCATCCACGGGCATGCCGGGCTTCAGCTCGTGACCCGGATTTTCGACGTCGATCTTGATGCGGTAGACGAGCGTCACGCGCTCGGCGTGGGTCTCGACACTCTTGGGCGTGAACTCGGCCTTCGAGGAGATGAACGAGATGCGCCCGGAGAAGCGCTTGCCCGGCAGGCCGTCGGCGCGCAGCGTCGCGGCCTGACCGAAGTGGACCTTCGGAAGGTCGGGCTCGTTGACGTAGCTTCGCAGCCAGACGTGGTCGAGGTCGGCCAGCGTCAGCACGGGTGTGCCGGGCAGCATCACCTCCCCGAGCTCGGCCTGACGCACCAGGATGACGCCCGAGAACGGGGCGTGCAGAACCGTGTAGCCAAGTGTGATGCGCGCGAGCTCGACGCGCTGACGCGCGCTCTCCAGGCTCGCGCGCGCGACGGCGAGGTTCTTCTCGGCGACGCGCGCCAGGGCCCGATCGCGCTCGAGCGCCGCGCGCGACTGCTTCAGGACGGTCTCCGCGAGGTCGCGCGTCTGGGTCGATGCGACGCCGCCCCGAAGGAGGTCGCTAGCGCGCTCGGCGTCGAGGGTCTTCTGCGCGAGATCCGCCTCGTCGCTCGCGACCGTCTTGCCGGCTGCTTCGAGGCTCTGCTCTGCGGCCGCGAGCTGGCGCTCCTGCACCTCGACCGCCGACTCGCCGACCTCGACATCCTGGCGGTAGCTGGAGTCGTCCACGCGGGCGAGCACGGTCCCGCCCTCCACCCACTGTCCTTCGTCGAAGGGCAGCTCGACGATCCGGGCCTGCACCATCTGGAAGGCGAGGACGCTCTCGTGAGCCTCGATGTTCCCCGAGACGATCAGCGTGTCCTGCGGCAAGCGCGCGCCGAAAAGGTCGACCCACGCGAGCGCGAGCACGGCGGCGCCGCCCGCAACGACGGCGACCGACAGCGCGATCCCTCTCCGTGTCAATCGGCGGACCTCGCGCGATCACCGTGCCCGATGGTCCACACGATCTCGCGTCCCTCGGCCATGCCCTGGTCCTCCGCGAGGCTCCCAACAGAGCGCCTCGTCGGCGCTCAGAATGCGGCTGGTGAATCAGCATCGCGACGGGCCTGGGGAATCTGCGGCTCCCGACCGCCGCAGCAGGCCGCACGAGTCGAGAACATTCCCTGTATTTTCGCGTTCTTGTTCGGTTCGGGTTCCACTCTCTCTTTCACGAGTGAAGTCGCAAGCAAGTCGTATGTCGTCGTAGGGGCAGTCCCCGAACCCTGCCGCGAATGCAGCGAATCTCGGATCACGGCTACAGCGGCTCCGTCGGCGGCAGCGGCGTCGTTCGCGGCATCGAGCTCGCGGCGCCGCACTCGCGGTCCGGCGACTCGCGGGGCCAGAGGTGCACGCGGACCTTGTCGGGCCGCAAGGTGTAGGCCGCGCCGCTGTGCGTGTCGATCCAGAGCCCCACGCCGAAGCCGAAGGGAAGCGGCATGTCGCGCTCGATGCTGGTGACGCGGTCGAGGTACACCGTCTCGCGGCAGTAGCCCGCGAGCTCGATCCGGAGCGTGCGCGCCTCGCGCCGCGTGAGGAGCATCTGCACGGGCGTCGTGAAGCGCGTCGCGTCCGGGAGCACCGTCACGAGCGCGCCCGGCGGATCGCTCTCGATCCGGATCTTCTGCAGCCCGCCGCCGGCCGCGACCGTCGCGCAGCCCGCCTCCGCCAACGCGAGCGCGGCGAGCACGCCGAGGCCCGCGGCGCGCGCGCTCACGATCGGGCCTCGGGATCCGGGTTGCAGCGCAGCAGACGCGCGCGCGCCTCGTAGCAGGAGGTGCCGAAGTCCTTGATGCGCCGAACCAGCGCGGTGTCGGCGCCGAGGCGGCACGCCTGGGTGCGGATCTCGCCGAGGACGCGCTCCTTCCCGCAGCCGGAGAAGATCGCGAGGCCCCGGTCGCCGACGTAGACGTCGCCGACCTCGCGGCACTCACCCTCGGGCCCGCGGTGCCACTCGAGCACCCGCACCGTGCAGTCGTCGGGGAGCGGGTCGATCTCCGCGGATTCCGGGTAGCGGATCGGCTGCACGTCGAGCGCGCAGCCGGCGGCCAGCGCGAGCAGGGGGACCCACCGAAGTTTCATCTCCGAGGGCTCGCCTAGCCTCCGAGCTGCTGCAGCGCCAAGCGCAGCGGCGCGTTCGAGATCCGGAGCAGACCCGTGAAGGGCGTCTGCATCTCGAGGATCAGGAACACGCTTGCGGAGACGGAGAGCGCGGAGAGCAGCATCACCGCCGCCACGGTCGCGTTGCGCGGCGCGAACAGGCCGAAGCTCCAGAAGATCGTGGTGAGCCAGAAGACGATCACGATCAGGAAGGGCGTCGAGACGGAGTTGTTCTCGCCGAGGGCGGAGAGCCAGCGCGTCTTCAGCACCTCGCTGCCGATGGAGAGCGCCTGCGACTGCTCCCAGCGCTGCGCGTCGTCCTTCGGCGTCAGCGCGAGGATCCCCTGCAGGAGCCGCTCGCCCGGCCGCGGCGCGCCAGGCTCGCTTCCCACGTCCACCGGCGAGTCAGCCCTTTCGGTGGCCTCGAACCGCGCGCGCATCGTCTCGCGCAGCGCATCGCGCAGCGGGGCCGTCTCGGGTCCGTAGGCCGCGAGCGTGCGGTCGAGCACCAGGATGTCGGCGGTCGCGGAGTGGACCGCCGCGTCCTGGGCGTCGAAGGAAGCCTTGGCGGACGCCGTCACGAGGCCGAGGATCAGCGCCGTCATGGTCGCGATCAGGCTCATGCAAACGCGCACGACGTCCTTGGATTCGCCGCTCAGGTGTTGCTCGGGCAGGGACTCGTGCGTGCGGATGCCGAGCCGGCCCCCCACGAAGGTGCAGAGGAAGACGACCGCCGCGATCGCGAACGAGCTCACAGGGCCTCCCAGCCAGGGCGCGCCGAGGTCAGCACGCGAGCACCGTGCGGATGCCCTTGCTGGCGCGCAGGTCGTCGAGCGCCGCGTTGATCTCCGCGAGCGGTCGCCGCGCGGTGATCAGCGCCTCGAGATCGAGGCGGCCGGACTGCCAGAGCGAGACGAGGCGCGGGATCTCGCGCAGCGAGTTGGCGCCGCCGAGGATCGTCCCCATCAGCTTCTTGCCCGACACCGTGAAGAGGGCGGCGGGCGCCAAGGTGATCGACTCGCCGATCGGCGGCGCGCCGACGCAGACCGTGGTGCCGCCGTTGCGCGTCGCGGCGAGCCCGGCCTCGACCAGGCTCGCGCGGCCCGCGCACTCGAAGGCGTAGTCGACGCCGATGCCGGACGTGATCTCGCGCACGCGCGCCGCGACGTCGTCGCTGCCGGGGTCGAGCGTGTCCGTCGCGCCCATCGCCTTGGCGGCGTGGCGGCGCGCCGCGACCGGGTCGACGCCCATGATGCGCGCGGCCCCCGCGATGCGCGCGCCCTGCACGACCGAGAGCCCGATGCCGCCGAGCCCGAGCACGAGCACCGTGGATCCCTCCTCGACCTTCGCGGTGTTGAGCACGGCGCCGACTCCCGTCTGCACCGCGCAGCCGATCACGCACACGACGTCGAGCGGCACATCCTTCGGCACGCGCACCGCGCCGGTCTCGGAGAGCAGCGCGTACTCCGCGAAGCCGCCGATGTTGAGGCCGCGCAGCACCGTCTGGCCGCCGCGCGAGAGTCCCGTGCTGCCGTCGGGAAAGGCGTGGGTCAAGAGGCCGAGCCCGAGCTCGCAGTGGGACGCCTCGCCGCGCACGCACCAGTAGCAGCGGCCGCAGGGCGGACACGGCGTCAGCACGACGGAGTCTCCGGGTGCGACGCTGCGCACGCCGGCGCCGATCGAATCCACCACGCCGGCGGCTTCGTGGCCGAGCACGATCGGCGTCGGAGACGGGAACGCGCCGTCGATCACGGAGAGATCGGAGTGGCAGATCCCGCAGTGCGTGACGCGCACGCGCACCTGACCCGGTCCCGGGTCGCGGATCTCCACGTCGTTTCGAAGGGCGAGGGGTTCGTTCTGCTTCTCGAGGATCGCAGCTCGCATCGGCGGTCTCCTGGCTGGGGGCCGCATGGTACGCGCGCGCACGTGCCCGTGGCGAGACCCACCGCTACGCTGCGCGACCTGGAGATCGCCATGAGCGCCGCCGCGAGCCTGGCTCCGCCGCTTCCCCTCGTCGGCCACGTGCGCGACGACGAGCTGCCGTGGGTCTTCGTCGGCGAGGGCATCGAGCTGAAGGTGCTGCGCGTCGTGCGCGACACGGGCGTCTGGGTCGTGCGCAACCGCTTCGCGCCGGGCGTTGCGATCCCGACCCATCGCCACACGGGCGACGTGCACGGCTTCACGCTCTCGGGCTGCTGGCACTACGCGGAGTACGGGATCCGCTATCGCGCCGGCACCTACATCTACGAGCCGGCGGGCTCCGTCCACACCTTGACCGTCGATGCCGACAACACGGAGCCGACCGACGTGCTCTTCGTGATGCGCGGCTCGAACCTGAATCTCGCGCCCGACGGCTCGATCTGGCGCGTGGACGACGGCCCGACGACGCTCGCCTTCTACTACGCAATCTGCGAGGCGCAGAAGCTGCCGCGCCCGAAGGTGCTGGAGGCCTGACCTCCTTCCTGCTGAAGCTGCTCCTCGTGCCCGCGCTGATCGGCGCGGTGACGGTGATCGGGCAGCGCACGGGGCCTCGCGTCGCGGGCGTGCTGACGGCGCTGCCGGTCGTCGCGGGCCCGATCGCGCTCTTCGTCGCGATCGAGCAGGGGGCCGCGTTCGAGGCGCGCTCGGCCGTCGCGACCCTCGCGGCGCTCCTCGCCGTCGCCGCCTTCTGCATCCTCTACGCGCGAACGTGTCTCCGCCGCGGCTGGCCCGTGAGCCTGCTGGCGGGGCTCTTTGGCTTCGCGCTCACGACGCTCGCGCTGAAGCGACTCGATCCGAGCCTGGCGGGCGCCGGCGCGCTCGCGCTCGCGTCGCCGCTCTGCGTCCAGGTGCTGACGCCGCGTCCGCCGCCGCCGCCGCGCGTCCGGCCCGTCTCGCGCGCGGGCCTCTTCGGGCGGATGGGCGCCGGCGCCGCGCTGATGATCGGCGTGACCGCGCTCGCCGACGCGCTGGGACCCACCTGGAGCGGCCTGCTGACCGTCTTCCCCGTCGCGACCACCGTGCTGACGGTCTCGTGGCACCGCACGCAGGGGCCCGAGTTCGCCGTCTATCTGCTGCGCGGCCTCGGCAACGGCCTCTACGGGCTCGCGGTCTTCTTCGCCGTGCTCGGCCTCGGCCTCGAGCGCCTCGGCATCGCGACGGCCTTCGCGCTCGCGCTCGCGGGTCTCGCGTCGATCCAGCTCGCGCTGCTCTCGCTCGCTACTCGGGCGGCGCTTCGTCCAGCCAGCCCTCCTCGCTGAGGAATCCCACGAGGCGCGGGTCGTCCTGCGAGAGCGGCGGCAGCCAGGGGCCGAGCGCCTCGCGCGTCCAGATGACGCCGTCCGCGTTGCCGGGCGGCGCGAAGGCGTAGCGGTAGAGCGTCGCACGCACGAAGCGCGGCGGATGGTCCGGGAAGGGGTCGTCACCGAAGAGCGACAGCATCCCCGGATCGCCGTGCAGGAGCTTCCACACGACGTGGAGCGTCCACGGGTACTGCGAGGGCGATCCCATCGCGGCGAACCACATCGCCCAGTCGAGACGCGGCTGGTAGGGCGCGATCTGTCTCGGCCGCCGCGCGACGTCGACGGGCTGCGCGACGTAGAGGTAGGGCTCCCACACGGCCGTGTCGTCTGCGGTCTCCGCGTCGGTGCCCTCGAAGACCACGGTCAGGCGCTCGCGGCCGACCGTGCCGAAGGCGCCGTAGGTATTGACGATCGCGAGCGGATCGAAGGACGTGTTCATGATCTGTCGCGACGACGCCATGTTCAGCACGGGGCCGATGCTGAGGAGCGCGACCAGCGCGGCGAGCGCCCACGAGAGGCGCGTCATCGCGACGCTCGGCACGGCGCTCGCGCCCGCGCGCTCCGCGCGCGCGACCAGTGCGCGCGGCAGGATGCGCGACCAGACGGCGTCGTCGAAGCAGGCGAGCGCTGGCACGATCGTCAGCCAGTTGAGGAACGAGAGATTGCCGGAGAGGATCAGGACGCTCTGGAATGCGACGATCAGCGCGCCGCCGACGCGGCGGAAGACGCGCGGTCCGAGCGCGAGCCACGGCGCGACCAGCTCGGCCACGTGGTTGAAGGCGACGCCGGTCCGCAGGATCGCCTTCGGCAGGAAGTGGAAGCCGCGCGAGAGCGGATTCGGCAGCGGTTGCGTCTCGAAGTGGTAGAAGAGCGCGGTCAGGTCGCGCCACGCCGGATCGCCGCGCAGCTTGATCAGCCCGGCGCCTAGCATGATGCGAAAGATGAGCCAACGGAAGAGGAATAGAACGACGACGGGCGGCGGACGGCGCGGGAACGGGCGCGCGTCGAGCAGCGGGCACAGGAAGATCGCGAGGAAGCCGGTCTCGAGGAGCTGGATCTCCCAGCCGTAGCCGTACCACTCCTGTCCCGCGTGGACGATCGAGGAGTAGAGCAGCCAGAGGAGCGCCATCGAGAGCGCGTTGGCGAAGCCCGCGGCGGTGACGCAGGCCAGGGTGAAGCCCGTCCAGGCGACCGCGCGCAGCGCGAGATCCGAGTGCCAGAGCCAGAAGAGGCTCGGCACCGCCGCGAACGCCGACGCGGGTGAGCCGGTGTGCTCGCGCACGCGCGCGAGGAAGGTCCCGAGCGGCAGCAGTCCGTGCTCGCCGATCAGCGGGACGAGCTGGAGCGCGGCTGCCAGGAAGGCGACTGCGTAGACGGCGCCGAGCAGGCGCAGGATCGCGAAGCGCGTGAGCCACCAGCTCGGGGCGGCTCGGGGCGCTTCGAACTTGGGGGCGAGGCAGATGACCCCCTGCGGCGGCATGTTCCTCCTCGGGGGCCACTGCCTCGCCCCCGCTCGCTCACGCCAGCGACGGCGCGGCGGACTGCGCGTGCGAGCTCGCGGCCGGATCGCGGCCCGAGAGCGCGACGCGCCGCACGCGCGCCGCGTCGACCACGCGCTCCGGTCCGCCGTCGCGCGGCCACACGCGCACGCGCTCCGGGCCGGGGTCGGCGACGTAGCCCTCGAGCGCGCTGCCGTCGTCGAGCGTGAGCGTCACGTCGCCACGGTAGGCGAACGCGCTGCGGAGCGCCGCGGGCGAGGCCTCGAGCTCGAGGCCTCGCTGCGGCAGCTCCTCGGCCGCGGAGGAAGCGGGAGCCGGCGCGAGCGGCTCGGCCGAAGGTCGGGGCGCTCGCGGGCCGAAGAGCAGCGCGCGCACCATCGCGAGCATGCCGCGCGGCGACGAGAAGGCGTCGATCACGGCGCTCGCCTCGAAGCCGCTGTGGACCATGCAGTCCCGGCACTTCGGGTTGCCGCTCTGCGGTCCGTAGTCGTCCCATCGCGTCGACCCGATCAGCTCGCGGAAGCTCGCCGCATAGCCTTCTTGCAGCAGGTAGCAGGGCCGCTGCCAGCCGAAGATCGAGTAGGTCGGGATGCCCCAGGGCGTGCAGTCGTAGTCGCGCGCGCCGGTGAGGAACTCGAGGAAGAGCGGCGACTGGTTGAAGCGCCAGCGTCGCGTGCCGGGCCGCGCGAACACTCGCCGGAAGAACTCGCGCGTGCGCGCCTTCGCGAGGAAGTGCTCCTGATCGGGCGCGGCGGCGTAGGAGTAGCCGGGCGACACCATCATGCCCTCGACGCCGAGCGCCATCGCCGTATCGAAGAAGCGCGCGGTGCGATCGGGGTCGGCGCCCTCGAAGAGCGTCGTGTTGGTGGTCACGCGGAAGCCGCGGTCGAGCGCCGCGCGGATCGCCGCGACCGCCCGGTCGTACACGCCGTCGCGACACACGGCGTGGTCGTGCATCTCGCGGTCGCCGTCGAGGTGCACGCTGAACGAGAGATACCGGCTCGGCCTGAAGAGGTCGAGCTTTGGCTCGAGCAGCAGCGCGTTGGTGCAGAGGTAGAGGTACTTCCGTTTCGCGACGATGCCCGCGGCGATCCGGTCGATCTGCGGGTGGAGCAGCGGCTCGCCGCCCGGCAGCACGACGACCGGCGCGGGGCACTCGTCGACCGCGCGCAGGCACTCCTCGACCGAGAGCTGCCGCTTCAGGATCCGCGCCGGGTACTGGATCTTTCCGCAGCCCGCGCAGGCGAGGTTGCAGCGGTAGAGCGGCTCGATCATCAGCACGAAGGGGAAGCGCCGCTCGCCGCGGAGCTTCTGCTTGGCGAGATAGGTCGCGACGGTCCACATCTGCGAGATCGGGACGCCCATGCGTCAGCTCCTCGGGGCCGGCTCGGGAGCGCGCACGAAGCGGCCGAGCGCCATCAACGGGAAGGAGAGCCGGTAGAGGTGGTACCGGATGTAGAAGTCGCCCGGGAAGCCGGTTCCTGTGAAGTGCGGCTCGTCCCAGTCGCCGTCGGCGCGCTGTGCGCGGCAGAGCCACGCGACCGCTCTCTGTGTCGGATCGCCGCGCTCGCCGGCGGCGAGCAGGGCGAGCAGCGCCCATGCGGTCTGCGAGGGCGTCGGGGCGCCGAGGCCGGGCTCGCCGCCCGCGTCGTAGGAGCGGAGATCCTCGCCGAAGCCGCCGTCCTCGTTCTGGACCGACGCGAGCCAGCGGACGGCGTGCCGGATCGCCGGGTGCTCCGCCGGCAGGCCCGCCGCGACGAGCGCGGGCACGGCCGCGCCGGTCCCGTAGAGATGGTTCGCGCCCCAGCGGCCGAACCACGAGCCGCGCGGATCCTGCGCCTGCAGCAGCCAGCGGAGCGCGCGCCGAGCCGCGGGCGTGTCGGCGCGTCCCTCGAGCGCGAGCGTCTCGAGCACGTGGGCCGTGACGTCGGCCGAGGGCGGGTCGATCACCTCGCCGAAGTCGCAGAAGGGGAGCTCGCGGCAGAGCGCCCGCGTATTGTCGGCGTCGAACGCGGCGAAGCCGCCGTCGCGACACTGCATGCCCTCGGTCCAGCGCGTCGCGCGCGCGATCGCGGCGGCCTGCGCCTCGGGATCCTCGGCGCGTGCGGCGCGCAGCGCGAGGATCACCTCCGCGGTGTCGTCGATGTCGGGGTAGTGGTCGTTGTCGAATTCGAAAGCCCAGCCCGACGGCTCGAGGCGAGGGCGCCGCACGGCCCAGTCTCCCGGCACGCGGATCTCCTCGCGCAGCAGCCACTGTGCCCCGCGCGCCATCGCCGTGTGCTCCGGCGCGAGGCCCGCGTCGCGCAGCGCGATCATCGCGAGCGCCGTGTCCCACACCGGCGATTGACAGGCCTCGAGCCGGCGGAAATCGCCCTCGACGATCAGGAAGCGCTCGAGACCCGCCAGCCCGCGCGCCATGACGGGGTGATCCATCGGATAGCCGGAAAGGTGGAGCGCGAGCATCGAGTACACCCACGGCGGCTGGATTCCGCCCCACGAGCCGTCGGACTCCTGGCGGCGCACGATCCACTCGAGCGCCGTCGAGATCGCGAGGCGGCGAAGCGGTGCGAGCGGCCGACGCTCGTAGGTGTGGAGTGCGCGGTCGAGCTGCTGGAAGCGCCGGCCCCAGGGCGAGAGCGCGCGCGGCGCGGGCGGGAGACCCGTGCGGAGCTCCGAGAGCGAGAAGGGCAGCGGTCGCGCGGGCCGGTGCGACGCCACCACCGTCAGCGGCACGATCGTCTGCCGCGCCCAGCAGGCGAAGTCGTATACGTTGAGTGGGAACCACGCCGGCAGCAGGATCACCTCCGGCGGTAGCGCGGGGAGATCCTTCCAGCGGTGCTCGCCGAAGAGCGCGAGCCAGATGCGCGTGAAGACGCGCGAGCTCTCGATGCCGCCGAGCCCCAGCACGAGCTCGCGCGCGCGCTTCATGGGCTCGGCCTCGGGCGGGTCGCCGGCCAGACGCAAGGCTGCGTAGGCCTCGATCGTGGTCGAGAGGTTCGAGGGCCCGCCGTGGTAGTTCGCGAAGCCGCCGTCCGGCTGCTGCTGCTGCCGGATCCAGTTCGCGGCGAGGGCGGTCTCCTCCTCGCCGCGGATGCCGAGGAACTCGCGCATCAGCAGATCCTCGGCGTCCATCGTGACGTTGGTCTCGAGTTCGGCCTTCCAGTAGCCGCGCGGGTGCTGGCGCGAGAGGAGCTGCTCGCAGCCGCGCTCGAGCGCGGCGCGCGCAGTGGCTTCGAGATCGCGGCCCGGCATCACGCGGCCTCGCGGGCCCGCGAGACGCGCAGGTCCGCGAGCGCTGCTTCGGCCGCGGCGCGACCGCTGCGGACGGCGCCTTCCATCGTCGCGGGCCAGCCTGTGGCGGTCCACGCGCCGGCGAGGAAGAGACCCGGCGCGGACGTGCGCGACGGCGGACGCAGCGCGCGCGTGCCGGGCGCCTGGCGGAAGGTGGCCGCGGGCTCGCGCGTGGTGAAGAAGTCGAGGACGCGCGCCTCGCGCGCCGCCGGCAGCAGCGCCGCGAGCGCCGGCAGGAACACGTCGCGCAGCTCCGCGTTCGAGCGCCCGAGCCAGGCGTCCGCGCCGGAGAGCGAGATCGCGAGCACCTGACCGCGCTCCACACCGGACGCCTGCGTCCGATCGAACATCCACTGGAGCGGTGTGCCGAAGCCCGCGACGAAGGGCAGCTCGAGCACGCGGCGATCGAGCACGACGTGGAGGTTCACGATCGGCGAGCGGCCGAGCGCGCGCAGCGCAACCGTGTCGACGCCCGCGGACCCGGGCAGCAGACGCGCGGCCGACTCGTGGTCGCAGGCGAGGATCACCGCGTCGGGCTCGAGCGCGGCTCCGCGGATCCGCAGCAGCGGCGACTGTCCAGCGCGACACTCGAGCGCATCGACCGACGCCCGCAGGTGCAGCGCGGCGCCCGCCCGTCGCAGCGCCGCCTCGGCCGGCTCCGCGTGGAGGCGAGAGAGCGGCACGCGCGACCAGCCGACGTCCGCCGCGTCGGCGCGGTCGAGGAAGCCGGTGCGCAGCACCTTCACCGCGAGCGCGAGCGACGCCTCGCGTGCCGGTTGATTCAAGGTCGCGCGCACCAACAGATCCCAGAGCCCGTCGATGGCGGCGTCGCTCTCGCCGCGCAGCTGGAGCCAGTCGCCGAGCGAGACCCTGTCGAGCGCCGGATCGTCCGGGTCGAGCGTCGCGATGCGGCGCGCCGAGAGCGCGGCGCGCACGCGCGCGGCGAAGGGCAGGGGATGGAAGCCGAGTAGGCTGCGCGCGAGGTGCGCGGGAGCCGGCAGCGCACCGCGACGGATCCACGCGAGTGGACGCCCCGGGCTCGCGACCGGGACCGCGAGGCGATCCTGCAAGGTGACGCGGTCGTGCACGCCGAGGCGATCGAGGAGGCCGAGATATGCGTCGCAGCAGCGCAGGAAGACGTGCTGCCCGTTGTCGACCTCGAGTCCGCGGTGCGAGGTCGACCACGTCGCGCCGCCGAGGCGAGGTCGCGCCTCGAAGAGCGACACGCGCGCGCCGGCGTCGGCGCACTCCAGCGCGGCTGCGAGCCCCGCAAGCCCACCGCCGACCACCACGATGTGCGGCGCGCTCAAGCGCGCGCTCCGGAGAAGACGAGCCGTACACCGTGGCGGAGCGCTGCGCGCTTCGTGCCGAGCGCGCCGGGCGCGCTCGCGTCGCAGCCGGCGCGCACGAGCGCCTCGCAGGCCGCGAGGCCGCCCGCCACGTAGCCCGCTACGGCGAAGCGCGCGAAGCCCGGGAGCTGCGCCACGAGCGGCGTGCCGCGCTCGAGCAGTCGGCGCGCGCGCGCGAGCTGCACTCCGATCACGCGCCGCAGCGCGGGCGAGCGCGGATTCGCGAGGTCGCTCTCGCCGCAGCCCGCGTCGGCGAGGTCCTCCGCCGGGAGATAGACGCGGCCGCGCGCGCGGTCCTCGGCGACGTCCTGACAGTGCTCGATCACCTGGAGCGCGCTGCACACGGAGTTCGAGAGGCCGACGCGCTCGGGCGTCGCCGCGCCGAAGATCTGGAGCACGAGCTCGCCGACGGGGTTCGCGGAGAGCGAGCAGTACGCCAGCAGCTCCTCCCACGAGGCGATCTGGCGCAAGCGCTGGTCCCAGCGATTGGCCTCGATCAGGCGGAGGAAGGGCTCGTGCGGCAGCTCGCACGACTCGATCCAGGGCGAGAGGCGCCGCAGCAGCGGATGGCGCGCGCGACCCCTCCACGCGCGCAGGAGATCCTGCTCGAGCGCGTCGAGCAGCGCGCCGCGATCGCCCGGTGCCGCGTCGCCGATCTCGTCCACGAGGCGCGCGAAGCCGTAGAGTGCCTCCAGCGGCTCGCGCACGCGGCGCGGCAGGAAGCGCGGCGCCACCGCGAAGTTCTCGCCCGCCGCACGCGCCAGGATGCGGGCGGGCGCGAGCTCCGGCGCGGAGTCGAGCCAGGCCTCAGCGGTCACGCAGCGCACGCTCGGTGAAGCGCCGGAGTCCCGCGCGCCGGCGCTCGTGCTTCCGCGGATCGGGGTCGAGCAGCGAGAGCAAGAGGTTCCCGTCGAGCATCGAGAGCACGGCCGCGGAGAGGACGTCGGCCTCCTGCGCGTCGAGCGCGAGCTCCTCGAAGGCGGCGCGGAAGTCGCGCATCAGCTCGTCGTGCAGGGCGAAGAGCGTCGCGCGCAGCGACGCGCGCAGCGCCTCCGACTCGAGGAACCAGCGCACGATCGCGAGGATCGTCTCGCGGTTCTCCTGCACGACGCGCTCGTAGACGTCGAAGATCTCGAAGACGCGCTTGCCCGGGTCGACGTGCGCGAGCTTGCGCTGGAGCTCGCCGAAGAAGGGCAGCAGCATGCGCCGGAAGGCCTCGCGGAAGAGGCTCTCCTTGTCGCCGAAGTGCCAGAAGACGGCGGGCCGACTGACCTCGGCGCGCGACGCGATCGCCGAGATGCTGGTTCGCTGATAGCCGTGCGTCGCGAAGAGCTCGACGGCGACGCGCAGGATGCGCTCCTGCGTCTCGCCCTTGCGAGGCCGCGTCGGCTTGCGCGGCGTCGGCGGGGCCTCCTTCGGCATCGCGCTCGCCATCCTAGCTCTCGCTCCCGGCCGGCATGGCGCGCGTCGCGTCGCACTCCGCGTCGAGCTCGAGCCAGCCGCGAAGCGTCGGCCCGATGCGGCGCGGCGCGATGCGCGCGGCGCGCGGCGTGCGCGCGCCGATCAGCAGCAGCAGCGCGCGCACGCCCTCGCACAGTCGCTCGGCGAGCGCGCCCGCGGCCCGCTCGCCGCCCTCCTCGAAGGCGCGCAGGAAGGGCAGTGCCAGGCAGACAGCGCTCGCGCCGAGCGCGAGCGAGCGCACGACGTCGAGCGCGTCGCGAACTCCGCCCGACGCGAGCACCTCGAGTCCGGCGCGACGCGCGTAGACGATCGCGGCGGCCGTCGGCACGCCCCAGTCGCGCAAGGTCTCGCCGAGCTCGCGCTGGCGTCGCGAGCCGCGCAGCGACTCGACGCGCGTCCAGGACGTCCCGCCGGCGCCCGACACGTCGACGCAGCGGACGCCCGCGGCGCGGAGCCGCGCGAGAGTCGCCGGCGAGAAGCCGCAGCCCGTCTCCTTCACGACGACCGGCACCGGCAGCTCGTCGACGAGATGAGCGATCGCGTCGAGGCAGCCGCGGAAGTCGCGGTCGCCCTCGTCCTGCACCAGCTCCTGCGCGACGTTCAGATGCACGCAGAGCGCGTCCGCGCCGACGGCCTCGATCAGGTCGAGCACGGCGGCGGGGCCGGCGTCGCGCGCCTGCACCGCGCCGAGGTTCGCGAAGAGCAGGATGTCGGGCGCGACGTCGCGCACGCGGTACGAGTCGAGCAGCGACGCATCTTTCCAGAGCGCACGCTGCGAGCCGAGCCCCATCGCGAGGCCCGCCTTCTGCGCGACCGCCGCGAGCCCGCGGTTGATCTCGCCCGCGCGCGGCGCGCCGCCGGTCATGCCCGCGATCACGATGGGCGCGCGCAGAGTGTGTCCGAAGAGCTCGACGGAGGGATCGACCTCGTCGAGCGAGCAGTCGGGCAGCGCCTCGTGGAGGAGCTGCACGTCGCCCAGCAGTGTCGCGCCGCGTCCCTCGACGTCCTCGCGCACGCACAGCGCGAGGTGCTCGAGCTTCCGCTCGTGGATCTCGCTCACGCGACGGCTCCGGGTGCGAGCCAGGCGCGCGCGGCGATCGCCATGCGGCGCGCGCGCGAGAGCCGCAGCGAGGGCTCGAGGCACGGGAAGCCGCGCACCTGCAAGGTGTCGAGCAGATCGCGGTAGATCGCGCCGAGCGCCTCGACCGGGCGGAGCCGGCGGCGCTCGTCGGCCGAGAGTGGCGCGGCCTCGGCGCGCTCGAACTGGATGCGAGCGCGCTCGGCGTAGAGGGCGAAGAGCAGCCGGTGCGCGTCGCTGCGCGCGGCGCCGCGCAGGCTCTCGGCCGTCACCTGCATGCGCAGGAGGTCTTCGCGCGCGAGGTAGACCCGCCCGTGCGCCGCATCCTCGCCGACGTCGCGCAGCACGTTGGTCAGCTGCACGCCGATTCCCATGTGGACCGCGTAGTCGCGGATCGCGTCGCCGTGGAGCCCGCGCACGCCGACGACCAGCAGGCC
Organism: Myxococcota bacterium; assembly: GCA_035541475.1. Taxonomy (GTDB): domain Bacteria; phylum Myxococcota_A; class UBA9160; order UBA9160; family SMWR01; genus DASUFZ01. Next base: position 35,173 of record DATKND010000047.1, on the reverse strand, counting down.
GATCGTCGAGGCGACGCAGTAGCAGTAGCGCTCGAGCTCGACGAAGCGCTCGATCGGCGCGCCGTAGAGATCCATCTCGACGCCGACGAGCAGATCCTCGAACCAGCGCTTGCTGAGCCGGAAGCGCGCGACCGCGTCGCCGAGCGCGATGCCGACCGGATGATCCGACGTGCCGAGGTACGCCTCGTCGAGGACGCGGTGCCAGCGCGAGAGCAGGAGCAGGCGGTCGCCTCGGATCGACTCGTCGTCCGCGATGTCGTCGGCCATGCGGCAGAAGGCGTAGATCGCGTGGAGCGCCTGTCGCTCGGCGCGCGGGAAGAGCCAGAAGGCGGCCAGGAAGCTCGATCCGCTCGCGCGCGCGACGCGCCCGCAGTGGGCGTACGCGTCGCGGAGGGAGAGCCCGCACTCCATGCTAGGCCCGCCGCGGCTCGAGCAGCGCGCGCGCCGCGGCCGCGATGCCGTCGGCGTCGATGCCGGCCGCCGCCCACTGCGCGTCGGTGTCGCCGTGGTCGACGAAGCGGTCGGGGAGGCCGAGGCGGCGCACGCGCACGCCGGGCGCGTGCTCCGACACGACCTCGAGCAGCGCGCTGCCGAAGCCGCCGGCCTGCGCGTGGTCCTCGACGCTGACGATGCGGCCGGTGCGCTCGCCGATCCAGGTCAGCAGCTCGACGTCGATCGGCTTCGCGAAGCGCGCGTCGACGACTGCGGCGTCGATGCCGACGGCGGCGAGCCGCTCGGCCGCCTGCATCGCCGCGTCGACCGTCTTGCCGAGCGCGACGAGCGCGACGTCGCCGCCCTGCCGCAAGAGCGCGCCGCGCCCGATCGCGATCGGCTTGGCCTCGGGGTCGAGCGGAACGCCTGGCGCGGCCCCGCGCGGGAAGCGCAGCACGAAGGGACGCCCGCTCTCGATCGCGGTCGCGAGCAGATGCTGGAGCTCGTTCTCGTCGCGCGGCGCGGCGATCACGAGGTTGGGGATCGCGCGCAGATAGGCGAGGTCGAAGGCGCCGTGATGCGTCGGGCCGTCCGCGCCGACGAGCCCCGCGCGATCGAGCGCGAAGGTGACGGGCAGCTCCTGCAGCGCCACATCGTGCACGACCTGGTCGAGTGCGCGCTGCAGGAAGGTCGAGTAGATCGCGCACACAGGACGCAGCCCCTCGCATGCGAGCCCCGCCGCGAAGGTGACCGCGTGCTGCTCGGCGATGCCGACGTCGTACATGCGGTCGGGGTGGCGCGCGGCGAAGCGGTCGAGGCCGGTGCCGTCCGGCATCGCGGCCGTGATCGCGATCACGCGCGGATCGCGGTCGGCGAGGTTCGCGAGCGCGTCGGCGAAGCACGACGTCCAGGAGGGGGCCCCGGCCGACGCCTTCGCTGCGCGGCCGCTGGCACGGTCGAAAGGCGTGGTGGCGTGCCAGCGGAACGGATCGGCCTCGGCCGGGGCAAAGCCGTTGCCCTTGCGGGTCAACGCGTGGAGCAGCGTCGGCACCTTCGCGTCGCGAAGCTGTGTCAGCGCCGGCAGCAGCGCCGCGAGGTCGTGGCCGTCGACGGGGCCGAGGTAGCGGAGGCCGAGCGCCTCGGCGTACTCGCGCACGCGTCCGGTGCGCGCGAGCCCGCCGACGGTCGGCGCGATCGACATGCCGTTGTCGGAGTAGACGATCCGCAGCGCGCGGCGCAGCCAGCCCGCGTGGTTCAGCGCCTCGAAGGCCATGCCGGCGGTCGCGCCGCCGTCGCCGATCACGGCGACCACGCGGCGGGAGTCGCCGCTTCGCGCGGCGGCCTCGGCCATGCCGAGCGCGGCCGAGATCGAGGTGCCGGCGTGGCCGGCGCCGAAGCTGTCGTAGGGGCTCTCGCAGCGGCGCAGGAAGCCGGCCGGCCCTTCCGCCCGCTTGATCCGCCAGAGCGCGTCGCGGCGCCCGGTCAACGCCTTGTGACCGTAGGCCTGGTGCCCGATGTCCCAGACGATGCGGTCGCGCGGCGTGTCGAAGACTGCGTGGAGCGCCACGGTCAGCTCGACCGCGCCGAGGCTCCCCGCGAAGTGGCCGCCGATCTTCGAGCCGATGTCGACGAGGTGGGAGCGCAGCTCACCCGCCACGCGCACGAGCGCCTCGGTCGGCAGGGCGCGCAGCGCGCGCGGGTCGTCGATGCACGCAAGTGTGTCCAGGCCCTCTCCCCCTGATCGCGCCCCCGGATGCGAGAGCGCGCAACGGGAACTTCGCGGCTCGAACCACCAACGCGCAAAGCAAATCGCTGACCGGAGGGCCGGGATCGGTCAGGAATCGCGGAGGTGCTGTGTCAGACGATCAGGTCTGGAGCGCGTTGCGAATCCGATCGGCGATGGCGCTCGCCGTGGCACGCGCGTCCGCGAGCACCTGGTCCGCGCTCTGCTTCACGTCCTGCCATGATCCCTCGGCCGCGACCAGCAGGTTCTTCCCCAGGTGCGCCGCCTCGCGCCGCTTCGCCTTCAGCGATGCGAGCTGGCCTTTCGCTTCCTTGCGCAGCTCGCGGATGCGTGCCCTGGCTTGCGCCTCGAGCGCCTTCTCGGCCTTGCGGAGGCCCTTCTGGACCTCGTCGATCGACTTCTCCACGTGCCGGACGCCCTGCTTGATGTCGCCGTAGGCCGCTTTCATGGGCGGCGTCGGTGCCGGGCCGCCGCGGCTCTTCCGGCTGGGGCCACGGTTCGACTTCACCGCCATCGGCTCTCCCCCTTCACGCGCATCGGTGCGCGACCGCATGCTACTCCAATCCGCTGCGATCGCGCTCTGTGCGAGTGCGCCGAAACCGCTCGATCCGGCGGTCCCGAGTTTCTGTGACCCGCCCGCGGACCGAGCCTTCACGATTCGAGGAGCCGCACCTGTCCGTCACGCGCCCGGTCTGGCTCTGTCGGTGCGCCTGCTCGGCGTCGGCCAGGGTGAAGCCGTGTCGGAGCCGAGAACGACGCGGGGATCTGGCGGATCTGATCGTCGACGATGTGGAAGTTGTCGACGAGCCACTCGGCTGCGGGCGGGATCGTCCGCTCCTCGCGAATCGCTTGCGCGATCGTCCGGTAGCAGGTGAGCAATGCGCGGGCGTTGTCCTTCAGCCGTGGCAACAGCGGCCGACCTCCGCGCCGGTCCGGCGTCACGCTCTGCGCGGCGGCCAGGCTCTCGGCGTGCTGCTCGAGACGTTCGACGCTGAATAGCTCGGATCGGATGGGCTCGGCGGGGTCCGGAAGCAGTGACGCCCGTGAGCGGAAGAGAGTCACGAAGCGAGCCTAACCGACCGACCGTCGCGATCTCGAATCGCTCGGCTCCGCAGCTGGCGAGCCCATCAGCTCACGAGCATCGCGGGTTTGATCCCGAGCACGAGGTCGAAGCGCGACGTGAATTCCACCATCTGCTGTGAGCCATGATGGGTGCGGAGCTCGCACAGGCCACGCTGCAGCTCCACTTCGTTGAAGGACTCGAGAATCGGCCACTCCCGCGACTCCACCCACGCGTAGCAGTCCGCGACGGAGACGCGGCGCGAACACTCCACGCTCTCCACGTGCGCAGAGAATCCGGCGTCCCGTATCTGCAGAGCGATCACCTCCGGAGAGCGATGCTGCCGGTTCCAGCGGCGTAGCCCACTCGCAAACAAGGGGCGAATCCGGGCCCGGCGCGCTGCCGACGACGAGGATGCGACCGGCCGGGTCGAGTCGGCTGAGCACGCTCGCCAACAGGAGGTGGAGCCTATCCTTGCGCCGTGAGAATCCTTCGTGGAGCACCACCCGCTCGTACGGCGTCGGGAATCGCCCGAATATCATCGACGACGAGACCTCCCTCCTCGACGCGCTGGCGGAGGGACTCAGCTCACCGGAGATCGGCCGGCGTCTCTTCGTCGCGACGAGCACCGTCGAGACGCACCGCCGCAATGTCATGCGCAAGCTCGGCATCCACAGCGTCGCCGATCTCACCAGTACGCGATTCGCGAGGGCCTGACGTCGCTCGAGCAATAGAGGCGAGCGCAAGATCCCGCCCTCGCGGATTCGTCGATCACGCTGCAATCCGTGAAACGCGGGTGTCGTCGTGCTTTCGGGCAAGGCCCGGACGCTGGGCGATTCCCATCGCGCGATCGACGATCTGCGGCGGGATTCGCCGGCGGCGAGCGCTCGCTAGCGCCGATCCCGCCTCGCATTCGCGCAGCGGCCCGGGAGGGGAACCCCTTCCCGGGCCGTCTTTCACGAGGACGACCTCGACTCGATCGTCCTCGGCGAAGACTTCGGGAACGATCTGCTAAGGATGTTCGACGCCGACCTGCGGGGCGGCACGCCGATCGATGGCGTGAGCTGGAAGGCCCGCCGTCGTCGAGAGCTCATCGAAGATGATGCGATCATGAGCGCGGACGAATCGCGTTGGGCGTCGATCCGGCGGCGTGAGATCGCGGCCCACGGCGAGCGGATCGTCTATCGGTGCGGCGGCCAGGGACCGTTGCTGCTGCTCGTCCACGGCCTGGCCGGTAGCTCGGTGGCGTGGAGGCGCGTCCTGCCGGCGCTGAGCATGCAGTTCAGCGTCCTGGCCCCCGATCTGCTCGGCCAGGGGGAGTCCGACAAGCCCCAGGGCGACTACTCGCTCGGGGCCCATGCGAACACGCTGCGCGACCTGTTGGACGCGCTCGAGCACGAGCAGGCCACCGTCATCGGCCAGTCGCTCGGGGGCGGCGTGGCCATGCAGTTTGCCTATCAGTTCCCGGAGCGCTGTGAGCGCCTGGTCCTGGTGGACAGCGGTGGACTGGGCCGGGAGGTCACGTTCTACCTCCGGATGCTGACCTTGCCCGGATTCGAGTCGCTGTTCCCCCTCTTCTGCACGCCTCCGCTGCGAGACGCTGGGAACCGGGTCGCCTGCTGGCTCGGCCGTGCCGGCGTGCGGTTCACGCCCGCCAGCCGTGAGATCTGGCGGAGCTTCGCATCGCTGGCGGAGGCCGAGAACCGCCGCGCATTCTTTCGCAGCCTGCGCGACGTGATCGACTTCAACGGGCAGGCGGTGAGCGCCCTTGGACGCCTGTCCCGGGTCGCGAAGCTGCCCACTTTGATCGTGTGGGGAGCGCAAGACCCATTCATTCCGGTGAGCCATGCGATCGCGGCGCACAACGCCATTCCTGGCAGCCGACTCGAGATCTTCGACGGGGTGGGCCACTTCCCGCACTGCGAAGCCCCCGAGCGGTTCGTCGAGGTGCTCGTCGACTTCATTTCCTCCACCGCGCCCGCCCATCTGTCAGTGCGGTCCGCGCAGCGACACGGCGCAATCCAACCAAGTGCCGAATGAACGGGGCTCCCGCGGGATCGCTCGCGCCCCACAGCTCGCGGCAGACAGCTCTCTGCCGCGTCCGTGGCGTTGCTCGGACGACCCTCGAATCCACGCTTCTCGTTCGCGCTTCTCCGGGGATCCGGGGGGACCGGAGCTCTCGCGCTGCCAACTAACGTGGGTTGCTCGAGGGCTTCGCCAATCGGACCGGTGACATCGCTTCGTCGGCTCGTCGGCCAGGCAGCCCGCCGCGACGAAGGGCGCTCGCTCGGTGAGGGCTGGCGGTGCGGGCCATCGCGAACGGCTTCTCGGTCGTCCCGCCGTGCTGGCCGGCTACGAGGGGCTGGCCACGGTCATCCTCGACCGCCTGCTCCACCGGAGCCACGTGCTCGACCTCAGCGGGATGAGCTACCGGCTGCGCTAGCTGTCACTTCGAAGAGCGTTGGTCACATGGGCGCCTCGAGCGCCGGCGGGATGCTTCGAACAACCTGCCCGCGCATCGTGCTGGAAGCTGCATCGATCGGCGGTCGCGAGGCATCGCGATTTGACACACAAGAGAGTATGGGTATCGGCACGTGGATTGCCGAGGTTCTCGCGGCAGCGCTTCTCGCGGCAGCGCGGCTGGCTCTGAAACCGCACGAGTCGGATCGAGACCGTGATCCAGCGACGGGCATGACGTGTTCGGACGCCTGCACCCGGGAGACTTCGAGGGCCATGGCGTCGGACTCTCGATCGTGGATCGCCTGGTGCGTCGGCATGGCGGCCGGGTCTGGGCGCAGAGTTCGTTGGGGAAGGGGGCGACGTTCCTCTTCTCGCTGCCTCTGGCGCCGTCCGAACAGCGCGATCTCCGCGCGGAAGGTCGCGCGCCGGCGCTGTGAGCCGTCGAGCAGCCGCGGAATCTCCGAGTTTCCCGCCCGACATATCCAGGGATCCATGGATGTCGAAGGGGACTCCCGTGCGACTAGGCTCGCGCATTCACCGGTGGAGGAATTGTGTTGCTGCGGAACGAGCTGTGGGTAGTTGGTGCTCCGGTCTGCCTGTTGAGCGCACCGTCGGCGCCGCTGTGCTTCGGTGTCGATCTCCTGGTCGCGCGTCGCGCCATCGGCGCGACGTGGCACTAGCGTTCGAAGAGGTCGACCCTGCGGCATTCTCGAATGCCTTCGAGCGCTGCTTCGCCCGCGTCCACGCCTATGTAGCCCGACGCACCGATGATCGGGAGAGCCTGGAGCGGATCGTGAGCGCGGTCCTCGTGGCGAATCTGGAGCTCCTGATCGGCCGATGTGACGAAGCCCAGGAGATCCGTCGCCTCAGGAGGTCTGCGGACCGACTGATCGCGTTGGAAGAAGTCCGTCCGAAGATCCGCCGCGCGCCGCACAAGGTGACTGCGGTATGAAGCGTCTGACGACGAGCGCGACTTCGGGACTTGCCATCGCGCGTCGCGATCGTCGGCGCGTTCATGCGCCCGCGCGGGTCGCCGCCTCCAGAGCGAGCAGCCGATCCGCCGACGCTTCCAGGCGTCTCAGCTCTTCCAGCTCGTCGCAGTGCACGACGAAGAGGTCCGGATTCTCGATCAGGACTCGCGTCACGATGCGCCCGCGTACCTTGGGGTCCCCAACGCGCCGGTTCACGTAGAAGGAAACGCGGCGGAGGCAGCGTTCGAAGCGCTTCGAGAAGACCTGCCAGGTGGGAACCGAGCGCCAGGAACTCTTGGGGAGCGGGATCTGGAGCCAGGCCGTTTGAATCTGCGACCAGAGACTCCGCAGGCGTCGCTCCTCGCTCGAGCTGTCGTCGGGCATGCGAGCAGCCTATCCCGGAACACGAGGCGACTGGCAGCCTCGGATCCAGGGAGATCGCAGGCGGAAGATGCGGATTCGAGAGCCACGAGCACGTGTCAGACCGGATCGAGCCACTCCTCGGCCCAGAGCCCCGGCGCACCCTCCAGCACAAAGGATGGGCGGTCCTCGGGGCTGCGGCGATAGCCCGTGACGCATGCCAGGCGCCCGGCCCAGAGCATCTGGCCCGGCTCTGGCCGTCGATCTGCCGGCCCACGCAGCGCCGCAGCGAGAACCGCTCCGTCGGCGACGCGAACGCGCGAGTGGATGTGGATTCGTTTCATGCGTGCACCGACGGGGAATCCCCCGCTTCGAGGGCGAGCTTCCGGAGGTCGGCCACGGCGGCGCCGAAGCCGATCGCGATGTCCGCCACGTGGGGCACCGAACGCGGGCACGCGAGGATTCCGAAGGCCACCGATTCGAGATAGCTCGCGACCGTGATGTTCATCCCCGCTCCATCCATGAGCGGACCGAGCGGATAGGCGGCGCAGAGCTTCGCGCCGCCGACGTAGAGCGGAGTCCCCGGACCGCGCACGTTCGAGATCACGAGGTTGTGGAGGGGTCGGTGCCGGCCGGCGAGCGCGAGCTTCGAGTAGAAGCGCGCGGCGCCTCCGAGGAGGCTCGCGGAGGCGAACTCGGCCCACTCTCCCAGCGCTCCGACGCCGAGCCGGCCATGGAGTTGCTGCGCCGACACCGCGGCGTCACGCACGGCGAAGAGCTGCTCCACCGGATCGGCGAGGTGCACGGGGAGATGCACGAGGAACGCCGAGATGCGATTGCCGTGCGTCTCGAGGTCGTACGGACTGCGCAGCGAGATCGGTACCGCCGCGACCAGGGGAACACTCGGTGCCCCCCCGTGGCTCTCCAGGTAGTTCCGCAGCGTCTGCGTGCAGGCGGCGAGCACGACGTGGTTGACGGTCGCGCCGAAGGCCGCACCGACGACCTTGATGTCCGCGAGCCGGGCGTTTCCATACGCAGCACAGCGCCGCGCCGATGTGGCCGCGTTCCACGGCATGCGCGGCGCGCTGAAGGGCATCGGCATGCGCGCTCCGTCCGAAGACTCCCCGCCCATCGAGCGAGTCATTCCCGCGACGATCGATTCCGCGCTGTCGCGCAGCAGTCGCGCGAAGCGCGCGGACCGCCCGGGCAGTCGCGAGAGCGTGTAGGCCAGCAACGCGCCGCGCGTCGGAGCCGGCTTCGGCTGCGCGCGTTCGGGCGCTCGAGCTTCGGCCAACGCCAGCGGCGAGGGATCGAAGAGCTGGAGCAGGAGCTTTGCCGCCGAGACTCCGTCCGCCATGGCGTGGTGGAGCTTGAAGACGAGAGCGACTCGCTCCTCGCCGAGGCCTTCCACCACCCAGAGCTCCCACAGGGGCCGGGTCCGGTCCAGCGGCCGCGCGGCGATTCGCGCCACCAGAGTGGCGAGCGCCCGGTCCGACCCGGGAGCGGGCGCTCGCACCCGGTGGATGTGGTCGCGAACGCGGAGGTCGGGATCCTCGATCCAGACGGGATGGTCGAGGCCGAATGGAACGGAGACCAGCCGCTGGCGGAATGGCGCCAGACGGATCAACCGCTCCTCGATCTGCTGCACCACCCGCTCGCACGAATAGCCTTCTCCAGCGCAAGTGGGATCGAGCAAGAACGTCCCCATCACGTTCATGGGGGTGTTGGGCGTTTCGAGCGAGAGGAAGGCGGCGTCCATGCCGGACAGCGACGTGCGTAGGGTCACCTCTACATGCCCATGTCGCCCATGTCGGGCATCGCCGCGCCGCCGCCGGCCTTCTTTTCCGGCTTCTCGGCGATGAGCGCCTCGGTCGTGAGCAGCAGGGACGCCACGCTGGCGGCATTCTGGAGCGCCGCCCGTACGACCTTGGTGGGATCGATGACGCCGCCCTCGACCAGGTCTTCGTACACCTCGGTCGCCGCGTTGAAGCCGAAGGCTCCACGGCCTTCCTTCACCTTCTGCACGACGATCGCTCCTTCGATCCCCGCATTGCCCGCGATCCAGCGCAGCGGCTCCTCGATCGCACGTCGCACGATTCGCACGCCGGCGCGCTCGTCCTGCTGGCGCAGGCCCTCCTCGAGGCCGTCGAGCGCCCGCTGCGCGCGCAGCAGCGCGACGCCGCCCCCCGGCACGATGCCCTCTTCGATCGCGGCGCGCGTCGCGTGCAACGCGTCCTCCACGCGGGCCTTCTTCTCCTTCATCTCGCTCTCAGTGGTGGCACCCACCTTCAGCACGGCGACTCCGCCGGCGAGCTTGGCCAGCCTCTCCTGGAGCTTCTCCTTGTCGTAGTCCGAGGTGGTCTCCTCGATCTGCTTGCGCAGCTCGTTGCAGCGGGCCTGGATCTCCTTCTTCGCCCCCGCGCCTTCGATGATCGTGGTCTCGTCCTTGTCGATCAGGATCTTTTTCGCGCGCCCGAGGTCCTTCAGGCTCACGTTCTCGAGCTTCAAGCCGAGCTCCTCGGCGATCATCTGGCCGCCCGTCAGGATGGCCATGTCCTGGAGCATCGCCTTGCGCCGATCGCCGAAGCCGGGCGCCTTCACGGCGGCACACTGCAAGTTGCCGCGCAGCTTGTTGACGACCAGGGTCGCCAGCGCGTCGCCCTCCACGTCCTCGGCCACGATCAGGATCGGCTGGCCCTGCTTGGCGACCTGCTCGAGCAGCGGCAGCAGATCCTTCATGCCGCCGATCTTCTTCTCGTGCAGGAGGATCAGCGCATTCTCGAAGACCACCTTCATGCCCTCGGCGTCCGTCACGAAGTAGGGCGAGAGGTAGCCGCGGTCGAATTGCATGCCCTCGACCACGTCGAGCGTGGTCTCCATGCCCTTGGCCTCCTCGACGGTGACCACGCCCTCCTTGCCGACCTTCTCCATGGCCTCGGCGAGGATCATCCCGATCGTCTCGTCTCCGTTGGCGGAGATCGTTCCGACCTGGCAGATCTCCGAGGCCGTTCGCGTCTTCCGCGACTGCTTGCCGAGATCCTCGACCAGCACGGCCACGGCCTTGTCGATGCCGCGTTTCAAGTCCATCGGGTTCATCCCGGCGGCGACCATCTTGGTCCCCTCGCGCAGGATGGCCTGCGCGAGCACCGTGGCGGTGGTCGTGCCATCGCCCGCGACGTCCGACGTCCGGCTCGCCACCTCGCGAACCATCTTCGCGCCGAGGTTCTCGAACGGATCGGCGAGCTCGATCTCCTTCGCCACCGTGACGCCGTCCTTGGTGACGGTGGGAGATCCCCAGCTCTTCTCGATCATCACGTTGCGGCCTCTCGGCCCGAGCGTCACGCGCACCGCGTGCGCGAGCTGGTCGACGCCGCGAAGAATTCGCTCGCGGGCGTCCTGTCCGTAGTGGATTTGCTTGGCTGACATGATTCGTCCCCTACTCGAGCACCGCGAGGACGTCGTCCTCGCGGATGATCAGATGTTCGTCGCCGAGGTGCTGGATCTCGGTGCCGGAATACTTGCCGAAGAGCACCCGGTCGCCCTTGTGCACGTCGAGGGGCCGGAGCTTGCCGTTCTCCTGGATCTTGCCTTCGCCGACGGCGATCACCTTGCCCTCCATGGGCTTCTCCCTGGCGGTGTCGGGGATGATGAGCCCCCCTTTGGTCTTCGCTTCTTCCTCGACGCGCTCGACGAGGATTCGGTCGTGCAGCGGTCTCAACTTCATTGCTTGGGTCCTTTCCGTGGCCTCCGTCCAGACGGGGCCGATTCGAGTCGCTCTCAGGCCCGCTGCTCGAGCGGCTCCTCGGGAGCTCTCTGGCGTCGGGACGGGGGCAGGGCGTTGTCGAGTCCGTCGCTTCCTCCGAAGTCGTCGTAGTTGCGCCACTCCTTGGCGAAGGCCGCCTCGGCGGAGGGCGCGTAGCTGTAGGCGAAGCGCGTGTAGCCGCTATCCATCGCGGCCCCGACGCGACTTTGCGTCGCCACCTCCAGCGAGAGCGGCCCGCGTCGCGCAACCTCCCATGCCGCCCGGGTCGAAGGCGCATGACGGTCGTAACCGCTCGGTGCGCCAACCCACGCGTGCAGGCGGTGCCTCACGTCGGAGTCGGAGCGACCGACGTAGAACACCAGGAAGGTGTCGCCGTCGAGGTAGCCGAGTGCGTAGTTTCCGGGCGACTTGCGAGTGAGCGTCGCGTCGATCATTTCGGCGGTGAGCGGATAGGATCCTTGCATCGCAAGCGATCCCATCGGGAAGCGGCCCGCGCGGGCTGTGCCGACGCAGGCGGGGCACACCGAGAGCGGATGCTTCGAGTCGTGCGATTGCTCGCACCAGAAGCAGCTCGCCTGGAGCCGCGCCTCGTGCGCGATCCGCGCAGGTCGGTCCTCGAAGAGTCTGGATTCGCCGTGTTCCATGGTGCCCTCCTGGGTCTGGTTCGTTGCTAACTATACCAAGCATTATAAGTACGTCAAGCAGACATGCAGCTTGCTTGATTAAGAAAGCAGATGCGGGCATACTGGACGCATGAGCAACGGCACCCGACGTCCCCCGCAACGGCGCAAGCGGTTCGATGGGCCGCGGAGTCAGCTCGGCGGGCTGCTCGCCGACCTGCGCACAGCCAGGGGATTCACCCTGCGTCAGGTCGAAGAGGCTACGGGCAACGCGGTCTCGAACGCCTATCTGAGCCAGCTCGAGAAGGGGAGGGTCCAGCAGCCGTCTCCCAACGTGCTGCAGCGCCTCGCAGTGGTCTACGCAGTGCCGTACGAGTCGCTGATGGAGAAGGCCGGGTACCTCGCGCCGTCCGACGGGGATGAGGCGCGCAAACACCGAAGGCTGAGCGCCTTCGCGCTCGACGATCTGAGCGCGGAGGAAGAGGCGGAACTCCTCCGGTACCTGGCATTCATCCGGTCCCGCAAGCCGGCGCGATGAGTCTGCTTCCGAGGAGGGCCGACGGGGGAAGCGCCTAGGGCAGCAGCACGAGCTTGCCCGCCACGCGGCCGGTGCGGCTCAGCGCGTGCGCCTTCTCGGCGTCCGCGAGCGCGAAGCGCTGCGCGATGTTCACCTTCACCTTCCCCTCCGCGACCGCGCGGACGACGTGGCCGAGGCGCTCGCGGTTCGCGCGCGCGAGGACGGCCTTCGAGGAGAAGGGCGGCACGAAGAGCTGCGCGATGGCGGCGGCAGAATCGCCGCTCACGATCACGTGTCGACCTCCGCGCGCGAGCAGCGCGCGGCAGCCCGCCCCCGAGTAGCTGCCGACGCAGTCGATCACGACCTGGTATGGGCCGCAGGCGCGGGCCTGCGCCAGGATGTCACCGTGCTCGTAGTCGAGCACGGCGTCGGCGCCGAGCGACGCAACGAGCGCTGCGTTCTTCCCGGAGCAGACGCCGACTACGAAGCCGCCGAGCACCCGCTTCGCGATCTGCACCGCGAACTGCCCGACGCCGCCCGACGCGCCGAGGACGAGCGCGCGCTCGCCGGGGTCGAGCCGCCCGATCTCGCGGAGCGACATCCAGGCCGTCACGCCGGCGACGGGCAGCGCGCCCGCCGTCTCGAGGTCGACCTCCGGCGGGATCGGGCACACCTGATCCGGTCGGACGTACACTGTGTCGGCGTAGGAGCCGCGCTGTCCGCGCGAGAAGTCCGTGCCGCCGACCACGCGGTCGCCGACGGCGAGATCGGCGACGCGCGCACCGACGGCGTCCACCACGCCCGCGAAGTCGACACCGACCACGACTGGCGGAGGCGGGCCGATGAGGCGCGCCGCGAGCCGCAGCGGTCCCATCGTCCGCATCTTCCAGTCGACCGGGTTGACCCCGATCGCCTTCACCGCGACGCGAATCTCGTCGGCGTGCGGGTCGCGCGTCGGCAGCTCCGTCAGGACGAGCGGCTCGCCGCGCGCGAAGGAGCGCTGCGCCATGCACTTCACGGCGTCAGCGTACTCCGCCGCGCAGATCGCGGCGCAGGAAATATGAGCCCGCTGTCATGATGAGGAGTTCACGCACGATCCTCATCCGAGGGCGTTAGGCTCGCCGCGCCGAGCGCGGGCCTCCTGTTCGCTGCCGCCGATCGAGCTTCCCTCACCCTCTGTCGGCCGGCCCGGCTCCGGTCGGAACATGCCCCGGCGCGTCACCCGGACGGACATCGTCTTCGCCTGCGCGATCATCGCGCTCGGCGCGCTCCAGGGGTTCATGGTCCGCCGCGGTGACGACTTCGTCAGTGGCGATACCACGTACATCGAGCTGGCCGAGTCGATCGTCCACGGCGAGCCCTATGGCTTCAACGGAGCCCCGGGGACGCTCATGCCGCCGGGGATGCCCTCTCTTCTTGCACTTCTGTGTGTCTCGACGGGCTGTGGTCATGCGAACGACCTGCGGGCGCTGGCGCTCTTCTCCACGCTCGGCTTCCTGCTCAGCTACGCGCTGATCCGCCGGATCGGGGGACGAGGCATCGCGGGCGCCGCCTGTCTGCTGCCGATGGCCTCGCCCGAGATCTTCTCCTTCTCCACGAACCTGGTGGTTCTCGGACCTGCCGTGCTTCGCCGTGACGTCGCTGGCCTTCTGGCTCGCCCTGGGCGCGGACTCCGGAGGCCCTACGCGCAAGCGCGTCGCCACATCCCTGCTCTTCGCGGCAACCCTCGCGACGTGCGTGATGCTCCGCACGGCGGCCATCTCGATCATCGCCGGCGCAATTGCCTGGATCGGCGCGACCTGGCTGATGGAGCGCGGCGCGCTGCGGCGACGTCTGCGCTGGCTCGCCCCGGCGCTGCTCGTCGGTGTCGTCGTTCAAGGGATCTGGATGGTCTGGGCCGGAGGCAACGAGATCTCGGAATGGCCCCTGGGCGGCTACCCGAAGTCGTATCTCTCACAGCTCAGGGTCGTGAACGGAAATCGACCGGAGCTGGGCGACGCCGGCGCTGCGGATTGGGTGCACCGCATCGGCGACAATCTTCTGAACTACACGACAAGTGCTGACCAGCTGCTCACGCACCATTGGATCCTGCCGGACTGGGGCTCGCCCGCGATATCCGCCGCGCTGGGCCTGCTCTTAGTCGGTCTGGTCGCTTCCTTGCTCGAGCGCGCCGGTCACCTCCACGACTTCGCCTTCGTCGCGTCGGCCGCGATGGTCGTGGTGTGGCCCTGGGATGTCGAGGTCCGCTTCATCCTGCCGCTGCTGCCGCTCGCGTGCTGGTACGTCTGGCGCGGAACGTTGGAGCTCGGCCGACAGGCGCGACTCCGTCGTCGCCGGCTCGGCACGGCGCTGATCGCCGTGTCGGTGCCGCTCGCCGCGATGGCGGGCAGTAGCGCGCTGCGTCTGGGTACGATCCAGCCGGTCGCCTCCTCGTGTTTCTGGATCGCGGTCGCAGCCGCCGGGCTGTGGGTGCGCGAGCGCGGGGAGCGGCTCCGCCTCGATCCCGACTGGGGTGCCCTCGCGCCGCGTCTGGCAGGGATCTCTCTCGCGCTGGGAATCGGGGGCCTGGTGCTCGTGGGGGTCATCGAGGAGTTGGCAGTCGCGCGCTGGAACCTCGCCTTCGAGGTGACGAAATCTCCCAACTACTCGGAGATCCAGGCCGCCACATGGTTGCGCGAGCACGCGGACGAACGCGCCGTACTCATGGCGCGGGAAGTCGCTGTCGTCCATCACCTGTCCGGGCGCAAGGTGGTGTGGCTTCCCCCGCTGAGCGACACGGACATCCTCATGGAGGGCATCCGGCGACACGGCGTGCAATGGGTCGTCGTCACGGACAAGAACTGGAGCTACTGGCTGCCCAAGGAATCGGACGTATTCCAGGGGCTCCTCGCCGCCCACTCGGAGGCCTTCCAGCTCGAGGCCGCCGGGCCGAGGTGGCGGGTGTTTCGGGTGACCTCCGGCGCATCGACACCAGGAAGTGATAACGTCGCGGCGGGTAGACCGGGTTCCTCCCCGCATGTGATGACGCCCTGAGGCGAGCGCCAGCGGGCGCCTAACGTCCGCCGCGCCTCAGCAGCCGCGCGGCGTCGAGCGCGCCGTAGGTGAAGATCAGGTCGGCGCCGGCGCGCTTCAGCGACGTCAGCGACTCGAGAAGACACGCGTCGTAGTCGATCCAGCCGCGCTCGGCCGCCGCGCGCAGCATCGCGTACTCGCCGCTCACGTGATAGGCGGCGACCGGCAGCGCCGTGTGCTCGCGCACCAGCCGGATCACGTCGGCATACACCAGGCCCGGCTTCACCATCACCCAGTCCGCGCCCTCGGCCTCGTCGAGCGCGAGCTCGCGCAGCGCCTCGCGCGCGTTGCCCGGATCCATCTGATACGTCTTCTTGTCGCCGTGACGCGGCGCCGAGTCGAGCGCCTCGCGGAAGGGGCCGTAGAAGGCCGACGCGTACTTCGTGCAGTAGCTGCCGATCGCGACGTCGACGAAGCCGGCCGCGTCGAGCGCCTCGCGGATCGCGCGCACGCGACCGTCCATCATGTCGGAGGGCGCGACGACGTCGGCGCCGGCCTCCGCCTGCGAGACCGCCATCGCGGCCAGCAGCGGCAGGGTCTCGTCGTTGTCGATGCGGCCGCCGATCACGACACCGTCGTGGCCGTCCGACGAGTACGGATCGAGCGCGACGTCCGTGATCACGAGCAGCTCGGGCAGCGCCGACTTCACGGCGCGGATCGCGCGCTGGAAGAGGCCGTCGGGCTTCGTCGACGCGCTGCCGCGCGGGTCCTTCAGCTCGTCCGGCAGCACCGGGAAGAGCGCCACGCCCGGGATGCCGAGCTCGGCGGCCTCGCGCGCGGTCGCGACCAGGTGATCGATCGAGAGCCGCGCGTGTCCGGGCATCGCCGCGATCGGCGTGCGCCGGTTCTCGCCCTCCTGCACGAACAGCGGCAGCACCAGGTCGTCCGGGCCGAGGCGCGTCTCGCGCACGAGCCTTCGCAGCGCGGGGCTCGCGCGGTTGCGGCGCGGTCGGATCAGCATGGCGCCGAAGGTATCGCCAGAGCGGCAGTGTTGCCGGAGTGCGCGAAGCCGAGCTCCGAGCCGACGAGGCGCCCGTCACACCAGGTCGCGACGACGTGCCTGCTCTCGAGCTGCCGGCGCGCTGCCGACCAGGGACGATCGAGCAGACACAGATCCGCGCGCGCGCCCGGCACGATCCGTCGCGGCTCGCCGCCCGGCGACTCGGCCGAGGTCGTGAAGAGCGCGAGCGCGCGCTCGGGCGAGAGCGCCTCTTGCGCGCCGAGCGGGAGGCCGTCCGGCGCGAGTCGGTCGACCGCCGCGCGCATCGCGGCCCACGGATCGGCGTCGCCGTACGGCGCGTCCGTGCTGCCGCCCAGGGGGATCCCGGCGGTGGCGAGTCCTGCGCATCTATAGAGATAGGGAAGGTCGTTCGAGTCGACGTCGCGCCGATAGGCGTCGCCGCGGGTCGCGACGAACCCCGGCTGCGTTACGACTGTCAAGCGAAGCGCCGCGAGTGACGTGAGCGTGTCGGGCGGCGCGACGCTCGCGTGCTCGATGCGGTCGCCCGCGCGCGTGCCCGCGGATTCGAAGGCCGCGCACGCGAAGACGAGCTCGGCTCGCGTCACGCAGTGGATCGCGACCACGCGACCCCGTGCATGCGTGGACTCGATCTCCGCGACGAGGTCCTCGAAGCGCGGCAGCGCGCTCTCGGACAGGCGCAGCTTGCGGGGGCCGCGCGCGAGTCGCGGCGCGGAAGATTCCGGCAGATCCGCGCGGCCCATCGCGAGCACGCGCTGCGGAAGCTCGCCCTGCGCCTGCGCGCGCGCGAAGGCCGCGAGCTCGACGGCTCCGTTGTCGGGGCTCGCGTCCGTCACTCCCGTGACGCCGTACTGCGACAACACGGATCCTACCTCCGCGAGCGACGGCGTTTCGCCGGCCGCGAGGCGCGCGCGCAGCCAGGCGTCGGCATGAAAGAGGCGCCCCGCGGCATCGTCGACGCCGAGCGCGCGACACGCGGCGCTGTTCAGGCACCAGAGCGACCCGGTGCGCTGCTGGATGCGGAGCGGGTGGTCGGGGACGAGCGCGTCGAGTGCGTTGCGATCGAGCGGTCCCGCGACCGACTCGTGGTAGCCGACGCCGCGGATCCAGGCGCCGGGCTTCGCGGAGCGCGCGGCCGCGCGCAGCGCGTCCGCAAGCGCCGCGGCATCGCGCACGGCCGGCGGTCCGCAGGCGACGCTGCGACGCGCGGCGGCCCATGCGAAGAGATGGAGGTGGTGGTCGTGGAGTCCGGGCAGCAGCGCGCCGCCCGCCGCGTCGAAGAGGCTCTCTCCCGGACGCGGATCGAGATCGGCGCCCATTTCGACGATGCGACCGCCCGCGATCCGCACCGCGCAGGGCGCGCGCCCCTCGACCTCCGCGCGCGTGATCAGCACGCGACGCCGAGCTCCGCGAGGATCGACGCGGTGTCCGCGCCGAGCGAGCCTGCGGCGCGCGCGGGATGCCGCGCGCGCGGCGGCGACACGCAGTCGATCGAGACCGCGAGATCCGACGCCGGCCGGAACGCCGCCGCGTGCGCCGTGACGTCGCGGAGCGCGAGGTCGAGCAGATGGCCGCCGCCCGCGCGCAGCGAAGCCGCCGCGGCCACCGCGGCATGCAGGCCCGCGAGCGGATCGGCGATCGCGTCGCCACAGAAGAGTGGCGCGTCTTCGCCGCCGGTCGTGAGCGCGAGCCCCGCCGCGACGGCGGCGTCGTCGCCGAAGGCCACGCGGCCGGGCGCCGGATCGCCGCGGCCATAACCGGTGAGCGACACCCAGGTGCGTCCCGGCGCCTCCGCGAGCCATGCGTCCGCGTCGAGCCCGAGCTGCGAGAGCGCGCGTGGCCGCGCGCTCTCGACGATGCAGTCGGCGCGCCGGGCCAGGGCCGCGAGCTGCTCGCGCCCGCGCGCGCTGCCGAGGTCGAGCGCGACGCAGGGCTTCGCGCCGTTGCAGAGATCGAAGAAGTCGCGAGGTCCCGAGCGCGCGCCGTCCGGGCGCCGCACGCTCTCGACCTTCACGACCCGCGCGCCGGCTGCGGCGAGGAGCGAGCCGCAAAGCGGGCCGGCCCACAGCGCGGAGAGGTCGAGCACGAGCGGCGCGCGGCGCGGACCCTGCCACGCGCGCGCGCCGGCAGCGCCGACGGCGCGCCCGCGAAGCCACGGCGGTGTCGGATCGGGTGGCGCCGTTGCCACCGCGACCGCGAGGCCGAGCCAGCCGGCGCGCAGCGCGAGGTCCGCGGTCGAGCGCCGCGCGACGCCACGCTCGGCGAAGTCCCACGCGTCGGCTTGCGGGTCGGCGTCGCGCTCGAGCCAGGCCGGCAGGCTCGCGCGGTCGTCGTCGCGAGCGAGGTTCAGCGCGATCCAGCCGTCCTCGCAGCGGAGCAGGCGACAGCTCCGGCTGGGCGCGACCCGACCCGCGCGCGCGTAGCCGAAGCAGGCCGCGCGCTCGCCGAGGAGCGCGGCGCCGTCGAGGGGCAGCGCGTCGCTCCACGGCACGAGCGCGCGGAGCGCTTCGAGCGCGCCGCGCGCGCACGACGCCAGCGGACCCGGAGCCGGGCGCGGCGCACCGACCGCCGTGCCCGTCAGCCACATCGCACCGCTGCGTGCCCACTCGAGCGCGGCCGGGAGATCGATCGGACCCCGGGCGCGCACGACATCGGCGCCGAGGCTCGCGAGCAGGTGCGCCGCGTAGTCCCGGGCCGCCCCCTGGCCGGCGATGCGAACGCGCCTTGCTTCGAGCATCGAGCGACAGTACCGCAGCCGGTTCCGTGGGTTACGATGCGGCCCCGCAGGAGGACCCGAGGCATGAAGCTCAAGGCAGGCAGCCGCGTGAAGAGCGCCGTCTGCACCACCGAGGTGATGGTCATCCAGACGCCCGACGCCGACCTCGACGTGCGCTGCGGCGGCGCGCCGATGCTCCCGATCGGCGAGCAGGCTCCGGCGGGCGGTAGCGTTGCGGCCTCCGCTTCGGCCGGCACGCAGATCGGCAAGCGCTACGTGAACGCGGAAGGGAAGCTCGAGCTCCTCTGCACCAAGCCCGGCAAGGGCTCGCTCGCCATCGGCGACACGCTGCTGGTCCTCAAGGAAGCCAAGCCGCTTCCCGCGTCGGACTAGCAAGCCGCGCGGAGCGCGGCGCGCAGCGAGCCGCAGGCGAGCGAAGTTCAGAGGATCGACCCGGTGGGCGCGAGCAACCAGATAGGCGAGCCGCGATGAACCTGATGATGCTCCTCGAGATGGCCGCCTCGGGCTTCGGCGATCGGGTGGCCGTCGTCAACGAGGGCGAGCGCCTGGCCTACGCGGATCTCCTCCGCGCGGCCGGCGCCGCGGCGGACGCGATCGCCGCGAGCGGCGCGAAGCACGCCGCGATCCTCGACGTCAGCAGCCTGGCGCTGCCGATCGGACTCTTCGGCGCGGCCTGGGCCGGCGTGCCATTCGTGCCGCTGAACTACCGCCTCACCGGCGCGGAGCTCGAGCGGCTGCTCGCGCAGATCGAGCCGGCGTACCTCGTGACCGACGCGGCGCGCGCGCGCGCGCTCCGTGAGCGCGCCGGCGTGGTTGCCGTCGCGCGTGAGGACTTCGTCGCACAGGCGCGCGGCGGCAGCGCGCGCAGCGCCGAGTGGTCGATGGAGGGCGACGACATCGCCGTCCTGCTCTTCACGAGCGGCACGACCGGACCGCCGAAGGCCGCGGTGCTGCGCCACCGGCACCTCGTCTCCTACATCCTCGGCTCGGTCGAGTTCGGCGCGGCCTCCGAGGAGGACGCGGCGCTCGTCAGCGTGCCGCCGTATCACGTGGCCGGCATGGCCGTGCTCGCGAGCTCGATCTACTCGGGCCGCCGCATCGTGCAGCTCCCGAGCTTCTCCGCCGAGGCCTGGCTCGACCTCGCGCGACGCGAACGGGTGTCGCATGCGTTCGTGGTGCCGACCATGCTCGCGCGCATCGTCGAGGTGCTGGAGCGCGAGCCGCGCGCGCGCGCGCCGGGCATCCGCTCGCTCTCCTATGGAGGCGGCAAGATGCCGCTCGCGGTGATCGAGCGCGCGATGCGCCTCTTTCCCGAGAGCGACTTCACGAACGCCTACGGGCTCACCGAGACGAGCTCGACCTTGACGGTGCTGACTCCCGAGGACCACCGCGCCGCCGCCGCGAGCGACGATCCGGCCGTGCGCCGGCGCCTCGCCTCGGTCGGCCGCCCGCTGCCCTCGGTCGAGATCGAGGTGCGCGACGAAGAGGGGCGCGCATGTCCGCCGGGCGTGTCGGGCGAAATCTGCGTGCGCGGCGAGCAGGTCTCGGGCGAATACCTCGGCAAGACGAGCCGCGTCGGCAGCGACGGCTTCTTCCCGACGCGCGACGCCGGCAGCCTCGACGCCGAGGGCTACGTCTTCCTCGAGGGCCGCATCGACGACATCATCGTGCGCGGCGGCGAGAACATGTCGCCCGGCGAAATCGAGGACGTGCTGCTCGGACACCCCGCGGTGGCGGACTGCGCCGTCGTGGGGGTGCCCGACGAGGAGTGGGGCGAGGCGGTCGCGGCGGTCGTGGTGCGCAAGCCGGGCGTCGAGGCGACGCCCGAGACGCTGCGCGAGTTCGTCGCGCGCGAGCTGCGCTCGTCGCGGGCGCCGGCCCGCATCGAGTTCCGCGAGGAGCTTCCCTACAACGAGACCGGGAAGCTGCTGCGCCGCGAGGTACGGGCGTGGCTGGCCGAGGCGAAGAGCGGACGGGACTCGCGCTGAAGCTCCACGCGCCGGCCGAGGCGCTCGAGCGGCTCGCCGATCCGCGATCCGGCGAGCGCTTCGGACCGCACGGCGACGAGCCGCTCCTCGCGATCGATCTCGTGGGGGGCGCGGGACCGGAATCGGTGTCGCCTTCGCGGCGCGAGGCCGCGCAGCACGCGTTGGCCTCGCTGCCATGCCCCAGTGTCGGCATCGCGGCGGAGCCCGATGAGCTCGATCTCGGCCGCGCCGCGCTCGCGAAGCGGCTCGACGTCGTGGTCGAGTCGGCAGAGGCCTGCGCGGAGGTCGCGCGCGCCGTCGCGCGGCAGCCGATCGCCGCGGCGGCGCTCGTGCAGCTGCTGCGCCTCTCGGAAGGCCGGCCCGTGGCGGACGGCCTCGTCGCGGAGTCGCTCACCTATTCGACCTTGCAGGCGGGCCCGGGCTTCGCGGCCTGGCTCTCGCTCCGCGGCGCGCCGAGGCTGCGGCCTCCCGAGACCGATCCGGCGGTGCGGATCGCGCGGCACGGCGACCGCCTGGATCTCGTGCTCGCGCGCCCCGCGAAGCGCAACGCCTTCTCCGCCGCGATGCGCGACGCGCTCTGCGAGGCACTCGAGGTCGCGGTCGCGGACGCGTCGATCCGCGAGGTGACGCTCTCCGGCGACGGCCCCGACTTCTGCAGCGGCGGCGACCTCGACGAGTTCGGCTCGCTGCCGGATCCGGCGACCGCGCACGCGATCCGCACGACGCGCAGCCCCGCGCGCCTGCTCGCCGCCTGCGCCGCGCGCGTCGCGGCGCGCGTGCACGGCGCCTGCGTCGGCGCGGGAGTCGAGCTGCCGGCGTTTGCGAAGCAAATGGTCGCGGCGCCGGACGCGCGCTTCTGGCTGCCGGAGCTCTCGATGGGCCTCGTGCCCGGCGCGGGCGGGACGGTCAGCCTGCCACGCCGCATCGGCCGCCAGCGCACCGCGTGGATGGCCCTGACAGGCGCGCGTGTCGACGCGCGCACCGCGAAGGAGTGGGGACTCGTCGATGCGATCGCCTGAGCGGGCGCGCGGGCGCGTGCCGGCCCTGCTCGGCGTCGCGCTCGCCGCGCTGTGCGCGGTGTCGGCGCGCGCGGTCGAGATCCCGAAGCCGCCGCCCGCAACGCCGGCCGCCGAGGAGGTCTACGACCTCGTCGTCGCGAACGGCCGCGTGCTCGACCCCGCGAGCGGCATGGACCAGGTGCTGAACCTCGGCATCCGCGCGGGCCACATCGCGGTGCTCTCGTCACAGCCGCTCGAGGGCAAACAGACGATCGACGCGACCGGCCTCGCGGTGGCGCCGGGCTTCATCGACATCCACGCGCACGGGCAGAACGAGCTCTCCTACGACTACCTCGCGCGCGACGGCGTCACCTCCGCGCTCGACCTCGAGCTCGGCGTGCACGGGGTGAAGGACTTCCTGCGCGAGCGCGAGGGTCACGCGCGGATCCACTTCGGCGTGTCGGCCGGACACATCCCGACGCGGGTGAAGGTGATGCACGGGATCTCGGGCGGTCACCCGATCGACCGGCCCGGCTGGTTCATGGGGATGTTGCGCCACCTGTGGAACCCGACCGGCTGGGCCTACGAGCCGGCCGATCCCGCCGGCATCCGCACGCTCGTGCGTCTCCTCGGCGAGGAGATGGACGCGGGCGGGATCGGCATCGGCATGGGGCTCGCCTACACGCCGGGCGCGACGCCGGACGAGGTGCGCGCGGTCTTCGCCCTCGCCGCCGATCGCAGCGTGCCGGTCTTCGTGCACCTCGCAGAGCAGCAGACGCCCGAGGATCTCTCGCCACTCGAGACCGCGCTCGACCACGCGCGCGCGACCGGCGCTTCGCTGCACGTGGTCCACATCGTCAGCTCGACGCGCGCCGCGACCCCGCGCGCGCTCGCCGCGATCGACGCCGCGCGCGCCGGCGGGCTCCTCGTCACGACCGAGGTCTATCCCTACACGGCGTCGTCGACCTCGATCGAGTCCGCGCTCTTCGACGACGGCTGGCGCGAGCGCATGGGCCTCGACTACGGCGATCTCCAGTGGGTCGCGACGGGCGAGCGCCTCGATCAGAAGAGCTTCGCGCGCTATCGCAAGAAGGGCGGCACGGTCGTGATCCACGGGATGCAGGAGGCGTGGGTCGAGGAGGCGCTGCGACACCCCGGTGTGCTCGTCGCCGCCGACGCGATGCCTCTCTACGAGGGCGGCGAGCACCCGCGCAGCGTCGGCACGCACGCGCGCGTGCTCGGCGTCTACGTGCGCGAGCGCGGCGTCCTCACCTTGATGGACGCGCTCGCGCGCATGACCTGGCTGCCGGCGCGCCGGCTCGAGTTCACGGCGCCGGCCTTCCTGCACAAGGGCCGCATCCGGCTCGGCGACGACGCCGACCTCGTGGTCTTCGATCCGGCCACCGTGATCGACCGCGCGACCTACGAGCACTCACCGGTAGCGTCGGCCGGCATTCCCTACGTGATCGTCGGCGGCGTGCCGGTAGTCCGGAACGGCGAGCTGGTGAAGGGCGCATTCCCCGGTCAGGCGCTGCGCTCGCGCGAGCGCGCGGCGCGGTGAAGATGGTGTCGAAACGGACAGGATCCGTGTCTCGTGGAGTTGCAGCCTGCGTATTTGCAGGTAGCGGTGCCCTCGTAGGAGCCGGGGTGGTGTTTCTCGTCTGTCTCGCATCCACAGGTTCTCCCACCCGAGCATTCGAGTTCGCGATGATTCCGCTCGGTTTCCTTCTGCCGGTGATTGGCGCGTTCGCTCTCGCAGCCAGCAGATCGGGGAGATTCGGCGCAACCTCGACAGCGCGGTCACTAGAATCCCGGCGTCGTGAGGTCTTGCCTTTCGCGATGGGGTACACCCTCTGTTCGATTCCGTATTGGTTCTGCGTCGCCAGCTTCATGAACGGGAGAGCAGGTCTCGGACTCTTGTCGCTCGGTACATTCGGAGTGATGGCCTTTGTTCCCCTGCGGAACCTGGTGAGAATTCGGGCGCAAATCAACCTGGATGGAGGGATGCGCTGACCATGCGAGCGAGCCGTATTCGCGTCTGTGTCGCGCTCCTCGCCCTCGCCGTGATCGGCGCGGCCGCGCCCGAGCCCGAGGCGCCGCCGGTCGAGTACGTGCCGAAGACCGAGGGCGTCGACTGGCCGATCACAGGGCCGAAGGTCTTCGACGCGATGGTGCTGCGGCCGCTCGGCTTCTGCGCGACGATCGTCGGCATCGCCGCCTTCCCCATCGCAGCGCCGCTCGCCGTGTTCGGACCGGGCGTGCGTCAGACCTGGGACACCTTCGTGGTGACGCCGGTCGACTTCACCTTCACGCGAGCGCTCGGCGACTTCTAATTTCGGAGCTCAGCTCTCCGGCCCGAGCGCGCCGAGCTCCGCCTCCACCTCGCGCCGCGGCTCGTTGCACGCGGGATTCGTGCAGAGCTGCCAGACCTGCGTGAGCGCGCGGCGATCGAACGGCACCGCGTGGTGGTAGTAGAGGACGTAGTCGCTCGAGACGCGCCGCGCGCGCGCGAGCGGGCGCTCGTCGGGGCCGGCCGCGGGCGGGGGCTGCGTGCCGTCGAAGAGCGCGCCGATGCGATCGAGATTCGGATCGAAGAGCACGCCGTCACCCGTGTAGACCTGGCGGAAGTCGGCGAGCGCGGTGGCCAGGAGCGGGGAACCCGGGTGCTCGCGCCGCCAGGCGGCGAAGAGCGCCGCGCACTCCCCGCGCCGCTCGAACCCGCAGGTCTCGCGCGTCACGTCGTCGAGCAGCGACTCCGGATTTCCGTGCAGGGCGAGGTAGCGGCGCACGAGCGAGCTCTCGGCGCCGACGCGCGCGCTCTCGGGGAACGCGTACTTCGGGAGCCTCGCGGTTTCGCCGAGGAAGAACGCGCGCGCCGCGCGCTCGGAGAGCAGCGGGCGCCGCAAGGTGTGGAGCTCGCCTCCGAGACCCGACGCCGCGACGACACCGCTCGGGATCAGCTCGTGCGCGAGCAGCGCGCCGAGGCGGTCGATGCCGATGCGCTCGAAGCCGCGCTGGAAGTCCGGGCGTGCCAGGCGGGCCTCGAGCCGCGCGAGATCGAAGGGCTTCGAACCGGGCGGGCGCCCGATCAGCATCAGATCGCTGTGCTGTGTGAACCAGACCGACATGTCCGGAAAGACGTGCGCGAAGGTCCGCAGCACGAGCTCGACCACGTCTCGATCGGTCTCGTAGAGATGGAACCACTGCGCGTAGACGCCGCCGGGCGCGAGGTGGTCGCGCACGGCCTCGAGGAATTCGACGCTGTAGAGCATCTCGACGCCGGTGACCCATGGATTGGAGGGCTCCGACACGATCACGTCGAAGCGCTCGCCGCTCTGGCGCAGCGCGCGGTACGCGTCGGAGTGGATCGCGTGGACCTTCGGGTTGGTCGACGCGGCCTGATTGCCGGACGCGAAGAGCGGCGCCGCGTCGAGCACGGCCTGTGAGATCTCCGCCACCTCGACCTCGCGCGTCTCGTCGAGCGCGCCGAGCTCGCCGGTCGACACGCCGGTTCCCCAGCCGATCACGAAGCAGCGCTCGGGCGTGGGCTCGGCCAGCAGCGCCGGCACCAGGCCGAGCATCGCCATCGTCGTGTAGTCGCCGATCAGGCTGCCGTCCGACTTGCCGTTCACGATGATCGATCGATTCGGGCGCGAGTTCGTGCGCTGGTCGGGCTCGAGCACGGTGATCGTGCTGGTCGGGTCGTCGTCGTGGAAGACGAGCTTGCCGAGCTGGCGACTCGCGAAGAACGCGCTCGGCCCGGCGAACGACCAGTCCATCGGCTCGTGCAGGCGGAAGGCGCCGGCGGTGAGGTTCGAGGCGTCCCAGGCGGGGAGCCACGCGATCAGACCGAGCATGCCGGCGAGCGCGAGCGCGTCGAAGAGGCGCGCGCGCTTGTGCTGCACGCGCAAGGTGAGGAGCATCGCCGCGACGACCAGGCACCCGAGCGCGACGCGGTAGACGTGGTGGAGATCGAGCCACACGAGCAGCAGGTAGCCGCCGACGAGCGCGCCGAGCAGCGAGCCGAGCGTGTTCCAGGCGTAGAGGCGGCCGGCCGTCGCGCCGAGATCCGCGAGCTCGCGGCGGAGCTGGTGGAAGAGCAGCGGCAGCAGCGCACCCGCGAGCCCGATCGGCAGCGCCAGCACCGCGAAGCCGGCGACGAAGACCGCGAGCTGGTACGGCCAGAAGGCCTGATCGATCGAGCGGAAGAGCACGCGCAGCGCGTGCGCCCAGTAGACGGCGTCCGGCACCAGCGGATAGAGACACACGAGCAGCGCGACCAGGAGCCACGCCGAGCCGTAGACGAGGCCCGGCGGAATGCGCGGCAGCGCCGACACGGCGAGGCTCCCGAGCGCGATGCAGAGCACGAAGATCGCGACGACCATCGCGAAGGTGAAGGGCGACGCGCCGAGCGCGAGCGCGCCGATCCGGTTGAAGAGCGTCTGCAAGGTCATCATCGCGAAGCCGGAGAGCAGCGCGACGGCCGCGTAGGCGGTGAAGCGCGGCAGCGCCTGCGACGGCGCGGGCGTCGACGCCGGCACGGGCGGCGCGGGCGGCACGACGTCGCGCGCGCGGCGCGCGAGCCGGACGAAGCCGAGGCCCGCGACGAGGTTCACGAGCGAGGTCGCGCGCAAGGTCCCGTCGAGGCCGAGCCACGGCACGAGCGCGAGTCCTCCGAGCAACGCGCCCGCGAACGCGCCGAGCGTGTTGCAGCCGTACACCCAGGCGTGGATGCGCGTCGCCTGCGCGATGTCGCCGGCGAGCGCCTGCGTCAGCAGCGGGATCGTGCCGCCCATCGCGACGGCCGGCGGACCGATCAGCAGCGCGCTGAGCGCGACGTCGAAGGCGAAGGCCGGCGCGGGGTGGCCGCGCGGGACCGCCAGCGAGGCGAACTGCGCGACGCCGAAGAGCGTCGGGAAGAGCAGGGCGTAGGCGCCGATCGAGAGCTCGACCGCGCCGTAGAGTCGCAGGAGGCGCGCGGCGTGCGCGTCCGACCCGCGAGCCATCACGCGCGCGGCCAGCCTCGCGAAGAGCTCGTAGCCCGCGGCTAGGCCGCCGAGGAAGATCGCGAGCACGGCGGCGGTCGCCTCGGCGTGCGAGCCGAGGAGCGTGGCCAGGTACTTCTGCCACGCGACCTCGTAGACCAGCGCGCTCGCGCCGGTCAGCACGGTCAGCAGCAGACAGGCGGCGCGCAGCATGACGGGGTCCCGGCCTCGGTTCGCGGGCGGAGCCTATCCGATCAGATGCGCTCGCGACGCGGAGGAAGCTCTCGCAGCAGGGCGGCCACCGCTTCGTCGGCCGTCGCGGCGAGGCGGCCGCGCGTGCGGTCCGCGAGGTCGGCGCGCCAGACGACGTCGCCCGTCGCCGACTCGCGCAGCTCGACGTGCAGGGCGAAGCGCTCGTAGCGCACGAGACGACGCTGGCTCGCGACGATCTCGTACGAAGGAGTCCCGGCGTGGAGGCCCTGGAGATCCTGCTGCGCGGGCGTCTCGGTGCGGACCACGACCTCGCGCTTCAGCGCGACTCGATAGGTGACGCCGAGGTCGGCGTGCTCGTCGGTCGACGGACGGAAGCCGCGCGCGTAGAGCTCTCGCCCGATCGCGTCGCGCAGGCGGGCGTCGAGCACCGGATCGGCCGGAGCGATGGCTGGAGGATCGGCGGGCTGTCGCCACTCCCAGGTGCGAAAGCCCTGGAGATCGCGCGGCGCATCGACCTCGACCGGCGCGCTCGCGCAGGCCAGCGCGCCGCCGAGCGAGAGCCGCGCAGCGAGGCGCAGCATCCGCGACACGACACCACGGTACCAGGGTGAGAGGCTTTGCGTCGGCCGCTCGGCCGGTATCCTCGCCGGCCTCTCGGGGGGTCGTTGCATGCATCGCCGCCGCGCCGGCGCGCTCACGCTGCTCGCGGTCGCGCTCGCGAGCTGCGCGAGCCACGGGCCGAAGATGGTCGAGGAGGGCGGTGGCGCTCAGGCGACCGGCCCGCGCGTCGTGATCGCGCCGCTCAACCTCGGCGTCGAGCTCTCGTCCGACCTCGAGGACGCGGTGCCGATCGCCGAGCTCTCGTTGATCCGGAGCCTCCAGCGGCGCGGCGCGCGCGTCGCGGTCATCTGGACGCCGGACGCGGTCGTGCTGTGGCGCGGGGCCGTGGCGAGCGTCGTGCCGGAGGGAAGCCCGGCCAAGGACTTCCGCGCCGCCGCGCAGGCCTTAGAGAAGAAGCTCGCCGAGACGCAGAGCTTCGACATGCTGCTGTTGCCGTCGCTGGCGCTGCGCCCCGCGAAGCTCTCGGGACGCACGGTGCGTTGGGACGGCGTACAGCGGAGGCTTCGCGTCGAGCCGGCCGAGAACGCGTCTTTGCCGGTGGACGCGCCCGTCTTCGCCGGCGAGGGCGTAGTCGGGGACAGCGCGCTCCAGGGGAAGGTCAGCGGCCTCTCGCTGCATCTGCTCGCGCTGCGTCCCGGCCGCAGAACGCTCGAGCGCTGGGGCGGGCTCGACCTCGTCTACGACGCGGCGCCGCCGCGCGGGCCGGGCGGCTCGGAGAAGGAGCTCGAGCCGAAGCTGCGGCGCGTGCTGCTCGACGATCCGCTTCACGTGGACGAGGGCGTCGCGCTGGCGCTCGACCCGATCTGGGGGTCCCTCGCGCGCTGAGCGCGCACCTCGGGCAGCGCCATGCCCGACATCGTGTGCGCCGCCTCGGCGGGCGTGAACACGGGAAGGGTCGCGATGCGCGCGGCACGGGCTTCGTCGCCCTGCGATGCGACGTCGTTCGCGGTCTGCGCAATTTGCTGCGAGAGCGCGTCGTCGCCCGCGGCCTCGAGGAGCGCGGCCGCTTCGCTCCGCGCCTCGTCGAGGCGCCCCAGCCGCAGCAGCGCCCACACCAGGCGGCGTCGCGCGGAGAGCGCGGTCGGATCGCCCTCGAGCGTTGCGCGGTCGAGGCGCAGCGCCCGCTCGTAGCGTCCGAGCGCCGCGTAGATCGAGGCGAGCGAGCCGGCGGCGGCGCGTCGCGCGGCGGCAGGACCCGAGTGCGCGGCCTCGGCGAGATCCTCGAAGTGGACCGGCACGATGCCGTGCGTGACCGCGAAGAGCCTCGCGGCGCGGATCGCGGACTCCGGCTCGAAGCCGCGCGCCGGATCGAAGGGCACGTGCTCGCGCGCATAGTAGTCGGCGACCCGCGCGAGATTCGCCTGGTTGCGCCCGTTCGTCCGCAGGTAGACGGCGCTGTCGGCATTGCGGAACACGAGCAGCCAGCCGGACGCGTTCTCGAGCAGCGCGGTCGTGTAGAACCACGGCCGTCGCGCCGGCCCCGTCTCCGGCAGCCGCGTGCCGACGTAGATGTCGATCTGCATGCGGTCGAGGAGCGCGAGGAAGCTCTCGCCGGGACGCGCGCCGCGACCCTCGCGCAGCGGCCGGTTCGCGTCGATCGCGTCGCGCGTGACGTTCAGCGAGCCGTTCACGAAGGCGCGCAGCCGCGGAGCGCCAAAGAAGCCCACGAAGCCGCCGATCGGGTAGTCGATGAAGACGTTCCCCTCGAGCTCTGCATCCTGGAGGAACCAGATCGCGTGCGCGTAGTACTTGGCGGCGTTGTACGGCTCGGCGTAGCCCGCGCGTGAGCGCGGCATCACGGCGGAGATCATCGGCCAGTCGCCGAGGGGAAAGAATGCAGCGGCGAGCACCACCGCGGCGAGCGACACCCACGCGGTTCGGACGCGCCCGCGTGTCGCCAGCGCGAGCGCGAACGACGCGAAGATCCCGAGCCAGAGGAAGCGGACCGCCGCGAGCAGCGCCGCCGCGGCGACGAGCGCCCAGGCGATCCGTGTCGGGCCGAGATCGGAGTCCGCGGCCGGCGCGTCCGCGCGCGCGCGGCGCAGCGCGTGAAGCGCGAGCCCCGGCACCAGCGCGAGCAGCGCGATCGCGAGCGCCCACGCGAGCGGCGAGGGCGGAAGGTTCGACACGGGGAGGCGCCACGGCACGAAGCGCGCCCACTCGTCCGCGACGCGCGCGAGCTCCGGCGTCGACACCCCGGCGCGGAGCCAGGTCCAGGACGCGGCGGCGCCGCTCGGATTCGCGAAGGAGGCGAGGAGCCCCGCGAGGAACGCCGCGAGGAGGCGCGCGCCGCGCGCGCGCATCGCCGAGCGCGCCGGCGGTCGCGCGATGGCCGCACCGACGAGCTCCGCCGCCGCGCTCGCCGCGAGCAGCGCGAGGCCGAGCGGGAAGGCCGCATGACAGTTCGCCCAGACGGCGAAGAGCAGCGCGGTCGCCGCGATCCGCCGCCACGAGGCCCGCTCGGCCCCCTCACACCAGAGGGCGTAGAGTCCGAGCGTCGCGGCGATCGTGAAGAGCTCGGGGCGGAGCTGCACCAGCCGATAGCCCGCGAGCGCGACGAAGGCGATGCCGACGACCGCGGCGACGGCGCGCGAGCCGGAGGCGCGACGCGCCAGCGCGAACACGAGCGCCATCAGCGACGCGACGATCGCCGCGTGCATCACGCGCAGTCCGATGAAGCCCGCGTGCTTCCAGACGGCGAAGAGTGCTGCGTCCGAGAGCCATGCCGACGGATCCGGCGGTCCCGGGGCCGTGAAGAGCAGCGGGTCGCTTTGCAGCCAGGGTCCGTGCGCCAGGTAGGCCTCGCCGAGGCCGAGGTGCCACCAGAGGTCGTCGGTGAAGACCGGCTGCCCCGCGGCGATCGCCATCGCGGCCGCGATGCATCCGAACGCGGCCAGCGCGAGCCATGCGCTTCGCGGTTCCGCGTTCACTCGCGCGTGTCGCGCTCCGTCACTGCGGAACCCAGCGGAACCGGATGCCGACGCCGCCGCCGAAGATCCAGGGCTTGTTCTCGTACTCCCAGTTCGCGTCGAAGGTCGTGGTGTTCGGGACCATCGCGGGATCGGTGACGGTCGTGCTGTCGGACCACTGCACCTTCGTGTCGCCGAGCACCTTCATGCCGCGCCCGTTCATGAAGATCGAGAGCATGAAGGGTCCGAGGCGCGCGGTGTCCATCTCGAGCTCGAGGCCCGGGCCGAGCCCTTGGAAGTCCTGCTTCTCGTCCTTCTGCAAGGTGACACCGAAGAACACGGACGGCTTCGCGGTGATGCCCTGCTGCGCGACGATTCCCGAATCGGTGTTGACCGCGCGGATGATCGCCCCGGTGAAGTCGATCTGCTCGTGGATGTACTCGATCGATGGCTTGATGCGGAGGCGGCGCGATCCGATGTCGATCGTGAACGCGACGCCCGCGCCGGCGGAGTACGTGAGCGGCTGCACCTCGGCGGTCGTCTCGCTGCCGATGCCGGGCACCGCTTCCTCCCCGAAGAAGGGCTGATCCGGGAGCGGATCAGGCAGGCCGGTCGGCGTCTTCTCCCGCGCGATCTTCCGTTCGGTCCCGAACGCGGCCGCGATGTCGCCGCGCACGAACAGGCGCGGCCGACCCGGCCACGCCTGCACGCCCGGCGTCTCGAGCTCGAACGTGCCGCCGATGAAGGGCGTCACGAGGATGTCGTCGCCGTCGGTCGGTGGACGCAGATTCGCATCGGTGATCTGCGTGACCGTGTCGACCTCCTGGCCGAACGAATTCTGACGGAGGATGAAGTTGTAGGTGAGCCCCGTCGAGTTGGTGCTCGCGTCGGCCTTCTGCGCGAAGACGCCGCTCGTGAGTCCGAACGACGGCACCCAGCGCTGCGTCTCGTCGGAATCGGCGCCGGCCGGCCGAGCGAGCGCAGCGGCCAGACCGACGAAGAGGAATGCGCTGCGCGGAGCCCGGCGTGCGTACATCGGGCGCGCAGCATGGACCAGCCGTGACGCGTCGATCAAGTGGCCAGTGCGCCGCGCGTCGCGCATCGGACGTTGACTCGCCGCAGCGCCTCCTTGAGAATCCGCCGGCCGCGGCGGACCCGAGGTGGCGCGGTGCAGGTGATCGCATGTCGTGTCGAAGCCTTCGCTGGCGGAGGCGGGCGCGCCCTCGCGCGTTGCGCCCGGCCGCGGCGCTCGCTTTCGCGCTGCTGCTAGGCGCGGTCGCATCGGCGCAGACGAGCGACGAGACGCCGGACGAGAGCGCTGCGAAGTCGGACGCCGCCACGACACAGGAGCAGGCGCCCGCCGAGACACCGCAGACCGCGCCGCAGCCGAAGAAGAAGGAGCCGGCTCCGGGCGCGAAGCAGACGACGCAGCCGGCTGCCGACGAGGGCCCGCGCACTCCGGAGGCGGAGCTGCCCCCAGGCGTCGAGGTGATCCACGTGCTCGGGCAGCAGACCGAGGAGGCGATCCAGCCCGAGATCGCGGCCGCCGTCACTCAGTTCGACGCCGAGGCGCTGCAGGCGCTCGGCGCGCAGAACGTGTCCGATCTGTCGGCCTACACGCCTAACCTCGAGATCAAGACGGCGGGCGCGACCGCGCCGACCTTCTTCATCCGCGGCGTCGGCCTCAACGACTTCGCGGCGAACGGCTCCGGCGCCGTCGCCGTCTACCAGGACGACGTGCCGCGCAACGCGCCGGCCAACCAGCTCGGGCAGCTCTTCGACATGGAGAACGTCTCGGTCGAGAAGGGGCCGCAAGGTGGCGGCCCGGCGCGCAACGCGTCGGCCGGCGTGATCCGGATCGTGTCGAAGAAGCCGGGCGACGACCTCGAGGCGACCTTGCGCTCGTCGCTCGGCAACTTCGGTTATCAAGATTACGAAGGCGCGATCCAGGTGCCGATCGTCGAGGACCAGCTCTCGACGCGGCTCGCCTTCCGCTTCACCGAGCGCGATCCGATCCTGACGAACCGCTGCAGCCGCATTCCTTTCATCGACCAGCCCCCGGTCCAGCGCTCGGGCCTGCCATTCATTCCGGCCAACTCGGGTGCCAACGCGCTCGCCGGCGAGCACGTGCCGCCGCTGGAAGACCGCCGCGCCGAAGCCCTGGCCGCGCCTCGGCCCGCCTCGAACTCCATCTGGAACCAGGTCTCGTTCTGCGGCGAGCAGACCTTCAACCGATACCCCACTCCGGGCGGCACGGGGAACCAGACGAGCTTGTTCCCGTTCGGGCGCACCCTCTCGGCACTGCCCGGCGGCCTCGACGACAAGGTCAACGACATGGGCAACTGGTCCGCGCGCGGCACCGTGAAATACACGCCGCCGGACACGAACATGGAGTGGCTCTTCAACGCCCACGGCAGCGAGCTCGACACCACGTCGGCGCTCGGCCAGGCGATCGGGACGCAAAACGCCTTCTACGGCGGCTCCACCGCGCTCCCGTACCGCGATCGCGACGTGGTGGCGATCCAGACTCGCTATCAGAACCAGGGCCTCACCGGCACGGACCTCGCTCAGGCGCTCGGCCAGCATCTGGCCCAGATCGGAGACCAGCACGTCTGGCAGGGCGACTACGACCGCACCGGCAATACGCGTCTCCAGACCTGGGGCGGCTACGCGAACGGCACCTGGAACGTGTCGCCGAACGTGACCTTGACGAGCGTCACCGGCTACGACGCGTACGACCGCTTCCGCAACACGGATCAGGACTTCACGCCGAACGTGCTCTTCGAGGCCGAGCAGACGGACAACGCGTGGCAGGCGACGCAGGATTTGCGCGCGAGCGGCGAGCTCTCCGAGCTGCCGGTGCGCTGGCAGGTCGGCGGGTTCACCTTGAACGAGAACCTCAACAACAACCTCAACCAGTACTTCAAGGGCGCGCAGGGCAGCTCGCTCACCCCCGACGAGGACAACCTCAACTACCGGCAGCTGATCTACAGCGTGGCCGGCTACGCCGGAGGGCAGTGGGACTTCGCGCAGGACTTCACGCTCGACGTCGCCGCCCGCTACAACTGGGAGCAGAAGCTCTTCAACAACACGCTGACCTTCGTCACCCAGCCGGGGCTGCCTCCCGTCCCGAGCAATCTGACGCAGACGTGGCAGTCGCCGACCGGCAGCGCGACCTTGAAGTACCAGCTCTTCGAGGACACGTCGGTGTACTGGAAGTACACCCACGGCTGGAAAGGCGGAATGATCAGCGCGCAGACGCAGGACACCAGCGCCGCTCCCGGGGGTGTCACTGTCGCGAAGCCGGAGGAGATCGATTCCTTCGAGATGGGGCTGAAGGGCAACTGGCTCGACTCGCGCCTCAGCTTCTCGGGCGCGGTCTTCTACTACAAATACAAGAACTATCAGACGCTCGTCGTGCAGGACACCGTGGCCGGTCCCCCTGGCATCGCGATCATCAACGCGAACGGTGCGGAGATCTACGGCGCGGACGTGGATCTGCGGGTCGAGCCGATCGAATCGCTGATCTTCACCGGGCACTTCGGCTGGCTGGAGAGCCAGTACCTCGACTTCACGAACACGGTGACCCAGAGCGTTCCGGGTCCCGGCAACACCATCAAGAATCTCGACGTGACGGTGGACTACACCGGCAACCGTCTGCCGAACTCCCCCGAGTTCAAGCTGAGCGGCTCGCTCGAGTACACGACCGATCTCGGGCGCTACGGCTCGCTGATCCCGCGCTTCGACTTCGCCTGGAGCGACGACGTCTTCTTCGACCCGGCCGAAGGGCGCGGCAACCCGAGCCCGCTGGGCGTGCAGTTCCTGCCGCGCTTCGCGGTCGGCCAGCCGGCCTTCTGGCTGCTGAACGCGCGCCTCAGCTACCGCACGGCGGACGGGAAGTTCGAGATCGGCGGCTGGGTGCGGAACTTCCTCGACACCACCTACAAGACCTATGGCTTCGACGCGTCGCAGTTCTCGAACGTGGTGATCAACTACTACGGTGATCCGCGCACCTTCGGCGCCGACCTCACCGTGAGCTTCTAAGGCACCGCATAGCCCAGCGCGCGCAGCTGATTCAGCTCCAGCTCGTTCAATTCGAGCTTGCCCGCCTGCTCCGCCCACGGCGCGGGCGACGTCGTGAGATAGGCGTGCGCGAGCTCGCGCAGGCGCGCGGCGCGCTCGGGATCCGACGCCAGCAGATCGCGACGCTCGCGCGCGTCGGTCGTGTCGTCGAAGAGCTCTTCGCGCGCGGTGTCGTTGCGCGGCTGCGCGGTCTCGATGTAGCGGTAGTCGCCCTCGATCACCGCGACGGTCGGCGCCGGCTCGGCGTCGCGCTGGCCCCAGAACTGATCGAGGTGCGCGTAGACGGGGCGGTCGTCCGCAGGCGCGGCCTCGCCGCGCGCAGCCGCGAGGATCTCGGGCGCGCGGGAGCGCCCGTCGATGCCTTCCGGGATCGGGAGCCCGAGCAGGTCGAGCAGGGTCGGCCACACGTCGAGGTTGGTGGTGTGCGAGTCGATCACCAGACCGGGCTCGAGCCGGAACGGGAAGCTCACGATCCACGGCACCACCGTCACCTCGCGGTAGACGTTGCGCGCGTGGCCCTCGGCGCCGTGCTCGCCGAAGGCCTCGCCGTGGTCCGACACGATCGCGACGAGCGTGTGGTCGAGGAGCTTGCGCTCCGCGAGCTCACCGAAGAGGCGGTCGAGCAGCAGGTTCACGCGCAGCACCGCGTTGTCGTAGACGT
>DATKND010000046.1:0-4501 GCA_035541475.1 Myxococcota bacterium | reverse complement strand
GTCCGGGGAACACTTCGTAGACGCGCGGCTCGGCGGGGAGCTGCGCCACGTGATCGACCGCACTCTGTGTCGGGACGACCGAGCCCGCGCGCGCGAAGAGCGGGATGCGCTCGAGCGGCGCCGGAATGGTCAGGCGGCGCGGACCGCGGTAGAAGGCGCCGTCGTGCCACGCGTACCAGCCACCGGGCGGGAGATACAGCTCGCGCTCCTGCGCGCCGCGCGTCACGACGGGCGCGACCAGCAGCGCCGGCCCGAGCATCACCTGATCCTCGATCGCCGCGGCGGCTTCGTCGTCGGGGAACTCGTAGAAGAGCGGTCGCCAGACCGGCGCGCCGCTCTGCTCGGACTCGCGGAAGAGGCCCTCGAGATACGGCAGCAGGCGCATGCGCAGCCGCAGCGCCTCGCGCGCAATCGCCTCGACGCGCCGCCCGAAGCGCCACGGCTCCTGGCGCCGCGACGCCCAGATGCTGTGCGTGCGCGCGAACGGATAGAGCGCGCCGAGCTGGATCCAGCGCGCGTAGAGCTCGGGTGTGCACGAGCGGAAGAAGCCGCCGATGTCGGCGCCGCAGAATGCGACGCCGGAGAGTGACAGGTTCAGCAGCATCGGGATCGACCCGCGCAGGTGCGACCAGCGGCTCGCGTTGTCGCCCGTCCACACCGCCGCGTAGCGCTGCACGCCGGCGTAGCCGGAGCGCGTCAGCACGAAGGGGCGACGCCGCATCGGATCGCGGGCGAGCGCCGCGTGCGTCGCGCGGCAGTGCTGGATCCCGTAGAGGTTCCGCACCGACTCGTGAGGCAGCTCGCCCTTCGCACCGGTCGGATCCGCCTGCACCACGCGTGAGAGATCCTGCTTGCGGAGCGGCAGCATCAGCCGCCCGACGCGGAGATCCGCGCTCCAGCCGGCCGGCTCGTTCATGTCGTTCCAGATGCCGGCGACGCCCGCTTCGAGCAGCGGCCGGTGCTGGTCGCTCCACCAGGCGCGCACGTCCTCGCGATCGAAGTCCGGCAGCGCGGCCTCGCCCGGCCAGACCCGCAGCGAGAAGCGGCCGCCGTCGTCGCGGCGGCAGAAGGCGTTGCGCGCGAGGCCGTCGCGGTAGACCGAATACGCCGGATCGACCTTCACGCCCGGATCGACGATGCACACGACGCGGAAGCCCATCGCCGAGAGCTCGGCGAGCAGGCCGCGCGGATCGGGGAAACGCTTCGGGTGCCAGGTGAAGACGCGATACCCGTCCATGTAGTCGATGTCGAGATGCAGCGCGTCGCCCGGAATACCGCGGCGGCGGATCTCGCGCGCGAGCGCGCGCAGCTGTCGCTCGTTCTTGTAGCCCCAGCGCGACTGATGGTGTCCGAGCGCCCAGCGCGGCGGCAGCGGCGTCCGCCCGACGCGCGCGCTGTAGCGCGCGATCACCTCGCGCGGCGACGGACCCGGAAACAGCGCGAGATCGAGCCCGCCCTGCGACGACTCGATCGCGACGCGGTCCTCGCGCGTCGCGGCGACGTCGAAGCGCGACGGCGCGAAGGCCTCGAGCAGGACGCCGAGCGAGCCCGCGCCGCCGCGGCGGTGCACCAGGAAGAACGGGATCGACACGTACAGGGGATCCGCGTACTCGAACGACTCGGGATCGCGATTGCGCATCACGAGGCGCGCGCCGCGCTTGTCGAGCGGGCCCGTCTTCTCGCCGAAGCCGAAGAAGCGCTCGTCTCTCGCGGCGCGGAGCGCGATGCGCGCGGCGCCCGATTCGGCGAAGGAGAGCTCGCACAGCTCCGCGACCGCCGCGCCGCGTCGATCGAGCAGTCGGATCGCGAAGGGCTGCGCGTCGATCTCGACGCGCAGCGGGCAGGCTTGCGTGTGCCAGCTGAAGCCGCCGTCGCGCTCGCGCAAGCTGCACGCGTGCGCGCGCCACGGCCCGCGCTCGAGCGCGAGCTCCGGCCGGAGCGGCTCGTCGCGCGCGAATGCGCGCACTCTCAGCACGCCGTCCGCGACGAGCTCGAGCGATGCTACGCCGTACGAGAGCTCGAGCCGCAGCGAGCTCGCGCCGTCGGCGTCGCGTCCTTCGCTCACGCTGCGCAGTGCGGCGTCCGCCGCGTAGCGCTCCCCCGACATGCGTGTCAGTCTACCCGTCGTGTCGGGGAGACGCAGTCCAACTCTGCTCGCGCGACTCGATCGGCTGCTCGCGCTCACCCTGCGCGCCCTCGAGGAGCGCGTCGGCGCGCCGCCGGACCCCGAGCTCTTCCGCCGCACCCACGCCTTCCGCTGGGAGGTCCGGCACGGGCGCGGGCGCCTGGTGCCGATCGCCGAGCCCGACCGCGTCTCGCTCGACGATCTGGTCGGCGTCGATCGCCCGCTCGCGCGCCTCGTGTCCAACACCGAGCAGTTCCTGGCCGGCCTGCCGTCCAACCACGTGCTGCTCTTCGGCGAGCGCGGCACCGGCAAGTCGTCGGCGGTCAAGGGTCTGCTGACGCGCTACGGCGCGAGCGGACTGCGGGTCGTCGAGGTGCACAAGGAGGACCTGCTGCACCTGCCCGACGTGCTCGAGGCGCTCCACGGACACGACTGGCGCTTCCTGATCTTCTGCGACGATCTGAGCTTCGATGCCGGTGAGTCGGGCTACCGCGCGCTGAAGGCCGCGCTCGAGGGCAGCCTCGTCGCGACACCGGCGAACGTCCGCATCGTCGCGACGAGCAACCGGCGGCATCTCTTGCCGGAGAGCGTCGCCGACAACCGCGAGGCGAGGCTCGATGAGCACGGCGATCTGCACATGGGCGAAACGGTCGACGAGAAGCTCGCGCTCTCGGATCGCTTCGGGCTGCTGCTCGGCTTCTACGCGTTCGACCAGCGCACCTATCTCGAGATCGTCGACCACTACGCCAAGCGCGCGGGGGTCGAGGCGGGTCGCGAGCCGCTCCACGAGGAGGCGCTGCGCTTCGCGCTCGCGCGCGCGAGCCGCTCCGGCCGAACGGCCCGGCAGTTCGTGGACGACTTCGCGGGACGGGAGGCGTTGGCGCGCCGGAAGGAGCGACGTCCGGCGTGACGTTCGCCCTCTCGCTGCTCGGGATCCTGACCATCGCCGCGCTGATCCTGCTGAACGCCTACTTCGTCGCGACCGAGTTCGCGCTCGTCGCGGTGCGGCGCACCCAGGTGGAGCTGTGGGTTCGGGCCGGGCGCGCCGGCGCGCGCGCGCTCGAGCACGCGATCGGCAGCCTCGACGACGCGATCGCCGCCACACAACTCGGGATCACCCTCGCCAGCATCGGGCTCGGCTTCGTCGGCGAGCCGGCGCTCGCGCGGCTGCTGTTGCCGGGGCTGCGCGGGATCGGCGTCGAGTCGAGCGCAGCCGTGCACTCGCTCGCGCTCGGGATCGCGTTCGCTCTCATCACCTTCCTGCACGTGGTGGTCGGGGAGCTCGCTCCGAAGGCCCTCGCGCTCGACCGGCCGGGCGCCGTCGCGCTCGCCTGCGCGCAGCCGCTGCTCGTCTTCGGCGCCGTCTTCCGCCCCGTGCTGAGCGCGATGAACGGCGCGGGCAACGCGCTCGTGCGCGCGCTCGGCGTGAAGCAGCTCGGCGAAGCGCATGCGGTCCACTCCCCCGAAGAGCTGTCGCTGCTCGTCTCGGAGGCGCGCGACGCCGGAGCCATCCGACCCTACACCGGGCGCATCCTCGGCAACGTCTTCCGCATCACCACGCGCACGGTGCGCGACGTCATGGTGCCGCGCGATCAGGTGCTCGCGATCGACCGCCGCATCGACCTCGACTCGCTGCTCGAGCTGCTGCGCGAGACCGGCTACACGCGCCTGCCGGTCCACGACGGCGACCCCGATCGCGTGATCGGCATCCTGCACACGAAGGATCTCTTCCACGTGATCGCGCGCGAGCACGTGGTGATCCTCGCGGACGCGATCCGCCCGGCCGCGACCTTGCCGCCGGACCTGCCGCTCGTGGACGCGCTCCGCCAGTTCCGGCGCGGCCGCAGCCACCTCGCGCTCGTCCAGGAGACGGGTGGCCCGGTCCTCGGGCTCTGCACCCTGGAGGACGTGCTCGAGGAGATCGTCGGGCAGATCGAGGACGAGCACGACGAGCCGACACCGGCCGGGAGCGAGTAAGGGCGGCTAGATCAGCCCGACTTCCCGGCCCACCTTCTCGAGCGCCTCGAGCGCGTGGTCGAGATGCGCGCGCGTGTGCGTCGCCATGTAGGAGGTGCGGAGCATCGCGCGTCCCTCGGGCACGGCGGGAGAGACCACGGGGTTCGCGAACACGCCCTCCTCCTGGAGACGCATCACGGTGTGATAGGCCTTCATGTCGTCGCCGACCACGATCGGGATGACCGGCGACGCGGAGTCGCCCGTGTCGAAGCCGAGCGCGCAGAGCTCGCGCTTCATGTACTCGGTGTTCTCCCAGAGCTGCTTGCGGCGCTCGGGCTCGCGCTCGACGATCTCGAGCGCCTTGCGCGCGGCGCCGATCGAGGCGGGCGGCGGCGCCGCCGAGAAGATCTCGGCGCGCGC
>DATKND010000045.1:0-8521 GCA_035541475.1 Myxococcota bacterium | reverse complement strand
GCGAGCGGATGCCCGCGCCGGGCCGCGCGCTCGAACCAGCGGCGCGCGAGCGCCACATTCCGCGGGACCCCCTGCCCGTGCGCATAGCATGCGCCGAGATTGGTCTGTGCGTTCAGCTCACCGCGCCTGGCCGCGCGCGCGTACCAGCGCGCCGCGCGGCGGTCGTCGCGGCGAACGCCGCGGCCCTGCGCGTAGAGGAGCCCGAGGTTGTGCTGCGCGGCGGCGATGCCGGCGCGGGCCGCGACCGCGTAGAGCCGCGCGGCGCGCATCGGGTCGCGCGGGAGATCCTCTCCGGTGTCGAAGCGCACCGCGAGCGCGAAGCAGGCGTCGGGGTCGCCCGCGCTGGCCGCGAGCACCCACCAGCGCAACGCCGCGTCCCGACCGCGCGCGCCGCGTCGCGCGAAGGTGTCGCGAGCCAGCGCGCTCTGCGCCGCCGGCAGGCCGGCGTTCGCCGCGTCCACGAGGAGCCGGCGCGACGCGCGACCTGCGCCGCGGCGCGCGAGATGGGTCGCGAGCGCGAAGGCCACGCGCGGATCGCGCGGGGTCAGGCGGCGCGCGCGGCGGAGATGCGACTCCGCGCGCCGCGGGTCGCCGCATTCCGAGAGGAGAGCGCCGAGGTCGGCAAGCGCGTGTGCGCTCCGGGGCTCGAGGCGCACCCGGACTTCTAGGTGTCGGCGCGCATCGGCGCGGCGGCCGATCCTCAGCAGGGCGCGCGCCATCAGCTCGTGCGCGCGTACGGCGCGCGGGTCGAGCCGCAGCGCCCGGCGGAGGAGCTGCCGTGCGCGCCGGGTGCGGCCCCGCTCCAGCAGCGCGGAGGCCAGGGCGATCCAGGTGGTGGCGCACGCGCGACCGACGCCGGGATTTCGCCCCGGATCGCCCGCGACCTGCGCTCGTCTCGCATCCGATCTGCCGCGGCCCACGACACCCCCGGCAGGCGCATCGGCAAGGAGGTGGCACAGCCGAAGCAAAACGGAGGAGCGCAGCAAGAAAAAAGCGGATCCGCGCGCGCCCACGGCACCGGAGACCCCGACGCGGTGTCTTGGGGTAGGCTCGGCGACCCTCGCGGGGCCTCACTCATCACGACCACACCAGAGTTCACATCGCGGCACGCGGGTGCCGCAGGAGGAATCGATGTCCGCTTCTGCGATCGCACCGAGCGCGCGCCGAGCGCGCCGCACCACCGCGGCGCTCGCCGCCCTCGCCACGGCCAGCCTCGCCGCGAGCGCCGCCTTCGCGCAGGAGGCGTCGGCGCAAGGCTCGCCGACCGGGATGTTCATGCATATCGACGGCGCGAAATTCGAGCCGGCCGCGAAGGGGCCCCTCGGACCCGACTTCTTCCCGCTCGTGAACTTCTCCTTCTCTACGGATCCCGACACCGAGAAGTCGGACGCGCAGGTTCCGCCCGCGCAGCGCTTCGGCAACGTGCGCTTCACGCTGCCGATCGGCCCGGCCGCTGTCCCGCTCTTCCAGCTCGCCGCGCGCCGCGCCGACGTGCCGAAGGCGTCGCTCGCGGTGGTCGACCCCGCAACCGGCGCGACGCGCTTCCGCGCCGACTTCGAGGGCGTGACGGTGCAATCGGTGTCGATGCAGTCGCTCGGCCGCCGCGACGCCGTCATCGCCGAGTTCAGCTACCAGCGCGTGCGCATTCGCTACGGCGACGGCGAGAACGCGCCGACCGCGAGCTGGGACAAGACGAAGAACGCGCCCTGGAAGTAGACGCGAGCGCCGGCGAGCGGGACTAGCGTCACCCGCCGGGTCTGTCCTCTGATCTTCGCTCGCCTACGGCTCGCTGCGCGCGGCCTCCGGCCGCTTGCTAGGCGGCCTCGAAGAGCGTTGCGAATCCCTGGCCGCCGCCGACGCACATCGTGACGATGCCGTAGCGTTTGCGCTCGCGGCGCAGCTCGCGCAGCAAGAGGCCGGTCATGCGCGAGCCGGTCATGCCGAAGGGATGCCCGATCGAGATCGATCCGCCCGACGGATTCAGCCTCTCGTTCGGGATGCGGAGCTGTCGCTGGCAGTAGAGAAGCTGGGACGCGAACGCTTCGTTCAGCTCGACGATGTCGATCTGATCGATCGAGAGGCCGTGCCTCTTCAGCAGCTTCGGCACCGCGAAGACCGGCCCGATGCCCATCTCCTCGGGACCGCAGCCCGCGACGGCGGAGCCGCGATAGATGCCGAGCGGCTCGATGCCGAGCTGCTTCGCGCGCTCGGCCGACATGAGGAGCGTCGCCGAGGCGCCGTCGGAGAGCTGCGAGGAGTTGCCCGCCGTGACCGTCCCGCCCTCCTCGGGCTTCTTGAAGACGGGCGGCAGCGACGCGAGGCCCTCCAAGGTGGTGTCGGGGCGGTTGCACTCGTCGCGGTCGACGACGGCGTCTTCCTCGTAGGGCTCCGCGCCCTTCTTCTGCACCTTGCGCCGCACCTTCATCGGCGCGATCTCCTCGGAGATCCAGCCCTTCGCGACGGCTGCGGCGTAGCGCTTCTGGCTCTGCAGCGAGTACTGGTCCTGGTCCGCGCGCGAGACCTTGTAGCGCTCGGCCACGATCTCGGCGGTCACGCCCATCGGGAAGTAGAGACCGGGGAAGCGCTCGCGCGCGGTCTTGTTCACCAGGCGGTGCGTGTTCTGCGTGCCGTCTTGCATCATCGTGATCGTCTCGACGCCCGCGCCGATCGCGACGTCCGCGCCCTCGTGGATGATCTGGTGCGCGGCCATCATGACCGCTTGCGAGCCCGACGAGCAGAAGCGCGTGATCGTGGTCGCCGCCACCTCCTTGGGGAAGCCCGCGGCCATCGCGGCGATGCGGCCCATGTTCATGCCCTGGCAGCCCTCGGGAATGCCACAGCCGAGGATCACGTCGTAGATCTCCGCGGGGTCGAGCTTCGGCACCCGCGCCACGACCTCGCGCAGGCAGTGCGCGGTGTAGTCGACCGGCTCGGTCATGTTGAACGAGCCGCGATGGGCCTTGGTGAGTCCCGTGCGGACGCTCTCGACGATCACGGCTTCGCGGGGCATGGGGGTCCTCCGG
This sequence comes from Myxococcota bacterium, assembly GCA_035541475.1. Taxonomy (GTDB): domain Bacteria; phylum Myxococcota_A; class UBA9160; order UBA9160; family SMWR01; genus DASUFZ01. The sequence continues at coordinate 5,498 of DATKND010000045.1, read as the reverse complement.
TGCGGTGGGATGGAAGAGGCGGAGCCTAACGCGTCTGCATCTGCTTGCATCTGGGATGCCGATCCACCCGTGCCGAGGAGCTCGTGACTCTCTTGCGTCCGCCGCGTCCCGCGTACTGGCTCGCGACCCTCGCGGCGCTCGCGTTCGCGACCTGGCGCGCGGTCGCGCAGCGCTGGACGACCGACGACGCCTTCATCTCGTTCCGCTACGCGCGAAACTGGGTCGACGGCCTCGGACTCGTCTTCAACGCCGGCGAGCGGGTCGAGGGCTATTCGAACTTCCTGTGGACGCTCTGGAGCGCGGTCGGCCTGCGGCTCGGCGTCGACGCCGCCGCGTGGGCCAACGCCTGGGGCGTCGTCGCCTATCTCGCGTCGGTCGCGCTGCTCGCGCTCGTGGGTCTCGCGATCGCGCGCCGTCGCGACGGCGCCGCGCCGTGGCTGCCGCTCGCCGCAATCGGGGCCGCGCTCAATCCCGAGTGGAGCATCTTCGCGACCGGCGGGCTCGAGACCTCCGCCTTCACCGCGCTGCTGCTCGCCGGCTACGCGCTCGCGCTGCGCGGTGCGGAGCGGCCGCGCGAGCTCGTCGTCGCGGGCCTCGTCTTCGGCGCCGCGTCGCTGACGCGTCCCGACGGACTGCTGCCCGCCGCCGTCACCGGCGCATGGCTCCTCTTCTTCGCACGGTCGCGCTGGACGGGCGCCCTGCTCTACGGCGCCGCGCTCGCCGCGGTCGTCGTGCCGCATCTCGTCTGGCGCACCGCCTACTATGGCGACTTCTTCCCGAATACCTACTACGCGAAGTCGGCGTCGCTCGCCTGGTACTCGCAGGGCTGGCTGTACCTCCGCCTCTACTTCGAGCGGTACTGGGCGCTGGCGCTCGGTCCGGCGCTGTGCGCGGCTGCCGCCGCGCGCAGACGGCGGCGCGATGCGTCCGCGCCGCTCGATCCGGACGGCGCGCTGCGGCTCGCCGCCGCGATCGCCGCGACCTACGCCTTCTACGTCGTGCGCGTCGGCGGCGACTTCATGTACGCGCGCCTGCTCGTGCCGATCACACCGTTCCTGCTGCTGCTGCTCGAGCAGGGTGCGCTCGCGCTCTTCGGGACGATCCGCGCGGCCGCGTACGCGCTCTGCCTCGCCGCGCTCGTCGGCAGCTTCGCGACACCGCCTCCTGTCACGGCCGAGACCTGGGAGAGCGGCATCGCCAACGAGTGGATGTACTACTCGCGCGAGCGCGTCGCGAAGACGGATCACGCCGCCGAGGTGCTGCGCCGCTACTTCGACGGCCTGCCCGTCCGGGTCGCCTTCTACGGCGACGAAGCGCGACTGGTCTACGAGGCGGGCTTCCCGGTCGCGATCGAGAGCCACACGGGGCTCACCGATCGCCTGGTGGCGCACCAGGAGCTCGCCGTCCGCGGTCGCGTCGGGCACGAGAAGGCCGCCCCGCTCGGCTATCTCATCATGAAGCGCGGGGTGGACTTCACCTTCTCGGGGGAGCCGATGGAACGCCTGTCGGCGCTGATTCCACTCGTGATCGTGACGTTCGAGCCGGGGGTCTACGGCCAGGTTTTGCACTGGGATCCGGCGCTGATGCAGGAGCTGATCCGCCGCGGCGCCAGGGTCCCGGACTTCCCGGGCAACCTCGACAGGACCGTGCGTCAGCTCGACCGCATGCCGATCGAGGACGTTCGCAGCGAGTACGCCAAGCTGCGTCGCTTCTACTTCGCGCACGTGAACGACCCCGAGCGCGAGGCGGCCTTTCGCCGACGCCTCGCCGCGGGACCACCCCAGTCTTAGCCGGGCCTTCGCGCGAGGGGATCGCTCGCGCTCGGGCTACCGGCTTTCGCTCGGTTCGCCTCGCTGCGCGTCGGCCGACTTGCGTCGGCCTCCTTGCTAGTAGCGGCCACCGAGCTTGCGGTGGTCCCAGCTCACGATGCGCTCGGCCTTCACCACAACCGCCGTGCGCTTCTGGCTCAGCATCTTCGCGGCCGCCTGCTGCTGCTCGGGCGCGAGCCCCGGGTTGTTCTTCTGCGTGACGGCGAGCGCATAGCGGAACACGACCGCGGGATCGTCGTGGAGCTCCGCACGGCCGTTGATCGCGACGCCCCGCAGCTCGTTGTACTCGAGGCCGTCCTCGACGAGCACGGCGATGCGCGGGTCGCGCTTCAGGTTCACGATCTTCTGCGACTTCGTGAACGTCTCGAACACGATGTCGCCGTCGAGGATCCCGAACCAGAGCGTGGTCAGATGGGGCGAGCCGTCGCGGTTCAAGGTCGCGACCTGGAGGCTCTTGCGGGCCTCGATGAACTTCCAGATCTCGTTCTCGCTCATGCGGATCTGGTCGCGTCGGCTCGGCATGTCGTCTCCTCTCGGGCGGTCACCGAGTGTGCGCAAGCGAGCATCCCTTCCGCCAGAGCCTGCGCGTATACTGCGGCTTGGCCCGTGAATGGCTCTCGTCGGGCGCGAGACAGGAGAGGTGATGGACGAGGAGAAGATCGAGGAGAAGATCCGCGCGGTCGTCGCCGCGATGACGTTCGACAACGGCAAGTGGGAGATGGGGATCGACGCGATCGCCCTGGTGCAGCCGGGTCTCGCCCGCATCATGCCGGAGATCGGAGCGCGCACCTGGAAGCTCTACTACGCCGCCAAGGCGAAGAACTGGCCGCTCGCGCTCTTCCAGTGGAAGGAGGCCAAGGCGCTCTTCGAGCTCGGCGCCTTCATGCGGCCGAAGCACGCCGCCGGCATCGAGGAGTACCTGCGCGACAGCTGGCCGCCGCTCGAGAAGGCGATCAAGGCCGAGGATCTGCCGGGCTTCCTCTCCGCCTTCGACCGCGCCATCGACGACGCGAACGCGTGGCACGAGAAGAAGGAGAAGCCCTACATCAAGTGGAAGGTGCCGGACTTCCCGCCTCCGGATCTCGATTTCGAGCCCCGCAAGAGATAGGAGATTGCATGCGGCGCTTCATCCACCACTCCGAGCTCGCGCGCGATTCGCGCTTCATCCGCCAGGACAACATCACCGCGACCGTGCTCTCGACCTTGCCCGACGACGTCGACACCGTCGTCGAAGTCTTCTCGAAGCTCGATGCGATGATCGAGAAGTCGGTGCAGGGCACCGAGGCCCTGCCGCTCTACGAGGAGCACGGGCCGGGCTTCGGCCTCATCACCTTGAACGAGCCGCTCGACCCCGACGACCCGGTCGCCGCGACGCGCCTCTTGCTGCGCATGCACGGCATCTTCGTGGGAGAGCTCCAGGCGCTCGAGGGCGCCGGCCGCTCGCTCTGGGATTTCCCCGACGCGCCGTGGGAATTCAAGATGAACATGGCGCGACAGTGCTGGGACGAGACGCGTCACGTGCAGATCTACGAGAAGCTGCTCCGCCACGTCGGCGGCTACGCCGGCATGTTCCCGGAGAGCACCTTCCTCTTCGAGTGCGCCTGCGCCGACGACCCGGCGCTGCGCGTCGCGGGCGTGAACCGCGGGCTCGAGGGTCTGGCCTGCGACGTCTTCCGCGACATGATCCGCTACGCGGAGAAGACGGGCGACGACACGATGCGCCAGGCGGTCGACTACGTGCTCGCCGACGAGCTGACGCACGTGCGTTTCGGCAGCGAGTGGGTGAAGGAGTTCACGCAGGGCGACGCGGAGCGCTTCGAGCGGGCGCAGGAGTTCCGCCGCCAGGTCGACAAGCAGTTCTCCTTCGGCGGCGCGCGCTCCGAGCGCGAGGACGCCGCGATCCCGATCGCGTGGGAGGATCGCAAGGAGGCGGGCTTCACCGATCAGGAGCTCGAGGAGCTGAAGACGCTCTCCGCGCAGGGCCCCTCGAAGGACACCTTGCTCGCCGCCGCGCGCGTGCTGCGCGAGCGCCACCGGGCGCGCCGCGCGGCCGAGGCGCGCGCATGAGCGAGGCGCGCCTCTATCCCGGCACGGGCCCCGACGAGCGCACGCACTTCGCGCCGTACTCGGCCTTCGACATCCCGGCGGACCTGCGCGAGCTCCACGGACGCTACGACGTCGAGGCCACCGCGCGGCGCGTGCGGAACTTCCGCTACGCAGAAGAGTGGATGATGATGATCCTCGGCGGCTGGGTCGCGACGATCCCCGAGCTGCCCGTCAAGACCGGGCTCGGCAAGATCATCTGGGAGAGCGCGCAGGCGGCCGACGTGCTCGGCAAGCGGCTCCCCGAGCTGCGCTGCGGGCGCAAGGCGGTGGCGGCGTCGGAGTCGGCGAACACGGGCTTCGCGCGCTTCGTCGAGGCCGTCTCCGAACCGGATCGCCCCGACCAGACGATCGAGAAGCTCGTCGGCGTCTTCGACGTGCTGAAGCCCCACCTCGCCGAGGTCTACGAGCGCCAGATGCGCGAGACCGACCAGATCGCCGACGCGCCGACTATCGAGCTGCTCGACGAGATCGTGCGCCGCACGCGCCGTCACATCGCGTGGGGCCAGGAGGTGCTCGATCGCCTGTGCGACACCGACGGCGCGCGCGAGCGCCGCCGCGTCCGCGGCGAGCAGCTCCGCGAGCTGTTGCGGGCGTGCGGAGGGGTGACGGGGCAGCTCGGCTAGAGGGAAGGCGGATCGCGGATAGGACATTCTCTGGCTATGCCGTTCCCTCCGCCACCAGGTGTCGGTAGGGGAGCGGTTGGCCGCGCGCGACGCGGCGTAGGACGAATCCGAAGAGCTCGCCCTCGCGCCAGCGTCGGTCGAGGCGGTAGGTGAACTCGTCGAGGTAGCGCTGGAGATGCTTGGGGCTGACACCGTGGAAGGTTCCGCGCAACCACGTCTTGAGGTTGCCGAAGATGGTGTGTGCCCACGGCAGTCCGTCCAGGGCGTGGCGCCCGTGGCCGCCCTTGCGCGGACCCCGAAGAGAGGAGCGCAAATATGTCATAATGCCGCGCTCCAGCCTGGTAGCGATGATCGCGCCTGCCTGCGCATCGAGCCGTGGCATCTCGCCTATGAACATCGACCGAGTCGTGGCTCAAGACCCTGTTCAGGACGGCGCACACGCGCTCCCTCGGCGCAAGCTCGCGACTGCAAACGCGCTCGCGCTCCAGGTCGGTCTCGCGGTCTGGCTGCTCGGCTGCGCTTCGGCCGGCACCAGCGAACCGCCGGCATGGGCGAGCCCGACCTTCTACGCGTCGGACGCCAGCGATCCTCCGGCGTGGGCGAGCCCACCCTTCTTCTACCAGCTGACGCGCAAGGCCGCGCTCGACGCGCGCGGCCCCGCCCCGGCGCTGGTCGTGCGCCTCTCGAGCGCGCGCCTTCCCGAGCCTGTCCTGCTGGTGTCCGCGATCCCCCCCTCGATCCACGGCGACGCTGAGATCCAGGCGCTCCCGTTCCTGCCCACGCCCGATCGCGAGCTGCGCGTGCCGGCCCCGATCGAGGGCTGCGCGGAGGTCGTCGTCTTCGCGAATCCCGGGGCGGACGACGGGGCGGGCGCGGACGCGCTAGTCACGGGGAAGGATGTCGTGCTGACTCCCCTGCCGGCGGAGCGCTGGGCAGCGGT
>DATKND010000044.1:0-25747 GCA_035541475.1 Myxococcota bacterium | reverse complement strand
GATGCCGGGTCGTGTCGGCGTCGGGCACGACGGCTTCGCGGGGCGTTATTCGTGAATGCAAGGAGGCCGACGCAAGTCGGCCGACGCGCAGCGAGGCGAAGCCGAGCGAAGGCCGGTAGCCCGAGCGCGAGCGGTCAGCTCGCGCGAAGGTCCGGCAAGAAGGGGTGCCCGCGTGAACCTCTACGCGCTCTTCCGCGAGCGAGCGCCAGCCGATCCGGCGGCGCCCTGCCTCGAGACGCCGGAGGGAGCCGCGCTCTCGTACGCGGCGCTCGACGACGCGTCGGCGCGCATGGCGGCCGAGCTCGCGGCGCGCGGCGTCGCGGCCGGCGACCGCGTCGCGCTGCAGGTGGAGAAGTCGGTCGAGGCGCTGCTCGTGTATCTCGCCTGCCTCCGCCGCGGCGCGATCTTCGTGCCGCTGAACCCGGCCTACACGGACGCGGAGACCTCCTTCCTGCTGCGCGACTGCGCGCCGCGCCTGGCGGTCTGCGATCCGGCGCGCTGCCCGGCGCTGGAGAGCGCGGCCGGGGTCGACGAGATCGCGACGCTCGATGCGGTCGGCGGCGGCAGCCTGCGCTCCTTTCGCGAGCGCACGCCCGACCCGTCGGTCGCGCCGCGCCGCGACGCCGACGTCGCCGCCATCCTCTACACCTCGGGCACAACCGGTCGCCCGAAGGGCGCGATGCTCACGCACCGCAACCTGGCGGCGAACGCCGAGGCGCTGGTCTCGCTGTGGCGCTTCGAGCGCGGCGACGTGCTGCTGCACGCGCTGCCGATCTTCCACGCGCATGGCCTCTTCGTCGCGCTCCACTGCGCGCTGCTCGCCGGCTGCCGGCTGCTCTTCCTCGCGCGCTTCGACGCCGAGCGCGTCGCGGCGCTGCTCCCGCGCGCGACCGCCTTCATGGGCGTGCCGACCCACTACACGCGCCTGCTCGCCGTGCGGGACTTCGGACGCGCCACCTGCCGCGGCATGCGCCTGTTCGTCTCGGGCTCGGCGCCGCTGCCGGCCGCCGTGCAGCGCGAGTTCGCGGCGCGCACGGGCCACGAGATCCTCGAGCGCTACGGCATGACCGAGACGCTCATGATCACGTCCAACACGTGGGAGCAGCGAATTCCCGGTAGCGTCGGCTGGGCGCTGCCCGAGGTCGAGCTGCGCGTCGTCGACTCGGCGCACCGGGAGCTGCCGCCGGGCGAGACCGGCGTGCTCGAGGTGCGCGGGCCGTCCGTCTTCTCGGGCTACTGGGGTCTGCCGGAGAAGACGCAGGAGGACCTGCTGCCGGACGGCTTCTTCCGCACCGGCGACCTCGCGCGCATCGCAGAGGACGGCTGCGTCACACTCGTCGGCCGCGCGCGCGACCTCGTGATCAGCGGCGGCTTGAATGTGTACCCGGCCGAGGTGGAGGCGGCGCTCGACGCGCTGCCCGGCGTGGCCGAGTCGGCCGTCATCGGGCTCGCGCATCCGGACCTCGGCGAGGCGGTCACCGCGGTGGTCGCGCTCGACGGCACGCGCGCGCTCGACGAAGCCGCCGTGCGCGACGGGCTCGCGCAGCGAGTCGCCCGCTTCAAGCAGCCGAAGCGCGTCTTCTTCGTCGACGCGCTGCCCCGCAACGCGATGGGCAAGGTGCAGAAGGCGGCGCTGCGCGAGCGCTACCGCGACGCCTTTGCGCAGCCCGGCGTGCGAGAATGAGCCGCGCACCCGCGAAGGAGAGCCGATGAAGTACGGCGTCGCGATCTTCCCGACGGACTACTCGATCCACCCGGCCGCGCTCGGCGCGGCGCTCGAGGAGCGCGGCTTCGAGTCGCTGTGGGTGGCGGAGCACTCGCACATCCCGGTGTCGCGCCGGACGCCGTGGCCGGGCGGCGGCGAGCTGCCGAAGATGTACTACGACGCGATGGACCCCTTCGTCACGCTCGCCACGGCGGGCGCCGCGACGAAGCGTCTGCGGCTCGCGACCGGCATCTGCCTCGTCGTGCAGCGCGACCCGATCCAGCTCGCGAAGGAGGTCGCCAGCCTCGACGTCGTGACGGGAGGGCGCTTCCTCTTCGGAGTCGGCGGCGGCTGGAACGAGGAGGAGATGCAGAACCACGGCACGCAGATCGAGGGGCGCTGGAAGCTGCTGCGCGAGCGGATCGAGGCGATGAAGGCGATCTGGACGCAGAAGCAGGCCGAGTACCACGGCGAGCGCGTCCGCTTCGACCCGATCTACGCCTGGCCGAAGCCGGTGCAGAAGCCGCACCCGCCGATCCATGTCGGCGGCGCGTATCCCGGCGGCATGCGTCGCGCGATCCGATACGGCGACGGCTGGATCCCGATCCTCGGCCGCGGCGAGGATCCCGTCGCGCTCGTTCCGAAGTTCCGCCAGGAGGCCGCCGCCGCGGGCCGCGACCCCGACTCGCTCGAGGTCAGCATCTACGGCTGCCCGCCGCAGAAGGAGCTCGTCACGAAGCTGCGCGACGCGGGCGTCACGCGGGCCATCTTCTTCGTAGCATCCGCGAAGGAGGAAGCCGTGCTGCCGGCACTCGACGCGCAGGCGGAGCTCGCGGGCGCGGTCGGCTGACACCGCGTTCCGTTCCCAGCGGAAATTTGCTTCCCAAATTCGGTAGGGACGTTCACCGTCGACGCGTCGCCAGGACGCACCATCGGTCGTAACTGACTGGAATCGCTCCAACTCGCGCGTGGCCGGGATCGGGCACGGGGCTTGCTGTTCGAAGCGATCGGGCCTGCCTGGGAAGGGGTAGCGGATGCGGTACCTGCGCTCGGCTCTCGTCTTCGGAGCGTTCGGTCTGTGGCTGTCGGGTGCGGCGAGCGCCGCGCCGGTTTCGCCGGTCGGACTCACGGTCCTCGTCGACGGCGTCAATGCCGGTTATTACGACCAGACGCAGATCGGCTGTGCCTCAGGCTCGGGCACGAGCTTCAATTGCTCCGGGACGGATCAACAGTTCGGCGGCTCGTCCGGCATGAAGATGAGCTGGGACATGACCTTCGATAGCGAGCCGGTCATCACCGGCACGACCTCAGTCACGAACCTCAACTCTTCGGCCCAGCAGTTCACGCTCATCTTCACGCTGCCGACGACCGTGTCTCCGTCGAGCCTGATGGGCGGCTCGCTGCAGGGCGGCGTCACCGACAACAATGGTCTCTCGACCGGGGCGACGATCACGGCGCCCGCCGGCAGCGCGCTCTATACGGCGATCATCGACAACGTCGTCCAGCAGCAGCTGCACGCGGATCCGTTCTCCTACACCGAGCCGAACAACTTCCAGAGCAGCAACTTCGCGAGCGCGAACTGGGGGACCCCGATCCCGAGCGCACCCGGCCCCGCCGTCGGCTCGTACATCCGCATCCAGCTCGACTTCATGCTTTCCGGCAACGACTCGGCATCGATGACGAGCAACTTCGTCGTCGTCCCGGTGCCCGAGCCGGCGCCCGCCACTCTGACGCTGCTCGGCCTCGTCGCGCTCGCGCTGCGCCGTCGCTCCGCTCGCTAGCCAAGGGAGCGAAGCCGGCCGGCTTTCCCGCCCCGCTCGAGCACGCCGCCGGCCGACGATCGGGTCGCCGCCGATTCTCAGGATCGTCATGCGACGGCCGACGTCTTCGATCTACCTCGCGTGCACCTCGGGGCCTCGAGCGGCGTCCAAGGGGGAGCCCCGGGGGCCGAACGATGGGCGTGACCGCCGTCACCGAGGTCGGGTGGGGCTGGCGCCGACGACGCATGGGAGTTGGAATCGCCTCGGTGAGAGAGATCGCCACGTCGATGCCGCTGAGACTGCGCGGGTGGTTCTGCGTGGCTGCCTTCTGCGCGTCACTTGCCTGTGGCGGCGGAGGAGGCTCGGGCCAGACCTCTTCTTCGAACACGCCCCAGGGCTTCTCCATCTCGGGCCAGATCCAGATCGCCTACGCGTCGGCGATCGACGGCGACGTCAACGATCCGGACGCGCCCTACAAGGCCAACGACACGCCGTCGACCGCGCAGGCGATCCCGAACCCGGTGACGCTCGGCGGATACGCCAACGTCGCGCTGCATGGCGCCGCCGGGCGCTCCTTCTCGTCCGGCGATCCCTTCGACTACTACTCCGTGTCGCTCGCGGCCGGACAGACCGTGCGCCTCTTCATGTCCGGCAACGGCACGACCGACGACCTCGACCTCGCGCTGATCGACTCGAACGGCACGCAGGTCGCGTTCTCCGACACCAAGACGCCCGCCGAGGCGGTGACAGCGCCGGCGTCGGGCCAGTACCTGATCGAGGTCTCGGCCTTCTCCGGCGCGTCGAACTACGTGCTCTCGATCGGACAGGCCACGAATCCGCTGAGCTCGGCCGCGGCGGCACCGGCGCCCACGGAGGAGTACGTGCCCGGCCAGGTGGTCGTGCGCTACGGCGACCGCACGGTCGGAAGGTCGGTACAACGCGCGTCCGAAGTGGCGGCCGCCGACGCGACGTCGCTCGGCCTCGAGCGCCTCGCGGGCGGCGAGCAGGGCCCGCAGCTGCTCGTGGGCCGAGATCCGGATCAGCTCGATCGGGCGCTCGAGCGCCTCGGCAAGGGCCATCTCTCCGAGGGCGCCCGCGTGCGACGCGGCGCGCCGGCCGCGCGCGACGGCAAGGAGCGCGACGCCGCGCTCTCGCGCAACACGCGGCGTCTGGCCAAGGCGATGCGCGAGCGCGGCGGCGTGCTCTCGGCGGATCCGAACTTCATCCGCCACGCGGCCGCGATTCCGACCGATCAGTACTACCCGCTCCAGTGGCACTACCCGCTGGTGAACTTGCCCGCGGCCTGGGACCTGGTGGCGCCGTCGTCGGGCATCGTGGTGGCGGTGATCGACACCGGAGTGCTGACCGGACACCCCGATCTCCAGGGTCAGCTCGCGCCCGGCTACGACTTCATCCTCGACCCCACCAGCTCCCTCGATGGCGACGGCTGCGACCCCGATCCGAACGACCCGGGCGATCAGGAGCTGCCGCACGGCAAGAGCAGCTGGCACGGCACGCACGTGACGGGCACGGTCGCCGCGCGGACGTCGCTCGAGCCGGGCGGCACGAGCGAGGGTGTGGCGGGGGTCGCCTGGAACGCGCGTGTGATGCCACTGCGCGCGCTCGGCAAGGGCGGTGGCGCGGACTTCGACGTGATCCAGGCGATCCGCTACGCGGCCGGACTCTCGAACGGCTGCAACGTCCTGCCCGCGGCGCCCGCCGACGTGATCAACATGAGCCTCGGCGGCGGCGGCGATTCCGCCGCGCTCGACTCCGCGATCCTGGAGGCGCGCAACGCCGGACTCGTGATCGTGGCGGCCGCCGGCAACGAGGCGTCGAGCCAGCCGTCGTATCCGGCCGCGTCGCCCGGCGTCATCTCGGTGTCGGCCGTCGACGCCCAGGCCAAGCTCGCCCCCTACTCGAACTTCGGATCCACGATCGACGTCGCGGCCCCGGGCGGCGACCTCTCGGTCGACCTCACCTTCGACGGCTACGGCGATGGCGTCTTCAGCACGCTCTACGACGAGGACCGCCACACCTACGCGTATGGCTTCTACCAGGGCACCTCGATGGCGGCGCCGCACGTCTCGGGAATCATCGCGCTGATGCTCGGCGTGAACCCCGCGCTGACGCCCGCCGACATCGACACCTTGCTCGCCACCGGCTTCATGACCCGCAACATCGGGTCCTCGGAGTTCTACGGCCACGGCCTGATCGACGCCTTCGTGGCGGTCAGCGCCGCGATCCAGTCGAAGGGCGGCACCCTGCCGACGCCTCCGCCGCAGCTCGTGGCGACTCCGGGCGCGCTCAACTTCGGCGCGCAGAGCGTGCAGGCGACGGTCACCGTCTCGAACGCGGGCGGCTCGACCCCGCCCCTCACCGTCAGCTCGGCCGAGGCGATCGCCGACGACGGCGGGAGCTGGCTCACGGTGCAGACGGGGACGGTCGACGCGAACGGGCTCGGCACCTACACGGTGCACGTGTCGCGCACGGGCCTCGCCGACGGCATCTACACCGGCGCGGCGCGCTTCCACGCGAGCACCGGCGATCTCGACGTGCCGGTCATCGTTCAGGTCGGCACCGCCACGACGACGACCGCGAACGCTGGCCACCAGTACGTGCTGCTCGTCGATCCCGACACGCTCGCGACGGTCGACGCGGTCGCGGTCGACTCGCGCAACGGCCAGTACAAGTACAGCTTCAGCGGCGTGGCTGCGGGCACGTACCTGATCTATGCCGGCACCGACGACAACAACGACAACTTCCTGTGCGACAGCGGCGAGGCCTGCGGCAGCTATCCGACCCTGAATCAGCCGCTCAGCTTGACGGTCGACGCCAACATGCAGAACGTGGACTTCCTGACGGGCTTCGGCCTGCGCATCGGCGCGAGCTCCACGGAGGGGAAAGAGAGCGGGATCTCCCGAATCCCCATGTCCGCGGCGCCAAAGTCGATGAGCCCGTAGCTCCGCGCCAGTATCATCCGGCGCCCCTGGCGAGGAGTCCGCATCGAATGCACGGGCCCGCGGCGCGCGACGACCGCGCGACGCACGCTGCGAGCGCGCTGCAAGGCGCGGCCGTGTGGGCCCTCGTCGCCGCCGTCTTCGGCGCGAGCGTCGCGGGGCTCGACCCGAACCTCCTCGAAGAGGGAATCGTCGTGCACGCGGCCGAACGCATGGCCGGCGGAGAGCACCTCTTCCGCGACATCGTGCTCTTCACGGCGCCGCTTCCCTACGAGCTCCTCGCCCTGCTCTTCCGGCTCTTCGGCGAGAACCTGCTCCTCGCACGCGCCACCGTGGTCGTGCTCCAGGCGCTCGCCGCGGGCGCGCTCTTCCTGTGCGCGCGGCGCGCCGGGCTCGGAGCCCCAGCGCACGCGGTGGCCGCTACCGCGGCAGCCGCGCCGCCGCTCCTCGTGCCGCTGCTCTCGACCTTCTTCTACACGACGCTCGCCTTCTATCTCGGCGTCTTCGCGATCTGCGCGGCCTGCTTCATCCCGCGCAGCCGCGCGGCCGCCTGCGCGGCCGGCGCGCTCGTCGGGGGCGTCGCGCTATGCAAGCAGCACACGGGCGTGCTGCTCGCGGTCGCGCTCCTGCCGGGCCTCTGGCGCGTCGCGCCGATCGGGGCGCGGATCTCGCGGCTGCGCGACTACGCGGCGGGCGGCGTCGGCATGGCGCTCGCCACGCTCGCCCTCTACGCGGCGCGCGGCGATCTTGCGGCGCTCTGGCGCGCGCAGGTCGAGCTGCCGCTCGCGCTCGCGGGCACGAGCACCTTCGCGACGCAGTTCCTGCGCCTGTGGCCGCCGGGCGAGCTCGACCCGACCTCCTCCGGGCTCTTCAGCCTCTACTCGCCGAGCCTCTACACCGCGCTCTATGGCTTCCGTGTCGAGCCGCGCATCGTCTTCGCGACGCAGCTCCTCTACGCGTTGCCCTTCTTCGCGCTCGCCGCGACCGCCGTCCGCGCGCTGCCCTTCTTCTCCCGGCCACACCCGATCGTGTGGCTGCACGCGGCGCTGCTTGTCGCGATGACGGCGAACCTCTACCCGCGCCCCGACTGGGGCCACCTCTACATCGCGCTCGTGCCCGCGCTGGTGCAGCTGCTGCTGCTGCCGGCCTCGTCCGCGCCAGTCGCGCGGCGCGAGCCGGCGCTGCGGAGCGCCGCCGCGGTCTACGTCGTGGGCGCGTTGCTATGCGCGGGGATCTGGGCCGCGTTCTCGCTGCGCGCGATCGCCGGCGATCCGCAGCTCGGTCCGCGCGTGCCGCTGCGCCCCGTCTCCTACGCGAACCGGACGCCCGCGCTCAAGCGCGTGATGGACTACCTGATGCCGCGGCTCGCGCCGGGCGAGCCGATGTTCGTGCCTCGTCAGGAGCCGCTGCTCTACTTCGCGACCGGCACCCGCAACCCGACTCCCTTCCCCGGCGTGCTGCCGGGACTGCGCGCGATGCAGGAGCCGATCATCCTGCCGGCGCTCGAGCACGTGCGCTTCGTCGTGATGAGCGATCTCGACCAGCCCTCGCACACCTACTACCGCGAGGAGCTGCCCGGCGTGCAGGCGTACCTCGAGCGCCACTTCGCGATCCCGCGCGAGTACCCGCTCGACGACTACACCTGGATCTTCGTGCTGGAACGCGGCCCCGATCAGGGCGAGGACGTGATCGATCTGATCGACGAGCGGCCGCACGCGCGCGGCTTCGTGCGCGACGAGCATGGCGTCGTGCGCGACTCCTCGCTGCCGCTGCCGCGGCTCGGCTCGCGCCAGCTGATGCGGCCGCTGCCGATCCCGCTCGGTCCGCACGGCGGCGGCGTCGACTACGAGATCGTCGTCCCGCCCGGCGCGATCTTCCGTGCGGCCGTCGGCTACTGGGCGCTCGCCGCGATCGATCACCAGTACCAGCACTCGCCCGGCGGACGCGTGGCGGCGACGATCGCCAGCGATGGCGGGGTCGAGGAGATCGCCAGCGTCGACTACGGCAAGCACTGGTGGCCGGGCCGCCAGTGGACACCGCTCGCGGTCGATCTCTCGCGCTTCGCCGGGCAGCGCGTGACCTTGCGCCTCGAGCTGCGCTCGGACCTCGAGATCCCCCCGGAGTACCGCATGAGCTGGTGGGGAAGCCCGCGCATCACCGTCGGCGGCGAGCCGGCGAGCGCGAGCGCGTTCCACGCCGGTCCACCCCTCCTGCCGCGCAGCTGACCCGCTCTTTGCCGGGCCTTCGCGCTCGCTCATCGCTCGCGCTCGGGCTGCCGGCCTCCGCTCGGCTGCGTCTCGCTGCGCACCGGACGGCTTGCCTCGCTGCGCGTCGGCCGACTCCTGTGAGTCGGCCTCCTTGCTAGAGCACGTGCCAGATCTCCCACTGCAGATACGCCGCGAAGAGCATCAGCAGCGCGAAGGCGGCCCCGAAGAGGGGCGTCACGAGACGGCTCGACATCGCGAATCCTCCTTCGATCATCCGGGAGGAGACCTCGCAAGGGCCGTGCCGCCGGCGCGACGCGTCTCGCGAGCCCGCGCCGGCCTGGGCGCGCGGCCGTGGGGTCGAGCGCCTCAGCGAGGCGTGGCCCCGTGGATCTGCGGTCGCCCGGCCGTCGGGGCGCGATCTACCGAGGCCTCGCGCGCTGGCGTATCTCTTGTTCCCGGAGGAGCGCCATGCAGAGTCCGTCGCGCGAGCCGCGCATCGCGATCATCGGCTCCGGCTTCTCCGGCCTGTGTCTCGGCATCGCGCTCCGCCGTGCCGGGATCGAGAGCTTCACGATCTACGAGAAGGCGAGTCGCCTCGGCGGGACCTGGCGCGACAACACCTATCCAGGCGCGGCTTGCGACGTGCCGGCCCTCGCCTACTGCTTCTCCTTCGAGTCGAAGAGCGACTGGTCACGCAAGTGGGCTCCGCAGTCCGAGATCCTCGCGTACATGGAACATTGTGCGGAGAAGTACGGGCTGCGCCCGCACCTGCGCTTCGACACCGAGATCGCGAGCGCCGAGTTCGACGAGCATGCGGCGCTGTGGCGGCTGCGCACCACCGCGGGCGAGACGATCGAGGCCGAGGTGCTCGTCTCCGGCGTCGGCCAGCTGAACCGGCCGGCGTTGCCCGAGATCCCGGGACTCGAGCGCTTCCGCGGCCCGCGCTTCCATTCGGCGCGCTGGGACCACGAGGTCGACCTCGCCGGAAAGCGCGTCGGCGTGATCGGCAACGCCGCTAGCGCGATCCAGTTCGTTCCGGAGATCGCGCCGCGCGTCGCCGAGCTCGTCGTCTTCCAGCGCAGCGCGAACTGGATGATGCCCCGCAACGACCGCGCGATCGGCGAGCGCGAGAGGCGCCGCTTCGCGAAGCATCCGTGGCTGGCGCGCCTCGCGCGCTGGTGGATCTGGGCGCTCTTCGAGCTGCAGTGGCCGGTGTTCCTGCGAAGCCGCTGGATGGCGCGGCGCTACGAGAAGCTCTCGCTCGACAACATGCGCGAGCAGGTGCGAGATCCGGCGCTCCAGCGGGCGCTGGCCCCCGACTATCCCGTCGGCGGCAAGCGCATCCTGATCTCCGACGACTACTACGCGGCGCTCGGCCGCGCGAACGTCGAACTCGTGACCGATCCGATCGAGCGCATCGGCGAGGACGCCGTCGTGACGCGCGGCGGGCGCAGCATCCCCCTCGACGTCCTGATCCTTGCGACGGGCTTCGCGACCACCGAGTTCCTGGCGCCGATCGAGCTCACGGGGCTCTCGGGGCGGAGGCTGCGCGACGAGTGGAAGGGCGGCGCGCGCGCCTACCTCGGCATCGCGCTCTCCGGGTTCCCGAACTTCTTCATGATGTACGGGCCCAACACCAATCTCGGACACAACTCGATCATCTTCATGATCGAGTGCCAGACCCGCTACATCCTCGCCTGCATCCGCGCGCTGCGCGAGCGCGGGCTCGCATGGCTCGACCTGCGCCGTGAGGTGCTCGAGGCCTTCGACGCGAAGACGCAGCGCGAGCTCGCCCGCACCGTCTGGAACGACACCGATCGCAGCTGGTACAAGGACGCGGCGGGCCGCATCACGAACAACTGGTCGGGCTCGACGATCCGGTACTGGTGGAGCACGCGATCGCTCGACCTGCGCGCCTACCATCAGGTGGCGCGCGGCGCCGCGGCGGACTCCGGGCGGTCGGCGCGCGCGGCCTGACGACTCCGCACCCGGGCACCCGGATGGAGTAAGCTGGGACGCACGGCAGGGAGGATCGCGTGGCCCAACTCACCAACGAGAGCCGCAAGGCCTTTCACGAGCTGCTCGACTGCCTCCGCGAGATCGACGAGCGCTGGATCGGCCCCGAGTGGAATCTCACCAGCTCGGCCGACGTGGCCGAGGCCTTCCGCAACCTGATGCACCTGCTGCAGGGCGGGCTCGTCGGCCACTTCGAGGACGACGCGGCGCACCCGCGCTTCCGGCGCATCGTCACGCCGACGCGCAAGTTCATGGGCGACAACGCGGACGCGATCTACTACGACGCGCCTGTCGATCCGTCCCGCGTGTACCGGATCCGCGGGCGCATGGACGGCGCGGTCTACGTCTCCATCACCATCGAGGTCGGCGCGGAGCAGGGTCGCTTCGCCTCGAACACGGCGGGCGTGCTCAACGACTCGCAGTTCGACGTCGACGCGCAGGGCCGCTTCGAGCTGCGGCTCGGCGGGCCGCCGCAGGCGCGCAACTACCTCGCGCTGCCGCCCGGCGCCGCGCGCATCACCACGCGCCACTACTTCGAGGAGGAGCGCAGCGCGGCCGCGGATCCGACGAAGAGCCTCGCGCTCGAGATCGAAGTCGTGCCGCGCGTCGCGCCTGGCGAGTTCATGGGTGATGCGGGCGTCGCGGCGGGCATCCGGCGCGTCGCGAACTTCCTGCGCGGGCGCACGCTCGAGCAGCCGCCGATGGCCGGACGCCCGCAGCCGCCCTTCGTCTCGATCGTGCCGAACCAGTTCCCGCAGCCGGTCAAGCCCGGCGACTTCGCCTTCGCCGCGGCGGACGCCGCCTACTCGATGGCGCCCTACCTGCTCGGTCCCGATCAGGCGCTCGAGATCCGCGGCCGCTGGCCGGTCTGCCGCTGCGCCAACGTCTCGCTCTGGAACCGACACATGCAGACGTATGACTACGCGAACCGCAGCGTCTCCCGCAATCGCCGCCAGACGCGGCTCGAGCCGGACGGGAGCTTCCGCATGTGGATCGCGCACCGCGACCCCGGCCTGCCGAACTGGCTCGACACCGAAGGGCGTCCCTTCGGGCTGGTCTTCTGGCGCTTCATGCTGCCGCAGGGCTCGATCGAGGCGCCGCGCGCGCGCGTGGTGCCGTTCGCCGAGCTCGGGCGCTGATTCGCGGGGTTCCGCCGTGACGTCTTGGCTCCCCGACCCGCTGCACCCGGCGGTCGTCCACTTCCCGATCGCGCTCTCCGTGCTCGTCCCGCTGCTCGCGCTGCTCTCGCTCTCCGCGATCGCGCGGGGCTTCGTGCCGGAGCGCGTGTGGGCGGTCGTGGTGCTGGCGCAGGCGCTGCTCGTCGGCACGGCCTGGTACCTCGGCGGCAACCTCGTGTACGAGCACGGCGCCGCGAGCGCCTACGTCCACCCGGCGCGGCCGGGTGGCCTCGGCGAGTCTCCGACGAGCCCGCGCGAGTAGGAGCGGCGCGTCCGACTCGCACTCGCGCCCTCCGCGCCTCGCCGCGTTCTCACGGCCGAGACTCCCAGACTCCGCGGATGACAACCACGCAAGGGCCGAGCCGCCGGCTGCAAGCCTCGTCATGAATTGCAACTCTTCGAGATGCCGACGTCTTCCCGGACGCCGGGGAATCATCACTGGGGTTGGTGTGGAATTTCTCTTCCACTCGCACCGAGTACTCCGGTGACCGAGACCGGACTTCCGCGGCTTCTGTGCGTCCTCGAGACGGGGTGGGACCGCGTGCAGCTCGATCGCTGCCGCGACGCCTGGGAAGGCCAGCTCGAGGTCGCGTTCCCGAAGCCATCCGACGCCGACTGCCCCGCCGACTTCGACGCGCTCGCGTGGATCGAGCGCGCCGCGAGCGGCGGCTTCGGCCGCGTCGACGGCGTCTTCTCCGCCAGCGACTACCCCGGCGCGATCCTGGCGGCGGCGATCGCGACGCGCCTCTCGCTGCCCGGCTCGAAGCCCGAGCCGGTGCTGCGCGCGTCGCACAAGTACTACTCGCGCCGCTCTCAGCGCGAGGTCGCGCCCGAGGCCGTGCCGCGCTTCGGCCTGCTGCGGCCGGGCGCGAGCGCCCGCGTGCCCTTTCCGTTCCCGGTGTTCGTGAAGCCGGTGAAGGGCTCGTACTCGGTGCTCGCACGGCGCATGCAGAGCCAGCGCGAGCTCGACGACTTCCTCGCGACGCCCGAGGTGCGCGAGTACACGAACGACTACCTCGCGATCTTCAACCGACTCGTCGCCGCCTTCACGCGCTTCGAGTACGACGGCCGCTGGCTGCTGGTCGAGGAGCTGCTGCGCGGCCGGCTCGTCACCGTGGAGGGTTACGTGTGCGCGGGCGAGGTCGCGCAGCTCGGCATCGTCGACTCCGTGCTGCATCCGCAGGGCAGCTTCGCCCGCTTCGACTACCCGTCGATGCTTCCGACCGAGGTGCAGTCGCGCATGCACGAGATCGCGCGCCGCGTGATCGCGCGCCTCGGCCTCGATTGGACGCTCTGGAACATCGAGATGATCTGGGATCCCGAGCGCGACCGGATCGCGATCGTCGAGGTGAATCCGCGCATCTGCGGTCAGTTCGCCGACCTCTACCAGAAGGTCGACGGCACGAACGGCTACGCGGTCGCGCTCGCGCTCGCGCAGGGCCAGTCGCCGAAGGGGGTGCGCGGCGCGGGTCGCTACCGGCTGGCCTCGAGCTATCCGCTGCGCGTCTTCGAGCCCGCGCGCGTGACGCGAGCGCCGACACGCGAGGAGGTCGTGGCGGCGGCAGCGGCCCACCCGCAGGCGCTCGTCTGGACGGAGTGCGAGGCCGGCCAGGAGATCTCGGACTTCGCGGCCGGCGAGGACGGCGCGAGCTTCCGCTATGCGGTCGTCAACCTCGGGGCCGACACGCCGGAGGAGCGGGAGGCGCGCCGCGACGCGATCGTCGCGCGCCTCGGCTACGCGTTCGAGCCACTCTAGCCGCGCACGGCGTGTCGAGAGCCCAGGTCGCCCGGAGCCGAGCGCCGGAGCGACGAGGGCGCGTGCCGGCTCGGGGGCCGCGGCTACTCTTGCGCCCCGATGTCCGCAGCCCCGCGTGCCGCGCGCATCGGAGTCTGGGTCGCGGTCGCGCTGACCGGCGCCGGCGCGCTCGCGTGGATCGCGTCGAGCCGCGGCGAGCCGCTCTCTAGCGCCTGGTTCCTGGTCGCGGCGCTCTGCGTCTACGCGCTCGGCTACCGCTTCTACTCGCGCTTCCTGGCCGTGCGCGCCTTCGCGCTCGACGCGCAGCGCGCGACGCCCGCGCAGCGCCTCCGCGACGGCAAGGATTTCGTGCCGACGAACCGCTGGGTCGTCTTCGGCCACCACTTCGCGGCGATCGCGGGCCCCGGCCCGCTGGTGGGGCCGATCCTCGCCGCGCAGTTCGGCTACCTGCCCGGCACGCTCTACATCCTCGGCGGCGTGGTGCTCGGCGGCGCGGTGCAGGACATGACGATCCTGATCGCGTCGCTCCGCCGCGACGGCAAGTCGCTCGGCCAGATGGTGCGCGACGAGATCGGCCCGGTCGGCGGCGCCGCCGCGCAGATCGGCGTGCTCGCGATCATGGTGATCCTGATCGGCGTGCTCGCGCTCGTCGTCGTGAACGCGATGTACGGCAGCCCGTGGGCCACCGCGACCGTGACGGGCACCATCCCGGTCGCGCTCGCGATGGGCGTCTACATGATGCGCGTGCGACCGGGACGCGTGCTCGAGGCGAGCCTCGGCGGTGTCGCACTGGTGCTGCTCGCGGTCTACGCGGGGCGCTTCGTCGGCGAGAGCGCCTGGCTGCGCCCGCTCTTCGATCTCGACAAGAAGACGCTCGCGTTGGCCTTGGTCGCCTATGGCTTCGTCGCGAGCGTGCTGCCCGTGTGGCTGCTGCTCGCGCCGCGCGACTACCTCTCCGCCTTCGTGAAGCTCGGAACCGTCGCGCTGCTCGCGATCGGCCTCGTGATCGCGCACCCGCCCATCGCGCTGCCCGCGCTGACGCGCTTCGTCGACGGCTCGGGCCCCGTGTTCGCAGGCCCCGTCTTCCCCTTCTGCTTCATCACCATCGCCTGCGGCGCGATCTCCGGCTTCCACTCGCTGATCGCCTCGGGCACGACGCCGAAGCTGATCGAGCGCGAGACGGACGCGCGCATGATCGGCTACGGCGCGATGCTGATGGAGTCGTTCGTCGCGATCATGGCGCTGCTCTCGGCCGCGGTGATGGAGCCCGGCAGCTACTTCGCGATCAACGCGCCGCCGGTCGCGATCGGCAGCACGCTCGACGAGGCGGCACGCGCGATCCGCGAGTGGGGCTTCGCCTTCGAGCCCGCCGCCTTCGCCGAGCTGACGCGGCAGATCGGCGAGCACTCGCTGCTCTCGCGCACCGGCGGCGCGCCGTCGCTCGCGGTCGGCATGGCCGAGATCTTCTCGAGCGTCCTCGGCGGCGGAGCCGTGAAGGCCCTCTGGTACCACTTCGCGATCATGTTCGAGGCGCTCTTCATCCTGACCACCCTCGACGCCGGCACGCGCGTCGGCCGCTTCATGGTGCAGGACCTGCTCGCGCGCGTGCACCCGCGCCTCGGCGACACCGGCTCGCTCGGCGCGAATCTGCTCGCGTCGGGCGCGATCGTCGCGGCCTGGGGCTACTTCCTCTACCAGGGCGTGGTCGATCCGCTCGGCGGCATCAACTCGCTGTGGCCGCTCTTCGGCATCGCGAACCAGCTCCTTGCCGCCACCGCGCTCGCGCTCGCGACGACGGTGCTGATCAAGTCGTCGCGGCCGGCCTTCGCGTTCGCGCCGGCGCTCCCCCTCGCGTGGCTGCTCTCGGTCACGATGAGCGCGGGCTGGCTCAAGATCTTCGATCCCGATCGCCGCATCGGCTTCCTCGCTCAGGCCGACCATCTGGCCGCGCAGCTCGCGTCCGGCGGGGTCGCGGCGGAGAAGCTGCGCGAGACGCAGACCTTGATCTGGAACGCTCGGCTCGACGCCGGGCTCTGCGCGCTCTTCATGACCCTGGTCGCGCTCGTCGTGCTCGACGCGGCGCGCGTCTGGTGGCAGACCTTGCGGCCGTCCGCGCCGCGACTCGAGCCCGCGCCGGGGAGCGCGCGATGAGCGCGTGGCTGCGTCGCGTGCGGCTCGCGCTGAGCGACTTCGCGCGCGGCTTCCTCGGACTCGCGGCGCCGCCGCCGAAGACGTCGCCCGCGCTGCACGAGCACCTCGAACGGCGCGAGCGCGGCCGCACGCCCTGTTGTTAGCAAGGAGGCCGACTCACAAGAATCGGCCGACGCGCAGCGAGGCGAAGCCGAGCGAAGGGCCGGCAACCCGAGCGCGAGCGATGAGCGAGCGCGAAGGCCCGGCCTAAATGAGCTGGCGCCGCCCCCACGCGTAGCCGACCGGTCCTGCGATCTCCGTGTGGACCTGCTCGAAGCCCGCGCGCGCGAGGTCGCGTGAGAGCGAGGCCAGCGGCACGACGTGGAGCGCGAGCCAACGGCGCAGCCAGGCGCGCCAGCCGGCGCTGCCCTCGCCGCTCTCCGCGAATCCGCTCGCGGTGAGGAACGCGCCGGGCGCCGCGACGCGCGCGAGCTCGGAGAGCGCGCGCGGGAGATCGGGGAGCTGGTGCAGACCGCCCGAGCAGTTGAGCTTTGCGAAGGCGCGATCCGCGATCGGGAGCGCGAGCACGTCGCCGCGCACGAGCAGCACGTTCGTGAGCCCGATCGCCTGCACGCGCCGCACGGCGCGCGCGAGCATCGCGGACGAGATGTCGAGACCGATCACGAGCCCGGACGCGCCGACCCTGCGCGCGAGCTCGACCGTGAAGTTCCCGTGGCCGCAGGCCACGTCGAGGACGGTGTCGCCCGGCGCGAGCGCGAGCCGCAGCGCCAGCTGCTCCGCCTCGCGCTCGAAGCGCGGCATGCCCGTCCACGGCGCGAGCGCGTCGCGCGTGCGGTCGTAGAACCAGGCGGTGAAGCGCGTGTCTAGCATGCGCTGGGTCGAGGTCGGCGCGAAGGCGTCGCCGAGCAGATCGAGGACGCCGTGCTCGAGCCGGGCGTCCGGCGGAACGCGCAGCAGCGGGCGCGCTCGCTCGAGCGCGGAAGCGTCGGCGGAGACGGCGGTCATCGGACCCTCCCTGGCGCGCGCGTCCTCGGATCGACCAGAATCTCGCGGCCGGGCCCGCGCCCGGCACCTCGCATTCCGATGCCGACACCGCGCCGCGCACGTCGCTCCGCAAGTCCGCGCAAACGCCCCGTTCAGGAGCGTTCGCGCGAGACGGTGCGCGCGATCCTCGAGGCCGCGGCTCGCATCTTCGAGGAGCACGGGCTCGAGGGCGCGACGACCGACCGCATCGCCGCGCGGGCCGGCATCTCGGTCGGATCGCTCTACCAGTACTACCCGAACAAGGACGCGATCCTGGTCGCGCTCTCGCACTGCCACCTGCTCGAGGCCGCGGCCCTGCTCGAGCCGGGGCTCGCGGCGCTCGACGCGAATCCACCGCTCGACGCGGCGCTCCCGCCGCTGATCCACGCCACGGTGGCGCTCCACGCGACGCGCTCGCGGCTGCACCGCCTGCTCTTCAGCCAGTCGCTCCCCGACCCATCCCTGTGGCAGGCGATCGCGAGGCTCCGCGACGAGGCCTGCGCGCGCGTCGCCCGCTACCTCGCCGCGTGTCCGGAGGCGCGCGTGGCCGACCCCACGCTCGCGGCGCGCGTCGCCTTCGAGCAGCTGATGGCGCTCGCGCACGGCTTCGCGCTCGATCCGGGCGCCGGCGGCAGCCTCGAGTCGCGCGAGCGGGAGATCGCGACCGCGCTGCGCCGCTACCTGACGGGGCGGGGCTGAGACCCGGCACCGGTCTATACTGGTCTCCTTCCCTCGCCATCGAGAATGTTAGAGTGGGGGCCGGCGCCCTCGAGGTCTCTCCTCCTTGATCGAGATTCGAGACGTCTCGCGCATCTACCAGCGAGGCGCGGACGAGATCCACGCGCTCGAGCACGTGACTCTCCACATCGCGCGCGGCCGTTTCGTCGCGCTGATGGGGCCGTCGGGCTCCGGCAAGAGCACGCTGCTCAATCTCCTCGCGGGCCTCGACCGCCCGAGCTCGGGCAGCGTGGAGGTCGCGGGTCAGCGACTGAACGACCTCTCCGAGGACGAGCTCGCGCGCTTCCGCGCGCGCCACGTGGGTTTCGTCTTCCAGTTCTTCAACCTGATCCCCGTGCTCGACGCGCGCGCCAACGTGGAGCTGCCGCTCCTGCTGACGAAGCTGACGAAGGCCGACCGGCTCTCGCGCGCAGAGACCGCGCTGCGCGTGGTCGGCCTCGGCGAGCGCTCGCATCACAAGCCCTCGGAGCTCTCGGGCGGCGAGCAGCAGCGCGTCGCGATCGCGCGCGCGATCGTGAGCGACCCGGAGATCGTGGTCGCCGACGAGCCGACCGGCGACCTCGACGCCAAGAACGCGACCGAGATCCTCGGGCTGCTCCGCGATCTGTGTCGCGACTTCGACAAGACGGTCGTGATGGTGACGCACGACCCGCGCGGCGAGTCGTTCGTCGACGAGATCCACCACCTCGACAAGGGCGTGCTGCGCGACTCGGTGGCCGGCGGCGGGGGCGGCGCATGAAGTTCCTGCCCTTCATCTGGCGTCAGCTCGCGCGCAACAAGATCCGCACCTTGCTGACCGCCGGTGCGATCGCGCTCGCCGTCGCGCTCGTGTGTCTGCTGCTGACCATGCCGGCGGGCATGGACGCGATGCTGAAGCGGCTCGCCTCCAACACGCGCGTGGTCGTGGTCAACAAGGCGGGCATCACCTACCAGCTCCCCTACTCCTACCTCCAGAAGATCCGCGCGATGCCGGGGGTGGTCGGCGCTGCGAGCTGGACCTGGTACGGCGGCGCCTTCGAGATCGAGAAGGGAGTCACCTTCCCGAACTTCGCGGTCGAGCCCGACGCCATCGGCTCGGTCTGGGCCGATTACAAGATCGACCCCGAGCAGCTCGAGAGCTTTCGCCGCCACCGCAACGGCGCGCTCGTCGGCCGCGCCACCTTGACCGCGAATCACTGGAAGATCGGCGACACCGTCTCACTGCGCGGCACGGCCTGGCCGGTCGACCTCTCCTTCGAGATCGTGGGCGAGGTCCCGAACGACCGCTCGCCGGTCTTCTGGCTCCAGCGCGAGTACCTCGATCAGGCGCTGCGCGCGGCGGGCCGTCCCGGCCTCGACAGCCTCGGCATCGTCTGGGTGCGCGTC
Organism: Myxococcota bacterium; assembly: GCA_035541475.1. Taxonomy (GTDB): domain Bacteria; phylum Myxococcota_A; class UBA9160; order UBA9160; family SMWR01; genus DASUFZ01. Next base: position 6,888 of record DATKND010000044.1, on the reverse strand, counting down.
GACGACGCCGCGCGCGTCGAGCCGCTGCTGCGCGAGATCGACGAGACCTTCCGCAACAGCGAGGCGCAGACCTCGTCGGAGACGGAGCAGAGCTACTTCAAGAACTTCTTCTCGATGCTCCAGGGCTTCGTGACGGTGATCCTGATCGTCACCGGGCTCGTCGCGCTGTGCATCGTCTTCATCGCGGCCAACACCGCGAGCATGTCGGTGCGCGAGCGCTTCGGCGAGATCGCGGTCTTGAAGGCGGTCGGCTGGAGTCGTCGCCTCATCTTCGGGACCTTGCTGGCCGAGGCGGTGCTGCTCTCGACGCTCGGCGGCGCCACCGGCGCGGCCGTCTCCTTCGGGCTCACGCAGGCGCTGCGCGGCGCGGCCGGCTGGAATCCGGCGCTCGGCCCCCTCGGCGGCTTCGTCGTCAGCCAGGCGGTCGCCGTGCAGGGCCTCTTCCTGGCGCTCTTCGTCGGCATGATCTCGGGCGTCGTGCCCGCCTTCGGCGCGGCACGGCGCGGTGTCGCGGAAACGCTGCGAGAGGTCTTCTAGGCGTGCCGCTGCCCCTCCGCTATCCGCTCGGGAACCTCGCGGCGCGCCGCACGCGCACCTTGCTGACCATGTCGGTGATCGCGCTGGTCGTGATCGCGACCACGCTCTTCGGCAGCCTGATCTCGAGCCTCAAGCGCACGCTCGTGTCGACCGGCGACCCGCGCAATCTGATCGTGCTGCGCAAGGGCTCGACCAACGACGGCAGCAGCGGACTTCCGCTCGAGGCCTTCCAGGCCGTGCGCTTCTTCGAGGGCGTCGCGCGCGACGAGAAGGGCGAGCCGCTCGTCTCGCCCGAGCTGGTGGTGCAACCCTTCTTCCACACCGAGCGCGGCGGACGCGAGAACGTGCTGGTGCGCGGAGTCGAGAACGTGGCGCTGCAGGTGCACGACGACGTGAAGATCGTCGAGGGGCGCATGTTCGAGCCCTCGCAGGGCGAGGCGATCGTCGGCCGCGGCGTCGCGCAGCGCTACCAGGGCGCGCGCGTCGGCGAGAATCTCGAGTTCGGGCGCGGCACCTGGAAGATCGTCGGGGAGTTCGAGAGCGGCGGCTCGTCCTTCGAGAGCGAGGTGTGGGTCGACGTGCGCGAGCTCGCCAACGACGCGAAGCGGCCGCTGCCCTACTCCGGGTTCCGCGTGCGCGCCGCGCCGGGCACGGACCTCGACGCGCTGATCCGCCGCATCGGCGGCGACTCGCGCTGGGCGATGGAGGCCTCGCGCGAGACCGACTACTACGCGAAGCAGGCCGAGTCGGCGAACTCGCTCTACTTCATCGTCTTCGGCCTCGCGCTGCTCGCCGGCATCGGCGCCACCTTCGGCGCGACCAACACGCTCTACGCCGCGGTGCAGTCGCGCCGCGCCGAGATCGGCACCTTGCGCGCGCTCGGCTTCTCGCAGGCCGCGATCCTCTTCTCCTTCCTGATCGAGTCGCTCTGTCTGGCCGCTGGCGGGCTCGCGATCGGCGCGGTGTGCGCCGCGCTGCTCGGCCGGCTGGTCTCGAGCCTGCTCGGCGGCATCGGCTTCGGCGCGCAGACCTTCACCACCAGCGTGGTGACCCTGCGCGTCGGCGTCTCCGATCTGATCGGCGCGGCGCTGCTGGCGGGACTCATCGGCGTGTTCGGCGGACTCGCGCCCGCGCTGCGCGCCGCGCGCATGCGCCCCATCGAAGCGCTGCGGAAGGCATGAGCGCGGCCGAGGAGAAGCGCGCGTCGCGCGAGGAGCTGTCGCGCCTTCGCATCGACCGCGACGCGATCGGGCTGCGCGAGGCGGCGCCGTGGCGGAGCTATGCGCTGATCGGCGGGCTGGTGGTGGCATTTGCCTTGCTGGCCTTCCTCGGTTGGAAGCTCACGCTCGGCCGCACGACGCAGGTGAGCGTCGCCTACGCGGAGCGCACGGCGCCCGGAGCGGCCGCCGCGGGCGCCGTGCTGACCGGATCCGGCTACGTCGTGACGGCGGAGCGCTACGTCTCGCTCGGCGTGCGCGTGCCGTCCCGCATCGAGCGCTACCTGGTCGAGGAAGGCCAGCGCGTCGAGGCCGGGCAGATCCTGGTGCAGCTCGATCCGCGCTCGTACGACGCCGCGCTCGCGGCGGCGCGCGCGACCCTCGTGCGCGCGCGCGCCGACCTCGAGCTGCGGCGCAAGGAGCTCGCGCGCGCGCAGGAGCTCGTCGACCGCGGCGTGCAGTCGCAGGCGGAACTCGACGTCGCGGAGAACCAGCTGAAGGTCGCAGAGGCCGGCGTCTCGCAGCTCGAGGCCACCGTCGCCAAGGCGGAGGTCGACCGCGAGGACACGGTGATCCGCGCGCCGACGGCCGGGATCATCCTCGAGAAGTTCAAGGAGGTGGGCGAGATCGCGGTGCCGGGCGGCTTCGCGGGCTCGGGCGAGCTGATCCGCATGGCGAACCTCGAGGACATGCGCGCCGAGGTCGACGTGAACGAGTCGGACCTCTCGCGCGTGAAGATGGGGCAACCGGCGGAGGTGCAGCCCGACGCCTATCCGGATCGCCGCTACGCGGCGCGCGTCGTGAAGCTCTACCCGCAGATCAACCGCCAGAAGGGAACCTTGAAGGTCGAGGTCCGCATCAAGGACGCGGACGAGTGGCTGCGGCCCGACATGAGCGTCCGGATCACGTTCCTGCAGGAGATGGCGCCGACACCGCAGGGTGGCGAGGTCGCGCAGGTGCTCGCGCCGCGCGAGGCCGTGCGCACCGAGAGCGGCGCGCAGTTCGCGTGGGTCGTGACGGAAGGACGGCTCCGGCGGCAGCCCGTCGAGACCGCAGGCGAGCGCGGCAGCAACATGATCGTGTCGAAGGGGCTCGCGGGCGGCGAGGCGCTGGTGCTGGGCCCCGCGGACGGCCTGCACGAGGGCGAGCAGGTCGAGGTGCTCCACCCGAAATGAGCAAGAAGGCTGCGGAAGAGCGCTCGCGAAGGTCGCTGAGGGGCGAGGCAGAGGTCCCCTGCGGCGGCCATCTGTCCCTACTCGGGGACCTCTGCCTCGCCCCCCGATTTTCGCCAGCCTGCTAGGGGGCGCTCTCGCCGGGCGCCCACGGCGGCCGCTCGCGACCGCCGATGACGAGGAGGCGGTGATCACGGACCGAGCAGAATGGGCACATGCGTGTGGTCGATCTGCACCAGTGAGTTCGGAAAGATGGCTCTGACAGTCTCGGCGAGTGCCGACTCGAGTTGTTCCGTCTTTCGGCTCGCGACAGGATCACCCTCCTCGATCGTCACACGGAAGTCGCACTGGTTCTCGAGGTAGAGCCAGACACGCGTGTTCCCGTCCCGGCCATCTGAGAAGTATGCAGCGATGACGACTTCGTGGTTCCCCTGGTGATTCGTGAATTCCCGTGCATCTGCTGGAAGGTCGTTCTCCGCGATCAATCCGACGAATCGATCGATGGTATCGGCGACTGCGGCTCTGGCCTGCTCGAGTTCCTGGTCAGATACACATGAGCTTCGGTCCAGCCTCGTGATATCCGCTTGATAGGCAAAGCAAGCGCAAATCGACGCAGCGATCGGCAAGAGACACCGTCGCGACCTCGCGATGGGCACCATCTTCGCGGACCGCGCGCAGCGCTTCAGCGCACCTTCCGGAAGCAGTCGCGCACTTCCTTCACGAAGAACGCGGGCTGCTCGAAGGCGGCGAAGTGACCGCCCTTCTCGAGCTCGTTCCAGTGGATCAGATTCGTGTAGCGCTTTTCGGCCCAGCGCCGCGACGGCCGGAAGATCTCCTTCGGGAAGATGCTGGCGCCTGTCGGGATCGGAATCTCGCCGGTCGGAACCTGGCGGAACGACTCCCAGTACAGGCGCGCCGACGACGCCGCGTTCCGCGGCAGCCAGTAGAGCATCAGGTTGTCGATCAGCTCGTCGCGCGAGAGCACGTTCTCGGGATGTCCGTTCGAGTCGGTCCACGACCAGAACTTCTCGAGGATCCACGCGGCCTGACCCGCCGGAGAGTCGGTGAGCCCGTAGCCGACCGTCTGCGGGCGCGTGCTCTGCTCCTTCGAGTAGCCGGAGTCCCAGTCGCCGTAGTGCTGCATGCTGGCGAGCGCGCTCTTCTCGCGCTCCGTCAGATCCGCCATCGACGCCGGATCGGGACCCGCGATCGCCATATTGAGATGGATCGCGGCGCAGTGATCGCGGTCGTGCATGCCGGTCGCGGTCGTGACCATCGCGCCCCAGTCGCCGCCCTGCGCGACGTAGCGCGCGTAGCCGAGCCGCGACATCAGCGCGGCGTGGGCGCGGCCGATGCGCTCGACGTTCCAGCCCGCTCGCGTCGGCTTGTCGGAGAAGCCGTAGCCCGGCAGCGACGGACACACGACGTGGAAGGCGTCGCGCGCGTCGCCGCCGTGCGCCGGCGGATCGACGAGGGGACCGAGCACCTTCTGGAACTCGACGATCGAGCCGGGCCAGCCGTGCGTCATCACCAGCGGCAGCGCGTTCGCGTGCGGCGAGCGCGCGTGCAGGAAGTGGATGCCGAGGCCGTCGATCGGCGTGCGGAACTGCGGCCACTGGTTGAGCCCGCGCTCGCGCGCGCGCCAGTCGTACTTCTCGGCCCAGTAGGCGCAGACGTCCTGCACGTAGGCGAGCGGGATCCCCTGCGACCAGTCGTCCACGACCTCGCGCTCGGGCCAGCGCGTCGCGCGCAGTCGGCGGCGGAGGTCGTCGAGGTCGGCGTCGCTCGCCGCGATCCGGAAGGGTTCGATCGCTTCGCCGGCCATGGGGGATCTCCTCGTCGGGAGCTACTGCGGCGCCGACTGGACGTCGAGCAGCTCGACCTCGAAGTTCAAGGTCGCGTTCGGCGGGATGCGGGGAGGCGCGCCGCGCTCGCCGTACGCGGTCTGCGGCGAGCACACGAGCTTCGCCTTGCCGCCGACCTTCATCTTCTGGAGGGCCTGCGTCCAGCACGGGATCACGCGGTTCAGCGGGAAGCGCGCGGGCTGGCCGCGCTGCACGCTGCTGTCGAAGACCTGGCCGTCCGGGAAGGTGCCGTGGTAGTGCACGGTCACGACGTCGGTCGGCTTCGGGCTCGCGCCCGTGCCCTCGACGATCGTCGTGAGCTGGATGCCGTCGGCGACCTGCGCCGTCTCGCCCGAACCACCCCCGGCACCGGCCTGCGTCGAATCCTTCTTCTGACAGGCGACCGCGAGCACGAGGCACGCGAACAGCACGGACAGGCGGCGCATGGATCCTCCAGTGGATGGGACGCGAAGGCGCACACGCTAGCAGCTTCCCGGCCGCTGGAGCTCCGGCATCACCGTTTTCGCAAACAGACGCATGTTCCGCTCGGCGTCCTCGTAGGGCATGCCGCCGTAGCTGAAGAGCGCCACGAAGCCCTCGGCTCCGGTGAGTCGCTGGATCTCGAGGACCTTCGCGTGCACCTGCTCGGGCGTGCCCCACGGATGCAGGCCGACGAAGAACTCGGAGAGCCGATCCTGGCCGCCCTCCTCGCGCATCTTCGTCTGGAGGACGCCGTACATCTCGTAGCCCTTCATCGCCTGGAGATGCGAGCCGGCGAGCTCGTAGTGGTCGATCACCGTGCGGTAGTAGTCGCTGATGTACCGGCGCGCGTTCTCCTCCGCGCGGGCGGCGTCCTCGTCGACGTAGACCCAGCCCGCGACGATCGGCGGAGGCGGCTCGCTGCCGTTCACCTCCCGGTAGGTGCGCCGGTAGGTGGCGAGCTCCTCCACGACGGTCGGCCACGGCTTCTGCGGGATCACCAGCAGGCCGACACCGAGACGCGCCATGATCTGCGACGACTCCGGCGAGACCGCCGCCGCATAGCTTCGCCCGCGGAACGACTTCCACGGTCTCGGCCGGATGTCGCGGCGCGCCTGCTGGACGAACTCGCCCTGGTACTCGCAGTAGCCGCGCTCGAGTCCCTCGAGCAGCATCTCGGCCGACTCGACGAAGATCGCGCGCGAGTCCGACTGCTCGACGCCGAAGCCCTCGAACTCGACGCGGCCGAGCCCGCGTCCGATGCCGAGCACCGCGCGGCCGTTCGAGACGTGGTCGAGCACGGCGACCTGCTCGGCTACGCGCATCGGATCGTGCCAGGGCAGCACCACCACCATCGAGCCGAGCTGGACGTGCGTCGTGCGCCCCGCGAAGTAGGTGAGGTGCTGGAGCACGTCGGGGCACATCGTGTAGTCGGTGAAGTGGTGCTCGACTCCCCAGAGCGACTCGAAGCCGAGCGGCTCCGCCAGATCGCCGAGCGCCAGCTCGCGCTGGTACACCTCGCGGTCGCCGAGGCGGCCGGGCTGCGCCTGGAAGATGATCCCGGTTCCGACGTGCATGCGGGACTCCTTCCTGCCGGCGGACGCCCGGGCCAGCTTGCGCCGCAGCGAGTGCGGCGTCAATCGACGGGCGCGGGCCGCGCGACGCTACGATCGGCCTATGAGCCAGAAGCCTCTCGATCTCTCCGGCATCTTCGAGCTCGAGCCGCACGGCCCCGACACCTACGTCGGCGAGAGCCCGCCCTACGAGTGGGGGCGCATCTACGGCGGGCTCGTCGTCGCGCAGGCGCTGTGGGCCGCGACGCACACCGTGCAGACGGACCACTCCGCCCACTCGCTGCACGCGTACTTCATCCTCGGCGGCGAGCTCGACGAGCCGGTGCGCTACGAGGTCGACCGCGTGCGCAACGGACGCTCCTTCACCACGCGGCGCGTGATCGCGCGCCAGAGCGGAGGCGCGATCCTCACCTTGAACTGCTCCTTCCAGGCGCACGAGCCGGGCCCCGACACGCAGTCGGCGAAGTTTCCCGACGTGCCGAGGCCCGAGTCGCTGCCGGCCGACGTCGACGCCGGGCTCGACATCCGCTTCGTCCCGGGCAAGCGCACGCCGCCGGGCGCGTCG
>DATKND010000043.1:0-6756 GCA_035541475.1 Myxococcota bacterium | reverse complement strand
TCGCCACGCTCGCGACCGCCGCCGCGCTCGCCGCGTGGACGGCCCTCGCGCTGGCGCTCGCGCGACGGCAGCCGGCGCTCGCGATGGGCTGGCTCTGGTTCGTCGGCACCTTGGTGCCGACGCTCGGCCTCGTCCAGGTCGGTCTGCAGGCGCGCGCCGACCGCTACACCTATCTGCCGCTCGTGGGCCTCGCGATCGCTGTCGCCTTCCCGCTCGCCGCGCTCACCGAGTCGCGACTCGTTCTCCGCCGCGCGCTGGCGCTCCTCGCGCTCGCCGCGGTCGTCGCGCAGGGCGTGGTCGCGCGCGCGCAGGTCGACACCTGGCGCGACTCGCTGTCGCTCTACGCGCGCGCTGCGGTGGTGGCCCCCAGCGCCTTCGCGGATCTCGGCCTCGGACGCGCGCTCCGCCGCGCGGGCCGCGGGAACGAGGCCGTGGCGCCGCTCGGCGAGGCAGCGCGCCTGCGTCCGCTCGATCCGCGGCCGCACCTCGAGCTCGCCGAGTACTTCGCCGCGCGCGGCCAGCTCGACGTCGCGCTCGCGCACCAGCGCGAAGCGGTGCGGCTCGCGCCCGACGACGCGCGCTACGCGCTGCGCCTCGTGCAGCTGCTGCTGCAGGTGCGCCGCCCCGCCGAAGCCGAGCTCTGGCTGACGCGCGCGGGGGAGCTGATCGCGCACAACGGCGGCAGCTCCGCGGCGGTTCGCGAGCAGTACGAGCGACTCGTCGCGCGCGCGCGCGAGCGAGGCGTCGATCCGTCTGCGCCTCCTGCGCCGGAAGCGGACGCGGCTCAGGACTGAGCCCGCCGCGGCGCGACCAGCTCGAGCACCGAGTGCTCGCCCGGCACGCCGATCCGCAGCGGGAAGCCGTAGAAGCCCGTGCCGCGGTGCACGTACAGGCGCTCGGCGCCGCGCGAGAAGAGCCCGTGGTCGGGCCAGGCCGAGTGGCGCAGCACCGTCCAGTCGAGACCCAGAGAGAGCAGGCCGAGCTGACCCCCGTGCGTGTGGCCCGAGAGCGTCAGGTCGACACAGCCCGGCGGCAGGTGGTGGAAGGCCTGTGGATCGTGGAGCAGCAGCAGTCGCAGGGAGCCGTCGCGACGCGGATGGCGCCGGCACAGCTCTTCGAGATGCGCGCGCCGGTCGCGCCAGACGTAGCGCGCGCCGAGGATCTGGAGCGGGCCGACCGGCGAGTCGACCGCGACCTCGGCGTCCTCGAGGAGCTCCACGCCGTTCGCCTCGAGCGCCGCGCGCACCTCGTCCTCGGCCTCGAGGTCGTGGTTGCCGAAGATGGCGAACGACCGGCCCGCGAACGCGCGCAGCGGCGCCAGCGACTCGGCCAGCGCGCCAGGCGATCCGCGGCTCTCCATCGTCAGGAAATCCCCCGTCAGCATCACGAGATGCGGGTCGTGAGCGAGAAGTCGCTCGAGCTGACGTCGGAGCCGGGCGACCGACAGCCAGGGGCCGAGGTGCGGGTCGGCGATCTGCACGAGGCGCAGGCTGGGTTCGAGCTGCGGGGGCGGCGGACGGCGGTGCCGCTCGACGCGCACGCGCGCGAAGCGCGGCGGCGCGGGCTCGGCGAGCGCGATGCGCACCCACTCGGGCGCGGCGCGCAGCGAGGTCGCGAGGGAGAGCGCAGCCACCGCGAAGGGCACCGCGTCGAGCGGGCGCAGCGCCTCCAGCCAGGCGCGCTGCCCCGTCGCGGCCAGGAGCGCGCGCAGCGGCCAGAACGCGAGGAGCCATACACCCGACAGGACGCCCGCCGCGCAGAAGACCTGAGCCGGCACGCTGACGAGCGCGCGGAAGATCCGACCGCGCATCCGAGCACGCACCAGATGCGCGAGATGCACCCCCAGCGCCGCGATTCCCCACGCGAAGACGAGATCGAGCGCCACGTGCCACGGCGCGAGCCAGGCGGCGAGGCGCGCCCAGGCGATGCATGCACCGGGCAAGGTCAGCGCGAGCAGCACCGCCGCGAAGACGGCGTAGGTCCGACTCCGCTCTGCAAAGGCGTAGACTGGCATGACCGACGCGACGACCAGCGCCAAGGCCGGCACGACGTCGTCGGGGAACGAGAGCACGGGGCGAGCTTACCCGGACAGGCCGCTAGACTCCCGCGCTCTCGGGGTTTTCCCTCGCTGGAGCTACATGTCCTCCGTCACGCGCCGCTGGCTCGCGATCGCCGCGCTCGCCGCCGCGCTCGCGGAACCGGCTCTCGCCCAGGACGCGACCGCGCCGAAGCCGCCCGCGCAGCCGGCGCCCATCGCACAGCCCGTGCCTGTGCAGCCCACGCCGTCCGCGGTCCCCGCCGCCGCCCCGGCGCCCGTGAAGAATCCCGCGCCTCCCGCCGAGGCGGCGCCAGCCTTCGGCAAGAACCGCGGTCGCGAGCGCGCGAGCGCCCGCTGGCAGCGCGACGATGCACAGACCGGTGTCGCCTGGCGACCGCGCTGGTCCACGCCGCTCATGCAGGCCGCGGCGAACGGCGATCTCGCCGCCGTGAAGAGCCTGCTCGCGGCCGGCAAGGACGTGAACGAGACGAGCCCGAAGCAGCGGCTCACCGCGCTCCACGCCGCGGTCCACATGGGATCGATGCCGGTCGCGGTGGCGCTGCTCGACGCCGGCGCCAAGGTCGACGCCGCCGACGACCAGGGGATGACACCCTTGCACGTCGCCGCACTCGACAACCGCCTCGACTTCGTGAAGCTGTTGCTGAAGAAGGGCGCAGCGCGCAGCCCGAAGAGCGAGGGCAACATGACCCCGCTCCACATCGCGACGCGCGAGGGTCACGTCGCCGTCGCGCTCGCGCTGATCGACGCCGGCGCCGAGGTGACCGGCCCCGGCTTCCGCACGTGGGAGCCGATCCACTTCGCGGTCCGGACGGGCGACGTGACCTTGGTGAAGCGGCTGCTCGACAAGGGGGCGAAGGTCGACGAGCCGAGGCGCAACAACGGCTGGCAGCCGATCCATCTCGCCGTGCAGGCCAATCAGCGACCCGTGGTCGAGCTGCTGCTCGCGCGCGGCGCGAGCATCGACGCGACCGCGACGAACGGGCTGACCCCGCTCCACGTGGCTACGCAGCAGAACAACCCGACGATGGCCGAGTTCCTGCTCTCGCGCGGCGCGAAGGTCGACATGAAGGCGAAGGCCACCGGCGTGACGCCGCTCCACATCGCCGCCGGCCTCGGGAAGCTCGAGGTCGCGCGCGTCCTGCTGGCGCACGGCGCGAGTCTGACGATCGAGACCGACGAGGGCCTGAATGCGCTCCAGCTCTCGCAGCGCGAGGTCCGCAACCCCGAGCGTGCGCAGGAGCTCGCGGCCGTGCACGCGCTGCTCGAGGAGCAGGCCGCCAAGCCCGCGGTCAAACAGTAGGAGTCTCGTGCTCGCCGGACGCGTATGATGCTCGGTGGCGTCCGGCCCGTGCGACCGCGCGCCACCCGGCGGAGGTCCCATGAGCGAACCCTTCGACCTCGTCATTCGCGGCGGCGCCTTGGTGGACGGCACCGGTGCCCCGGCGCGCGCGGGCGACCTCGCGATCCGCGGCGGCCGCATCGCGGAGCTCGGTCCCGTGAAGGGCAGCGCCCGCCGGACGCTCGACGCCAACGGCTGCGTGGTGTCGCCCGGCTTCGTCGACATCCACACCCACTACGACGCGCAGGTCTTCTGGGACCGCATGCTCAGCATCTCGCCCTGGCACGGCGTGACGACCGTCGTGATGGGCAACTGCGGCTTCGGCATCGCGCCGACGCGGCCCGAGCACCGCGACCTGATCCTGCGCACGCTCGAGAGCGTCGAGGGGATGTCGCTCGCCGCGCTGCGCGCGGGGGTCGGCACGGACTGGCCCTTCGAGAGCTTCGCCGAATACCTCGACGCGATCGAGACGCGCGGCACGGCGATCCACGTGGGCGCGCTCGTCGGCCACACACCGGTGCGTCTGTACGCGATGGGCGAGGAGGCGACGGAGCGCGAGGCCACACCCGGCGAGATCGCCGCGATGCAGCGCCTGGTGCGCGATGCGCTCGCCGCTGGCGCGCTCGGCTTCGCGACCTCGAAAGCGCCGACGCACGTCGGCTACGCGGGCCGCCCGGTGCCCTCGCGCGCGGCGTCGCTCTCCGAGGTGCACGCGCTCGCGGACTGCCTCGCCGAGGCCGGTCGCGGCGTCTTCCAGGCGACCGTCGGCCGGGATCTCTTCCTGCGCGAGCTCGCCGAGATCCAGCGCCGCATCGGGCGCACGGTGTCGTGGACCGCGCTCCTCCAGGGACTCTTCGGCGCCGACGGACACCGCCGCGCGCTCGAGGAGACGGAGAAGCTGCAGGCCGACGGCGTCGCCGTCGTGCCGCAGGTCTCGTGTCGGCCGCTCGTGGTGGAGTTCCAGTGGAAGGCGCCCTTCCCGTTCGAGAGCCTGCCGATGTTCCAGCCGGTCAGCGCCGCCGACCTCGAAGGCCGCAAGCGCATCTACGCCGATCCGGGCTTCCGCGCGGCCTTCCGCGAGCGCAGCGAGCAGGGCGTGCTCTCCGGTCGCTGGAGCGACCTGCGGATCGTCGAAGTGCCGGGACAGCCCGGGCTCTCCGAGCGCAAGCTCGTCGACGTCGCGCGCGAGCGCGGCATGCACCCGGCGGATCTCGCGCTCGACCTCGGCCTCGCGACCGATCTCGAGGCGCGCTTCCGCATGCCCGTGGCGAACCACGACGAGGCGGAGGTCGCCGCGCTGCTGCGCCATCCGGGCACGGTGCTCGGGCTCTCCGACGCCGGCGCCCACGCGAGCCAGCTCTGCGACGCCTGCGCGCCGACCCACCTGCTCGGCCACTGGGTGCGCGAGCAGGGCGCGCTCACCTTGGAAGAAGGCGTGCGCCGCCTGACTTCGTCGACCGCCGACCACTTCGGCCTGCGCGAGCGCGGCCGCCTCGCGCCGGGCCTCGCGGCCGATGTGACCGTCTTCGATCCCGCCACCGTCGGCGCCGGACCGCTGCGGCGCGTGCGCGACTTCCCGGCCGGAGCCGATCGCCTCGTCTCCGACGCGACCGGCATCCGCGCGGTGATCGTCGCCGGGGTTCCGATCCGCATCGACGGCCGCGACGTCGTCGATCCCGAAGGCCCGTTGCCGGGCCGCGTGCTGCGAGGGGGATCCGCATGAGCCATCCGATCATCTCCGCCGACTCGCACATCACCGAGCCCGCCGGTACGTACGTCGACCACATCGAGGCGAAGTGGCGCGACCGGGCGCCGCGCATGCGCTTCCACGAGAAGCTCGGCGACGCCTTCTTCGTCGACGGCATGGAGACACCGGTGCCGATGGGACTCGTCGCCGCGGCGGGCAAGAAGCCGGAGGAGATCCGGCTGCTCGGCGTGCGCTTCGACGAGATGCACCGCGGGGGCTGGGACCCCGAAGCCCGCATGGCCGACCAGGATCGCGACGGCGTCCGTGCCGAGATCATCTACCCGACCGTCGGCATGGCGCTCTGCAACCACCGGGACTTCGACTACAAGCACGCGTGTTTCGCGGCCTACAACCGCTGGCTCGCGGAGTTCTGCGGCACGCATCCGGATCGGCTCTTCGGCTGCGGACAGACTGCGATGCGCTCACCCGAGGACGGCATCGAGGAGCTGCGCGCGATCGCCGCGCTCGGACTGCGCGGCGTGATGATGCCCGGCAATCCGGCGCAGGAGGACTACGACTCGCCGATCTACGACGCGTTCTGGGAAGCCGCCATCGAGCTGGGGCTGCCGCTCTCGTTCCACATCCTGACCGATCGCAACTACGCCTTCCGGCACGCGGCGCGCGGCCCGAAGATGAACGGCTTCCTGTCGATCATGCGCGGGTGTCAGGACATCATGGGCACCCTGGTCCTCGGTGGCGTCTTCGAGCGCCACCCGGACCTGCGCATCGTGTGCGCGGAGGCCGACGCCGGCTGGGTGCCTCACTACATGTACCGGATGGATCACGCCTACAAACGCCATCGCTACTGGCTGCCGGCCGGTCAGAAGCTCTCGCGGCTCCCGTCCGAGTACTTCCACGACTGCATCTACACGACCTTCCAGGACGACTGGGTGGCGTTCAAGACGGCCGACCTGATGAACTGGCAGCGCCTCATGTGGGCGAACGACTTCCCCCACAGCGACTCGACCTGGCCGTGGTCGCAGCAGATGCTGGCCGAGCACAAGGCGGATCTCGACGTGGCCCAGTCCGACGCGGTGCTCGGCGGCAACGTCGCCGCGCTCTACCGCATCGACGTCGGGGCGCTCGGCGAGACCGCGCGCGGCGCGTGACGCCGCCCTCCTGCCGGTGCACACTGGGTCCGCCTCGCGGGGACGCTGCTCCCGAGCGAGGTCACAGGGGAGGAGAGGTGATGAAGGGTTCTCTTCAGATCGGGCTCGGGCTCGTATTCGCGCTGGCTCTCGGGGTGGGCTGCTCTCGCCACAACGACGCGAGCCTCGCGGACCGCGCGGCCAAGAATGCCGCGGCGGCGCACGAGGCCGCGGCAAGCGCAGCCGACTCCGCGCGCAAGGCGGCCGACAACGCCGCCGAGGCGGCCGGCGACGCGGCCCACGCGGCCGTCGAGGGCGCCAACGCCGCCGCCGACAAGGCGGCCAACGCCGCGGCGGAGGCGGCTGCCACGGCCGGTGAGGCCGCCCACGATGCGGCCGACGCGGCGACCGAGGAGGCCGGCAAAGCTCTCGATGCGACCGGCAAAGCAGCCCACGACGCCGCCGATGCCACGCGCAAAGCGGTCGACTAGCGGCACGGAAAGAGGGTCGCGACCCCCCCCCC
>DATKND010000042.1:0-18163 GCA_035541475.1 Myxococcota bacterium | reverse complement strand
GCGCGCATGGGCATCGCGCGCGAGCGTCACGCCGCGGCGTCGCGCGCCCTCGAGCGCCTCGCACGGGGACTCGTCGCGGACGCGCGCGGGCGACTCGCGACGCAGGCCGGACGGCTGGAGTCGCTCTCGCCGCTCGGCGTGCTCGCGCGCGGCTACGCGCTGGTGCGGCGCGCGCGCGATGGCGCGCTCGTGCGCGAGGTCTCCGACGCGCCGCCCGGCGAGTCCGTCGTGCTGCGCGTCGCGCACGCGACGCTCGAAGCGGAGGTGCGCGCGTCGCGACCCGTGGCCGACCCCGAGCACGACCGGTAGATTGCGCGGCGATGTCCAGGCGGCCCCACGACGCCGACGCGGAGGCGCCGCGAGGGGAGTCGGCGCTCCCCTTCGAAGCGGCGCTGCAGCGACTCGAAGAGCTCGTCGGCGAGCTCGAGGACGGGTCGCTCACCTTGGAGCAGGCGCTCGCCACGTTCGAGCAGGGCGTCGCGCTGTCGCGACGCTGCGCGGAGGAGCTCGAGCGCGCGGAGCGCCGGCTCGAGACGCTGGTGCAGAACGGAGCGGGTAGCGCGCGCGCCCGCTTCGAGCCGGACGTCGATGGCTGAGTCGCCGCTCGGCGCCTGGCTGGCCCTGCGCCTGCCGCAGGTCGAGCAGGCGCTCGAGGCCGCGCTGCCGGCCCGCGGCGCGTGGCCGGAGCCGCTCGCGCGCGCGATGCGCCATCTGGTGTTCCCGGGCGGCAAGCGACTTCGCCCGGCGCTCGCGTTGGCGGCGGCCGAAGCGGTCGGCGCGGATGCGCGCGCCGCGCTGCCGATGGCCGTCGCGGTCGAGCTCGTCCATACCTACTCGCTGATCCACGACGATCTCCCGTGCATGGACGACGACGAGCTGCGGCGCGGCAAGCCGACGGTGCACGTGGCTCACGGCGAGGCGCGCGCGGTGCTCGCGGGCGACGCCTTGCAGGCGCTGGCCTTCGAGGCGCTGCTCGCCGCGCCGGTTCTCGATGCGGCGGCCGCGCGCGAGGCCGCACGCGAGCTCGCGCGCGCCGCGGGCGCGCGCGGGCTGGTCGGCGGTCAGGTCGACGATCTCGACTTCGACCCGGCCTCGGCCGACGCGAAGAGTGTCGAGTCGGTGCACGCGCGCAAGACCGCGGCGCTCTTCGTGGCCGCCGTCGTCGGCGGAGCCCGGCTCGGAGGCGCCGACACCGCGACGCTCCGCCGCCTGCGCGACTTCGCCGAGCGGCTCGGCGTCGCCTTCCAGATCGCCGACGACGCGCTCGATCAGGACGAGGACGACGCCTGCTCCTACGTGCGTGTCGCAGGCGCCGCGGGCGCGCGCGAGCGCGCCGAGGCGCTCCACGACGAGGCGCTCGCGGCGCTCGAGCCCTTCGGCCCGCCTGCCGATCCACTGCGGGCGCTCGCGAAACTTTGCGTGTGGAGGAGCGAGTGAGTCCCGCGCGTCTGCTCGACCGGATCGCCTCCCCGGAAGGCCTGCGCCGGCTCTCGCGCGACCAGATCGCGCAGGTCGCCGCGGAGCTGCGCGAGGTGATCATCGAGAACGTGTCGCGCACCGGCGGCCACCTGGCGTCGAGCCTCGGCGCGGTCGAGCTGATCACGGCGATCCACGCGGTCTTCGACACGCCGCGCGACCGGCTCGTCCTCGACGTCGGCCACCAGGGCTACGCGCACAAGCTCCTGACCGGGCGGCGCGAGGCGTTCCCTTCGATCGGCAAGGAGGGCGGCATCGCGAAGTTCCTGCGCCGCGCGGAGTCGCCCTACGACGCCTTCGGCGCGGGGCACGCCGGCACGTCGGTGTCGGCCGCGCTCGGCATGGCGCGCGCGATGCAGCATCAGGGCCGCGCGGAGGTCGCGATCGCGCTGATCGGCGACGGCGGCATGACGGCCGGCATGGCCTTCGAGGCGCTGAACCACGCCGGCGACCTCCAGCAGCGAAACCTCGTGGTGGTGCTGAACGACAACGAGATGTCGATCTCGCCGAACGTCGGCGCGCTCTCGTCGTTCCTGTCGCGCAAGCTGTCGGCGCCGTCCGTGCGGCGCATGAAGGGCTGGGCGCGCGAGATCCTGCGGAGCCTCCCGGCCGACGCGCTCCACTGGGCGCACAAGGCGGAGGAGTCGGTCAAGGTCTTCTTCTCGCCGGGCCTCCTCTTCGAGGCGCTGAACTTCCGCTACGTGGGGCCGATCGAGGGCCACCGCATCGACGTCGTGCTCGAGACGTTCGAGAACGTGAAGCAGATGCTGGCCGGCGGCGAAGGCCCCGTGCTCGTGCACGCCGTCACCGCGAAGGGTCACGGCTACGCGCCCGCCGAGGCCGATCCCTTCCGCTACCACGGCGTCGGTGCCTTCGAGGTGCAGACAGGCGACTTCAAGCCGACGAAGCCCGGGCCGCCGAAGTACCAGGACGTCTTCGCCGACGCGCTGATCCGGCTCGCGCGCGAGGACGAGCGCATCGTCGCGATCACCGCCGCGATGGCCGACGGCACCGGGCTCGACCGCTTCGCGAGGGTCTTTCCGGATCGCTTCTACGACGTCGGCATCGCCGAGCAGCATGCCGTGACCTTCGCCGCGGGGCTCGCCAGCGAGGGCATGAAGCCCGTGCCGGCGATCTACTCGACCTTTCTCCAGCGCGCGTACGACCAGGTCGTGCACGACGTCTGTCTCCAGAATCTCGACGTGACCTTTGCGCTCGACCGCGCGGGTCTCGTCGGTGCCGACGGCGCGACGCACCAGGGTCTCTACGATCTCGCGTACCTGCGCGCGCTGCCCAACATGGTGGTGATGGCGCCGAAGGACGAGAACGAGCTCCAGCACATGCTGCGGACCGCGGTCGAGTACCCGGGGCCCGCGGCGCTGCGCTACCCGCGCGGGAACGGCGTCGGCGTGCCGCTCGATCCGGAGATCAAGGCGCTGCCGCTCGGACGCGCAGAGCTGCTCCGCGACGGGAACGACGTGGCGCTCGTCGCGCTCGGCAGCATGGTGCACCCGGCGATGGACGCCGCGGATCGCCTGGCCGAGCAGGGCATCCGCGCCGCGGTGCTGAACGCGCGCTTCGCGAAGCCGCTCGACGCCGAGTCGATCACCGCGCTCGCGCGCCGCTGCCGCGCGCTCGTCAGCGTCGAGGAGCACACCTTGCGCGGCGGCTTCGGCGCGGCCGTGCTCGAGGCGCTCGCCGCGGCCGGCGTGCGGTTGCCGACGCGCTGCCTCGGCGTGCCCGACCGCGTGGTCGAGCACGGCGATCCCGGCGCGCAGCGCGCGGTCTTCGGCCTCGACCCCGCCGGCATCGAGCGCGCGGCGCAGGAGCTGCTCGAGGGTCGCGTGAGCTGACGAAGCAAGCGCCGGCGGAGCCGGCGCGCGTAGCGAGGGCAAGCCGTCCGGCGCGCCTCGAGGCGAAGCCGAGCGGAAATCGCACGGGTGGGCGAGCGAAGATCAGAGGAGCGACCCGGTATGCAACGTCCTGGGCGCTCGAAGCCCGAACGGCTCGACGCGCGGCTCGTGCGCGAGGGGCTGGCCGAGACGCGCACGCGCGCGGCGGCGCTCGTGCTCGCGGGTCAGGTGCTCGTCGACGACGAGCCCGCCGAGAAGCCCGGCGCGCGCGTCGCGCCGGAGTCGTCGGTGCGCGTGCGCGAGTCTAAGCGCCACGTCTCGCGCGGTGGCGAGAAGCTCGCGGGCGCGCTCGCCGATCTCGGCATCGATGTACGCGGTCGGCGCTGTCTCGACGTCGGCGCCTCGACGGGGGGCTTCACCGATTGCCTGCTCCAGGCGGGCGCATCGGAGGTCGTGGCGCTCGACGTCGGCTACGGCCAGATCGCGCTCTCGCTGCGCAACGATCCTCGCGTCCACGTGCGCGAGCGCGTGAACGCGCGCGAGCTCGAGGCGTCGGAGCTTCCCTTCGTGCCCGACTTCGTGACCGTGGACGTCTCCTTCATCTCGCTGCGGCTCGTGCTGCCGCGCCTCGCCGCCCTCGCGCCGCGCGCCGAGCTGCTCGCTTTGGTGAAGCCGCAGTTCGAGGTCGGGCGCGAGCAGGTCGGGAAGGGCGGCGTCGTGCGCGACGATCGGCTTCGCGCCGAGGCGGTGCGGCAGGTGGCGGCCTGTGCGGAAGCGCTCGGCTACCGCGTGGCCGGCCAGGTCGACAGCCGGCTTGCCGGCCCCAAGGGGAATCGTGAGATCTTCCTCCTTCTCCTGCCCGCGCTGGACGATCTCGGTTGACGCATCGAGGCCCCGCTCTACTCTCCGCCAATCCAGTACCTCGGAGTCCAGTATGTCCCTGATCGAAGTCACCGAGCCCGCGGCGAAGCGCATCGGCGAGCTGCTCGACAAGGAAGGCAAGCGCGCCACGCACGGCCTGCGCCTCAAGGTGGTCGGCGGCGGCTGCTCGGGCCTGCGCTACGAGCTCGCCTTCGACGACCAGGTCGGTCCGCGCGACCACCAGCTCGAGATCGGCGGCGTGCGCGTGATCGTCGACGAGAAGAGCGCGCTCTACCTCACCGGCACGACGCTCGACTTCGTCGACACGCTCCAGGAGTCGGGCTTCAAGATGCAGAACCCGAACGCGACGTCGACCTGCGGCTGCGGCGAATCGTTCAACGCCTAGCGTCCGTGCACCGGGGCCTCGCATGAAGCGGCCCATCTATCTCGACCACCACGCCACCACGCCCTGCGACCCGCGCGTGGTGGAGGCGATGGCGCCGTACTGGAGCGACGAGTTCGGCAACGCCTCGAGCGCGACGCACTCCTACGGCTGGCGCGCGGAGGCGGCCGTCGAGGACGCGCGCGAGCGCCTCGCGCGCGCGATCGGGGCACGCGACGCGCGCGAGATCGTCTTCACGAGCGGCACCACGGAGAGCGACAACCTCGCGATCGCGGGCGTCGTGCGCGCCGCGATGCCGGCGCGCGACCACGTCGTCACGAGCGCGATCGAGCATCCGGCCGTGCTCGACGCCTGCCGCGCGCTAGCAAACGAGGGCGTGCGCGTGACCGAGCTGCCGGTCGACGGTGGCGGCCTCGTCGATCCCGACGACGTCGCGCGCGCGATCACGCCGCGCACCGCGCTCGTCTCGGTGATGGCGGCCAACAGCGAGATCGGCGTGCTCGAGCCGATGGAGGAGATCGGCGCGATCTGCCGGGAGCGCGGCGTCCCGTTCCACACCGACGCGGCTCAGGCCGTCGGCAAGGTGCCGGTCGACGTCGAGCGAGCGCACGTCGATCTGCTCTCGATGTGCGCGCACAAGTGCTACGGTCCGAAGGGCGTCGGCGCGCTCTATCTGCGCGAGCGGCGGCCGCGCATCGCGATCGCGCCGCTCTTGCACGGCGGAGGACACGAGCGAGGGTTGCGCTCCGGCACCTTGCCCGTGCCGCTCTGCGTCGGCTTCGCCCGCGCGCTCGAGCTCTGCCTCGCGGAGCGCGAGAGCGAGGCCGCTCGACTCGCCGCGCTGCGCGATCGCCTGCTCGAGCGGCTCGAGGTCGTCGACGCGCGCCGCAACGGCCACGCCATGCTTCGGCTGCCCGGCAACCTCAACGTCGCGATCCCCGGCGCGCCCGCCGACGCGCTGCTCGTGGCGCTGCGCGACGTCGCGCTCTCGACCGGCTCGGCCTGCGCCTCGGCGCGCGGCGAGCCGAGCCACGTGCTGCGCGCGATCGGGCTCGATCCGGCGCTCGCGCGCTCGTCCGTCCGCTTCGGCCTCGGCCGCGGCACGACCGCCGAGGAGATCGAGACGGCGGCCGGGCGGGTGATCGAGGAAGTCGGCCTCTTGCGGCAGGCGCGCCGGGCCGGCGTCGCCTGACGCGCGCTAGTCTCCCACCCCTTCGGACGAGAGCCGACGAGAGGATCATGGGCCAGCAGACCGCCACGAACATCACCTGGCACGCCGGCAACGTCGCGCGCGCCGAGCGCGAGATGCTGATGCAGCAGCGCGGCGCCACGATCTGGCTGACGGGTCTCTCGGGCTCGGGCAAGTCGACCATCGCGGTCGCGGCCGAGCGCGCGCTCGTCGACCGCGGTCACGCCGCCTACGTGCTCGACGGCGACAACATCCGCCACGGGCTCAACAAGAACCTGGGCTTCTCGCCCGAGGACCGCACCGAGAACATCCGCCGCATCGGAGAGGTCGCGAAGCTGATGGCCGATGCGGGACTTCTCGTCTTCACCTCCTTCATCTCGCCCTACCGCTCCGATCGCGACGCGGTGCGCGCACTGATGCGCGACGGCGACTTCATCGAGGTCTACGTCTCCGCGCCGCTCGATACGTGCGAGGGGCGCGACGTGAAGGGTCTGTACAAGAAGGCCCGTGCCGGACAGATCCCCGAGTTCACGGGGATCTCCGCCCCGTACGAGGCGCCGGAGCGGCCCGAGCTCGTGGTTCATACCGATCGGCAGACGGTCGAAGAGAGCGTGGCCCAGGTGGTCGGATACCTGGAGGCGAAGGGCTACCTGTCGCCTGCCTCGGGCGCCTAGGCGACTCTCTGGACGATCTGCGAGGGCGTCGATCCAGGCGATGACGACGTTGGCGTGCCGATCCAGTGAAGCGGCCCCGTGGCGCGCAGGGCGCGCGGGATTGCTCGCGCTCGCGCTGCTCGTGGGCTGCGCCTCGGGCTCGGGCCCGAAGGACCTCGGCGAAGAGATCCGGCCCGACGCGCCGCCCGAGTACGACGTGCTCGTCGCGCAGCAGCACGCGAGCGAGGGGCGCGCGCCCGAGGCGCTCGCGGCGCTCGAGCGCGCCGTCGCGAAGGACGACTCCTCCGCCTATCTCCAGCGCGTGCTCGCCGACGCGCTCGCGCGCTCGTCGCGGCTCGACGACGCGCTCGTCCACGCGCGCCGCGCCTACGAGCTCGACCCGACCAACGAGGACGGCCGTCACCTGCTGGTGCAGCTGCTCCGGATCAAGCGCGACATCCCCGCGATCGAGGCGCTGCTGCTCGACGAGAACGGCGCGCCGAAGGACACGAACGCGGCCTACGCGCTGCACGAGGTCTACATCGAGGCCGGCCGCGGCGAGGACGCCCTCGCGATGGCCGACTGGCTGCTGGCGCACGAGTCCGACCCGCTGCGCGCGTACATCGCGCGCGCCAACGCCTATGCGCGCCTCGGCAAGCCCGAGCTCGCGGAGAAGGCGCTGCGCGACGCGATCAAGTTGCGGCCCGACGACATGCGGCTGTACGGCGCGCTCGCGCGCTCGATGCGCGAACGCGGCGACCACGACGGCGAGATCGCGCTCTATCGCGAGATCCTCGACAAGAATCCCGACGACCATTCGACCCTGCTCGCGCTGGCCGAGGCGCAGATGGCCGACGACGACCTCGAGGGCGCGATAGGCACGCTCGAGCGCGTCGAGCAGCGCTACCCGGGCGACGAGCGCGTGTCGCTGCGGCTCGGCTTCCTCTACTACGAGGCGCGCCGCTTCCCCGAGGCGGCGGCGCGCTTCCAGCGCGCGCTCGCGGCCAATCCCGACGAGTCGGAGATCGCCTTCTTCCTCGGCGTGGCCGACCGCCGCATCGGCAACGACGACGAGGCGCTCGCCGCCTTCGCCTCCGTGCCGTCCGATCACGAGCACTACGCCGAGGCGCAGACGCAGATCGCCTCGATCTACGAGCGGCGCGGCCAATACGACCAGGCCAAGGCCGCCGTGGCGCGCGCCATGGCGGTGGAGCCGTCGCGCGCGCTCGAGCTCTACGCGGCGACGCTCCAGGCCAAGGCCGGCGACCTCGACGGCGCGGTCAAGTACGTGCAGAGCCTGATCGACGCCGAGCCCGACAACGACGAGCTCCACTACAACCTCGGCGTCATCTACGGAGAGGCCAAGGAGAACGACCGCGCGATCGAGGCGATGCGCAAGGCGCTCGCGCTGAACCCGGACAACGCCAGCGCGCTGAACTTCATCGGCTACACCTGGGCCGAGCGCGGCGAGAACCTCGACGAGGCGGAGAAGATGATCCAGCGCGCGATCGAGCTGCGCCCCGAGGACGGCTTCATCGTCGACAGCCTCGGCTGGGTCTACTACATGCGCGCGCGCCCGCTCGTGCAGTCGGGCAAGATGGACGCGGCGCAGACCTGGATCGAGCGCGCGCTCGCCGAGCTCGAGCGCGCGGACGAGCTGACCGGCGGCGACCCGGTGATCTCCGAGCACCTCGGCGACACCTATCTGCTGCGAGGCGAGCGCAAGCGCGCGCTCGAGATGTTCGAAGAGTCGGTGCAGCAGGGGCCGCGCGACGACGAGCAGCCTCACCTGCACGAGAAGCTCGAGAGTCTGCGCCGCGAGCTCCAGTGAGTCGCGCGCGCGGGCTCGCCGTCGCCGCGCTGCTCGCGCTTGCCGCCTGCGCCGGACCGGTGGCGGTGCCGCTGCCGCGCGATGACCCGCGCCCGGCCGCGCTGCTCGCGGCCTTCGCGGAGCAGGCCGGCCGGCGCGAGGGTCTGCGAGGCGACGCGCGCCTCGCGGTCGACGCGGACTCCCCGCAGCCGCTGCACCTGCGCTCCCGCCAGAGCCTCTGGCTCGAGCGGCCGGCGAGCCTGCGGATCGAGGTGCAGGGCATGCTAGGCGCGACGCTCGCGGTGCTCGCGATCGACGGCCGGCAGTACGCGTTCTTCGACACCGGATCGCGACGCTTCGACCAGGGCCCGCTGACGGACGACGTGCTCTGGCGCGTCGCGCGGCTCTCGCTCCAGCCCGACGAGGTGGTGGCGGTCGTGCTCGGCGGGCCGCGACTCGGCCCCGATCTCCCGGTGCGCGCGGCGTACGCGGTGGGCGAAGGCGGCGTGCGGGTCGAGCTCGGAGGAGACGAGGGCGCGAGCCGCGCGCTCGAGTTCGACGCGGAGGGCAAGCTGCGCGAGTGGGTCGCGCGCGATCCCGATCGCGGCGCCTGGACCGCGCGCTTCGACGACTACGCGGACGTCGCGGGTGAGTCGCTCGCGCACCGCGTCTCGATCGACACCGGCGACGCGCGCGCCGTGCTGCAGCTGAGCCACGTCGAGCTGAACCCCTCGCTGCCGGCGGATATATTCCGCCTCGACGGGCTCGCGGCCCGGTCCGGCGCGGAGGGGGGATGAAGCGTCGCCTGGGAGCGGTCGCGCTCGCGGCCGCGCTCGCGCTGTCGGCCTGCAGCAATGATCCCTATCCCGACGCCGACGCGTCGCGCGCGATCTTCTACAACGTCTTCGACGATCCCCCGAAGACGCTCGACCCGCAGATCGCCTACTCGGTCGTCGACCACTCGGTGATCGGCAACGTCTACGACACCTTGCTCCAGTACCACTACCTGAAGCGGCCGTACACCTTGATGCCGGGTCTGCTCGAGGAGATCCCGCGCGCGGAGCCGCAGCCGGACGGGCGCGTCGCCTACCGGCTTCGCCTGCGGCCCGACCTGCGCTTCCAGGAGGATCCCTGCTTCGAGCTCTCGTCGCCGGGCTCGCGCACGCGCGACGTCACGGCGTCCGACGTGGCGTTCGCCTTCGCGCGCATCGGCGATCCCGCGGTCGGGAGCCCGGTGCTCGAGACCCTGGTCAAGATCTCCGGCATGCGCGAGTTCGGCGAGAAGCTCGTGAAGCGGCGAACGGACGACGCGTCCTTCGCCGCCCTGCGCATCGACCGGCAGTACGCGGAGATCGGCGGCATCGCGGGCGTGCAGGTCGCGTCGCCGAGCGAGCTCGTGCTGGTGCTCGACGAGCCCTACCCGCAGATCCGCTTCTGGCTCGCGATGCCCTTCACCACGCCCGTGCCGTGGGAGGCGGTCGCCTGGTACGACGGCCGCGACGGCCACGAGCTCTTCGCCGAGCACCCGGTCGGGACGGGCCCCTTCCGGCTCACGCAGTACGAGAAGCGCTCGCGCATCGTGATGGAGCGCGATCCCTCCTGGTACGGCGCGCGTCATCCCGGCGCTCCGGGAACGGTGTACCCGACCGACGGCGAGCCCGGTGACGTCGCGGAGGGCTACCTCGACCCGGCGCGCGTGGGAAAGCCGTTGCCCCTCCTCGAGCGCATCGAGTTCCGCCGCGAGAAGGAGGACATCCCCGCCTTCACGAAGTTCCTCCAGGGCTACTACGACCTCTCCGGCATCCCGCAGGAGAGCTTCGACCGCATGGTGCACGAAGGCGCGCTCTCACCCGAGATGAGCGCGCAGGGCATGCGGCTCGCGAAGGCTGTCGGCGCCGACATCTACTACATCGGCTTCAACATGGACGACCCGGTCGTCGGCGCGCCGGCCGGCGAGCGCGGTCGCAAGCTGCGTCAGGCGATGAGCCTGGTGGCCGACACCGCTGAGTTCCAGCGCCTGTTCACGAACGGACGCGGCATCCCCGCGCAGAGCCCGCTGCCGCCCGGCATCTTCGGCTACGACCCCGACTACCGGAATCCCTACCGGAAGGTCGACCCGGCGCGCGCCGCCGAGCTGCTCGCGGAAGCCGGCTACCCGGGCGGCATCGACTCGAAGACGGGTCAGCCGCTGCGGCTCACCTTCGATACACCGGCGACGGACACCCGCAGCCTGCTGACCTTCCAGTTCTGGGTCGACGAGTGGCGTCGCCTCGGGATCGACGTCCAGATCGCCGCCACCAGCTACAACCAGTTCCAGGACAAGGTGCGGCGCGGCGCCTTCCAGGTCTTCCAGTTCGGCTGGGTCGCCGACTATCCGGACCCGGAGAACTTCCTCTTCCTGCTCTGGAGCGGAATGGCGCGCACGAAGAACGGCGGGCCCAACACCGCGAACTTCGAGGACCCGCGCTACGACGCGCTCTTCGATCAGATGAAGGCGCGCGACGACGATCCGGAGCGACTGCGCCTGATCGATGAGATGCGCGAGATCCTCGAGCGCGACTGCCCGTGGATTCCGCTCTTCCACCGCGAGGGCTTCGCGCTCTACCAGGCGTGGGTCGCGCCGCCGAAGCCGGTCGGCATGGCATTCGCGGTGGACAAGTACCGGCAGGTCGATCCGGCGCTCCGCGCCAAGCTGCGCGCCGCCTGGAACCGGCCGATCCGCTGGCCGGCCTACGCGCTCGCGGCCGTGACCGTGGCGGTCGTGCTTCCCGGCATCGCGACCTGGCGGCGGGAGCGCGCCTGATGCTCGCCTATCTCGTGCGCCGGCTCGCGTGGGGCATCGTCACCGTGCTCGGCGTGCTGCTCTTCCTGTTCCTGCTCTTCTTCATGCTGGCGACGCCCGACGACATCGCGCGCAAGGCCGTCGGCGAGAAGGCGCCCCAGGCGGTGCTCGACCAGTGGAAGCTGAACCACGGCTACGACAAGCCGCGCATCTGGAACCCCGAGGCGCCCGGCGACACGATGCTCGCCGAGCACTTCCGCCGCATGCTCACCTTCGACTTCGGCAACAGCGACGCCGACGACACGCCGATCGCGGATCGACTGCTCGGCGGCGCCGGGCCGAGCCTCGCCTTCACCTTGCCGCTCTTCGTGTCGGGCCTCGTGCTCGGCATCTCGCTCTCGCTCTTCGTCGCCTTCTTCCGCGACACCTACATCGACCGCGTGGGCACGGTGATCGCCGTGCTCGCGATGAGCGTCTCGACCTTGCTCTACATCATCGGCGTGCAGTTCCTGCTCGGGAAGCTGCTGCGCTGGTTTCCCATCTCGGGCTTCGACTACTCGCCCGAGGTGATGGTCCGCTTCCTCGCGTTGCCCGTCATCGTCGGCCTGGTCTCGGGCATCGGCTCCGACATGCGCTTCTACCGCACCGTGTTCGTGGAGGAGAGCAGCCGGGACTACGTGCGCACCGCGCGCGCGAAGGGCTGCGGCGAGGGCCGCATCATGGGGCGCCACGTGCTCCGCAACTCGCTGATCCCGATCCTCACCAACGTGGTGGTGACGATCCCCTTCCTCTTCACCGGCAGCCTGCTGCTCGAGTCGTTCTTCGGCATCCCCGGTCTCGGCTCGATCACGGTCGACGCGATCAACGCCAACGACTTCGCAACCCTGCGCGTCGTGGTGTACATCGACTCGCTGCTCTTCGTCGCGGGACAGATCGCGACCGACTTCTCCTACACGCTCGCGGATCCGCGCGTGCGGCTCGGCTAGGGGGCGCGTTGCCGCTGCACGTCTGGGTCAACGGGGCGGTCGCGCTCTTCGCGCTCGGCGCGGCGGTCGTCGCGTGGCGCCTGCGGCAGAGCGCGCTGTGGCGCGAGGCCGGGCGCGAGCTGTGGCATCGCCGTCCGCTCGCGCTCGCCTTCGTCGCGCTCTACGGCGCCGTCGCCCTCTGCGACGCGATCTCGTGGACCGACGCCGAGGGCACGGGCGTGCGCGCGCCGCGCTCGCTGCTCGAGCGCGCCTTCCCGGCCGACTTCCACGAGGCGAGCTACTCGGCGCCGCTCGCCTCCGTCGAGTTCTACGGCGGCCAGCCGCTCCACCACCCCGGCGCGCACTGGCTCGGCACCGACATCCTCGGCCGCGACGTGCTGCTCCAGGCGCTGCGCGGCGCGCGCGTCGCGCTGCTGGTCGGCGGGCTCACGAGTCTGATCGCGATCCCGCTCGCGCTCCTGTTCGGCGTCGCGGCGGGCTACCGCGGCGGTTGGCTCGACGACGTCGTGTTGTTCCTGATCTCGGTGCTCTTCGCGATGCCCGGGCTCCTGCTGCTGATCGCGCTGATCATGGCGCTCGGCCGCGGGCCGGTGCAGGTGTGCGTCGCGCTCGGCGTGACGGGCTGGGTCTCCTTCGCGCGGCTCGCGCGCGGCGAGACCTTGAAGCTGCGCGAGCTCGACTACGTGCAGGCGGCGCGCGCGCTCGGCGTCTCGGAGCTCCGCATCGTCGTCCGCCACGTCGTCCCGAATCTGATGCACCTCGTGGTCATCACCTTCGTGCTGATGTTCTCGGGCCTCGTGCTCACGGAGGCCGTGCTCGCGTGGCTCGGCCTCGGCATCGACGGGAGCTGGGGGCAGATGATCGACCGCGCGCGCGACGAGCTCTCGCGCGACCCGATCATCTGGTGGAACCTGGCCGCGGCGTCGGCGGCGCTCTTCGGCCTGATCCTCGCCGTGAACCTCGTCGGCGACGCCGTGCGCGACATCCTCGATCCACGCACCCTGCGTGAGCGCACATGAGCGAGCGCGTGCTCGAGGCCGAGGGCCTCGTCGTGACCTTCCCCGGCGACGCCGGTCGCACGGCGGTCGTCGACCACGTCGACCTCGCGATCGACGCGGGCGAGGCGCTCGCGCTCGTCGGCGAGTCCGGCTGCGGCAAGTCGATGACGGCGCTCTCGCTCCTGCGGCTCGTGCCGAAGCCCGGCCGCATCGAGGCGGGCCACATCGAGATCGCGGGGCAGGACGTGCTCGCGCTGCCGATCCCCGCGCTGCGGAGCCTGCGCGGTCGCGGGGCCGCGATGATCTTCCAGGAGCCGATGACGAGCCTCAATCCGGTGCTGACCGTCGGCGCGCAGGTGGTGGAGGCGATCCGCCTGCACGAGCGCGTCGGCGCGGGCGAGGCGCGCCGGCGCGCGGCGAACCTCTTTGCGCGCGTCGGCATCCCGGATCCGGACGCGCGCATCGACGCCTATCCGCACCAGCTCTCGGGCGGCATGAAGCAGCGCGCGATGATCGCGATCGCGCTCGCCGCCCGGCCGAAGTTGCTCATCGCCGACGAGCCCACCACCGCGCTCGACGTGACGATCCAGGCGCAGATCCTCGACCTGCTGCGCGATCTCCGCCACGACTCCGGCATGGCGCTGCTGCTGATCACGCACGACCTCGGCATCGTGAACGAGGTCGCCGACCGGGTCGCGGTGATGTATGCGGGTCAGCTCGTCGAGACGGGCAGCCGCGAGCTCGTCCTCGGCGCCGCGCGCCATCCCTACACGCAGGGACTGCTGCGCTCGATCCCGGCGCTCGCGCCGCGCGGCGCGCGCTTGACCGAGATCCCCGGCAGCGTGCCCTCTGCCGGCGCGTGGCCTTCCGGCTGTCGCTTCCATCCCCGCTGTCCCCGCGCCTTCGAGCCGTGCCCGCGCATCGACCCGGGCTGGACGGAGCTGCGCGCCGGACAGCGCGCGCGCTGCCACGCCGTCGCGAACGAAGAGGCGTCGTGAGCGCCGCCGCGACACGCGCGGACGTCGCGCCGATCCTGCAGGTCGAGGGCCTCCGCACCTGGTTCCCGGTGCGCGCGGGTGTCCTCCAGCGGCCGGCGGCCTGGGTGCGCGCGGTCGACGACGTCTCCTTCGAGATCGAGTCCGGGCGTACGCTCGCGCTGGTCGGCGAGTCGGGCTGCGGCAAGACCACGGTCGGGCGCTCGCTGCTGCGGCTGGTCGAGCCGCAGGCCGGCCGCGTCGTCTTCGAGGGCCAGGACCTGCTGGCACTCCCGCGCGCCGCGCTGCGTCCGCTGCGCCGCCGACTCCAGATCGTGTTCCAGGACCCGATGGCCTCTCTCGACCCGCGCATGCGCGTGCGCGACCTCGTGGCCGAGGGTATGCAGGTTCACGGGATCGGCGCGGACGAGACCGAGCGCACCGAGCGCGTCGCGCAGCTCCTCGCGCGCGTGCAGATCGACGCGCGCCACATGGCCCGCTACGCCCACGAGTTCTCGGGCGGCCAGCGCCAGCGCATCTGCATCGCGCGCGCGCTCGCGGTCGAGCCGCGCCTGCTCGTGTGCGACGAGGCGACCTCGGCGCTCGACGTCTCGATCCAGTCGCAGGTGCTGAACCTGCTGCGCGATCTCCAGCAGGAGCTCGGTCTCACCTATCTCTTCATCACGCACGATCTCGGCGTGGTGCGCTATCTCGCCGATCGGGTGGCCGTCATGTACCTCGGGCAGATCGTCGAGCAGGGCGAGACGGAGGAGCTCTTCCGCGCGCCGCAGCACCCCTACACGCAGGCGCTGCTCGCGGCCGTGCCCTCGCTCGATCCGGCGCGGCGCAGCGCCGCCGCGGTCGTGCGCGGCGACGTGCCGTCGCCCGCCGCGCCGCCGCCCGGCTGCCGCTTCCACACGCGCTGTCCGCGCGTCTTCGACCGCTGCCGCGTCGAGCCGCCCGCCGCCTTCGCCACGCCGACCGGCGAGAGCCGCTGCTTCCTGTCGGATCCGACGGAGCCGCGCGCGCGCCAGGAGCGCGCGTCGTGAGCCGCGCGTCGCTCGAGATCGAGTGGGGCGAGCACAGCGACGTCGGACGCCAGCGCGCTAGCAACCAGGACTGCTGTGGCATGGCGGTGTCGCCGGCGGACGGCGCGCGACTCTGGATCGTGGCCGACGGCATGGGCGGCCACGCGGGCGGCGAGATCGCGAGTCGGGTCGCGGTCGACGCGGCGAAGGCGGCGTTCGCGGAGGGCGAGGGCGCGCTGTCCGAGCGGCTCCGCGGCGCGATCGCGCTCGCGAACCGCGCGGTGCTCGCGGCGGCGCAGCAGGATCCCGCGCTCGCGGGCATGGGCACGACCGCGGTCGCGCTCGCCGCGTCCGGAGAGAGCCTGTGTGTCGCCAACGTCGGCGACAGCCGCGCCTACCGCGTGCGCCGCGGCCGCATCGAGCAGCTGACGCGCGACCACTCGGTGGTCGCGGAGCTCGTGCGGCGCGGCCACATCTCGGAGGACGAAGCGCTGATGCACCCGCGCCGGCACGAGGTGCTGCGCTCGCTCGGCTTCGAGTGGGACCTCGACGTCGACGTGGATCCGGTCGACTCGTCCGCGGGCGACTGCTTCGTGCTCTGCAGCGACGGGCTCTCCGGCGTCGTGGACGACGCCGAGATCGCGGCGCTCTGCGCGAAGCGCCGCCCGAGCGAGGCCGCGCGTGCGCTCGTCGACGCCGCCAACGCCCGCGGCGGTCCGGACAACATCACGGTGCAGGTGATCCGCATCGCGCGCTGACGCCGCCGGCAGCGGCTCCGCATCCGTGATACACAGACGAGGTTGCGCTCCGGAATCCTCGTCGCGTTCGTCGTGCTCTGGGCCGGGCTCGGGTGCGCGTCGCAGGCGCCGCCTGCCTCGGTGCCGGAGGCGGCCTCGCAGCCGCCCGCGCCGCAGGCCCCGTCCGCGGACACGGGCCCCGTCTTCCTCGACGACTTCACGCGTGTGCGCACGGAGTACGGCGACCGCGACGACTTCCGCGCGGTGTGCGAAGACGATCGGCCCCTTCGCCCCATGGTCGACGCGGCCAACGCCGCGCGCTGGCAGGAGGCGCTCGACGTCGCGCTTCCCTGGCTCGCGCGCTGCCCCGTCGACATCGATGCCCGCGTCGTCGCCGCGATGTCGCTGGCGCAGCTCGGCCGCGAGCGCGATGCCGACGAGCAGAAGCGCTGGTTCCACGGCCTGGTGGATTCGATCCTCGACTCGGGTGACGGGAAGGCGAAGGAGACCGCCTTCGTGGTGATCTCGCTGCCCGAGGAGTACTCCTTGCTGCGCGCCTTCGGGCTCGCGGTGAAGCAGCAGTCGTTCGTGGACAACCGGTTCGACGCGCTCGTCGTCGAGGACGAGTCCGGGAATTCGACGACGGTCTACTTCGATCCGGCGGCGCACTTCCGGCGCATGATGCGCGAGCTCGGCGGGAAATAGCAGCGTCTCCTAGGCTCGGGAATCCCGGCAACGCGTCGGCCGCGAGAGGACTTCCCATGTGTCGCAACATCAAGACGCTCTTCAACTTCGATCCGCCGGCCACGAGCGACGAGGTTCGCGCCGCGTCGCTCCAGTTCGTGCGCAAGCTCTCGGGCTTCACGAAGCCCTCGAAGGCGAACGAGGCGGCGTTCGAGCTGGCCGTCGAGCGCGTCGCGGCCGTCTCGCAGGCGCTGCTCGACTCGCTCGTCACCACCGCGTCGCCGCGCGACCGCGAGATCGAGGCGTCGCGCGCTCGCGAGCGCGCCGCCGTGCGCTTCGGTCCGCGCGGCGCGACTCCGGCGAGCTCGGGCCGCGCGTGACCGCGAAGGAGTTCCGGTCGGCGGCCCGGCCGATCTCCGCCCATCACGAGCTGCACCGCACGCAGCGCGCGGGCTGGCTGCGCGCCGCCGTGCTCGGCGCGAACGACGGACTGATCTCGACCTCGAGTCTGGTGGTCGGCGTCGCGGCGGCCGCGACCTCGCGCGAGCCGGTGCTGCTCGCCGGTGTCGCGGGCCTGGTCGCGGGCGCCTTCTCGATGGCGGCCGGCGAGTACGTGTCGGTCAGCTCGCAGGCCGATGCGGAGGACGCCGACCTCGCGCTCGAGCGCCGCGAGCTCGCGCGCAACCCCGAGCGCGAGCAGGCCGAGCTGACCGCGATCTACATCTCGCGCGGCCTCAGCACCGACCTCGCGCGCAAGGTGAGCCGTCAGCTGATGGAGCACGACGCGCTCGGCGCGCACATGCGCGACGAGATCGGCCTCTCGGAGGCGACGCGCGCGCGCCCGGTGCAGGCGGCGCTCGCCTCGATGGCGGCCTTCGCGACGGGCGCCGCGCCGCCGCTCGTGCTCGTGCGCCTCGTGCCGTTCGAGCACGTGAGCCGGGTCGTCGTGGCGGCCACGATTGCGCTGCTCGTCGCGCTCGGAGCGGCCGCTGCGCGGCTCGGCGGCGCGCCGGTCGTGCGCGGCGCGGCGCGCGTGACCTTCTGGGGCGCGATCGCGATGGCGTGTACGTCGGCCGTGGGCGCCTGGTTCGGGAGCGGCCCCTAGTTCTGCCGGGCCTTCGCTCTCGCTAACCGCTCGCGCTCGGGCAACCGGCCTTCGCTCGGCTTCGCCTCGCTGCGCGTCGGCCGACTCTCGAGTCGGCCTCCTTGCTGCGGACGGACGAGCGCCCGATCGAGTGCGGGCCCTCCGCGCTCGATCGGGCGTCGTTGTCCGCGTGGGCCTGCGGAGGCCCACATGCATCCGGGAAATGCCCCCACCGAGGGTGCGATCCAAGGTGAATTCAAGCTGCGTGCCAGCCGGGAGCCGGCCCGCGATGACACGTCTGGGCGCCCCGTGGCCCGCGGCTGCACAGCTCCCGGGCGCGCACTGCCCGCTCGGCGGTCAGCCGATCCGACGCCGATCAGCGTCCCCGCAGCCGCGCGGACGGCGACGCGCTCGCGATCTCGAGTGCGCGGCGGGCGAGGGGCTCCGTGGCGCGGCGCACGTCCTCGAAGCCCGGGCCCACCGTCTTGCCGAGCTGGAAGCGCTTGTAGATGCCCTCGCTGATCACCGCGAGCTTGGTGAGCGCGAGCACCTGGTAGAAATCGATCGCGTCGACGTCGCGGCCGCTCGCCTTCGCGTAGGCCTCCGTCAGCTCCGCGCGCGTGAAGAAGCCGGGCTGCGCGCTGA
>DATKND010000041.1:0-5243 GCA_035541475.1 Myxococcota bacterium | reverse complement strand
AGCGAGCCGATCACGTCGCGGCGCAGGCGCACCTTGCTGGCCGCGCGATCCTCCCAGCGGACCGGCAGCTCCGCGATCCGATAGCCGAGCCGTCGCGCGAGCATCAGGATCTCGGCGTCGAAGCTCCAGCGCTCGACGCGTGCCCGCGCGAAGACTTCCCGCCCCGCCGCGGACCGGAAGCCCTTGAAGCCGCAGGTGACGTCCGAGAACGGCGCGATCGAGTAGTGCACCAGCCAGGTGAAGACCTTCCCGAGCGTCTCTCGCAGCCACGGCTGGCGCACGGCGATGTGGGCGCCGGGCATCTTGCGCGAGCCGATCACCACGTCGCTGCCCGCGTCGAGCTGGCACAGCAGAGGCTCGAGCATCTCGATCGGCGTCGAGAGGTCGGCGTCCATGAACACGATCCGATCGCCGCGCGCGAGCGCGAAGCCGAGCTTGACCGCCGCACCCTTCCCGCGATTCGGCGCATAGCGCGCCAGGCAGACAGGAACGCCGAGCCCGGGCGCGAGCTCGCGCACGATCTCCGCGGTGCGGTCACGGCTGCCGTCGTCGACGACCACGATCTCCGAGAGCGGCGTGCGCGCCTCCAGGTAGCTGCTGATGTGGCGGAGCGACGCGCCGATGCGTCGCCCCTCGTCGAATGCGGGAACGATCAGCGAGAGAGAGATGGGGGCGCCACTCATCCGGCGTCACCCGAGCGCGTCGGGCGTCGGCGCAGCAGCATGGGGCCGCCGTCGCGCTCGCCTCGCATGCGCACCGGCTCGAACTTCGCATCGAGCGCGTGCCGGAGCGCGGGCGCGAACTCCTCGAGTTTCGGGAATCCGGGAAGCCGGATCTCGCTGTAGAGCACCCAGTCGATGCCTTCCCGGTCGAGCGAGTCGGCGAGCGCGCGCCCGCCGTCGGCCGCGACCTGGTGCGGCAGGACGATGGACGAGCGCAGCGGCGGCTGGCGCCCGCTCAGGAAGTAGTACATCGCGTCCGTCGGGATCACAGAGAGACGCTCCTGCGGCGGGATGTCCTGGATCCAGCGCAACCCGTCCGAGAGGACCTCCAGCGTGCCACTCGTCAGCCACAGGCGCGCGCGGGGGTGCTCGAAGCGCCGGTCGTGGGGCATGCGCGCGACCAGGGCGAGCGCGAGCAGCACGAGCGCCGCGACGACCGCGCCACCGGCCGCGCGCACGAGCGGCAAGAACGCGAGCGAACGCAGCTCGTAGAGGCTGATCGGCAGGAAGCCGATCAGCGCCTGCGCGACGTGCGGGAAGTCCGAGCGCGGGAACGCGCTGGCGAAGGTCGCGAGCGCCGGAATCCAGAGCAGGCTGCGGATCCGCGCGTCGGGCCGTCCGGCGATCGCGTTGCGCGCCGAGAGCAGCGCGAGCAGCAGCGGTGTCAGGTAGGCCCCGACCGAGAGGCCGCGCACGAGAACGGCGACGAGCTTGCGGCTCCCCGCTGCCGGGCCGAGCAGGAACTCCTCCACGTAGAGCGCCGGCGAGTAGAGGAAGAGCTGCGAGAAGTCGCCGGAGAGCGCTACACCGCGCAGGTACGGGATCGAATAGTTCGGCGCGAATCCCGTGAAGGGTGTCAGGACCAGGCTGTGCACGAGTGCCGGCAGCGCGCCGACCGCGCCGAAGGCTGCGAGCGTCGCGAGGCCGGCGGTCGCCGACACCGCCAGCAGCGGTGCGATCACGCTCGCGCGGCGCTCGAACGCAGCCAAGTAGACGAGGCAGCCGAGCAGCAGCACTCCCCCGATGTTCTGCTTGAAGAGCATGCAGAGCGCGATGCAGAGCCCCGCGCACGCGGAAGCGAGGGCGCTCCCGCGCTGCACCGCGCGCAGCAGGGCGAAGGAGCTGGCAAGCGCGAAGGCGATCGCGAACTCCGTATAGAAGAGGAAGGTGCCGAGGGGGAAGGCGAGCGCCTTCTGCACGCAGAGGAGCGCGACGGCCAGCAGCGCGAAACGCCGCGACGTCACCCGCTGACAGAGCCCGTAGACCACCAGCGCAGTGAACGCGAAGAGCACGACCATTGCGATGCGCGTCGCGTTCAGATCCGGCCCGGCGACTCGCAGGATCAGCGCGCCGAGGTACCAGACGCCCGGCGCGACGAAGCCGTCGATGTCGCGATAGAGCACGCGCCCGTCGAGGATCGCCTCGGCCTCGCTGAGGATCTGACCCTCCTCGGCCATTACGATGCCGCGGTCGTGGAAGCGCCAGGCCCACAGGCTCGCGGCGAGGGCCACCGCGAGCGCGAAGCCGACACCCGTCGCAGTCTGGCGGAGCCGCGGGTTCATCGGGGCGCACAGCATAGACGCGTCGCGAAGGAAACCGCGCTCAGGGGCGCTTGGCGGCGCGCGCGGCGTCCTCAAGCGATGCGCGCACGCACTCGTCGTCGCCGAGCACGCGACACGCGTCGGCGCGCGCGAGCAGGTCGGCGCGGCTCGGATGCGCGAGCGTCCGGCTCAGCGCGACCCAGCTCGCGGCCATCTCGCGCTGCAGCTGCTGGAACGCGGGATCGGCGCGCACGCCGTCGTAGATCGGCGCCTGCGCGAGCGCGTCGTAGCGGTCGTAGCCGCGCGCGACGGCCGCGCGCAGCGCCGCGACGGTGGCGGGCGCGTCGCCGCGCAGTGCGGCGCGCTGCGCGGCGAGGAGCCGTGCCGACAGTCCTTCCGGGTAGCGAGCGGCGGAGGCCAGCGCGAGCGTCGCCGCGGAGCGCCAGGCGCCGGCCTGCGCGTGGCTTCGCCACGCGAGACCGCCGATCGCGGCGAGCGCGAGCGCGGCGCACGCGGCGGCCGCGCGTCGCGCCGCAGCGGATGACGGTCCGCGGCGGCTCCACATGTCGCGCGCGGCGAACGCGACGCCGCCGATCAGCCCGGGCAGCGCGAAGTAGAGATAGCGATCGGCCATCGGTGTGAGGAACGTCATGCCGAGCTGCGCGACGGGCAGATAGCCGGCGGCCGCGCCGACCCACCAGGCCGATTCCTCTCGTCGCGCGCGCAACGTGAAGGCGGCGCGCAGCGAGATCGCGACGAGCCCGGTGAGGCCGGCGAGCCACCAGGGGTCGACCGGCGAGAGGGCGGGAGGCGGCTCGTGGCTCGGCGCGACGCCCCATCCGGTCGCCGCCATCACGAGATAGCGACCCGCGATCGCGACGGCGCTGCGCGCTGCGACCCACGGGTCGGGGTGGAGCGGACCGTGGCCCGCCTGCGCGCGACCGAGCACGCGCAGCTCCGCCCAGCTGTAGGGAGCGAGCAGCAGCAGCCATGCGACGAGCCACGGCGCGCGGGCGCGCCATGGTCCGCGCGGGTCGCGATCGAGCAAGGTGAAGACGGCGGCCATCGGCAACGCGAAGGCTGCGCTCGCCTTCGTCAGCAGCGAGAGCGCGAAGAGCCCGAGCGCCCACGCGGGTCGCTTCGGATGGAGCAGCAACGCGCCGAGCGCCAGCGCCAGCGCGCCCGTGGTCTTGATCTGCGAGATCCACGCGCTCGGCTCGACGTTGGCCGGGTGGACGAGGAAGAAGGCGCCGGCCAGGACCGCCACGGCGGTCGGCAGGCCGCGCGCGGCGAGCAGGGCCGCGACGAGCGACGCGACCGCCGCGTGGAGGAGCGCCTGCGCGACGTGGTAGCCGCCCACGTCGTCGCCGAAGAGCCGCCACTCGAGGGCCATCGCGAGCATGTGAACGGGCGCGTAGTTGAAGTGATCGGCCGCCGGCTCGCCGTCGGGGTCGAGGATCGCCTGCAGGTTCTCGAGCGAGAGAGCCTGGACATAGGGGTTGTAGGGGAGATACGGCAGGTCGTCCGAGACGAACTCCCCGTGGCGGGCGGGGGCGAGCACGAAGAGGGCGACCGCCGCGAAGACGGCGAAGATCGCCAGCCCGGCGACGCGGCCGATCGGACCGGCCGCCCGGGCTCTCGTCGCGAATGCCTGGCCGGCCACGTCGGGACCCCCGCGACCTTATACCCGACGCGCGCACCCGGATCCCGAGGCGATTTTCGTGACCCGGCTCGCTTGACAGTCCGCGCCGGTTGATTACCTACCCGCGCCTCGGCCGGTGCGCCCGGCCGCGGAATCCGAACCGGGCGCGCCTCCAACCGGAAACCCTCGGACCGGAGCCCGGCAGAACCGCGGCGCCGGAGGAGAAAGATCGATGGCGAAGTTCCGACCGCTGCACGATCGCCTGCTCGTTCAGCGACTCGACGAGGAGCAGAAGTCCCGGGGCGGGATCATCATCCCCGACACCGCCAAGGAGAAGCCCCAGCAGGGGCGCGTCCTCGCGGTCGGCCCGGGCCGGCGCGACGAGAAGGGCGAGCTCGTGCCGCTCGACGTGCGCACGGGCGACACGGTGATGTTCGCGAAGTACGCGGGCACCGAGATCAAGATCGACGGCGAGGACCGCGTCATCCTGCGCGAGGAAGACGTGCTCGCCATCGTCGAGTAGCAAGGGGAGACATCGAATCATGGCAGCCAAGGAAATCCACTACGCACAGGACGCCCGCGAGCGCATGCTCCGTGGCGTGGACCGCCTGGCCAACGCGGTCCGCGTCACGCTCGGGCCGCGTGGCCGCAACGTGCTGATCGAGAAGAGCTGGGGCTCCCCCACCGTGACCAAGGATGGTGTCACGGTGGCGAAGGAGATCGAGCTCGAGGACAAGTTCGAGAACATGGGTGCGCAGATGGTGAAGGAGGTCGCGTCCAAGACCTCCGACGTCGCGGGCGACGGCACCACCACCGCCACCGTGCTCGCGCAGGCGATCTTCCGCGAGGGCAGCAAGCTCGTCGCCGCGGGCCTCGACCCGATGGAGCTGAAGCG
This sequence comes from Myxococcota bacterium, assembly GCA_035541475.1. Classification (GTDB taxonomy): domain Bacteria; phylum Myxococcota_A; class UBA9160; order UBA9160; family SMWR01; genus DASUFZ01. The sequence continues at coordinate 443 of DATKND010000041.1, read as the reverse complement.
CGGCATCGAGCGCGCCGTCGCGGCGATGTCGGAGGAGCTCGGCAAGCTCTCCAAGCCGACGCGCGACGCCGAGGAGATCACCCAGGTCGGAACGATCTCCGCGAACGGCGACGAGACGATCGGCCGCATCCTGGCCGAGGCGATGGCGAAGGTCGGCAAGGAAGGCGTCATCACCGTGGAAGAGAACAAGTCCATGGAGACGACGCTCGATGTGGTCGAGGGTATGCAGTTCGACCGCGGCTACGTGTCGCCCTACTTCGTGACCGATCCGGAGCGCATGGAGGCGGTGCTCGAGGAGCCGTTGATCCTGCTCCACGAGAAGAAGATCAGCTCGATGAAGGATCTGCTGCCGCTGCTCGAGCAGGTGGCTCGCCAGGGCAAGCCGCTGCTGATCGTGGCCGAGGACATCGAGGGCGAGGCGCTCGCTACGCTGGTCGTGAACA